>JBBRVW010000003.1:0-142029 GCA_038246545.1 Actinomycetes bacterium | reverse complement strand
GCGGGCCGGGCCCGTCCCGAGATGCGACCAGGGGACCGGCAGGCCGCCGGTCCCCTCGAGTCGATGCGGTGGCGCGGTGCTACCCGGTCTGGCGGGCGGCCCGCCGGGCCGACAGCTCGTCGGTGCCCTCGCGCGGCGTCTCGCCGTCGTGCGCCCGCTCCCCCGGCATCTCGGCGAGCGAGCCCTCGACCTCACGCCAGACCCGGCCGACGGCGATGCCGAAGACTCCCTGACCACCCTGCACCAGGTCGACGACCTCGTCGGCGGAGGTGCACTCGTAAACGCTGGCGCCGTCGCTCATGAGGGTGATCTGCGCGAGGTCGTCGACGCCGCGCTCCCGCAGGTGGGCGACCGCGGTGCGGATGTTCTGCAGCGAGACCCCGGTGTCGAGCAGTCGCTTGACCACCTTGAGCACGAGGATGTCGCGGAAGCCGTAGAGCCGCTGGCTGCCGGACCCCGCCGCACCCCGGATGCCGGGCTCGACCAGGCCGGTCCTGGCCCAGTAGTCCAGCTGGCGGTAGGTGATGCCGGCCGCTGCACACGCCGTGGGCCCCCGGTAGCCCATGTCCTCGGGCAGCATCGGCAGGTCGTCGGTGAAGAGCAGGCCCTGCTGGCCGGCCTGGGCCCGGGCACGCGTGCGCGCGACCGGGTCTGGCCCGTCGGCACCGGTGCTGGTGGAGCCGCTGTCGCTCACGCCGACCTCCGTCTCGCGCCCCCGCGGGAAAGAACCGGCTCCCCACTGCGGGTCGGTCCGGGTGGGAGTTCCATCGGTGGAACTACACCAGGGGCGTTTCTTCCTGCGACGGTACGGCCGCCCTGGCCGCCGGTCAACGACGGCGCGCCCGCAGCGGCGAAAAGTCTCACCCTCACCTCGAGGTTCATGCAGGTTCGACGCGGCAACCCTCGCACCGTCCCCGTCCGGAGAATGCTCGTTCGCAGCGGGGCGCGGCGGGGCTCACGGGGGCGCGGGGCCCTCGAAGTCCTCCGGCGAAATCTGGTCGAGGAACTCGCGGAACTTCTCCACCTCGTCCTCCTGCTCGTCGGGGATGCTGATGCCCGCCTCGGCGAGCACCTCCTCGGCGCCGAAGATCGGGGTCGACGTGCGCAGGGCCACAGCGATGGCGTCGGACGGACGGGCGCTCACCTCGAGGCCGGAGGCGAAGACCATCTCGGCGTAGAAGACGCCGTCACGCAGCGAGGTGATGCGCACCTGGGTGAGCTCCTGGCCGGCAGCCTCGAGCAGGTCGCGGATCAGGTCGTGGGTCAGCGGCCGCGGCGGCACGACCCCCTGCTGGGCGAACGCGATCGCGGTCGCCTCCCCCGCGCCGATCCAGATCGGCAGGTAGCGCTCGCCGCCGGATTCCTTGAGCAGGACGATCGGCTGGTTCGACGGCATCTCGACCCGCACCCCAACGACGTCCAGCTCGTTCACCTCACCCACACTACCCGCGCGCATCGGCGCGGCCGGGGTGATAGGCGGTCGGATCGCTAGCGACCCGTGACGTCGCGCAACCGGGCGCGCACCAGTGCGGTGTGCAGCCGCACCGACAGGGCCCCCATCTCGCGGGCGACCTCCTCGGCGCGGGCCCTGGCCTGCGGGCTCCGCTGCCGCAGCAGCGGGCCGACGACCTGCCCGACGAGGTCGACCTCGCGCTCGGCGGCGGTGCGGAACGACCGCAGGTGCCGCGGCTCGAGACCGAAGTCAGCCATCTCCGCGACGGCGGTCGCGATGACCAGGGCGTCGGCGTCGAAGAACTCGTCACCGCTGCGCCCGCGGATCGCAGCGACCAGCCCGTAGCCCTCGATCTCGGCCAGCAGGTCGGCGTCGATCCGCGCCGACACCTGGAGCTCGTCCCGGGACAACCGCAGCTCGGTGGTCTCGCCCATCGCCCGCGGCCCGGGTGCCCAGTCCGGCCGGCCGGCCGTGCTCGGCGCCTGCGGGCGACCTCCCGGGATCGCCGGTGGCTCGAGGCCACGGTCGAGCGCGCCGAGGTGCTCCTTGATGACCCGCAGCGGCAGGTAGTGGTCGCGCTGGGTGGCCAGCACGTAGTGCAGTCGGGCGACATCCGCATGGCTGAACTTGCGGTAACCGGACGGGGTCCGCGCCGGCTCGACGAGACCTTCGGACTCGAGGAACCGGATCTTGGAGATGGTGACGTCGGGGAAGTCGGTGCGCAGCTGCGTCAGCACCTCCCCGATGCTCATGAGCGACCGGGAGGGAACAGCGCTCATCGACGCAGGCTCATCCCTGCTGGGCTGAGGGATAGAAGACCAGGCGGTACTTGCCGACCTGGACCTCGTCGCCCCCGGCGAGGGTGGTGTCGTCGATGCGTTCGCGGTTGACGTAGGTGCCGTTGAGCGAACCCACGTCGCGCACGTGGAAGCCGGTGTCGCCGCGGACGAACTCCGCGTGCCGCCGGGAGACGGTGACGTCGTCGAGGAAGATGTCCGACGACGGATGCCGGCCGGCCGTGGTGGTGTCCGAGTCCAGCAGGAACCGGCTGCCGCTGTTGGGACCACGACGGACGACGAGCAGCGCGGACGCGGGCGGCAAGGCGTCGACCGCGGCCTGGTCGGCCGTCGAGAGCGCCTCGGAGCGCTCCTTCTCTGCCTCACCCGGCTCGAAGCCGGCGTTGATCGTGATGGTCGACGTCTCACCGGGCGACGGCGAGGCGGCGGTCGCCGGCTTGAGCGCGGCCCCGCAGCTGCCGCAGAAGCGTGCGTCGTCGGTGTTGCTGTGACCGCACTGGGTGCAGAACGGCATCGAGGCTGCCTCCCTCGCCACGAGGGCGGGTGGGTAGCCGCCGGCCACGGTGGTGGCCGCCGGACAGGACGGACGGGCGGGGTGCTGCCGGACAGGCTACGACCTGGGGACGGCGCGTTCCGGGCGAACCATCGACCTCCACCCCAGGTCGAGGGGATGGTGGTGGTGGGGAACCTACGGCCCGCTGTGTTTCTGGGTCAACCGGCTCGGCGCGTCGCCGCTGCTCCCCTGCCCGGGCGGGCCGGCAGGTCAGGAGCCGAGGGTGCCCTGGTACGCCGCGGCGTCGAGCAGGGCGTCGGCCGCGGCCGCGTCGTCCGGCCGGATGGTGAGCATCCAGCCGTCGCCGTAGGGGTCGCTGTTGACCAGCTCCGGTGAGGTGTCGAGGGCCTCGTTGCGCTCGACGACCGTGCCGCTCACCGGCGCGTAGAGGTCGGAGACGCTCTTGGTCGACTCGACCTCGCCGCAGGTGTCGCCGGCCTTCACCTGGCTGCCGGACTCGGGGAGGGTCACGAAGACGATGTCGCCGAGAGCGTCCTGCGCGTAGTCGGTGACCCCGACCCGCAGGGTGTCACCCTCGGTGCGGACCCACTCGTGGTCGGTCGTGTACCGCAGGTCCTCGGGGATCACAGGCCCTCGCTCACTTGTCGTTGTCGTCGTTCGCGGCCGGCCGAGCGTAACGAGGCGACGGAGCGGCCCGCAAGGACGTGATGTCCACCTGGTCCCGCTGGGTCACCACGCCCTGCGCGTCCTTCTGCCGCAGCACGTCCAGGACCCCCCCGGGGATGCCCAGCGCGGCTTCCAGGGTGCGGGGCTCCCCGATCACCAGGAAGCGGTACGGCGAGCCGAGCAACGTGCCGTCGACGACGACACCCGGCCCGTCGACCCCGGTGTCCGCCGGGTCGACGAACGAGGTGCTGGCGACCACCCGCACGGCCGCGCCGTCCAGCGTCGACAGCTCGACCGCCTCGGCGCCGGCGTCGCGCAGCTCCTGCAGGGTGTCGAGCAGCACCTCGGAGCCGACGTCGCCCCTCGGGTCGCTGATGGTGATCTCGACCCCCGGACCGGTCGCCGGGAGGGTGCCGGCGAGGACGCCCAGGACCCGGGCCCGGTCCTGCGCCGCCTGCAGGGCCGCGAGGGAGCCGCCGCTGCCGGCGGTCACCGCGGCCCGGGTGTCCTCGAGGTCGCGTGCCTCCTGGCGCAGGCGGTCGGCCCGCTCGGTGACGTCGTCGAGGATGCGCACGAGGTCGGTCTGGCGCAATCCGTCCAGCCCGGTGTCCTGGGTCGAGCGCACCTGCACGACGACAGCGAACCCCAGCACCGCGCAGAGCAGCGCCGGCAGCAGGTGGCCGCGCTTGACCCGCGGCCGGAACGCCGACGCGAGCCGGGTCCACGCGTTGCGCTGCACCGAGCTGCGGGCCGTGGCCGCGCCCCCTGTACCCGGCTCCGGCGCCGGCTCGCGGCCGGAGCCCTCGGCGGGCAGGTGGTCGCCCGGCTCGTGCCGCCCGCCGCGCGCCATCATCACGCCTTGAACAGCTGGCGTCGGATGGCGGCGGAGTTGGCGAAGATCCGGATGCCGAGCACGACGACCACTCCGGTGGACAGCTGTGTCCCGACGCCGAGCTGGTCGCCCAGGTAGACGATGAGCGCCGCGACGGTCACGTTCGACACGAAGGACACGACGAAGACCCTGTCGTCGAAGATGCCGTCGAGCAGCGCGCGGACGCCGCCGAACACCGCGTCCAGGGCGGCGACCACCGCGATGGGGAGGTAGGGCTGTACCCAGGTCGGGACCGTCGGCTCCAGGAAGAGCCCGGCGACGATGCCCAGCACCAGCCCGAGGGCGGCAATCACTAGTTCTTCCCCCTCGACACTGATCCGTCCTTGCTCTGGTCCGAGCCGCCGGCTGCCCCCGGCACGGCCGGCGGGACGGCGTACCGCAGCGCCACGCCGACCGAGGCCGCCAGGTCGAGCGAGCCGTCGTCGGCGACCGTGGAGGTGATGCCGTAGCCCTTCAGGACCTGGAGGTAGCTGCCGCCGAAGCCTCCCACGAAGGTCGCGCGGAGCCGGTCCGGGTCGCCCAACGCCTCGACGACGTACGGCGGGGCGAGCGGACGGAAGTCGACGAGCACCGCCTCACCGGCGGATCGGATCGCGCTCAGCGCCGTGAGCCGCTGGCCGTTGACCGCGACCGCCTCGGCTCCTGCCGCCCAGATCTCGTTGACGACGGTCTGCAGGTCCCGGTCGGTGACCCGGCCCTGGTCGGCGGTCTTCGTGCGCGGGTCGACGTCGGCCCCGTCGGCGAGGCCGCCGCTGTCGCTCGCGTCGTCCAGCCGGACGACCATCCCGGGGCCATTGACGGCCACCGCGCCGGTGGCGGCCTCCAGCTCGTCGAGCCGGGCGGCGAGCCGCGCACCCTCCCCGGTCAGCGTGAGCGCCTGGCGCTGCGCACGCTGGACGGACGCGCGCTGCCGGTCCAGCCGACGCTGGGCGGCCTCGTTGTCGTCGGCGCGCTGCTGCACCTCGGCCACCAGCGCGTCGCGGGCCTGGGCGACCGAGCCGGCCCGGTCCCGGGTCTGCGCGAACGCGGTGGCGAGGAGCAGCCCGACGGCGAGCAGTCCGACGGCCAGCACCCACACCGAGCCGCGGCCGGCCGGCTCGCCGGCCTCGCGGCGCGCTGCCGCCCGGGCGTAGCCGTCGTCCAGGGACCCCTCGACGAGATCGCGCAGCAGCAGCATCGAGTCGGCCCGGCTGGGCGGCTCGTCGGTGCGGTGCGGGGCAGGCGTCGGCATCCGGGCCATCGTCGCAGAACAGCCACCGAGGGTCCGCCCAGCGCCTCAGCCGGTGCGGGAGACGACCCCGGACCAGTGCTCCAGCAGCGCCGCCGAGGCGACGTCGTCGGCCGCCTCCGCCCACACGTGCGTGACCGGCTCGGCCGGGTCGGGCAGCACCAGCGCCCACCCGCCGTCGTCCTCGAGCACGCGGACGCCGTCCGTCGTGTCGAGCGGCCGGGTCCCGGCAGCCTCGACCACGGCGCGCATCACCATCCCCTTGGCCGCCCACGGGGTGGGGACGGCGCGACGGCTGACGTGGCTGCGTGGGATGCGCGCGTCGATCTCGGACACCTGCAGCTGGGTACGTGCCACGAGCCCGGCGATCTGCACGAACGCTGCGATGCCGTCGTACGTCGTGGAGAACTGCGGCACGACGAAGCCGCCGCGCCCGTCACCGCCGAACACGACGCCGGGCGCGGACACCGCCTCGGTGACGGCCGCGGCGTTGGTGGCCACCCAGCGGATGTCGACGCCGTGGAAGGCGGCGACCTGCTCGGCTACCCGGGTCGTCGTGACCGGGAGGGCGACCGTGCCGCCGACCGACTCGGCCGCCACCAGGTCGAGCACCACGAGGAGCGCACGCTCGTCGTCGATCGGCGCGCCCCTCTCGTCGACCAGCGAGATGCGCTCGCCGACCGGGTCGAAGTGCACGCCGAAGTCGGCCTTGCTGGAGGCGACCAGCCGGCCCAGCCGCAGCATGGCCTCCCCGCGCTCGGCCGGGGTCTCGGTGGGCGACGCCTCGTCCAGGCCGTTGTTGACGGTGAGCACGTCGAGCCCGAGCCGACCGAGCAGAGTGGGGAGCACGAGCGAGGCCGTGCCGCCACCGGTGTCGACGACGACCTTGAGGTCGCTCTCGCCCAGCCCCTTGATGTCGACCCGGCGCAGCAGCTCGAGGGCGTAGGCCTCCATGACGCGCGGCGGGAACGACAGGTCGCCGATCTCGCCGGGGAACGCCCGGCGGAACTCGGCCCGCGAGAACGTGCGCTCGAGCCGCCGCTGACCGGCGTGCGAGAGGTCGGCCCCGTGCCGCCCGAGGAACATGATGTCGACCGACTCGGGCTGACCGGGCGAGGTGCGGATGACCATGCCGCCGGCACTGCCCTCCGAGGTGGCCAGGCGGGCGACCGGCACCGGGACCACCTCGAGGTCCACGACGTTCATGGCGCTGAACGTGAGGGCCCCGGTCACCGCCCGCTTGAGCGCGCGGGCAGCCCGGGACACGTCGCGCGAGATCGTGACGGTCGAGCCCTTCTTCAGCGTGCTCGCCCAGGCACTGGCCAGCCGGACGGCGAGCTCCGGCGTGATCTCGACGTTGACGATGCCGCTGACCCCGCGCGGCCCGAACAGCCGTCGCTGGCCGCGGGACTCGAAGACCATGTCGGAGCTGACGACCGCTCCAGCCTCGACACTCTTGTACGGGTAGATGCGGACGCCGGCGGAGACGATGGCCTCCTCGCCGATGACGCACTCGTCGCCGACGACGACGCCCTCCTCGAGGCGCGCACCGCGCATGACGTCGGTGTTCTTGCCGATGACGCAGGCTCGCAGGTTGGTCTGCGGGCCGATGAAGACGTTGTCGTGCACCACGGCACGGTGCAGGAAGGCGCCGGTCTTCACGATGACGTTGCTGCCGATGACCGTGAACTCGCGCAGCTCGGCCCCGGCCTCGACCTTGGCGTAGTCGCCGACGTAGAGCGGGCCCTTGAGGACGGCCTCGGGGTGCACGTCAGCTCCCTCGGCGACCCAGACGCCGCTGCTCACCTCGAACGCGTCGAGGTCGACGTCGACCTGTCCGGTGAGCACGTCGGCCTGGGCCCTGACGTAGGACTCCTGGGTGCCGACGTCCTCCCAGTAGCCCTCTGCGACGTAGCCGTAGACCGGCAGGCCGGCCGCCAGCAGCTGCGGGAAGACGTCTCCCGACCAGTCGACCTGCTCGCCCTCGGCGACGTGGTCGAGAACCTCGGGCTCCATCACGTAGATGCCGGTGTTGACGGTGTCCGAGAAGACCTGCCCCCATGTCGGCTTCTCGAGGAACCGCTGCACCCGGTTGTCGTCGTCGAGAATCGTGATGCCGAACTCCAGCGGGTCGGGCACCCGGGTGAGGCAGACGGTGACGAGCGCGCCCTTCTCCCGGTGGAAGGTCACCAGGTCGGTGAGGTCGAAGTCTGTCAGCGCGTCACCGGAGATCACGAGGAAGGTGTCGTCGCGCAGCAGGTCCTCGGCGTTCTTCACGCTGCCTGCGGTGCCGAGCGGGGTCTCCTCGGTGGCGTAGTGCAACGTCATGCCGAGCTCTTCGCCGTCGCCGAAGTAGTTGCGCACCAGGCTGGCGAGGAACTGCACCGTGACCACGGTCTCGGTGAAGCCGTGCCGGGCGAGCAGCCGCAGGACGTGCTCCATGATCGGCTTGTTGACGATCGGCAGCAGCGGCTTGGGCATGCTCACCGTCATCGGGCGCAGCCGGGTGCCCTCGCCGCCCGCCATCACGACCGCCTTCACCCGGACCACCTCCCGCCAGGGGCTCGCACGCTCACGCTGGGACCCCCTCCGGCTCGTCGCGCAGCAGGTCGCGTACCTGCACCAGGTACAGGACCCCTGCCCACCAGTACAGGGCCGTACCCCAGATCGCGAACGCCCAGCCGAAGGCGTGGGCGACGTCCCCGAGCGTGTTGGTCCACTCGCCGAGCAGGATGAGAGGGAAGCCGGACAGCAGGTTGAACGTCGCCGCCTTGCCCAGGTAGTGCACCGGGAGCGGGCCGTACCCGCGCCGCTTGAGCAGCGGCAGTGTCGTGGCCAGCAGGACGTCGCGCCCGACGAGCACCAGGGTCAGCCAGAGCGGCACCACGTCGCGGATCGTCAGTCCGATCAGAGTCGCGAGGATGTAGAGCCGGTCGGCGGCCGGGTCGAGCAGGGTGCCCAGCCGGCTGGTCTGCCCCCAGGCGCGGGCGATCTTGCCGTCGAGGTAGTCGGTGACACCGCTGACCATGAGCACCAGCACGGCGGGACCGTCGTGCTCGGACAGCACCAGCCAGAAGAAGAACGGGACGCCGACGAGGCGCAGGACGCTGAGCGCGTTGGGCAGGGTCAGCACCCGGTCGCTCGGTGTCACGGCAGCCGGCACACAGGTCCTCTCTCGGCGCGGACCGGCGTACCCGGCCCGCGGCCTTCGACCCTAGTCGCGCCCGGTGACGACCGGACGGCCACCAGGTGACCGCCGGTGCGCCACCCCGGGACGGTGGGGGGCAGCCCTTTGGTCAGGACTCGCCGGTGCGGCCGTCGAGCAGCTCGCGGACGACGTCGAGGTGGCCCAGATGCCGGGCGTGCTCCTGGAGCAGGTGCAGCAGGCAGCGCTCCAGCGTGGCGGGGTCGGCGCCCTCCCACCGCTCCCCCGGCGCGCCGACATCCTCGAGCCGGTGCCGGCGGGCGATCGCTGCGGTGACCCGGCCGCGCTCGCGTAGCGCGTCCAGCACGTCCGCGGGCGACTCGTCGGCCCCGACCAGCCACCGGCCGGCCTGGTCCTGGTCACCCCAGGGCTCGTCGACGGACGTCCCCTCGAAACCCCACTCGAGCCAGCGCATCTCGACGAAGGTGAGGTGCTTGACGAGCTCGAGCGGCGACCATCCCGAGGGCAGGTCGCTGGCCCGCAGCTGGTCGCCGGTCAGGCCGGCGACCTTGTCGAGGAGCACGCCGCGGAAGTAGTCGAGGTAGCGCACCAGGACCGCGGTCCGGTCGTCGGCCTGCTCGGTCGGTGCCGGGAACGGGAGCGTCATGCCGACTGTCCTACCCCGCCGGACCGTCTGGGGAAGGATCGTGGGCGGCGGTGGGGGCTAGCGGATCCGCGCGCCGGTCTCGCGCGTCGAGTAGCCACCGAGCGCCTCGACCGATGCCCGGAAGGCCGGGTCGTCCATGAGTGCGAGCAGCGGGTCGAGCACGCCGCTGCCGAGGACCTCCGGTGTCGTGACCAGGTCGTAGGGCTCCTCGGCCACCGGCACGAAGTCCAGCCCGAACGCCGTGGCGGCGGCGCGGATGCCGAGGCCGGCGTCGGCGCGCCCGGAGGCCACGGCAGCGGCCACGGCGAGGTGGGTGCTCTCCTCGCGCCCGTAGCCGTCGACGTCGGCCGGGTCCACCCCGAGCCGGGCCAGCTCGTGGTCGAGCAGCACCCGGGTGCCGGCGCCGCGCTGCCGGTTGACGTACCGGACCCCCGCCCCCGTGAGGTCGGCGACGCCCGAGAGACCGCGCGAGTTGCCCGGCGCGACGAGCAGGCCCTGCTGGCGGTGCACCAGGCGCACGACGGCCCCGGCTCCGGGTCCGAGGACGCGGTCGAGGTACGGCAGCGTGTAGTCGCCGGTCGCGGGGTCGAGCAGGTGCGAGCCGGCGACGTGGCAGAGCCCGTCGCGCACCGCTGCGAGCCCGCCGAGCGAGCCGACGTTGGACGACACGAGCGTCAGACCCGGGTCACGCTCGCGCAGCGCCGAGGCGGCCAGGTCCAGCACGAGGTCGTGCGACCCGATCGCCACGATGCTGCGCGCCACGTCGTCGAGTCCGCGCAGCAGCTCGACCTCCACGTCCTCGCCGGCGTGGTGACCCTCCAGGCCGGCCGGGACGACCAGCAGCCCGTCGGCGCGCACCAGGGAGGTCAGGACCCCGGCGCCGCGCGGCAGCGGGGTCGCGACGACCTGGCCGCCGACCAGGCCGAGCCGCACCCGCACCCAGTCGTCCGCCCCGGCCTGCGAGGCGAGCTTGCGAGCCAGCCGGGCTGTCGTGGTCGGCCGCCGGACCGGGGCCGCGCCCTCCAGCCCGGCGAGCAGCGGCGCGGCGAAGATGTCGAACGTGAGCGCGGCGGACACCGGGAATCCGGGGGCGCCGAGCACCGGGGTCACGTCGACGACGCCGAGCACCACGGGATGACCGGGGCGCACCGCGACGCCGTGCACCGCGAGCACGCCCTCGTCGGCTACGACGCGCGCTGTCCAGTCGTCCCGGCCGGCGCTCGACCCAGCCAGGACGACCACCAGGTCGCTCGAGGCGGCGGCGGCGTGCACGGCGGTCGCGATCAGCGGCCGCTGGTCCGGGACTACCGCTGTCACCGTCACCTCGGCACCCAGCACACGCGCCTGCGCGGCGATCATCAACGAGTTGGTGTCCAGGATCTCGCCCGGGCCGAGCGGCTCCCCGACAGACCGGATCTCGTCCCCGGTGGGGATCACCGTGACCCGCGGCGCCCGGCGTACGACGAGCTCGGGAACACCTGCGGCCGCGGCCGCGGCCAGGTCGTAGGGCCGCATCCGGTGGCCGGCCGGCAGCAGCAGCTCAGTGGCGGCGACGTCCTCGCCGACGTGCCGGACGTGCGTCCACGGCGCGACCGCGGCGCGCAGCTCCGCCCCGTCATGCGTGCGGTGAACGTGCTCGCGCATCACGACCGCGTCGCGGCCTTCAGGCACCGGGTCGCCGGTGTCGATCACCTCGAACTGCCCCGCATCGAGGATCAACGGGGTGCTCTCGCTGGCGCCGTAGGTGTCCCGGGCGGTCACCGCGATGCCGTCCATCGCGGCGGCGTCGAAGTCCGGGGACGACCGGCGCGCCCAGACCGGCGCGGCGGTGACCCGGCCGAGCGCGTCGGCGACCGGCACCGTCACCGGGTCGACCCGCGCCGGGCAGCCGGCGTCGGCGCAGGCGCGGGCCCAGGCCGCCGTGGCCTGGGCGGCCGGCACGTCGTGGACGAACGGGCTCTCGCTCATCGCCCCACGACCGGCGGCAGGACCCTCACCGGTACAGGGTGACGTCGACATCGGCCCCGGCCGGCAGGCCGGTGGCGTCCTCGGGCACGGCCAGCCAGCCGTCGGCGGCCGTGAGCACCGAGAGCAGGGCCGAGGCGCCGAACAGCGGCTGCGCCACCGGACCGCCCTCGCCCGCCACCACCCGCACCTGCACGACGTCGAGCCGTCCGGTCTGCGACGGCACCTGCCGGCCGAGCCGGGCGCGCACCACCGGCTCGGGTGCCGGCGTGGTGGTGCCGGCCAGCCGGCGCACGAGCGGGACCCCGACCAGCCGGAACACGACCAGCGCCGACAGCGGGTTGCCTGGCAGGCCCACCACGGGCACTCCCCCGCAGTCGGCGAGCAGCGTCGGCTTCCCCGGCCGGATCGCCAGGCCGTGGCAGAGGATGCCCGGCTGGCCCAGCCGTGCGACGACCCCGGCGGTCTCGTCACGGGCGCCGACCGACGACCCGGCCGAGACCACGACGAGGTCGCACCGGGCCAGCCCGTCCCGCAGCACCGACTCGAGCGCCGTGGCGTCGTCCCCGACGATGCCCAGCGGCACCGGGTCGCCGCCGGCGTCCCGGACCATCCCCGCGAGCGCGGACGACGTGGCGTCGCGGACCTGGCCGGGCACCAGGTCGCCGGCGGCCGGCGGCACCACCTCGTCGCCGGTCGAGAGGATCCCGACGCGGGGCCGGCATCTGACGTCGACGGTCACGATCCCGGCAGCCGCGAGCAGGCCGAGGTCCTGCGCGCGCAGCGGCCGCCCGGCCGGCACGAGCCCGGCACCGGGCGCGACGTCCTCGTCGGCCCGCACCGTGCCGTCGCCGGGCGCCACCGGTCGGGTCACCTCGACGGAGCCCGGCATCGTCTCCTGGGTGTGCTCGACCATCACGACCGCGTCGGCGCCGTCCGGCAGCACGCCGCCGGTGGGCACGGCGACCGCTCCCCCCGCGCGGACGGCCACCTCGGCGGGCCGGCCCATCGCGACCGAGCCGAGCAGGTCGAGGTAGCCGGGCAGCGCGTCGGACACCCCGAACGTGTCAGCCGCCCGGACTGCGAAGCCGTCGACCGTCGAGCGCGCGAAGCCGGGCAGCGGACGGCTCGCGATGACCGGCCGGGCCGGGGTGCGGCCGAGCGCCGCGTCGAGCGGGACGCTCTCGGCGTCGGTGGGTGCGAGGTCGGCCAGTAGGCCGAGCGCGGCGCCGACGGTCACGGTGGTGAAGAACTCGCGTCCGTGGCTGCGCGGGGTCGGCGGCACGGGTCAGTCCCGTGGCTGCGGTCGCGCGGCTGTGCCGCCACGCCGGAGGCCGAGCACGCTGGCGACCGGACCCAGCGCGACCTGCCCGAGGCCGCAGATGGAGGTCTTGCGCAGGGTGCGCTCGAGCTCGAGCACCTGGTCGCGGCCGGCGTCGTCGAGACCCGCACCGGCCATCGCCGTCGTGAGCAGGGTGTGCGCCTTCGTGGAGCCGACCCGGCACGGCACGCACTTGCCGCACGACTCGTCCCGGAAGAACCGCAGCGTGTTGGTCGCCGCGGCGAGCAGGTCGGTGCCGTCGGCCATCACCACCAGCGCGCCCGAGCCGAGCATGCTGCCCGCCTCGGCCAGGGCGTCGAAGTCGAGCCGCGCGTCGAGCCCGTCCGGCCCGAGGAAGTTCGACGACGCGCCGCCCGGTTGCACGGCCCCGAGGTCCCGGCCGTCGGACACCCCGCCTGCGAGGTCGAGCAGGGCGCGCACCGTGGTGCCCATGGGGACGCAGTAGACACCGGGCCGCTCCACGTGGCCGGAGACCGCGAAGAACTTCAGCCCGTCGCTGTCGCCGTGTCCCTGGTCCTTCCACCAGCGTGCACCGCGAGTGGCGATCACCGGCACGTCGGCGAAGGTCTCGACCGAGTTGATGAGGGTCGGCCGGCCCCAGAGGCCGTGGACACCGGGGAACGGCGGCTTGTTCCGGGGCTCGCCCCGGTGCCCCTCCATGCACTCGAGCAGCGCGGACTCCTCACCGAGGATGTAGCCGCCCGGCGACACGAACACCTCGACCGACAGCCGCCGCCCGCTCCCGAGGACGTCGTCGCCGAGCAGCCCCTCGGCGCGCAGCCTGGCGAGCTCGGCGCGCAGCACGTCGGCCTCCGGGCCGTACTCGTGCCGGCTGAATACCCACCCCTCCTCGGCGCCGACGACGACCATGCCCAGGAGCAGCCCCTCGAGGACGAGGTGCGGCTGATCGGCGAGGATCTGGCGGTCCTTGAAGGTGCCGGGCTCGGACTCGTCGGCGTTGCACACGACGTAGCGCGGCCCGGCCTCCTGGCCGGCGACCAGCGCCCACTTCTTGCCGGTGGGGAAGCCGGCGCCACCCATGCCGCGCAGCCCGGACCTGGTGAGCGTCTCGACCAGGTCGTCTGGCGTGACGACGCCCGCCAGCAGGCCGCGCAGCACCTGGTAGCGCTCGTCGCCCTCGCCATAGGGGTCGTTGGGCCAACGCCGCGGGGATGCGTCGCGGCTTTGCTCCTGAGGCTGCCCTGCGCGAGCCGACTCGACCAGGGACTCCGCGACGCCGGTCTGCACAGGCTGCTCGTCGACCGCTGCCGCCGGTGCGGTGTCGCAGCGGCCGAGGCAGGACACCTCGCGCAGCTCGACGTCGGCGTCGTCGCCATACCGCGCGCGCAGTGTGGCGATCTGCTCGTCGCCGCCGCGCAGCCAGCAGGTGAGGTCGTGGCACACGTGCAGTGACACCCGTGGCGGCGGCTCGGTGCGGAAGTGCGGGTAGAACGACACCAGCCCCTGGATCTCGTACAGCGGCCGGTGGGTGTCCTGGGACAGCGCGACGAGCTCCTCACGCGGCAGCCAGCCATGTCGGTCCTGGATCGCGTGCAGCGCCGGGACCAGGCTCGGTCCGGGGAAGCGTCCGTTGCGCGCCTCGGCGCCAGGCACCCGCCGCCCGTCGGTCACGCCGATGCTCCCGTCGGCGACGGGTTGTCGCGAGGTACCAGCCGGACAGCACAGAACTTGAACTCGGGGATCTTGCCGACCGGGTCGATCTCGTTGATGGTCAGCAGGTTGGCCGCGGCCTCGCGGAAGTGGAACGGGATGAAGACGTTGCCCCGGGCCTCGCGGGTCGACACCCGCACGTGCAGCTCGATCTCGCCGCGCCGCGAGGACACCCGCGCCATGCCCCCGTCGACGAGCCCGAGGTCGCGGGCGTCGTCGGGATGCACGTAGACCTCGGCCCGCGGGGCGATGGTGTCCAGGGCGAACGACCGCCGGGTCATCGACCCGGTGTGCCAGTGCTCCAGCAGCCGGCCGGTGTTGAGGACGAACGGGTAGTCGTCGTCGGGCAGCTCCTTGGCCGGCAGCCACTCGGCGGCGACCAGGTGCGCCAGCCCGTCGCCGGTGTTGAACCGCTCGTCGAACATGACCACGGTGCCGTCCGAGTGCGCCGGGTCGTCGTTGGGGTAGAGCTTCCCTGTGCTGCCGAGCACGTCCCAGTCGAGGTTCCGGTAGCTCGGCATCAGGCCGACCATCTCGTCGAAGACCTCACGTGGCGACTCGTAGGCCCAGTCCAGCCCGACCCGGCGGGCGATCTCCTGGGTGATCCACCAGTCCTCACGGGCGTCGCCCGGCGGGTCGAGCGCCTTGCGGCCGCACTGCACCCGGCGGTCGGTGTTGGTGTAGGTGCCGTCCTTCTCCAGGTACGACGTGGCCGGCAGGATCACGTCGGCGAACTCGGCTGTCTCGGTGACGAAGATGTCCTGCACCACGAGGAAGTCCAGCGCGGACAGGGCCGTGCGCACCATGTTGGTATCGGGGTCGGACATGAACGGGTTCTCGCCCATCATGTACATGGCGCCGACCCCGGGCCCGCCCGACGGCGAGCCGTCGAGGATCGAGTGCACGATCTCGGTGACGGTGAGCCCGCGCTTCGACGGCAGGCGCGACCCCCACGCCTGCTCGAAGCGCCCGACCACCTCGGCGTCGTCGGCCGACTGGTAGTCGGGGAAGAACATCGGGATCAGGCCGGAGTCCGACGCGCCCTGCACGTTGTTCTGGCCGCGCAGCGGGTGCAGGCCGGCACCGGGCTTGCCGACGTTGCCGGTGATGGCGCACAGCGCGATGAGGCAGCGCGCGTTGTCGGTGCCGGTGGTGTGCTGCGAGATGCCCATGCCCCAGAAGATGATGCCGGCGGCGGCCTCGCCCCAGACCTTGGCGACGGTGCGGATCAGCCCGGCCGGCACGCCCGTGATCTGCTCGCCCCGCTCGGGCGGGTAGTCGGCCACGGTGCGAGCCAGCGCGTCGTAACCGCTGGTGCGGCCGGCGACGTACTGCTCGTCGACCAGCCCGGTCGCGATGATCTCGTGCATGACCGAGTTGTAGAACGCGACGTCGGTGCCGGGCTTGAGCTGGCAGTAGAGGTCTGCGTGGTCGGCCAGCTTGTCGGCCCGCGGGTCGACGTAGATCAGCGTCGTCCCGTTGCGGCGGGCCTGCTTGAAGAACGAGGACGCCACCGGGTGGTTGGCGGTGGCGTTGCTGCCGGTGATGAGCGCCACCTCCGCGTTGGCGACGTCGCCGTACGTCGTCGACACCGCGCCCGAGCCGATGCCCTCGAAGAGCGCCGCGACGCTGCTGGCGTGGCACAGCCGGGTGCAGTGGTCGACGTTGTTGGAGGTGAACGCGGTGCGCACGAGCTTCTGGAAGAGGTAGGCCTCCTCGTTGCTGCACTTGGCCGAGCCGAACCCGGCGATGCCGTCAGGCCCGCGCTCGGCGTGCACCTCGCGCAGCCGCCGGGCCACCAGGTCGAGCGCTTCGTCCCAGGTCGCCTCGCGGAAGTGCGGCAGCACCTCCTCGTAGGGCACCAGCCCGCCGGGCCTGCGTCGCTTGCGCCCCTCGCCCTGCTGTCCGTCGGTCGATCGGGCGTCGCCGCGGACGTCGGCCGAGAGCGGGCCTTTGGGGTACGACTCGTCGCGACGGATCAGGGGCACCGTGAGCCGCTGGGGCGACGCTGCGTAGTCCCAGCCGTAGCGGCCCTTGACGCACAGTCGGCCCTGCGAGCCCGGTTGGTCGCGACCGTCGGCGAAGGCGATCGCGCCGCGCTCGCGATCGACGTAGTAGGTGAGGGCGCAGCCGACCCCGCAGTACGGGCACACGCTGTCGACGGCATCGAGCTCGGCGCGCGGCCGGATCGGGATCTCGCGGATCGGCTTGTTGGTGAGCGCGCCGGTGGGGCACGAGGCGACGCACTCACCGCAGGTGACGCAGGACGAGGCGCCCATCGGGTCGTCCAGGTCGAACGAGATCCGCGTCGCGTAGCCCTTGCCGGAGCGGCCGATGACGTCGTTGCCCTGCAAGTCGTCGCAGGCGCGCACGCAGCGGTCGCAGAGGATGCAGGCGTCGTGGTCAACGGCGATGACCGGGTTGGACGTGTCGGTGCCGCGGCCGCCGCCGCGCGGCAGGTCGCCGGCCGCGACGTCGTACCGCGCCGCGAGCCCGAGAAGCAGGTTGTCGCCGGTGGTCGTCTGCTTGGGATCGGCTTCAGGAGCCGGCTGGTCGGCGACCAGCAGCTCGGTCAGGGTCGCGCGGCTCCGTTCGATCTCGTCGGACGTGGTCGTCACCTCCATGCCGTCCTCGCAGGGGCGGACGCACGAGGCGGCGTAGGCGCGACCGCCGACCTCGACGACACACAAGCGGCAGACCCCGACCGGGTCCATCCGCTCGTCGTGGCAGAGCACCGGGATGTCGATGCCCGCGTCGCGCGCCGCGGTCCAGATGGTGGTGCCCACCGGCACCGTCAACGGTCGCCCGTCGATGGTGACGTCGACCGTCCGGGTGGGCAGGGACGCATCGGCGGTCGCGGTCACCGGGTCACCCTCGCCGGTCGCCGGTCGGGCTGTCCACTGCGCGCGGCCTGCCGTGTGCGTCGAGACCCCGTGCGGCCCAGTAGCCGTCGACCATTGCGCGCAGCCGCTCGGGGGTGAGCCGGGCGGTGCGGCCCGACGGCAGCTCGATCGGGTCGGCGAGCAGCCGTGGTGGCAGCCAGTCGTCCTCGGGCTGCCAGCCCTCGCGCAGGTTGTACTCCCGCTTGACGAGCACGATCCGGCGCGCCGTGCTCCGCAGCTCGTCGGCGTCCAGGTCCCAGCCGGTGACGAGAGAGAGCAGGTGCGCCCACTCGCCCCACGGAGCGTCGGGGTCGTCCTCGTCGACGAAGACGCCGCGCAGGAACTTGCACAGGATCATCGAGTCGATGACAGCTGCGCGGTCCTCGGTCTCGACGGCCGCGGCTACGTGCGGCGCACCACCGTCGAGCCGGTCGAGGTCTCCGCCCAGGTCGGCCTCGTAGGCACCGGACCGGTTGTGGTCGGCGCCGCGGGCGTTCACTGCCAGACCCAGCGCCATCGCGTGCAGGGTCCGCGGCTCGTAGCCGGGCAGCTCGAGGCCCTTGACGTGCACCGCGAACTGGTCGGACCCCCGCCCCAGGTGCTCGGCGGCAGCACGCGAACCCATCGCCAGCAGGGGGCCTACACCGGTGCCGGTCCCGATCTCGTCCAGCGCGCGGAGCAGTGCGGGGCCGTCGCCGAACCGCAGCCAGGGCGCGTCGAGCAGGCCGCGCTCGGCGCACTCCATCGCCCACGCGATGGTGCCGCCGGCAGAGATGGTGTCGATCCCGAGGTCGTCGCAGCGGGCGCTGGCCTCGAGCACGTCGTCGGCGTCCGAGACGCCGCACAGCGGACCGAGCGCGAAGACGTTCTCGTACTCGACCCGCATCGTGCGGCCGCCGCGGCCCGGTGAGAGCTGGTAGATGTGCTCGCAGCCGATCGTGCAGGAGGCGCAGCTGTTCTTCGCCTGACCACGCAGGTCGGCCAGCTCCTCGGCCGCGAGAGCCGGGGCACCGTCGAAGGTCGCCTGCTGGAAGTTGCGGGTCGGCAGCATGGAGAGCGCGTTGAAGGCGAGCAGGTTGGCCAGCGTCCCGAGCTCGCGGTACTTCGCCGTGGCGGTACCGAACGACCGGGTGCGCAGGTCCTTGGCGGCGGCCAGCACGCCGGCCGGGTCGGCCGGGGCGACCTTCGTCCGGGCACGTACGGCGACCGCCTTCACGTTCTTGGACCCCAGCACCGCGCCGAGCCCGCCCCTGCCCGCGTGCCGGCCGTCGTGCGAGAGGGTGGCGTACCGGATCAGCCGCTCCCCCGCCGGGCCGATGGCCGCGACCTTGAAAGCGCGCCCGAGCCGCTCGCGCAGCACCTCTTCGGTACGCGCGGCCGACATCCCCACGACGTCGACCGCCGGTTCGAGCCGCACGTGGTCACCGTCGACGATCACGACGCTGGGCTGCGCGGCGCGGCCCACGACCGCGATGGCGTCGTGACCGGTGAGCTTGCCGGCGATGGCGAAGTGGCTGGAGGCGAGCGCGTCGGTGAGCAGCCCGGTGAGCGGCGACTTGGCGACCACCGCGAACTTGGCGCTGGTCGTCAGCGGGGTACCCACCAGCGGGCTGAACACGAAGGCGAGCACCGCCTCGGGCGCGAGCGGGCCGACACCTGCCGGCGCCAGGTCGAGCAGCAGGCGGACGCCGAGGCCGGCGCCGCCGAGGTGCTCCCGCAGGACCCGCTCGGGCATCGCTACGGTGCGGCTGCTGCCGTCGGACACGTCGACGACCAGGACGCGGCCGAAGTAGCCACCCGGCACCGCAGCCGGGGCGGACTTCGGGGCGGCCGCCTTCGCGGGGACCGGGGTCTCAGCCACCGGCGTCCGCCGACAGGAACGCGACGGTGTCGCCCGCGTACAGCGGCAGGTGCGGGTCGCGGCCGGTCTGGTCGCCGTTCACCGCGGCCAGCACGTGCCTGTCGAGGACGAGGTCGACCGCCCGGGCGGCCTCGCCCACGGTCGCGGCGGCCACGGTGCGCGCTCCGCGGCCACTGCGGCTGGCGAGCACACCGAAGCACTCGACGACCACGCCTGGCCCCGGACGCGACCGGGCGGCGTCGTAGTCAGCCGGTTCGTTCACGTTGACCACGGACTCCAGGGTGGGGTCGGCGGCGCACAGCTCCGGGTCGGTGAGCAGGGCCTCGTCGTCGAGCCGCAGCACCTCGGACTGCTCGAAGACGAACGCCGGCCGGAGCCGGTCCGCTGCGACCAGGTCCGCAACGCGGCCGGCCAGACGCGTGCGGTACGCCGCGGCGAGCGGCTGCGGGTAGCCGCGCGCGATCGGCAGCACGACCTCCAGCGCCGGCTCGGCCAGCAGCGGCGCGACGACCCGCCGGACGAACGCCGGGTGCAGGAACGGCAGGTCGGTGGAGCTCACGTAGGCCACGCCGACCCGTTGTTCCAGCGCAGCCAGGCCGACAGCGATCCCCTGGAGCGGCCCGAGACCCTCCCGGTGGTCGTCGACGACCTCGACGCTCGGGGGCAGGTCGGGAAGTGACTGCCCGGGCGCCCGCACGACCACCACCGGTGCGAGCCCGGCACGCGCGAGCACGCCGCAGGTGCGTCGCAGCAGCGTGCTGCCGTGCCACTCGAGGTCAGCCTTGGGCCGGCCCATCCGCGACGACCGGCCACCGGCCAGCACGACGGCACCGGCCGCGGCTGCCAGCGGCGTCGCAGTCATGTCCACCCGGCGATCGTAGGCACGCCCTGCTGGAGCCCGTCAGCCGAACAGGTTCACGACCTCGCCGAGCGTCGACCACACGACGTAGCGCGGACTTGTGCGCCGTCCCGACGCGACCAGGCGGCGCCGTCCGACCGCTCCCATCCGCGGCGATCCGGGTACGTCCGATGGATGTCTGGGCAGACAAGGAGCGAACGGCTGGCGTGTGGGGCCAGCCCGATGAGTTCGGCACGGCTGGGCGGTCCAACGTGTCAACGACCGCTACTTCATGAGGAGCAGCAGTGACGCAGATGGTCAGGGTCCACAACTTCATCGTGTCCAGAGACGGGTACGCCGCCGGGGAGGGCCAGAGCTTCGCGCGTCCCTTCGGCCATGCTGACCCAGCGGCCCTCTTCAGCTGGGCCGGGGCCACGGCGAGCTGGCCCCACCGGACGGACCCCGGCGGCAGCCGCGGACTAGACGACTACCTGGTCCGCGACTTCCACCGCAACATCGGCGCCGAGATCATGGGACGCAACAAGTTCGGCTTCCAGCGTGGCCCGTGGGCCGACGACGAGTGGCAGGGATGGTGGGGGCAGGAACCGCCGTTCCACACCCCGGTCTTCGTCATGACCAACCACGAGCGACCGTCCTTCGCACTGTCCGACACGACCTTCCACTTCGTGAGCGGCGACCCCGCGACAGTGCTGAAGCTCGCCCTCGAGGCCGCTGACGGCAAAGACGTCCGTCTCGGGGGTGGCGCCAACACCGTGCGACAGTTCTTGGAGGCCGAACTCATCGACACGCTGCACGTCGCGGTCGCACCCGGGGAGCTCGGCGCCGGATCCCGGCTGTGGGACTCGCCCGACGAGCTCCTCGACCGGTATCACTGTGACGTCGTACCCAGCTCGAACGGCGTGGTCCACCACCTGTTCTGGCGCGACTGAACCGGCGACCGGCGCCCGGCGCAGTGCGATCCACGGGACGTAGGGAGGACCGCAGCTCTCGGATCGATGGGCCGGCGGCCGAGACACTCCAGCAGCGTCCCTCCACTCACTCCGCGGTGGCGCCCACCCTGGCGTCACCGACGCACCAAGTTGGGGAGCGACCCGAGGGCGCCTGGCCACGTCATCCTGCTCATCAGGACCTCGACATCCGCATCGTCGACGCCATCACCGGCGAGCTCCTCCGCCAGCGCACCATCAATCCCGACCGCGACTACCAGCCACAGACCCGACATGAAAAACACCCGAACCCACGTCTCCGTAGGTTCGGGTGTCCTCGATGTCCCGAGACACCACACGCTCGGGCTGACAGTGTGCTGGTTCAAGACATCGGCGACAGATGTCTCAAGACATAGGCGACACCTGTCGCAGGTCATCGGCGACAACCCGGCCCGGCCCGATGTTCGGACATGCCGCAGCCCACCTCGAAGGCCCGCCTGGTCATCACCGCCCTAGTCGTCGACCACCAGAGCCGCGCTGAGGTCGCCGCCCGGTACGGGCTCCACCGGGCCTGGGTCTACAAGCTCAAAGCCCGCTACGAGGCCGAAGGAGACGCAGCACTCGAGCCGCGGTCCCGGCGACCTGAGACCTCGCCGACCGCCCTGGACCCGGCCCTGATCGACCTCATCGTGCGGCTCCGAAAGTGCTTGCCGAGTCCGGCCTGGACAACGGCCCCGACACCATCGCCTGGCACCTGGACCACCACCAAGGACGTCCCCGGCGAGGTCACCGACCCCAGGACTCACGACCGTGTCCGACACGACCGCGTCGACAAAGCAGGATCGGTCACCCTGCGGCACAACGGCCGCCTGCACCACATCGGGATCGGGCGAACCTACGAGGGAACCTGCGTCATCCTGCTCGTCCAAGACCTTCAGATCCGCGTCGTCAACGCCATCACCGGAGAACTCCTACGAGAGCTGCTCCTCAACCCCCACACCGACTACCAGCCCACCGGCGCGCCCAAAGGACCCACCCGCAAATGAACAACAGCCGGACCCCAGTTGCAGGTCCGGCTGTTGCCGATGTCCTGAGACATCACACGGTCGGGCTGACAGGATTTGAACCTGCGACCCCCTGACCCCCAGTCAGGTGCGCTACCAAGCTGCGCTACAGCCCGGAACCCCGGCGGTGACCGCCGGAAGCGCGCCAACTCTAGCGCAGCGCGCCTGGCGGTCCGGACGCCGGCGCGACGGAGCGGCAGTGAGAAAGTCAGAATGTCGGCGGTGACTCGCCTGCGACCGGGCAGCGGCCCTCGAGGCGACCGCAGGCATCGGTGTCGCAGAGCCGACAGCTCCACCGGGTGGCACCGGCGCCGCGCTTCAGGCCCGCGAGGACTCGGCCCGCGAGGTCGGCCAGCCGTTCCCGGTCGCCGGGCGGCAGGACGTCGAGAGCCGACGCCAGCAGCTCGGTTCGAGCGCTGCTGACCCTGGCGGCGGACCGGCTCCCCGCGGGGGTCAGCCGCACCACGGTCGTGCGCCCGTCCGTGCCGGGGGCACGGCGGACCAGTCCGGCCCGCTCAAGCCGGTCCACCAGCCGCACCGTCCCGGAGTGCGTCAGGCCGAGGACCTGCCGGAGCAGGTCGATGCTCGGGTCCCGCAGGAAGTGGTGCAGCGCGGACAGGGCCGCCGCGCTCGACTCGGCCTGGCCGGCAGCCTCGCCGACGGCACCGGCCATCCGGTCGGTCAGGGCGAGGGCCAGGGCTCCCACGACGTTCGGCGCCCGGGCCGGGTCGGGACCGGGCGCGCGTGCGGCTGCCATACCGGGTGGCGGGCGCGTGATGGGCCGAGTCAGCCGAGCTCGTAGTCGAGGGTCATCGACGCCTCGTCGCCCATCGGCGCGGTGAAGCTGCCGGTGCCCGTGAGGCCGGCGAGGTCGCCGGTACCCGAGCCCTCGACGACGGTGAGCTCACCCACGGCCTTCGCCCCGTCGAAGGTCCCGACGCTGCGCAGGACGAACGAGCCGTCCTTGCCGCCGAGGGTGCCCGTGACCGCATGGATGCCGACGAACTCAGCGGCGGCGTCAGCGGTGTATGCCATCACCCAGCGGACCTCGGAGCTGCCCTCGATGTCGCCGGCCAGGTCCTGCTGGACACTGGCCTGGGTGAGCTTGCCGGGACCGCGCTCTGCGTAGGTCTGCTCGTCCCAGCCCTGGATCGTGAAGGTGCCGTTGGCTACAGTCATCCGTCCTTTATATGACTGGCTCACGCATATGTCCAGGTTCGTCGTGTTCTCGGGCGGGCTCCCCGGCGCTCACTCGTGTCCGGCGACCCTGGTGTGCTCGGTCACCATCCGGGCGAACTCCTGGGCCTGGCGCTGGGCCCGTTCCCCTTCGGACTTCTGCACGCCCATGGCCGGCAGCGCCTGGCCGTCGGCCAGGTCGAGCAGCATCCAGGAGTCGTCCCGAAGCAGCCGCACACCGACGACCTCGGCCCACTCCAGCCGCCGTCGTCCGATCACGTTGACGACGAGCACCCCGGCGTCGGAGGCCTCGACACGTACGTCGGCGAGCCTGTGCATGACGAAGACGACGGCGAGAGCAACGGCGACGACACCGAGCCGTGAAGCGATCCCCCACGCGTGCGGCCCGCCGCTGGGCAGCGCGATCGCCAGGGCCACCAGCGTGACGAGCACCGCGACCGCGATCGTGTAGACCACCGCACGGGCCCGGACGGGGCGCAGCACGGTGCGCCCCGGTTCGGCGCTGCGGCTCACAGCCGGCAGGCGTGGATGTCGGTGACGAGGATGCCCCGGGCGCCGATCTCCCAGAGCTCGTCCATGATCTTGTTCGTCTCCACCCGCGGGACCATCGCGCGCACGGCGACCCATCCCCGGTCGTGCAGCGGCGAGACCGTCGGCGACTCGATGCCGGGCGTCAGCCGGACCGCTTCCTCCACGCCCCCGGCGCGGATGTCGTAGTCCATCAGGACGTAGCGGCGGGCGATGATGACGCCCTGCATCCGGCGGGCCAGCTGGGCGACGGCGGCCGAGTCGGCGACGCCGGTCCGGCGCACGAGCACCGCCTCCGACTCGAGGATCGGCTCCCCCACCACCTCGAGCCCGGCCTGCCGCAGCGTCGTGCCGGTCGACACGACGTCGGCGATGACGTCGGCGACCCCGAGCCGCACCGCGGTCTCGACTGCGCCGTCCAGCCGGACGATCTCGGCGTCCACCCCGCGGTCGGCGAAGTACGTCGCCAGCAACCCGCCGTAGGAGGTGGCGACCCGCTTGCCGGCGAAGTCGGCCACCGTCGTGGCCGAGCCTGGCTTCGCGGCGAACCGGAAGGTGGACTCGGCGAAGCCCAGCTGCAGGATCTCCTCAGCGGGCGCTCCGCTGTCGAGCAGCAAGTCGCGGCCGGTGATGCCGACGTCGAGCTCGCCCGAGCCGACGTAGGTGGCGATGTCCCGCGGCCGGAGGAAGAAGAACTCGGTGTCGTTCCCTGCATCGAGCAGGACGAGCTCGCGAGGGTCCGACCGCTGCCGGTACCCCGACTCGCGCAGCATGTCGGCGGAAGGCTCGGCCAGGGAGCCCTTGTTGGGCACGGCGACGCGCAGCACAGCGGGGGCCTCTCGGTCCGGGACGGTCAGAGTCGAGCGTAGACGTCGTCGAGCGTGAGCCCGCGCGCCAGCATGAGCACCTGCAGGTGGTAGAGCAGCTGGGAGATCTCCTCCGCGGTCCGCTCCGGCGACTCGTGCTCGGCCGCCATCCAGACCTCGGCGGCCTCCTCGACGACCTTCTTGCCGATCGTGTGCACCCCGGCGTCCAGCGCGGCGACCGTGCCCGATCCGCCGGGCCTGGTCGTCGCCTTCTCGCTGAGCTCGGCGAACAGCGCGTCGAAGGTCTTCACCCGCCCATGGTCGCAGAGCGGGCAATGCCGGCCGGCGCACGTCCACGGTCCGGCCACGGTCCGGCCACTCCGGTCACGGCAGCCGGGGCAGCCCGTCGTCGCCCAGCGGCCAGCCGGGGTTGTGGGCGATCTCCCAGGCGTGCCCGTCCGGGTCCGCCACTGTCGAGGTGTAGCCGCCCCACTCCGCGGCCTGCGGTGCACGCAGCAGGGCGGCGCCGGCCGCGAGGAACTCGGCCACCGCACCGTCGACCTCCGCAGGCGTGGCCAGGTTGATCGCGAGGTGGATCCGCCGCTCATGGGTTGCCGGCACGGCGTCGCCGGCGTCCCGGGACATGTCCATCAGCGGGTACAGGGCGAGGAGCGGCCCGGCCGTCCGCAGCACGGTGAACCCGTCCATCTCTATGCCGGTCTCCCACCCGAGCGCCCGGTAGAACGCCGTGGAGCGGGCGACGTCCTCGACGCCGAGGGTGACCAGGGAGCAGCGCGCGGGGACCATGCCGCCACCGTAGAGGCCCGACCAGAACAGCTACCCGCCGGTTCCCGCCACCGCGTCGCGCAGCGCGACGGCCGAGGCGACGGCAGCCAACGCCGCCTCGAACCCCTTGTCCTCGGACGAGCCCTCGAGCCCGGCGCGGTCCAGGGCCTGCGCGTCGTCGTCGCACGTGAGCACGCCGAAGCCGACCGGGACGCCGGTGTCGACCGACACCTGCGTGAGCCCGAGCGTGGCGGCCTGGCACACGTAGTCGAAGTGCGGGGTGCCGCCGCGCACGACCACGCCCAGCGCCACGACCGCGTCGAACCCGGAGCGGGCCAGCCGGGCCGCGGCCACCGGCAGCTCGAACGAACCCGGCACCCGCACCAGCAGCGGCTCCTCGACACGGGCCGCCTCGAGGCCGCGCAGCGCACCCGCGACCAGCCCGTCCATCACCCGCTGGTGCCACTGAGCGGCGACGACGGCGACCCGCAGGCCGGTGCCGTCGGCCGCGACGTCCGGCGCACCCGATCCGCTCACGTCCGTATCCCCTCACTGTCGGTCGCCGAAGTCCCGAGACCCGGGATCACGTGGCCCATCCGGTCACGCTTGGTGCGCAGGTAGCCGATGTTCTCCGCCGTGGGATGGGTCGCCAGCGGCACCTGCTCGACGACGGTGATCCCCTGCTCCTCGACCCCGGCGACCTTGGCGGGGTTGTTGGTGATCAACCGCACCGACGAGACACCGAGGTCGCCCAGCACCTGCGCGCCGACGTTGAAGTCGCGGGCGTCCGCCGGCAGGCCGAGGTCGAGGTTCGCGTCGACCGTGTCGCGGCCGCCGTCCTGCAGGCCGTACGCCGCCAGCTTGTGCAGCAGCCCGATCCCACGCCCCTCGTGGCCACGCAGGTAGACCACGACCCCGCGGCCCTCGTCGGCGACCGTGCGCAGGGCGGCGTCCAGCTGCGGGCCGCAGTCGCAGCGCAGCGAGCCGAGTACGTCGCCGGTGAGGCACTCGGAGTGCAGCCGGACCAGCACGTTCGTCCCGGTTCCAAGGTCCCCCCGCACCAGCGCGACGTGCTCGGCACCGTCGACCGTGCTCCGGTAGCCGAGCGCGAGGAACTCGCCGTACCGCGTGGGGAGGCGGGCTTCGGCGACCCGCTCGACGAGAGCCTCGTTGCGCCTGCGGTAGGCGACCAGGTCGGCGATGGACACCAGCGCGAGCCCGTGCTCGTCGGCGAACTCACGCAGCCGCGGCAGCCGCGCCATCGAGCCGTCTTCCTCCACCACCTCCGCGATCACCCCGGCCGGTGCGAGCCCCGCCAGCCGCGCCAGGTCGACTGCCGCCTCGGTGTGTCCGACCCGCCGCAGCACGCCGCCCTCGACGGCCCGCAGCGGGAAGACGTGCCCGGGCCGGGTCAGCTCGAACGGCTCGGTGGCCGAGTCGACCAGCACCCGGACCGTGCGAGCCCGGTCCGCGGCCGAGATGCCGGTGCCGATGCCGTCGCGGGCGTCCACCGACACGGAGTAGGCCGTGCGCTTGCGGTCCTCGTTGACGGCGGTCATCGGGGGCAGCCGTAGCCGGTCCAGCTCGGCGCCCTCCATCGGCACGCACACCACCCCTGAGCTGTGACGGACGATGAAGGCCATCAGCGCCGGGGTGATCTTCGCCGCGGCGACGACGAAGTCGCCCTCGTTCTCGCGGTCCTCGTCGTCGACGACCACCACGACCTTGCCGGCCGCGAGGTCGGCGACCGCGCGCTCGATCGGGTCCAGCCGGACGCCGGCCGCCGGGCCGGTCATGCCGGCACCTCGTCCGGGCTGGGCGCCGTGGAGCCCAGCCGCTCGACCTCGGTCCGCGCGATCCGCAGCCAGGTGACGAATCCCCAGACCACGAAGCCGCCGTACACGGCGTAGAGGACCGCCGACGGGTAGAAGCGGGAGTGCAGCAGCAGGGGGACACCGACCAGGTCGACCGCGATCCAGCAGAGCCAGAAGTCAACCCAGCCGCGTGCCATCGCGTAGGTCGCGAGGATCGAGCCGACGAAGATCCACGCGTCGGCGAGGTAGAACCACCACTCGGCCGGGAAGCCGGCGCCGATCGCGCGGAACGCGAGGTAGCAGACAGCGACCCCGACGGCGGCCGCCCCCAGGTACGTCGCTCGCTCGTGTGCGGTCGCCCAGCGGGGCACCACCGCGGGGCCGCGTCCGCCGCGGCGACTGTTCTGCTGCCAGCGCCACCAGCCGTAGACCGAGATGACCACGAAGAACACCTGCCGGCCCGCTTGCCCGTAGAGCGGACTGCCGCCGTGGTCGCCCTGCGTCGCCGTGAAGAGGAAGACGGTGAAGAGCAGGACGTTGCCGACGATGCCCACCGGCCAGGCCCAGACCTGGCGGCGCATGCCGCCGACCGCGGACGCGAGACCGAAGGCGTTGCCGACGATCTCCCGCCAGGTGATGTCGTGGCCCCCGATCGTCAGGTGCGCCTCGTAGACGTCGTTGATCAGGCTCATGAGGGGTCCTCTGCATCGGCGGCGGGTGTGCGGGGTCGGACGGTCGGCGGCAGCAGCCGTTCGACGTACTTCGCCAGGACGTCGACCTCGAGGTTCACCGGGTCCCCGACCTGCTTGCGGCCGAGAGTGGTGAGCTCCAGCGTCGTCGGGATGAGGCTCACGGCGAACGACGACTCGTCGACCGCGGCCACGGTGAGCGAGACCCCGTCGACCGTGATGGAGCCCTTGTGCACGACGTAGCGCCCCAGCCCGTCGGGGAGGGAGACGCGCACGACGTCCCAGTGCTCCGACCGGTCGCGCGACTCGATCCGCCCGGTGCCGTCGACATGGCCCTGCACCAGGTGGCCGCCGAGGCGGCCGTCGAGGCGAACCGGCCGCTCGAGGTTGACCCGGTCGCCGACCTCCAGCGAGCCGAGGCAGCTTCGATCGAGGGTCTCGCGCATCACGTCGGCGGTGAAGCCGTCGGCGTCGGCCGTCACGACCGTGAGGCACACGCCGTTGACAGCGATCGACTCGCCGTGCCGCGCGTCGGTCACGACGACCGGCCCGCGAACGGACAGCCGCACGCTGTCGCCCAGGTCGGTGAGCGCGGCCACCACGCCGAGCTCCTCGACGATCCCGGTGAACATCAGCTACCCCCGAGGATGTGACGTGGCTGTCGTGGGCGGGCGACGACCCGCAGGTCCGGCCCGCAGCGGCCGCTGTCGAGCAGGTCCAGCGGCACCGCGTCGGCAAGGGTGCCGATGCCGGTGCCGGTCAACGACGGCGTCCCGGCGCCGAGCAGGGTCGGCGCCAGGTAGGCGACCACGCGGTCGACCAGGCCGGCCCGCACGAAGGCGCCGGCCAGTGTCGGCCCGCCCTCGAGCAGGACGTACCGGCTGCCCCGGGTGTGCAAGGCGCTCAGCAGCGCGGCCAGGTCGACGTGCCCGTCGGCGTCGCGGCCGACCTCGTCGCCGGTGGCCAGCCAGCTGGGGCCGGTCACATCGAGCACCTGCGCGGTCGCCGGCGTACGGCCGTCGCTGTCGACGACAACCCGAAGCGGCTGCTCCCCCACCGGCCGGTTGTCGGCGTCGCGCACGGTGAGGGCCGGGTCGTCGGCGAGCGCGGTGCCGACCCCGACGACGACGGTGTCGACCTCGGCCCGCAGCCGGTGCGCGTCGGCCCGGGACTCGGGCGAGGAGATCCAGCGGCTGGAGCCGTCAGCGGCGGCGACCCGGCCGTCGAGGGTGGCGGCCACCTTCCAGACCACGAACGGGCGCTGCTCCCGTTCGCCGGTCAGCCAGCGCTCGTTGGCGGCTTCGGCCTCGTCGGCGAGCAGGCCGCCGGCCACGTCGACGTCCGCGGCTCGCAGCACCGCAGCACCGCCTGCCCCCACCGGGTTCGGGTCGGCCACGGCGTAGACGACCCGTGCGACCCCGGCCGCGACCAGGGCCTCGGCGCAGGGCCCGGTGCGCCCGGTGTGTGCGCACGGCTCGAGCGTGACCAGCACGGTGCCGCCGCGGGCCCGGTCGCCCGCCGCCGCCAGCGCCGTCACCTCGGCGTGCGGGCCGCCGGCCCGCTCGTGCCGACCCTCGCCCACGAGGGCGCCGCTCGCGTCGAGGACCACGGCGCCGACGTTGGGGTTGGGCGCCGTGGCCTCCCGCACCGACGCGGACAGCGCGACGGCACGCCGCATGGCGTCGGTCTCGCGCGTGTCGCGCGTCTCGGTCGGGCGGTCCACCGGTGCTCCTGCCCCCACGGTCGGGCGGGCTCCGGGGTGCGCCGGGAGACCGGCGTCAGACGCCGACGCGCGCCGGCGGTGACCAGCCGGCCGGATGACAGCGGGCACCGCGACGTCGTCGACGCCCGGCGTGCTGCCTCCCATCCGGACTTTCACCGTCGGTCCCGGAGTTCCACCAGGTCAACCGGCCGGGGTGTCCACGACGAGTCGTGAGCCTCCCGGACGCGGGTCGCGGACTGTCACCGCCGGTTCGGAGTTGCACCGACCCCGGAGCACGCTGTGCGTCGAACAACTTTGCCCGGCCAGTGTGCCACGGGCCCCGCCCGACCGCGAGGCACCGCCCGGTCGGACGCATCCGGGCCGGCCGGCCGGCGGGAAGAGACTGGACGCAGGTGAGGGGGTGGCAGGATGACGGTCCTGGCTGCTCTCCGTCCCGGTGAGCCCGCCACAGCCGCCGAGGGAGGGCCGCGCGTGTCCGCTGGCCCTCGCGTGCGCCGGGTGCCCGACGAGCGCGACCTCCCGCTCGAGGAGTCGTTCCGCACCGGTGACGACGCGGGGCTGGCGGCGGCGTACACCCGGTGGTCCCCGCTCGTGTTCACCGTGGCGCTGCGCGCCCTCGGCGACCGTGACGACGCCGAGGACGTCACCCAGCAGGTCTTTGTCGCGGCCTGGCGCGGACGCGCCGGGTTCAACCCCGCGGCGGGCAGCCTGCCGGGGTGGCTGCTCGGCATCACCCGCAACAAGGTCGCTGACCGGTGGGCGGCGCGCGAGCGCGAGCGCAAGCAGAGGGACGCCGCCACGCGCATCGCCAGCGTCGATCCCGCGCCGTCCCCTGCCGACCACGTGACGACCCGTGTGCTGCTGGCCGACGAGCTCGAGCGGCTGGACGAGCCGGCCCGCCGGATCGTCCGGCTGGCGTTCTACGACGACCTCACCCACACCCAGATCGCCAGCCTTCTCAGCATGCCCCTGGGCACGGTGAAGAGCCACATCCGCCGATCCCTGGGCCGGCTGCGCACCCGGTTGGAGGTGGACGATGGGCCCGCGCGGTGAGCACGGCCGGCCCGACGACCTAGCGCTCCTGGCGCTCGGCGAGCACCACGACAGCGTCGACGAGTCGCACCTCGCGGGCTGCGCGCAGTGCCAGGCGGAGGTCGACCAGCTGCGGGCCGTCGTGTCCAGCGCGCGCGCCGCCACCCGCGAGGACGTCCCGCAGGCTCCGCCGGCGCACGTCTGGGAGGCCGTGGTGGCCGAGCTGGGGCTGGGATCGTCGCCCGCGTCGTCGCCGACCGAGGTCCCCCCCGCCGTCGCCGCCGACCGGGCCGGTCCCCGTCGCCGGACCCTCGTGCTGGCGGCCGCCGCTGCCGCCGTGGGCCTGCTGGTGGGATCGTTGGTCACCGGCCTGCTCGTCTCCCAAGGCGGCGACGAGCTCCCGGTGCTGGCGAGCACCAACCTCACCGTTCTCGCCGACGACGGGCCTGGCGGGGACGCCGAGGTCCTGCGGAACGGTTCCGGCCGGGTGCTCGAGCTCGACCTGCCGCAGCTGCGTCCCGCACCGGGCTACTACGAGGTGTGGCTGCTCGGCGCCGACGGGCAGCGGCTGGTGTCGGTGGGCCTGCTCGACCTCTCCCAGGGCTCGCGGGCGAGGTTCCCGCTCCCGGACGACGTCGACCTGGCCGAGTTCCCCGTCGTCGACGTGTCGCTGGAGCCCTCGGACGGCAACCCGGCGCACTCCGGCGACAGCATCGTCCGCGGCACCCTCACCAGCTGACCGGCTGACCGGCTGACCGTCAGCGCCGCACCCCGCGTCGATTGTGCGATGACACACCGGACACGCCGCACGCCCGGTGTGTCAGCGCACATTCGGGGTTGCCCACCAGGAGGCGGCGGTCGCCCGCTCGGCGGTACCGCGGAGCCGCTGCACCGCCTGCGCGGCGTCCTCGGCGCCGTAGACGGCCGAGCCGGCGACGAAGACGTCCGCCCCCGCTTCGGCGCAGCGGGCGATCGTGTCCTCGGCGACGCCGCCGTCGACCTGGATCCACAGGTCGAGGTCGCGGCCCTTCACCAGCTCGCGGGCAGCGCGCACCTTGGGCAGCACCAGGTCGAGGAACTTCTGGCCGCCGAACCCGGGCTCGACGGTCATGAGCAGCAGCATGTCCAGCTCGGGCAGCAGGTCGGCGTAGGGCTCCACCGGCGTCGCAGGTCGCAGCGCCATGCCGGCCCGGACACCTGCCCCGCGCAGCTCGCGGGCCAGCGTGACCGGGGCCGCCGACGCCTCGACGTGGAAGGTCACCGAGCCCGCCCCGGCGGCGGCGTAGTCAGGTGCCCAGCGGTCGGCGTCCTCGATCATCAGGTGGACGTCGAGCGGCAGCGGGCTGACTGCCGCGAGCCGCTCGACGACCGGCGCGCCGAGGGTGAGGTTCGGTACGAAGTGGTTGTCCATGACGTCGACGTGCACCCAGTCGGCCGCCGGGGCGATCCGCGCGACCTCGCCGGCCCGGTCGCTGAAGTCGGCCGACAGGATGCTCGGGGAGATCTGCACGCCCATGGCAGCGAGCCTAGTGCGGGTGACGTCCCGTCAGCTGCGCCGCAGCAACTCCACTCAGCGGCGCCGCAGCAACTCCACTCAGCTGCGCCGCAGCAACTCCACTCAGCTGCGCTGCAGCAACTCCACTCAGCTGCGCTGCAGCAGGGCGAGGTACATCGCGTCAGTGCCGTGCCGGTGCGGCCACAGCTGCACGTGCGGCCCGTCGCCGAGGTCGGGGACGCCGGGGAGCAGCGGCCGCGCGTCCACCGGCTCGACGCCCGGGTGGCGGCGCAGCACGTCAGTCACGACGGTCCCGGTCTCGGCGAGGTGCGGCGAGCAGGTGACGTAGGCGACCAGGCCGCCGGGTCGCACGGCGTCCAGTCCGGCCCCGAGCAGCTCGCGCTGCAGGGTGGCCAGCGCCGGGACGTCCTCGGGCCGCCGTCGCCAACGGGCCTCGGGCCGGCGGCGCAGGGCACCCAGGCCGGTGCAGGGGGCGTCGACCAGCACCCGGTCGAAGGCACCGTCCGGCCACGCCGGGACCCGGCCGTCGGCCACCACCACGTCGCCGGTGCCGCCGAGAGACCGGCGGACCAGCCCGGCCCGGTGCGGCGCCACCTCGCCGGCGAGCAGCCGGGAGCCCCGTCCCGCCGCGACCGCCGCCAGCAGTGCGGCCTTGCCGCCAGGCCCGGCACACAGGTCCAGCCAGCGCTCGTCCCGTCCTTCGACAGGCGCCCCCACGAGCGCCAGGGCGACCAGCTGGCTGCCCTCGTCCTGGACGCCGGCGCTGCCGTCGCGGACCGCCGGGACCCGGCCGGGGTCGCCGGCGGGCAGCACCGCCGCGTACGGCGACCAGCGGCCGGGCTCGGCGCCGGCGGCGAGCAGGTCGTCGACCGTGCTGCGGCCGGGGCGCGCGACGAGCGTCACGTGCGCCGGCACGTTGTCGGCGGCGAGCAGCTCGGCGGTCTGCACGAGGTCGCCGCCCAGCGCGTCGCGCAGCGCCGAGACGACCCACCGCGGGTGGGAGTGGACCACGGCGAGGTGCCCGAGCGGGTCGGCCCCGGCGTCCGGGGCCACCTCGCCCAACCAGCCGGGCAGGTCCCGCCGGCCGACCTTGCGCAGCACGGCGTTGACGAACGAGCCGCGCCCCTCGCCGGCGACGGCACGGGACAGTTCGACCGTCGCGCCCACCGCGGCGTGGGGCGGCACCCGCATCGCCAGCAGCTGGTGGGCGCCGAGCCGGAGCAGGTCCAGCACGGGCGGGTCGACCTGGTCGAGGGGCCGGTCGACGCAGGCCGCGAGCACCGCGTCGTAGCTGCCCCGCCCGCGCAGGGTGCCGTAGCCGAGCTCGGTCGCGAAGGCCGCGTCCCGGCCCTCGACGCCCCGCTCCCGCAGCAAGCCGGGAAGCGTCAGGTTGGCGTAGGCGTCCCGCTCGTCGACAGCCCGCAGCAGGTCGAACGCGACCCGGCGCGGGGCGTCGGGCTGCGGCTTCCCGCGGCGCGGAGCCGGGCGGCGGCTGCCACCGGCAGGTCGGCCGGACCGAGGGGGCGGCGCCGTCACGCCAAGGTCCCGCCGTCGAGGTCACGGACGCCCCGCGCCCACGCATCGGCTGCCATCGGCTTCTTGCCGGCCGGCCGCACCTCGCCGAGGCGGACCGCGCGGCCGTCACCGGTGCCGACGAGCACGTCGCGCCGACCCACCCGGACCTGCCCGGCGGCCGGACCCTCTTCCGCGGTGAGCGGTTCCACCGGTCCGAGACCGAGCCGGTCCCCGGCCCAGGTGGTCCAGGCGCCCGGCGCCGGCGTGCACGCGCGGACCAGGCGGTCGACGCGCACGGCGGGCGCCGCCCAGTCGACCCGGGCGTCGTCGACGGTGATCTTGGGCGCCAGGCTGACGCCGTCGGCCGGCTGCGGGACGCCGGCGAGCTCGCCGCGCTCGAGGGCGTCGAGCGTCGCCACCAGCAGACCGGCTCCGGCGACGGACAGCCGGCCGAGCAGGTCGCCGCTGGTGTCACGGGACCGCACGGCCTCGGTCATCACCGCCAGGACCGGGCCGGTGTCCAGTCCCTCCTCGAGGGTGAACACCGAGGCCCCGGTGACGTCGTCGCCGTGCAGCACGGCGTGCTGCACCGGCGCCGCGCCGCGCCACGCCGGCAGCAGCGAGAAGTGCAGGTTGACCCAGCCGTACCGCGGCAGGTCGAGCAGCCGCCGCGGGACCAGCGCCCCGTAGGCCACGACCGGGCAGCAGTCCGGGGCCAGCTCGGCCAGCCGGGCGAGCAGGTCGGGGTCGGACGCCCTGGCCGGCTTCAGGGTCTCGAGCCCGGCTTCGGCAGCGCGGACCGCGACCGGTGAGGCGACCTCGTGCCGGCCGCGGCCGGCCCGCGCGTCCGGCCGGGTGACGACCGCGACCACCTCGTGCTGCGAGGCGAGCAGGGTGTCCAGTGCCGGGACGGCGACCTCGGGGGTCCCGGCGTAGACGATCCTCATGCGCTGGTCGGCCGCCACCCCTAGAGGGCGCGGCCGCCCATCGGGTGCGGCGAGAGCTTCACCGGCGGCGCGGTCTTGCCGGCCCAGTCGGCGTCCCGGATCGCCTTGAGCGCGGCCTTGCGCTGCTCGCGGTCGAGCCGGTCGATGAACAGGATCCCGTCCAGGTGGTCGGTCTCGTGCTGCACGCAGCGGGCCAGCAGGTCGGTGCCCTCGACGGTCACCGGCTCGCCGTGCATGTCGTAGCCCTTGGCGACCACGCCGTAGGCGCGCACGCACGGGTACGCCAGCCCGGGGAAGGACAGGCAGCCCTCCTCGTCGTCCTGGGTCTCGTCGGTGAGGTCGAGGCTGGGGTTGACGAGGTGGCCGAGCACGTCGTCGACGTGGTAGGTGAACACCCGCAGCCCGACACCGATCTGCGGCGCGGCGAGCCCGACGCCCGGGGCCTCCAGCATCGTGTCCTCGAGGTCCTTGACCAGCGTGCGCAGCTCCTTGTCGAAGTCGACGACCGCCTCCGCCGGCGTGCGCAGGACGGGGTCGCCGAAGAGCCGGATCGGCTGGAGAGGCACGGTCGTGGGCTCCTTCTGAGGACGGGAGGGCGGGCGCGGTCGGCCAGTCTACGGCGCCGAGCCGCCGCTCCCGGTCAGCAGCCCGAGGGCGGCGAGGTCGGCCCGCAGCCGGTGCGCGTCGCGGAACTGCAGGGCAACCAGGCCCGCGTCGACAGCTGCCCCGACGTTGCGCGGGGAGTCGTCGACGAAGACCGTGCGCCGGGCGTCGAGGCCGTAGCGGTCGACCAGCAGGGCGAAGACGGCCGGGTCGGGCTTGGCGAGCTGCTCCTCCCCCGACACCACGACGTCCTCGAACAACGTGAGGAAGTCGAACAGCTCCCGGGCGTGCGGGAAGGTCTCGGCCGACCAGTTGGTCAGCGCGAGCAGTCGCACGCCACCGCGGTGCAGCTCGCGGAGCAGCTCGACCGTGCCCGGCACCTCGCCGCCGAGGGTCTCGCGGAACCTCGCGGGGTAGGCAGCCAACAGCTCGGCGCGGTGCGGGAACCGCTCGGTGTGCTCGGACACAGCATCAGCCCAGCGGCCACCGGAGTCGGCCCGGTGGTTCCAGGCCATGAAGTCGACCTCGGTGAGGAACGCCTCGACCTCGTCCTCGGGCAGCAGCTGCCGGTAGAGGTAGCGGGGGTCCCAGTCGACGAGGACGCCGCCGAGATCGAAGACGACGGTGGTGGGGACGGCGACCCGGGGCGGGCGCTGGTCGGCCCCGGACCGCGGCGCGGTCATGCGATCTCCCGCGGGTCGACCTGGAGCCGGACCGCTCCGGCCTCCTTGTGCGCGCTGCGCACCCCGGCGGCCGCCTTGAGCGCGCGGACGGTGGCGGCGCTCTCGCCGCGGGAGGCCCGGACCAGCAGCCGCTCCTGGTCGCGGTGGTCGGGACCGGCCGGCACCGGCCCGAGCAGCTCGGCGTGGGGCGGCAGCTCGGCCGCGGCGAGGAAGCCGGCCAGCGCGTCGGGCGTGCCGGTGAGCGAGGCCATCCTGGACTCCGGCGGCAGCCGGAGCGCCGCCCGCTCCCCCAGCTCTCGATCGGCGAAGCCGGGCTGGTCGAACCGCACCAGCGCCTGGACCGCCGGCGAGCCCGAGTCGGCCAGCACGACGACGGTGCCGCCGTCGGGTGCCGGCCGCACCAGGGCCGCGGCCGCGGTCCACCGCCGCAGGGTTTCCTCGGCGGCCCGCAGGTCGGGCCGCCCCAATAGAGCCCAGCCGTCGAGCAGCAGCGCGGCGGCGTAGCCCCCGTCGGCGACCGGTTCGGCGCCGGGCGTCGCCACCACGAGCGCCGGCTCCGGGCCGACCTGAGCCAGCACGGGTGAGCTGCCGCCGCTGGGGCGCACCGGGACCCGCGGGAAGGCGCGGCCGAGCTCCTCCGCGGTGCGGCCGGAGCCCACCACGGTCGCGCGCAGCCGGCGTCCGTCACAGGTGGGGCAGGCCCAGTCGGCGGCCACCACGCCGCACCACCGGCAGGCCGGTGCCCGCCGGGCGTCGCCGGCGCCGAGCGGGCCGCGGCAGACGGTGCAGCGCGCGGGTGCCCGGCAGGTGGCGCAGGCCAGGCCGGGGAGGTAGCCGGTGCGCGGCACCTGAACCAGGACCGGGCCGGTCTGCAACCCCGTGCGCGCCACCCGCCACGCCTGGGTCGGGAGCCGGGCGCCCCGGACCCCGGCCTCAGCCGGGTGGTCGGTGCCGGGATCGGCGACCACGTGCGGAGCCGTCCGGCGCACGACCTCGCGCGAAGCGGCGACGGAGCGGGCCCAGCCGGAGCGCACCAGAGCCGCTCCCTCGGCGGTCCGGGCCATCCCGCCGACGACGAGGCAGGCACCCTGGATCGTGCTGCGCACAGCCAGGACCGTGCGGACGTGCGGGTAGGGCGCCCGCGGCTCGGCGTGCAGGTCGTCGCCGTCGTCCCACACGACGGCCAGGCCGAGGTCGCGGACCGGCGCGAACATCGCCGCCCGGGTCCCGACCACCGCGCGGACCTCGCCGCGGCGGACCCGCAGCCAGCTCCGGTAGCGCGCGGCCGGCCCGGCCTCGGCGGTGAGGACGGCGTGCCGACCGGCGCCGAGCAGGCCGGTGAGGGCGGCGTCGACCCGGGCGACGTCGCGGTGGTCGGGCAGGACGACCAGCGCGCCCCTCCCGGCTGCCAGGGCAGTGCCCACCAACCGGGCCAGCTCGTCGGGCCAGGTCGGCCCGGGGAGTGACGACCAGACCGCGCGGACGGTGGCGCCGGCGTGGACCGCGTCGAGCAGGGCCGGGCCGTGCTCGTAGCGGGTCCAGCCGGCGAGCTCGGGCCGGGCCGGCGCCGGCAGCTCCGCCGCCGGGGCGAGCTCCGCCTGCTCGACCCGGGCGTGCCGCGGGGGCACCGCCAGCCGCAGGACGTCGGCGAGCGTGCCCGCGTAGCGGTCGGCGACCTCACGCGCCACCTGGAGCACCTCGGGTGCGAGCACGGGCTCGGGCGACACGACCTTCTCGAGGAACGCCAGCCGGCCCTGGTGCTCGCTCGCGTCGGCCCGCTCGAGCAGGTAGCCGTCGACCAGCCGCCCGGAGAACCGCACCCGGACCCGGACCCCCTCCTGCGCGACGTCGTCGACCTCGGCGGGGACCTGGAAGTCGAACGGCCGGTCGAGGTGTGCGAGCCCGACGTCGACCGCGACCCGGGCCACGGGTCGGACAGCGGCGGGTGTCCGCGCTTGCTTCGGCCGCCGGACCTTGGCCGCGGGGGCCGTGGACCTGGCGGCTGCGCGCGGGGACGACTGCAGCAGCGCCAGCTGCTCCCCGTCGTCGCTCATGCGCCCATCCCATCACTCCCCCGGGACAGTGCAGTGTCGAGGTGCCCGCACGGATCTCTCCCGCCGTCGTGGCTCGGGCCCGAGCAGCAAGGACGCGGACGCTTCGCCGTTGGCCCCCTCGCCGTCGGTCCCTCACCCTGGTCGTCGAGTGGCGCGTAGTGGCTGCTTCACCGGCCTTGAAGCAGCCACTTCGCGCCATTCAAGGCAGCGATCCGGAGGGTGTCCGGACAGAGGGTCAGGCGGAGGCGGCGGCCTTGAGGGCGTCGACCCGGTCGGTGCGCTCCCAGGTGAAGTCCGGCAGCTCGCGGCCGAAGTGGCCGTACGCCGCGGTCTGGGCGTAGATCGGCCGGAGCAGGTCCAGGTCGCGGATGATCGCGGCCGGCCGCAGGTCGAAGACCGAGGTGACGGCGTCCTGGATCACGCCGGGCGCGACGGTCTCGGTGCCGAACGTCTCGACGAACAGGCCCACCGGGTGCGCCTTGCCGATCGCGTAGGCGATCTGGACCTCGCAGCGCCGGGCCAGGCCGGCTGCTACGACGTTCTTGGCGACCCAGCGCATCGCGTAGGCGGCGGACCGGTCGACCTTGGACGGGTCCTTGCCGGAGAACGCACCGCCCCCGTGGCGGGCCATGCCGCCATAGGTGTCCACGATGATCTTGCGGCCGGTGAGCCCGGCGTCGCCCATCGGGCCGCCGACCTCGAACCGGCCGGTCGGGTTCACGAGCAGCCGGAAGCCGCTGATGTCGATGTCGACGCCGTCCAGGACCGGCTTCACGACCTGCTCGGCGATGTCCGGCTGCAGCATCGACTCGAGCCCGATGTCGGAGGCGTGCTGGCTGGACACCACGACGGTGTCGAGGCGGACCGCGCGGTCGCCGTCGTACTCGATGGTGACCTGGGTCTTGCCGTCCGGCCGGAGGTAGGGCACCGCGCCATCCTTGCGGACCGTGGTCAGCTGCTGGGCGAGCCGGTGCGCGAGGTGGATCGGCAGCGGCATGAGCTCCGGGGTGTCGTCGCAGGCGTAGCCGAACATCAGGCCCTGGTCACCGGCGCCCTGACGGTCCAGCGGGTCCTCGACCGACTCGCCGGTGCGCGCCTCGTATGCCGCGTCGACCCCCTGCGCGATGTCGGCCGACTGCGCACCGATCGAGACCGAGACGCCGCACGAGTGGCCGTCGAAGCCCTTGGCGGACGAGTCGTAGCCGATCTCGAGGATCCGCGCGCGGACGATGCCCGCGATGTCGGCGTACGCCGAGGTGGTGACCTCGCCGGCGACGTGCACCTGGCCGGTGGTGATCATCGTCTCGACCGCGACGCGGCTGGCCGGGTCCTCGGCGAGCAGGGCGTCGAGGATGGAGTCGCTGATCTGGTCGGCGATCTTGTCCGGATGGCCCTCGGTGACCGACTCCGACGTGAACAGGCGGCGGGACACGGAACTCCTCGGCGGATCGGGGTCGGGACGACGGCCCGGCGGCGGGCCGGGTGGGAGTCTACCGGGCGGGCGTTGCCGCCTTCGCCGCGACGGCACTACGTCCAGCGCTGCCGGACCAGGTCCCAGACGACGTCGGCGAGGTCTTCCTTCGGCCCGAGCGGCACCGGGGTCTCGCTGCCGTCGGCACCCAGCACCACGGCGGCGTTCTCGGTGCCTTCGAAGCCGGTGGGGTGGCCCGCTCCCCCGACCTCGTTGACGACGAGCAGGTCGGCCCCCTTGGTCGCCAGCTTGGCGCGACCGTGGGTGAGGGCGTCGCCGTCGGTGTCGCCGGTCTCGGCGGCGAACCCGACGACCACCTGGCCGTCGCGGGCTCGCGGCGACCGGGCGACCTCGGCCAGCACGTCGGTGGTGCGCACGAGCGCGACCGGCTCGGGATCTGCCCCGGCACTCTTCTTGATCTTGGTGTCGCGCCTGTCACGGGGCCGGAAGTCGGCCACCGCGGCGGCCATGACCACGGCATCGGCGGTGGTGGCCGCCTTGAGGACGGCCTCGCGCAGCTGCTCGGCGGAGACCACCGGGACGACGGTCACGCCGGCTGGCTCCGGGAGGGCCACGTTGGCGGCGACGAGGGTCACCTGGGCGCCGCGCGCCGCTGCGGTCGTGGCCAGTGCCCAGCCCTGCCGCCCGGACGAGCGGTTGCCGAGGAACCGGACCGGGTCGAGGTGCTCGCGGGTGCCACCGGCGGAGACGACGACCTGCCGGCCCGCGAGGTCGCGCGTCGCGGTGCGTCCTGCGAGGGCACGGACCGCGGCGGCGTGGATGTCGGCCGGCTCCGGGAGGCGACCGGGACCGCTGTCGGCGCCGGTGAGGCGGCCGGAGGCGGGCTCGAGCACCTGCACGCCGCGGGACCGGAGCGTCGCGACGTTGGCCTGGGTCGCGGGGTGCAGCCACATCTCGGTGTGCATCGCCGGAGCCATGAGGACCGGGCATCGGGCGGTGAGCAGCGTGCTGGTGAGCAGGTCGTCGGCGAGGCCGTGGGCGGCGCGGGCCAGCAGGTCGGCCGTGGCGGGCGCGACGACGACGAGCTCGGCCTCCTGGCCGAGGCGGACGTGTGGCACCTGGTGGACGTCGTCCCAGACCTCGGTGGTGACCGGGTGGCCGGACAGGGCCGCCCAGGTCGGGGCGCCGACGAACTCCAGGGCAGCCCGGGTCGGGACGACGCGGACGTCGTGCCCGCTCTCGGTGAGCCGCCGGAGCAGCTCGGCCACCTTGTAGGCGGCGATCCCGCCCCCCACGCCGAGCACCACACGCGGGCGGTGGACGGTCATGGGCGGCGAGGCGGGGTCGGCAGCGGCCGTCAGGCCTGGTCGATCTTCTCGTAGCCGAGCATCCCGCTGTTGATCTCGCGCATGGCGATCGACAGCGGCTTCTCGTGCACGTGGGTCTCGACGAGCGGGCCGACGTACTCGAGCAGGCCTTCGCCCAGCTGGGAGTAGTAGGCGTTGATCTGGCGGGCGCGCTTGGCGGCGTAGATCACCAGGCTGTACTTGGAGTCGGTTGCGGCGAGCAGCTCGTCGATCGGCGGGTTGGTGATGCCCTCAGGCGCGGCGGCGATGCCGGACACGGTGATGCCTTCCCTCGAAGTTCGCGGTGGTGCAGGAGCGCCCGCACGGAGCCCCGGGATCACTCCCGGGACGCAACCGCCAAGGCTACCAGCCGGGCGGCGACCTCCTCGACGTCCGTGTTGACCAGCGTGACGTCGAACTCGGGCTCGGCGGCCAGCTCGTCGCGCGCCAGGGCCAGCCGCTTCTCGACGACGTCCGGCGGCTCGGTGCCGCGACCGGTGAGCCGGCGGACCAGCTCGTCCCACGTCGGCGGGGCGAGGAACACCAGCAGGGCCTGCTGCATCCGCTCCCGGACCTGCCGGGCCCCCTGGATCTCGATCTCGAGGATGACGGGGCGCCCGTCCGCCAGGTGGTCGAGCACGGGCTGGCGCGGGGTGCCGTAGAGGTTGCCGGCGAACTCGGCCCACTCCAGCAGGCCGCCGCCGTCGACCAGCTCCTGGAACTGCTCGCGGCTGACGAACCGGTAGTGCACGCCGTCGACCTCGCCGGGTCGCGGGAACCGGGTGGTCGCCGACACCGACAGCCACACGTCGGGGTGCTGGTCGCGGAGCGCCTTGACGACGGTGCTCTTGCCGACACCGGACGGTCCGGAGAGGACGACGAGACGGGGTCCCGGGCGACGGGTGTCCTCGCCGGCGCTGTCGGCAGCCCTGTTAGCAGCCACGTCAGCAGCCCTGTCAGCAGTGCCGTCGGCCGTGCCACCGGAGGGGCTCAGGCCGTGCCGCCGAACTCCCGCTCGAGGGCGGCGAGCTGCTGCGCGCCGAGCCCGCGGACCCGGCGGCTCTCGGAGATGCCGATCTCCTCCATGATCTTGCGCGCCCGGACCTTGCCGACGCCGGGCAGCGACTCGAGCACGGCAGACACCTTCATCTTGCCGACGATGTCGTTACCGCCCTCGCGGCCGCCCTCCTTGAGCACCTCGATCAGGGAGGCGCCGGAGTGCTTCAGCCGGTTCTTCACGGCCGCCCGCTCACGCCTCGCGATCGCGGCCTTCCCCAGGGCCGCTGCCCTTTGCTCGGGAGTCAACGGGGGCAGTGCCACGAGAGGTCACCTCGGCGTCGGTGCAGCGGACGAGAACGAGTCAGGAACCTAGCGACTGCCGCCCGGTACTAGCAATGCGGGTCGGCCGCCCGGGGCAGCAAATCGTCCGATCGACCGAGGGCACGGGGGCCGGAAGACGTTGCGCCACAATGGATCCGTGTCTCGACCTCAGGTAGAGAGGGAGTGCGCAAGTGCGGCTGCCGCCGCCGAGACGTCGGCGGCTCCGGTGACGGGCCGGCCGACGACGAGCAGGTCGGCGCCGTCGGCCAGGGCCTGCTGCGGAGTCGCCACCCGCGCCTGGTCACCGACCGCTCCCCCCGCCGGCCGGACCCCCGGTGTGATGAGGGTGATCCCGGAGCCGACCTCGCGCCGGACGTCGGCCACCTCCAGCGGTGAGCAGACCAGCGCGCGCGCCCCGCCCTCGACCGCCAGCGCCGCCAGCCGACGTACGGCGTCGCGCGGGGCGCCGGCGAAGCCAACCGCCGCGAGCTGCTCCGCCGACAGCGACGTGAGGACCGTGACGCCGACCACCGTGGTCGTGGGGAGCGCGTCGACAGCCGCACGCACCATGTCCGGCCCCCCACTGGCGTGCACCGTGAGGTACGTCGGCGCCAGCTCGGACACCGCGTGCGCCGCGCCGGCGACCGTGTTCGGGATGTCGTGCAGCTTGAGGTCGAGGAAGAGGTCACGACCGCCGCTGGCTTCCCGGCACTTCAGCACGGCGTCGTGACCGTGGCGCAGGAACAGCTGGAGCCCGACCTTCATCGTGCTCAGGTGGGGGCCGGCCGCGGCCGCCCACGAGACCGCGGTCTCGAGGTCCGGGGTGTCGAGCGCGACGGCGACGGGCGCGGGCCGGTCGGGGGCAGCGGTCATGGCGCGGTGGGACTCCTTCAGCTGTCGTGGTGGCGGGCCAGCTGGCGGTGGGCGTGACCCACGGCGTCCTCGACCGAGGCGAAACCGCGGGCGGCCAGGGCGTCGGCCAGCTCGGCGAGGACGCGGACGGGTGCCGAGGGGTCGTGGAAGATCGCCGTGCCCACCGAGACCGCGCTGGCACCGGCCAGCACCAGCTCGAAGGCGTCCAGGCCGGACGCGACCCCGCCCATGCCGAGGATGGGCACTTCGGGGAGGGCCGCGTGCACCTGCCAGATGCAGCGCACCGCCACCGGCTTGACCGCCCGCCCGGACAGACCGCCGGTGACCCCGGCGAGCACCGGGCGCATGGTGTCGAGGTCGAGAGCCATCCCGAGCAGCGTGTTGATCATCGACAGAGCGTCGGCACCGGCATCGACGCAGGCGCGCGCGATGGTGACGATGTCGGTGACGTCGGGCGACAGCTTGGCCAGCACCGGCACGGACGGTGCGGTGTGCCGGCGGACCGCGGCGACGACCTCCGAGGCGGCGCCGGGGTCGCAGGCGAAGACCAGCCCGCGGTTCTCGACGTTGGGGCAGGAGATGTTCACCTCGACGGCAACCAGGCCCGGCGCCCCTCGTAGGCGACGGGCCAGCTCGGTGTACTCCTCGACGCTGCCGCCGGCGATCGAGACGACGGCCCTGGCCCCCTGCTCGTGCAGCCACGGCAGGTCGTGCTCGAGGAAGGCGTCGACACCCGGACCCTGGAGCCCGATGGAGTTGAGCATGCCGCCCGGGGTCTCGGCCATCCGCGGCGTCGCCCGGCCGGACCGCGGCGCAAGCATGATCGACTTGGTCACGACGGCACCGAGGTCGGCGACGTCGAAGAACTGGCCGAGCTCGCGGCCGGCCGCCGCGCAGCCGGAGGCGGTGAGTACCGGGTTGGGCAGCACCAGGCTGCCGAGCCGGGCGGTCAGGTCGATGGCGGGACGCTCGGTCCGCGGCGCCTCGACGGTCCGCACGTGGAAGCTCATCAGTGACCTCCGGACGCGGGTGCACCGACGGTGCCCTCGGGGACCGTGCCGACGTCGTCCCACCGCACCCGGTCGCCGGCGAAGACCGGCCCCTCGGTGCAGGACCGGACCATGCGCGTCAGCCCGTCGTCGCCGACGACGGGCAGCACGCACGTCATGCACACTCCGATGCCGCACGCCATCGACTCCTCGACCGCGCACTGCGCCGGGATGCCGTAGTCGGCCGCCACCAGGCTCACCGCCCGGAGCATCGGCATCGGCCCGCAGGCGTAGACGACCGCCGTCCGCGCGGCGGCCATCACCCTCGGCAGGACGTCGGTGACCCGGCCGCGGGTGCCGGCCGACCCGTCGTCGGTGGTGACCGCGACCGACGAGGCCATCCGCTTCGCGTCCAGGACGCCGAAGAGCCGGTCGTCGGAGCCAGCGCCGAGCACGAAGTCGACCCGGCACCCCCTGGCGCGCAGCGCCTCCCCCAGCGCGAACAGCGGCGCGGCGCCGTACCCGCCTCCGACGAGGGTGACGCTCACCGCGTCCCGCGGCAGGCTGAAGGGCCGTCCGAGCGGACCGACCACGTCGACGGGGGTGTGCGCCGGCGCGGCCGCCAGCCACGCGGTGCCGGCACCCTTGACGCCGACGACGACGTCGACCGTGCCGCCGTAGACCCCGCGCGCCGACGTCCGGTAGATCGAGAACGCCCGGCGCAGCGTGAGCCCTGAGTCGGGCCCGCCGGTGGCCAGCGCCACGAAGTGCCCCGGCCGGGTGCGCTCCGCGAGCCCGGGCGCCACCAGCGTGAGGTGGTGGTAGGCGCCGACCCGGCGGCTGGACAGCACCTGGCCCGCGACCTGCAGCGGCCCGTCCGAGCTGCGCCCGGCCATCACCGCCCGCCCCCCACTCGAATGTTCGCTGACACACCGTTCCGCCGGCGTGTCCGGTGTGTCGGCGCACAAAGGATCATGGGCGGGCCGCCTCGGAGCGGAGGGTGGCGGTCCAGTCCTGGATCGACCGGACGCCCAGCTCGCCGCGACCGAGCGCCTCGATGCCCTGCACCGCCGCGGCCAGCTGCTGCACCGTGGTGATGATGGGCCGGTCCATCGCGATGGCGGCCGCCCGGATCTCGTAGCCGTCGGCCCGGGCGCGCGGCCCGGACGGCGTGTTGACCACCATGTCGACCTCGCCCTCGAGGATCCGCTCGACGATGGTGAGTTCGCCGTCGGCGCCGCGGCCGTGGCTGTGCTTGCGGACGACGGTCGCCTCCACGCCGTTGCGGCGCAACACGTCGGCCGTTCCCTCGGTGGCCAGGACCTGGAAGCCGAGGTCGGCCATCCGCTTGAGCGGGAAGATCATGTTGCGCTTGTCGCGGTCGGCCATCGACACGAACACCACGCCCTTGGTCGGCAGCCCGCCGTAGGCCGCCGACTGCGACTTGGCAAAGGCGGTGCCGAAGTTGGCGTCGATGCCCATGACCTCACCGGTGGAGCGCATCTCCGGGCCCAGCATGTGGTCGACCCCGCGGCCCTCGACGGTGCGGAACCGCTTGAACGGCAGCACCGCCTCCTTGACGGCCACCGGCGTCGCCGGGCCGCCGTGGGTCGGCAACCGGCCGCCGTCGCCCACCGCCGGGAGGACACCCGAGGCGCGCAGGTCGGCGATCGAGTCGCCCACCATCACCAGGGCCGCGGCCTTGGCCAGCGGGACGCCGGTCGCCTTGGACACGAACGGCGCGGTGCGGCTGGCCCGCGGGTTGGCCTCCAGGACGTAGAGCACGTCCGCCGCCATCGCGAACTGCACGTTGAGCAGCCCGCGGACCCCGATGCCGCGCGCCAGCGCGAGGGTCTGCTCGCGCACCTTCGCCACGACGTCCCGGCCGAGGGTGACCGGCGGCAGCACGCAGGCGGAGTCGCCGGAGTGGATGCCGGCCTCCTCGATGTGCTCCATCACGCCGCCGAGGTAGAGCTCCTCGCCGTCGAAGAGCGCGTCGACGTCGATCTCGATCGCGTCGTCGAGGAACCGGTCGACCAGCACCGGACGGTCGGGCGACACCTCGGTCGCCTCGCGCATGTACGTCGCCAGCTGCTCGTCGTCGTAGACGATCTCCATGCCGCGGCCGCCGAGGACGTAGGACGGTCGCACCAGCACCGGGTAGCCGATGTCGGCGGCGACCCGTCGGGCGCCCTCGTACGACGTCGCGGTGCCGTGCTTGGGGGCGACCAGGCCCGCGTCGGCGAGCACCTCGGAGAACGCGCCGCGGTCCTCGGCCAGGTGGATCGCCTCGGGGCTGGTGCCGATGATGGGCACGCCGGCATCCTTGAGACGCTGGGCGAGGCCGAGCGGTGTCTGGCCGCCGAGCTGGACGACGACTCCGAGCACCGGCCCGGCTGCCTGCTCGGCGTGCACGACCTCGAGGACGTCCTCGAGGGTGAGCGGCTCGAAGTACAAGCGGTCCGACGTGTCGTAGTCGGTCGACACGGTCTCGGGGTTGCTGTTGACCATCACGGTCCGCAGGCCGCGGGCGCGCAGGGCGAAGGACGCGTGCACGCACGAGTAGTCGAACTCGATGCCCTGCCCGATCCGGTTCGGGCCGCTGCCGAGGATGATGACCGCCGGCTCCTCGCGGGGGGCGACCTCGGTCTCCTCGTCGTAGGAGGAGTAGTGGTACGGCGTGAGCGCGGCGAACTCGGCCGCGCAGGTGTCGACGGTCTTGAAGACCGGGCGCAGCCCGAGGGCGTGCCGGACCCCACGCACGACGTCCTCCGGCATGCCGCGCAGCCGGCCGACCTGGACGTCGGAGAAGCCGTGCCGCTTGGCCCGGGCCAGCAGTACGCGGTCGAGCTCGGGGGCCTCGCGCACCTCGGCGGCGACCTCGTTGACGAGCTGCACCTGGTCGAGGAACCACGGGTCGATGCCGGTGACGTCGTAGAGCTCATCGACGCTCGCGCCGGCCCACAGCGCCTGCTGGACGTCGCGCAGCCGGCCGTCGTGCGGCACCTCGGCGCGGGTCAGCCACTCGGCGACGTCGACGTCGGTGGGGTCCCACCCGAACTGCGCGTCGCGCGACTCCAGGGAACGCAGCGCCTTCTGCAGCGCCTCGGTGAAGCAGCGTCCGATCGCCATCGCCTCGCCGACGCTCTTCATGTGCGTCGTCAGCCGCGGGTCGGCGCCGGGAAACTTCTCGAAGGCGAACCGCGGCACCTTCACCACGACGTAGTCGAGGGCCGGCTCGAAGGACGCCGGGGTCTCGCGGGTGATGTCGTTGGGGATCTCGTCGAGGGTGTAGCCGACGGCGAGCTTGGCGGCGATCTTCGCGATCGGGAAGCCGGTCGCTTTCGACGCCAGCGCCGACGAGCGTGAGACGCGCGGGTTCATCTCGATGACGATGACGCGGCCGTCGTCGGGGTTGACGGCGAACTGGATGTTGCAGCCGCCCGTGTCGACACCCACCGCGCGGATCACGTCGATGGAGATGTCGCGCAGCCGCTGGTACTCGCGGTCGGTGAGGGTCATGGCCGGCGCGACCGTGATCGAGTCGCCGGTGTGCACCCCCATCGGGTCGAGGTTCTCGATCGAGCACACGACGACGACGTTGTCGGCCGTGTCGCGCATCAGCTCGAGCTCGTACTCCTTCCAGCCGAGGATCGACTCCTCGAGGAGCACCTCGGTGGTGGGGCTCGCCTGCAGCCCGGCGCCCGCCATCCGGCGCAGCTCGACCTCGTCGCGTGCCAGCCCGGAGCCGGCCCCGCCCATCGTGAACGACGGGCGGACGACGAGCGGGTAACCGAGCTGGTCGGCTGCGCCGAGGCAGTCGTCGAGCGTGTGCGCGATCACGCTGCGGGCCGACTCGGCCCCGATCCGCTCGACGATCGCCTTGAACCGCTGACGGTCCTCGCCCGCCTCGATCGCGTCGACGTTCGCCCCGATCAGCTCGACGCCGTACTGCTCGAGGACACCGGCCTCGTGCAGGGCCATCGCGGTGTTGAGCGCGGTCTGGCCGCCGAGCGTCGCGAGCAGCGCGTCGGGCCGCTCCTTCTCGATCACCTTGGTGACGATCTCGGGCGTGATCGGCTCGATGTAGGTGGCGTCGGCGAACTCCGGGTCGGTCATGATCGTGGCCGGGTTGGAGTTGACGAGGACGACCCGGATGCCCTCCTCGCGCAGCACCCGGCAGGCCTGGGTGCCGGAGTAGTCGAACTCGCAGGCCTGGCCGATGACGATCGGGCCGGACCCGATGACCAGCACGCTGCGGATGTCGGTACGGCGGGGCATTCAGCGGGTCCCTACGATGTCGTCGCTCTCGCTCGTCGCTCTGCTCGTCCCTCGCTGCGCTCCCCGGCCCTCGATCAACGTGCGGAAGCGGTCGAACAGGTACGCCGCGTCGTGCGGGCCGGCGGCGGCCTCCGGGTGGTACTGCACCGAGAAGGCCGGTACGTCGAGGCACCGGAGGCCCTCGACCACGCCGTCGTTGAGGCAGACGTGGCTGACCTCGGCGGCACCGAACGGCGTGCCGAACGCCCCGTCGGCCGGGGCCTCGACGGCGAACCCGTGGTTGTGCGCCGTGACCTCGACCTTGCCGGTGGACCGGTCCTGGACCGGCTGGTTGATGCCACGGTGCCCGTAGCGCAGCTTGTAGGTGCCCAGGCCCAGGGCCCGGCCCAGCACCTGGTTGCCGAAGCAGATGCCGAACACGGGGACCCGGCGACCCAGCAGGTCGCGGGTGAGGGCGACGGCACGGTCGGCGGTCGCGGGGTCGCCGGGGCCGTTGCTGAGGAAGACGCCGTCGGCGCCGGTCGCGAGGACGTCGTCGACCGTCGAGGTTGACGGCAGCACGTGGACCTCCATGCCGCGCTCGGCCATCCGCACGGGCGTCATCCGCTTGATGCCCAGGTCGAGCGCCGCGACGGTGAACCGCTTCTCGCCGTCGGCCGGCACGACGTACGGCTCGGGCGTCGTCACCTCGGCGCTGAGGTCGGCGCCGGCCATCGCGGGGGCCGCACGGACCCGGTCGAGCAGCGACGACGCGTCAGTGTCCTCGGTGCTGATGCCGACGCGCATCGCGCCGCGCTCACGCAGGTGCCGGGTCAGTGCGCGCGTGTCGACGCCGCTGAGCCCGACCACACCCTGCTCGGCGAGCTCGTCACCCAACGACCGGCGCGACCGCCAGGAGGACGCCCTGCGGGCCGGGTCGCGCACGACGTAGCCGCTGACCCAGATCCGCCGCGACTCGGGGTCCTCGTCGTTGACGCCCGTGTTGCCGACGTGCGGCGCCGTCATGACCACCACCTGCCGGTGGTACGACGGGTCGGTGAGGGTCTCCTGGTAGCCGGTCATGCCGGTGGAGAACACCGCCTCGCCGAAGGTCTCGCCGGTGGCCCCGAAGGACTCGCCGCGGAGCTCCCGGCCGTCCTCGAGCACCAGCAGAGCCGCCTCGGTCCTCACTAGGTCAGCTTCCCGTCGAGCACCGTCGGTCGCCCGCGCAGGAAGGTCGCGACGACCGCGCCGGGCAGGGTGCGGCCGGCGTACGGCGTGTTGCGCGACCGCGACGCCAGCGCGAAGGGGTCGATCTCGCGACGGGCCGCCGGGTCGACGAGGACGAGGTTCGCCGGGGAGCCGGGCTCCAGCGGCCGCCCGTGGTCGTCGACCAGGCCGATCCGCGCGGGCCGGGTGGACATCCGGTCGGCGACGCCGGCCCAGTCGAGCAGGCCGGTCTCGACCATCGCCTCCTGCACCACCGACAGCGCCGTCTCGAGGCCGAGCATCCCCATGGCGGCCGCGGCCCACTCGCAGTCCTTGTCCTCGTGCGAGTGCGGGGCGTGGTCGGTGGCCACGGCGTCGATGGTGCCGTCGGCCAGGGCCGCGCGCAGCGCGGCGACGTCGTCGGCGGTGCGCAGCGGCGGGTTCACCTTGTAGATCGGGTCGTAGGAGGCGGCCAGCTCGTCGGTGAGCAACAGGTGGTGCGGGGTCACCTCGGCGGTGACGTTCCAGCCCTTCGACTTGGCCCACCGCAGGATCTCCACCGACCCCGCGGTCGAGACGTGGCAGACGTGCAGCCGCGACCCGACGTGCGCCGTGAGCAGGACGTCGCGGGCGATGACCGCCTCCTCGGCGACCGCCGGCCAGCCCTGCAGCCCGAGCACGCCGGAGAGCTCGCCCTCGTTCATCTGGGCGCCCTCGGTGAGCCGCGGCTCCTGGGCGTGCTGCGCGACGACCCCGCCGAAGGCCTTGACGTACTCCAGCGCGCGGCGCATGAGCACGGCGTCCGAGACGCACGTGCCGTCGTCGGAGAACACCCGGACCCGGGCCGCGGAGTCGGCCATCGCGCCGAGCTCGGCCAACCGCTCGCCCTGCAGCCCCACCGTGACGGCCCCGACCGGTCGCACGTCGCAGTGGCCGGCCTCGCGGCCGAGCCGCCAGACCTGCTCGACGACGCCCGCGGTGTCGGCGACGGGGTCGGTGTTGGCCATGGCGTGAACGGCGGTGAACCCACCGAGCGCGGCGGCAGCGGTCCCGGTGTCGACGGTCTCGGCGTCCTCGCGGCCGGGCTCGCGCAGGTGGGTGTGCAGGTCGACCAGGCCGGGCAGTGCCACCAGCCCGTCGGCGTCGACGACCTCCGCACCCGCCCGGCTCAGCCGGGTACCGGCCTCGGCGACGACGCCGTCCTCGAGCACCAGGTCGGTGGCCTCCCCGCCGAGCAGCCGGGCACCTGTGACGACGTACGTGCGGCTCATGCCAGGCCTCCCTCGGTGGCCCCGGACAGCAGCAGGTAGAGAACGGCCATCCGGACGCTGACGCCGTTGGTGACCTGCTCGACGATGGTCGACCGGGGCGAGTCGGCGACCTCCGCGGCGATCTCCATGCCGCGGTTCATCGGCCCGGGGTGCATGACGATCGCATGCTCGGGCAGCTGCGCCATCCGCGCGCCGTCCAGCCCGTAGCGCCGGCTGTACTCGCGCGAGCTCGGGAAGAAGGCGGCGTGCATCCGCTCGCGCTGCACCCGCAGCATCATCACGACGTCGCTCTTCGCCAGCTCGCCGTCGAGGTCGTACGACGCGGCGCACGGCCAGGTGTCGACGCCGACCGGCAATAGCGTGGGCGGCGCGACGAGGGTGACCTCGGCGCCCAGGGTGTGCAGCAGCAGCACGTTGGACCGGGCGACCCGCGAGTGCAGCACGTCGCCGACGATCGTCACCCGGCGACCGGCGAGATCGGTGCCGACCGCGGTGTCGTGGCCGTTGAGCCGCCGCCGCATCGTGAAGGCGTCGAGCAGCGCCTGGGTGGGGTGCTCGTGGGTGCCGTCGCCCGCGTTGACGACCGCACCACGGATCCAGCCGGAGTGCGCGAGCCGGTGCGGCGCCCCGGACGCGTGGTGCCGGACCACGACCGCATCCGCCCCCATCGCCTCGAGGGTGAGTGCGGTGTCCTTGAGGCTCTCGCCCTTCGACACGCTCGAGCCCTTGGCGGAGAAGTTGATGACGTCGGCCGAGAGCCGCTTGGCGGCGGCCTCGAAGGAGATCCGGGTGCGGGTCGAGTCCTCGAAGAAGAGGTTGACGACGGTGCGGCCGCGCAGCGTCGGCAGCTTCTTGATGGGACGGTCGGCGAGCCGCGCGAGCTCCTCCGCCGTATCCAGCACGAGGAGGGCGTCGTCGTGGGTGAGGTCGGCCGCGCTCAGCAGGTGCGGGTTCACCGGGGCACCTCCGTAGCGGGCTCGTCGGTGCCGGGGCCGGAGTCGATCGTCACGCTGTCCTCGCCGTCCTGCTCCGCCAGGAGCACGTGGACCCGCTCGGCGAGCGAGGTGGGGAGGTTCTTGCCGACGTAGTCGGCCCGGATCGGCAGCTCACGGTGCCCGCGGTCGACCAGGACGGCGAGCTGTACCCGCGCCGGGCGGCCGAGGTCGCCGAGGGCGTCCAGCGCGGCCCGGATGGTCCGGCCGGAGTAGAGGACGTCGTCCACCAGCACGACGGTGCGGCCCTCGACACCGCCGGCCGGCAGCTCGGTGCGCTCCAGGGCGCGGGCCGGGTGCAGCCGCAGGTCGTCGCGGTACATCGTGATGTCGAGGGAGCCGACCGGCACCTCGCTGCCCTCGACCTCGGCGATCCGCGCGGCCAGGCGGTGCGCGAGCGGGACGCCACGGGTCGGGATGCCCAGCAGGACCAGGTCGTCGGCGCCCCTGGCGCGCTCGAGGATCTCGTGGGCGATGCGGGTGAGGGCCCGGCCGATGTCGGAGGCCTCCAGGACCCGGCGGCGCAGGGCCGAGACAGGTGTGGCGAGGTCCTCGGCCGCGGCTACGCGGAACTCCGGGGACGTGCTGGGGGTGGGCGTCATCCGCCGACCGACCTCCTTCCCCGCCTCACAGGACGGGTCGTTAAAGGAAATCCGGGGTGGTGCAGGGTGCTGCCTCGGGCAGCGACGCCACCGTAGCAGCGGCCGGACGGGGTCGCGGGAGGCGTCCGCGGCCGGGCGTGCCGGGCGCCGACCGCGACCCGCACGATCGTCCTCGTCGCGGCTCGTGCGGCCATCCGGGTGAACCTCGCCGGGCAGCCGGGAATCTTTTTCGGTAACTCTGCGTAACATCACCCAGAGTTACCGCGATACTGAGTCGTGCGGCCGGACCCTCCGACCGTACGCGCGAGCTGGGCAGGCGCCGATCACCACGCGTGACGGTGCTCCGCTCGAACACACGGACGACGGAAGGGCGGGGCGTCAATGGCGACCGAGTACGCACGGGCGCTCGGAGGGCGGCTGCGGGCGATCCGCACCCAGCAGGGCCTCTCCCTGCACGGCGTGGAGGAGAAGTCCGAGGGCCGCTGGAAGGCCGTTGTCGTCGGCTCCTACGAGCGCGGTGACCGGGCAGTCACGGTCCAGCGGCTCGCCGAGCTGGCCGACTTCTACGCCGTCCCGGTCTCCGAGCTGCTGCCCGACAGCGCCCCCAACGGCGCCGCGGAGCCGCCACCGCGGCTGATCCTGGACCTCGAGCGACTGCAGACGGTGCCGGCCGAGCGGGCCGGCCCGCTGGCCCGCTACGCGTCCACCATCCAGGCCCAGCGCGGCGACTACAACGGCCGGGTGCTCTCGATCCGCCAGGACGACCTGCGCACGCTCGCCGTGATCTACGACGAGACGCCCAGCCAGCTGACCGAGCAGCTCATCTCGTGGGGGGTGCTCAACCCCGAGGCGCGGCGCGCCCTGGACTGATCGACTGATCCGCACGGGCCGGCCGGGGTCCGACGCACGCTTAGGTCGCCGGCCGGACCTGCCGACGCTCACAGGGTGAGCCAGCACCTCGACCGACCCGTACCGGTGTCGTGACGGTCCTGACCCCGGCCGCGGCCGCCGTGCTCACGGCCGACCCGGTGAGAGCGCGGCGGCCAGGACCGCGACGACGGGCATGCGTGGTCCTGGCGGTGATCGGCCTGCTGCTCGTGGTCGGCGGGGGCATCCTCGCCGACCCCGCAGTGCTCCTGGTCGGGCTGGTCGCCAGCACCGCGTCGTGCCTGCGGCGCCGGCTGCCCGTGGACCTCGCCGTCCCCGTGGCGGCTGCCGTCCTGCTGGCCGCCTCGATCACCGCGGGCCTGGCCGCGGGCCTGCTGCACCAAGACCTTCTCAAGGCGCCGCGCGCGCTCGCCGCCGCGTACCTCGTCGGTGCCGCGGCTGCCCTCCTGCGGTCGCTCGCCGGGGGGCCGGTCGGCGGCCCGCCTCCCACGCGCGGCGCGGGACTGCTCGCCTACGTACCCGCAGTTCTCGCGCTCGCCATTGGTCTGCTGCAGAGCGTGAGCGTCTCGGTCGCCAAGTCCTGGGCGTTCTGGGGCACCGACCTGGCCCACCACATGACGACCCTGAAGATCGTCCAGGCTGCCGGCGCCCTCGACTACGACGTGTCGGGGTACCCGCGAGGTCTGCACATGCTGGCGGCGCTGGCCTCGGTGCCCTCGGCACCGACCGGCGTCGACGGGTTGATGGCCTACGACCTGCGGCTGGTCGCCGCGCTGACCTGGCTGGCGACCGGGCTGCTGCTCGCCACCGGTGCGTCATTGGCCCTGCGGCTGGCCCGCCTGCTCGGCCGGCCGGCGCGGGTCGGCGTGCTCGCCGGCCTCCTGTTCGGCACGGCGGCGCTGCTCACCAACACCTTCGTCCTGTCGTTCGTGTACTTCGGTGCCGCCCCGTCGCTGCTGGCCGGCACCGTGCTGCTTCTCCTCCCGCTGGCCGGGGCGGCCGGGCTGCTCCGGGCCGCCCGGCTCGGGACCGTCGCGGCGTGGGCCGCCCTCTGCCTGGTCTGCCTGGCGCACCTGTGGCAAGGCCTGCTGCTCGCTCCTGTCGGAGCCGGCGCCCTGCTCTTGCTGGTACGCGTCCCCCGGCTCACCGCCGACCTGCGGTCCCGGGCGGCCCGCCGTGCCCTCGGGGGCGGCCTGATCGCGGTGGCTGCTGCGGTGGCACTCGCGGTCCCCGCGGTCGCGGGCCTGCGGCAGGTCGGCGGCACCGCGGTCACCAGCGCCGCCGGGTCCCTGGCCGGCGAGCCGTGGGTGGTCCTGGTGCCCGCACTCGGGACGCTGGTCCTGCTGCTCCGCCCGCTGCGGCACGCCTGGGCGAGCCTGCTCGCCGGGTCGGCGGCCGGCCTGCTCGCCTCCGGGGTGGTGGTCCTGCTCAGCTCGGGGCACCCGGCCGATCTCGACCAGTACTACCCCGCCAAGCTCCTGTGGTTCCTCACCATCCTGCTCGGCCCGCTGCTCGCGGTGGCCTCCGTGACGGTCGCCGACGTCGCCGCCCGGTCCTGCTGGGGGGCGGCCGGGCGGCTGGGTCAGGCGGCCTTCGTGGTCCGGTGGACCGGCGCCTCGCTCGTCGTGGCGCTGGCGGCGGCGTTCTGGCTGCCGTACCTGCTCGGCGTGGAGTCGGCTACCGCGGGGACGTGGCACCGGGCGGCACCGGACCAGCGGCAGGTCCCGACCGCGTTCCCGGACTGGAGCGCGTACCGCTACGAGCTGGCCACGAGGTTCGGCCCGGACGACCGGGCCGAGGTGGTGGTCCCGTACCTGGTCGCCAACGCCTCCAGCGACCCGTTCGGCACCCGCGTCGTGTCGGAGCTGCTGGCGTTCCTCACCGATCGGCCTGAGGTCCTCGGCGGCCGTGCCACGGTCTGCCAGGAGATCGAGCAGCTGGCGGGCGACCGGCCCGCGGTGGTGCTCACGCAGCAACCGGCCGGCTCTGTCCTGGACTCCATGGCGGAGGCGGGCTGCACGGGACGCGCACCCGTCGTCAGGGTCAGCGTGGGTCAGGGCTGACGGGGTCCGCGACCACGACAGGTGCATGGTGTCCGAGCTGCGGCTTCAGCTCGAGGATGCGGCCGAGCAGCCCGTTGACGTAGCCCGGCGACTCGTCGGTCGACAGGGCCCGCACCAGCTCGACCGCCTGGTCGAGCACGACGGCGTCCGGCACGTCGTCGCGCCAGAGCAGCTCGAACGTGCCGAGCCGGAGGACGACCCGGTCGACCGCGGGCATCCGGTCGAGGGTCCAGCCCTGGGCATAGGTCGCGAGCAGCTCGTCGATCCGCTCGCGGTGGGCCACCACGCCCTCGACCAGCTCGACGGTGAACTCCCCCACCGGCGGCTCGGCCGTGGCCAGCCGGCCGGCCAGTGTCTCGAGCGGGTCGGTGCCTCGCTGGTCGGCCTCGAAGAGGATGTCGACCGCGCGCTTGCGGGCCTTGCTGCGGGCGGACATCAGCTGCCGGTGACCCGGCCCAGGTAGCTGCCGTCGCGGGTGTCGACCTTGACCTTCTCGCCGGTGGTGATGAACAGCGGCACGGCGATCTCGGCGCCGGTCTCCAGGGTGGCGGGCTTCGTACCGCCGGTGGAACGATCGCCCTGCATGCCGGGCTCGGTGTAGGAGATCGTCAGCTCCACGGCCGCGGGCAGCTCGACGTACAGCGGTGTGCCCTCGTGCACGGCGACCACGGCCTCCTGGTTCTCCAGCATGAACTTCGCCATCTCGCCGACGGTCTCGCTCGAGACGTGCAGCTGCTCGTAGGACGAGTTGTCCATGAACACGAAGTCCGAGCCCTCCTTGTAGAGGTACTGGAAGTCGCGCTTGTCGACGGTCGCTGTCTCGACCTTGGTGCCGGCGTTGAACGTCTTGTCGACCACCTTGCCCGAGAGCACGTTCTTCAGCTTGGTGCGGACGAACGCCCCGCCCTTGCCGGGCTTGACGTGCTGGAACTCGACGATCGACCAGAGCTGGCCGTCGAGGTTGAGCACCAAACCGTTCTTCAGGTCGTTCGTCGTCGCCACGGGGCAGAGTCCTTCGTCTCGCGTGCGGGTGCAGCGCCTCGTTCAGAGGACGAGCAGGTCCTTGGGGGTGGTCGTGAGCAGCTCCGGTGCGCCGTGCGCCTGGGTGCCCACGACGAGGGTGTCCTCGATGCGGACTCCCCCGCGTCCGGGGAGATAGACCCCGGGCTCAACGGTCACCGGCGTGCGGGCGTGGAGTCTACCGGTCGCGCGGTACCCGATCATCGGAGCCTCGTGGATCTCCAGGCCGACGCCGTGGCCGAGCCCGTGGGGGTACTCGTCGCCGTAGCCGGCCGCGACGACAACTTCCCGCGCCGCGGTGTCGACGTCCCGGAGGTCGGCTCCGACCGTGAGCGCGTGCCGGCCGGCCCGTTGCGCTGCCCGCACCACCTGGTAGATCTCGGCCTGCCACGCGGCCGGCTCGGCACCGATGACGACCGTCCGAGTGCAGTCGGAGTGGTACCCCTGGTACCGCGCCCCGAAGTCGATCTTCAGGAGGTCACCCCGCTGGATCTCCCGATGGGTGGGCTGGTGGTGCGGGATGGCACTGTGCGGGCCGGTGGCGACGATGGTCTCGAACGCCGGTCCGTCGGCACCGAGCTCGAGCATCGCGCTCTCCAAGTGGCGCGCCACCTCGCGCTCCGTGAGCCCCGGCGCGACCTGGTCGAAGGTCTCCGCCAGTGCCCGGTCGCCGATGGCGCAGGCTTCGCGAAGCAGCGCCAGCTCGCCGTCGTCCTTGGTGGTGCGGAGTGTCTCGACGGCGTGCCCGAGCGCGACCAGCTCGGGGGCGTCGGCGAGCGAGGCCAGGCCGGCGTGCGCCTCGACAGTGACGCCGTGGGCCTCGAAGGCGAGCCGCCGGACGCCGTCGTGGCCGGCCCGCTCCACGAGCACGGGCGGGCAGTCCCGCGCCACGACGACCTCGACACCCGGCGCTTCCGCGGCGGCCTGGCTGGTGTAGCGACCGTCGGTGCAGAGCACCTCGCCCGTGGCCGTGACGAGCAACGCCGCGTTCGACCCGCTGAAACCGGTGAGGTAGCGGACGTTGACGAGCCGGGTGATCAGGGCCGCCCCGGCGTCCACTGACGCGGTCAGCGCGCGCAGCGCCTCGCGGCGCCGGTGGTGGGTCTCGGGCACCCGCGCACGCTACCTGTCGGCTGTGCCCGGGCCGGACCGGGTGAGGTTCAGAGCAGGCCGGCGACGGCCCTGAGGGCGAGCCGGTAGGAGTCCAGCCCGAAGCCGGTCACCGAGCCGGACGCCACGCCGGCGACGACCGAGGTGTGGCGGAACTCCTCACGGGCGGCCGGGTTGGTGAGGTGCACCTCCACCAGCGGGGCGGTGCGGGCCGCGCAGGCGTCGCGCAGCGCGTAGGAGTAGTGCGTGAACGCCGCCGGGTTGAGCACGACCGGGGTCGACGAGTCGGCGGCCTCGTGCAGCCAGCGGACCAGCTCGGCCTCGTCGTCGGTCTGCCGCACCTCCACCTCGAGACCGAGCTCGGCCCCGGTCACGGTGACGGCGGCAACCAGGTCGTCGTGGGTGGCCGAGCCGTAGACCTCCGGCTCGCGGGTGCCCAGCCGGCCGAGGTTCGGGCCGTCGAGCACCAGCACGCGGGTCATGCGGGGTTCCTCATGTCGCGATCCTCTCGAACGCCTGCTGGAGGAGCGAGTCGTCCGGGCCCTCGAGCCGGCCCGGCCGGCCGATCCCGTCGAGCACCACAAACCGCAGGACCGCGCCACGTGCCTTCTTGTCCACCCGCATGGCGGCGAGCAGCTCCGGCCAGCGTGAACCGCCGTACGACGTGGGCAGCCCGACGGAGCCCAGGACCGTTCGGTGAAGGGCGACCGCGGAGGCGTCCAGCCGACCGGCGGCGTGCGCCAGCTCGGCGGCGTAGACCAGCCCGACCGAGACTGCTTCGCCGTGCCGGCCGCGGTAGCCCTCGAGCTTCTCGACCGCGTGCCCCAGGGTGTGCCCGTAGTTGAGGATCTCCCGCAACCCGGACTCGCGCAGGTCCTGGGAGACGACATGGGCCTTGACGCGGACCGATCGTTCGACGAGCTCGCGCAGCTGCGGGGAGGTCGGGTCGAGCGCTGCCGCCGGGTCGGCGGTGACGAGGTCGAGGATGCGCGTGTCGGCCACCAGACCGGTCTTGATCACCTCGGCGAGGCCGCTCACGAGCTCCGGCCGCGGCAGCGACATGAGGGCGTCGAGGTCGCACAGGACGCCGGCCGGCGGGTGGAAGGCTCCGACGAGGTTCTTGCCCTCCGGGGTGTTCACGCCCGTCTTGCCTCCGACGGCGGCATCGACCATGCCGAGGAGGGTCGTGGGCACCTGCACCACCCGGACACCGCGCAGCCACGCCGCCGCGACGAAGCCGGCCAGGTCAGTGGCGGCGCCGCCACCCAGACCGACCACGACGTCGGACCGGGTGAAGCCCCGGCGGCCGAGCAGCGACCACAGGCTCGCGGCGACATCGAGCGTCTTGGCCGCCTCGCCGTCGGGCACGACGGCCAGCACGACCTCGTGGCCGGCCCGCAGCAGGAGGAGCTCGGCCGCCGCCGCCCGGTCCGCGAGCGCGCGCTGGTGCACGACCAGGACTTTCCGCGGTGCGTCCCCGACGAGCCCGGGCAGGGCGTCGAGCAGGGCGTGGCCGACGACCACGTCGTACGGCGTCACGCCCTCGACGGTGACGCGTGCGGTATCGCTCACAGACCGGCCTGCCGGACGATCTCCTCGGCCACCTGCTCCGGGCTGAGCCCGTCGGTCCCGACCGTCACCGACGCGACCTCCTGGTAGACCGGGCGGCGCTGCTCCATCAGCCTGATCCACTGTGCGCGGGGGTTGCCGAGCAGCAGCGGCCGGTCGCGGTTGAAGCCGATCCGGGACGCCGCGTCCTTGATGCCGACATCGAGGAACACCACTGTGCGCCCGACCAGCCGGTCCCGGGTGTCGGGGTCGATGACAGCTCCACCGCCGACGGCCAGCACCCCGTCGTGCTCGTCGAGCGCCGCCGCCACGGCCAGCCGCTCGAGGGAGCGGAAGTGCTCCTCGCCATGCTCGACGAACAGGTCGCCGACCAGACTGCCGGTGGTCGCCTCCACGTCCTGGTCGGTGTCGCGGGAAGTCGTCCCGAGAAGACGCGCCAGGGCCGCGGCGGTCGCAGTCTTGCCCGACCCGGGCGGTCCGACGAGGACGACGATCGGCGCCATCAGCGCACCGTGAGGCCGGCGAGGTAGGCCGCGGCGTTGCGGGCCGTCTCCGGCACCGAGTCGCCGCCGAACTTCTCCAGCACGGCATCCGCCAGGACCAGCGCCACCATGGCCTCGACCACGATCCCGGCCGCAGGGACGGCGCAGACGTCGCTGCGCTGGTTGATCGCCCGGGCCGCCTCACCAGTAGCGACGTCGACGGTGTCCAGCGCCCGCGGGACCGTGGAGATCGGCTTCATGGCAGCACTCACCCGCAGCGGCTCGCCGGTGCTCATGCCGCCCTCGACACCGCCGGCCCGCGCCGTCCGCCGGTGCAGGGCGCCGTCCTCGCCGCGCTCGATCTCGTCGTGCGCCTGGGACCCGCGTCTACGGGCACTCTCGAAGCCGTCGCCCACGGCGACACCCTTGATGGCCTGCACGCCCATGAGCGCGCCGGCCAGCCGTGAGTCGAGGCGCCGGTCCCAGTGGACGTAGCTGCCCAGCCCGGGCGGCAGCCCGTAGACGAGCACCTCCACCACTCCGCCGAGAGTATCCCCGTCGCGCTGGGCGGCGTCGATCTCGGCGACCATCGCGGCGCTCGCGGTGGCGTCCAGGCAGCGCACCGGGTCGTCGTCGAGCCGCCCGACGTCGTCCGGGAGCGGGTAGACGCCCTCGGGTGCCACGGCGCTGCCGATGGACACCACGTGCGACACGAGGCGGGTGCCGACGGTCTGCGCCAGGAAGGCCTGCGCCACCGCGCCCAGCGCGACCCGCGCGGCGGTCTCGCGTGCGCTGGCCCGCTCCAGGACCGGGCGGGCGTCGTCGAAGCCGTACTTCTGCATGCCGGCCAGGTCGGCATGACCCGGCCGTGGTCGGGTCAGCGGCGCGTTGCGGGCCAGCCCTGCGAGCACGTCGTCGGGGACGGGATCGGCGCTCATGACCTGCTGCCACTTCGGCCACTCGGTGTTGCCGATCCGGATGGCGACCGGGCCGCCCTGGGTGCGGCCGTGCCGGACCCCACCAAGCAGCTCGACCTCGTCGCGCTCGAACGACATCCGGGCGCCGCGACCATACCCCAGTCGGCGCCTTGCGAGAGCCACGACGACGTCCTCCGTCGTCACCTCCACCCCAGCCGGCAGCCCCTCGAGGGTCGCGAGCAGGGCAGGGCCGTGCGACTCCCCCGCGGTCAGCCAGCGCAGCATGCCTCCGATCCTTCCACGGCGGGGCACAGACGCAGGTGACCTGCCCGGACTCCGGGCAGGCCACCTGCCGTCGGCCGAGGATGACGGTCGACCCGTCGACCAAGGATCAGGCGATGGTGAGTCGCTTGGTCCCCAGCACGTTGAACTTCTCCTCGCCGTACTGGAACGCGTTGGTCGACCCGCTGATCAGCACCACCTTGAAGTACGTCGCGAACACCTCGCCGGCGTGCAGGTTGGTGAACGTCTTGCCGTCCACCTTGACGCTGACCGAGCTGTTGTCCGGAGAGACCGCGACGACGCGGAAGCTGTGCGAGACCGTCGCCGTCGGGGCGGTGACCCCGCTGTCCGCGCTGGTGGCCCCGGTCCCGGCAGTGGTCGTGGTGGTGCCCGTCGTGGTCGTGGTTCCGGTCGTCGTGGCCGGGGCGACCTCCGGCTCGACGATCACGGCCTTGAACGGGTCCTTGCCGAAGTTCTTCTGGTTCAGCCGGGTCGACGTGGTGGTCGTGGTCCCGGAGCCGTCGACCGGCGCGGGATCGGCGGGGACGACGGCCTTGGTCGGCGTCGGCGACGGTGCCGGCTCGGACCCTCCTGCGAAGAACAGGAAGTACCCGACCACGGCCAGGACCAGCACCGTGACCACTCCGCCGACCGCCAGCAGCTTGCTGCGGTCAGGCCCGGTGGACTCCTCCAGGGGAGGCAGCGGCGGGGCCGTCGCGACGGACGTGCCGCCGCCCTCGAACGGGAAGCTCGGCTCGCTCATGGTGGTGGCTCCCTTACTCGCCGGTCGCGGGGGCGACGGGCGTGACGGCGGTGGCGGGGGCGGTTTCCTCGGACAGGAACACCCTGCCGGTGATGGCGACCGTGAGGTCCCCGGAAGCGGAGTCCGCGCTGGCTGCCGGCGTGATGGCGAAGCCGGTCACCAGGAAGGACCGCTTGAGGCCCTCGAGCTTGTTGACGTACTGCTCGAGCTCGAAGTAGCTGCCGGTGATGTTGAGCGTCAGAGGCACCTGGAACAGCGCCTGATTGCCAGCAGCAGCCGCGGTGGCACCGGTGGCAGTGGTGCCACCGGTGGCATCGGTGGGCGGCGCGATGACCACGCCGGGTGCCGCCGCCGCAACCGCGATCGGCGCCGACGGCGCCATCGCGTCGATCGAGACACCGACCTTGCGGGAGGCCGCGGTCAGGTCCCGGATCAGCGACGGCAGCGACGGGTTGTTCGGGATGCTCGTGGAGATCTCGGCCAGCCGGGCACGCTGCCGGGGCAGATCCGCCTGCTGGACCTTGAGCTGCTCGAGCTTCTGCTGCAAAGAGACGTTGGCGCCGTCCTGCGTCGTGGTCTGGGCCGCGATGTCCGCAGCGTCACTCCGCTTGGGAGAGACGAGAAGGAACCAGCCGGCGGCGAAGATCGCGACGATGAGGACGACGGCCGCGGCCGACCACTTACGGGTGTCGGTCATCTCAGCTGCCCGCCTTCTCGGTGTAGCGGCCGGACAAGGCCTCTTCGGTGATGTCCGCCTGGCTGTCGAAAGTCACGGAGCCGACGGTGCCGATGTTCTCCTGGACGGACCTGGTGAAGTACGGTTTCGTCAGGCCCTTCTCGCCGGCCAGTGCCCGCAGCCAGGCGGCGACGTCGTTGTGGTCGCCGCCCTTGCCCACGAAGGTGACGGTGCCGATGGCGGCGGGCCCGATGGTCGCCGGAGCACCCGCCACTGCGGGAGCTGCGACGGCCACAGGATCGACGTTCTCCACGACGGCGAGCGAGGTCAGCCACACCTTGCTCGGCGTGAGCAGGCTGAGGTCGTTGAGGAAGTACGACCAACGGATCTCCTTGCCCATCGCCTCGCTCAGCTGAGCCTCCTTGGCGTCCACGGCGGCGTACACGGCCGGGACCTCGGCGTACTTGTTCGTCTGGGCCTGCAGAGAGGTCCCGCGCGCCTTGGAGGCGTCCAGGCCGTCCTGCGCGTCAGAGACCTGACCGGCCGCGACGAGCACGAGGGCCCCGACGACCAGCACCGAGGCGCCGACGCCGGCGCCCAGGCCGATCTGCACCTTGCGCAGACGGCGGGCGGCACCGATCTCGGGCGGCAGCAGGTTGACCCGCGGCAGGGCGACCAGTGTGGTCGTGGTCTCCGTAGCGGTGGTGGTCATGATGCGACTCCCAGGGCCAGGCCCACCGGCACGGCGGCCAGCGGCTCGACGAACGCGATCTGCTCGGGCGACAGCCCGGTCTTGCCGACCTGCAGGCTGTGCATGGGGGTGCCGACCTCGACCGGCACCCGGGTGGTCACCTGGAGTCGCTGGGCGAGACCACCGAGCCGCGCACCACCGCCGGTGAGGACCAGGCGCGAGATCGGGGCCGAACCGCTGGAGGCGAGGTAGTAGTCCAGCGACCCGCGCACCTCGTCGACGAAGGACGCGGCTACCGCCTCGATGACCCGGCCGGCAGCCTGGACGTCCATGCCGTGCTCGGACGAGTCGCTGCCGAGCTGCTGCTTGAGCGCCTCGGCCTGGTCCTGCGGGACACCCATGCGCTCGGCGACCGCGTCGGTGACGTCCTGGCCGCCCATGAGCAGGATGCGCACGAAGCGCGGGACGCCCCCCTGGTGCACGACGATGTTCGTGACCCGGGCGCCGACGTCGACAAGGGCCTCGACCTGCGCCCCGAGGCCGAGGTGGTCGGCGTCGGCGAGCGAGCGGATCACGGCGAACGACGTGAGGTCGACCATGACCGGGGTGAGCCCGGCCTTCTGGACGGCCTCGAGGCTGGCGTTGACCATGTCCCGGGAGGCGGCGACCAGGAGGCCGCGGAGCATGCGGTTCCCACCCGGGGATCCGAGCTCCTCCAGCGGGTGGAAGTCCAGCACCGCCTGGTCGACGGGCATCGGCACGAAGTCCTGCACCTGGAAGGCCAGCGACTTCTTCAGCTCGTCGGCCGGCATCCAGGGCAGGTCGACCTGGCGCACGATGACCTTCTGGTTGGCCACGCCGATGACGACCTTCTTGCTGCCGAACTTGGTGTGCGCCCAGAGCTGCTTGATGGCGTCGGCGACGGCGTCGGAGTCAACGACCTCGCCGTCACGGACGGCCCCCTCGGGCAGTGCCACCTGGCCGAACTTCTCGAGCGTGACACCGCTCTTGCCGAACGACAGCTCGGCGGCACGCACGCCCGAGGTCCCGATGTCGAGACCGATGGCGGATCGAACTGCCACGACGTTCCCCTCCCAGAGGCGGTTTGCACCGCGTGGTCTGGCCCCTGGTGGGGCCGGTTCATGAAGGGGATCGGACGGATCGCACCCGGCCTTGAGCGATCTGCTCAGCCGAGGAGCGAGTCGAGGTAAAAGTCTGCCAAAGCGCCGCCCCACAGGATCGCCACCAGGGCGCCGAGCAGCATCCACGGGCCGAAGGGGATGTGCGACTTCCGCCCGGCCCGCCGGACGGCCATCAGCGCCAGGCCGGCAACGCCGCCGAGCAGGAACGCGGTGAACCCGCCCACGACGAGCTCACCCCAGCCGAGATACCCCAGGTAACCACCGAGGACGCCGGCGAGCTTCACGTCACCGAAGCCCATCCCGCGCGGCTGGATGAGCATGAGCAGGAAGTAGAACGCGTACAGCGCCGCTCCCCCGACCACCACCCGGACCAGTCGCCCCGGCTCGTCCTGGACGAGCGCAGCCACGGCGAGCAGCGCGCCGCCGGCGACATAGGACGGCAGAACGATGGCGTTGGGCAGCCGCTTGACGTCGATGTCGATGAGGGCCAGCGCGACCCCGACCGCGCCCAGGTAGAGGAAGGCCGGCAGCACCCAGTCGGCGCCGATCCGCGCTGCCAGGACCACCCAGACGACCGCCGTGAGGAGCTCGACCAGCGGGTACCGCGCGCTGATGGGCTCGCCGCAGTCCCGGCAGCGGCCGTGCAGCAGCAACCAGCTCAGCACCGGGACGTTGTCCCGCGGACGCACCGGCTGGTCGCAGCCCGGGCAGTGCGACGGCGGGCTGACGACGGACTCCCCCCGGGGCACGCGCCAGACGACGACGTTGAGGAAGGAGCCGACGAGCAGTCCGAGGACGCCAACGAGGACGAGGAGGGGTGCCACGCGACCTGTTTCTACCGGACCGGCAGAAGAAGGACGGTCAGGAGCCCGTGTACTCGAGCCAGAGAGTCGTATTGATGATGTCGGTGAAGGGCGCCTGCGCATTGGGGTCGTAGTAGATCGAGGGGTTCTTGATGATGCTGCTCGACACCAGGCTCCCGGTGGCCGGCGTGCACTGGTCGGCCGCGATCACGGAGCCGTAGGCGCCGTTGGACGAGGTCTGCATCTCGATCTGGTCGCCGGCGATGAACATCCCGCTGATCACCGTCCCGGCAGTGTCGCTGCCGGCGTAGTAGTTGCTGTCGACCTTGATGTCCTGGTCGGCGAACATGAACAGGTTCGAGACCGACGGTGCGGCCACGTCGGTCTTGTCCCAGGAAATGTTGCCGCCGACCTTGTTGCAGGTGAGCGTGGCGGCGGACGCGATGAGCGTGAGGTTCGGCACCGAGCTGCCGGCGTTGCTGGCGTTGTTGTCGATGTCGCCGCCGCTCACGTAGTAGGTGCCGGAGTAGCCGCTCGTCTTCAGGCCCGACCCGCCGGTCCAGACCGGGACGAGACCTGCGGCGAACGTCCACCCGCGGAAGGAGCCGCCGGACGCGATGTTCGCCAGGAACGGTCCGTTGCAAGGTACGGTCGCGCCGGTGCCGCTGCGCGCAGTGCCGTCCGGGCAGAGGTCGTACCAGCCGCCCGGCGGGTTCGAGGCGTGGTTCTTGCCCCAGACCGCAGAAGCGTCGACCGACGGGATGCGGATCGCCGCCGACTGGGTGACGTTGCCGCCGGGGTTGTTGTAGAACTTGTTGCTGGACGAGCCGCTCGACTGGGTGCTCGACACCGTGCCGTAGACGATCGGGTTGCCGGTGCCGACCGTGACGGTGGCGTTGCTGTGCACGCCGGCCAGGGTCGGGTCGTTGGGCGGTGCGCTCGTGACCGTGGTGCTCGAGCCCAACTCGATGGGACCGGCGGTGAGGATCGCCTTCTGCGGGCGGTACGGCACGAACAGGTACTCGGCCTTGAGCAACCGCACCTTGGCGGCCGGAGTCGCCTTGTGCGGGAACCAGCCCATCGCATAGACCGTGGACCGGCCGGCCGGCTTGAAGAACGCGTAGTCGCCCTGCGATGTGACGTGCACACATGACGTCGGCAGCGCCAGCAGGGTCGACCGGGCGAAGGTGCGCTCCTGCGCTGTCGTCGGCGTGGTCGGCATGGTCGCGCTCCAGGTCACGGCAGCGGAGTTGCAGTCCGGGGTGGGGTCGCCGAGGATCCCGGTCGACGGCGTCACGTAGTTGTCGGCACCGGACGTGTCGTAGATCTTCTGCGAGCGAGCCAGCGCCGCGTCGATGCCGTTCTCGGCAGCGGACAGCGCGCCCTCGAAGTGGCTGTGGTCGCGGCTGGACGCCAGCGACCGGGTCGCGATCGTGGTCCCGACGATCATCAGCGCCATCGCGATGAAGCCGAAGCCGACGACCAGGATGAGGCTCATGCCCTCGTCGTCGCGTCGGCGCGGAGTCAGCCTGGAGAGCATGGTCAGCTCACATTCCTGAGTCGGGCGGTGAAGAGGACTGTTCGCGAGCTGGTGCCGTCACCGGTGTTGTTGCGCGAGTCGTAGGTCATCTGGGTGTCGACCCGGGCGGTGTGCGTGGCACCGGGCGCCGGCTGGGTGGTCCCGGGCAGGACGTCGTAGGCGAACGCGACGTTGTTGATGATCGTGTGCGCCTCGACGATCGCCGTGGAGACGCCGACGCTGCGCACCAGGTCGTAGAAGCCGGTGGTGCCGCGCTGGCGAAGCCACCAGGTCACCGTCTCGTCCGCCTGCTGCTTGTAGTCGGAGTTGTAGTCGATCCACACCTGCAGATGGGACTGGCAGGTGGTGTCCGTCAGCAGGGCGGCAGCTGTCCCGGCCGGGTTGCAGAGGACCGCACGCGAGTCGCGGATGTCGCGGCCGAGCCGCTCCGAGGCGACCCGGACGTCCTGCAGGCCGGCCGACTGGTCCTCGGTCGCCCGGAAGATCTTGTTCTGGCCGACCATGGCACTGGTGATGATGATGCCGACCACACCCATGATCACCATGGTGATCATGAGCTCGACGAGGGTGAGCCCCTCGTCGCGGGCCGGGACCTGAGCGGTGGTTCGGCGCATGTCAGCCCAGTCCTGACTTGACGGGGAGGACCATCCCGGAGGCGAAGGTGGTGGTGTCGTAGCCGAGCACCATCGGGTTGCTGTTGGTGACCTTGACCGTCACCCGGATGACGTCGTTCGCCGGGATGCTCCAGCCGCTGCCACCCATGCTGAGACCGACCGTGAAGGCCCGGAAGCCCGTGCACCCCCAGGTCGTCGCCGGCCAGGTCGCCGTGTCAGTGTCGCCGGAGACCACGGCCGTCCCTGCGCTGTTGAGGTGGTCGACGGTCACCGAGAAGGCCGGGTTGGCGGTCGAAAGCCCCGAGGCCGGGGCGGCGAAGAACGTGACCGTCGCGGTGCCCTTGAGGGTCGATGCCGCCGGCATCGTGTAGCGGAAGTCGGGGACGTACGGCGCCCCGGCCCCCGCCGGTGCCAGGACGTACCGGCCGGCCGTGGTGGCCGACAGGTCGGTCGCGTAGTCCCAGAGCGTCGTCGAGACGGCGCTGGACTTGTTGATCGGCATCGTTGCCTGGGTGGTGGTGTTGCTGGTGTTCACCGACCCGTTGTGGAACGTGTAGCCGACCAGGTTGCCGCCGCCGACGGATGCCGTCGGCGCGCCGGCGAAGGGGGCGCACGGGGCTGCCGGCTGGGTCGGTGGGACGGTGGCCGTGGACGTCGGGGTGGGTGTGGCCGTCGGCGTCGGCGTCGGCGTGGCGGTGGGAGTCGCGGTGGAGGTGGGCGTCGGCGCCGAGGTGCAGACGCCGGACTGGACAGCTGTCGCCGTCGCGATGCTCTGCGCGTAGCTGGTCTGGGCCACCGAGGTCGCGGTGAACGTGATGTTCCACGTGTACGGCGGCGGGTTGGATCCCGAGCTCGGCACCGGCGCAACCGCGAGGACGCGCGCGGAGGTGGTCGGCTCGAGCAGCCCGGTGTACGGCAGCCCGCTGGCCGGGTCGGTCCCGAGGGAGGTGTCGGTGCCGCTGGTGTAGACCCCGTCGGCGTCGACGTCGAGGTAGTAGCTCCAGGTGGGGGCGGAGGCGGACGACGTCGTCGTCTGGATCGCCCAGGCGTCCCGGGCGCCGTTGTTCTTCAGCAGGAAGGAGTACACGAGCGTCGAGCTCGGGTTCGCGCACTGGCCGACCGGGCTGGTCGCGGTGAACTTGAAGTCCGGCAGCGGCAGGCCGCGCTGCGTCGGGGCCACCAGCGTCGAGGAGGTCCGGGTGTGCGGCTTCCCCTGGGACGTCCAGGTCGCGACCACTGTGAGGCGCTTGTACGCGGCCCCGATCGCGTCGGCGGGCAGGGTGACGTACTGCCGCAGGGTGTACGTGACGCTGTTCTGGACGACAGTGACGACGTGCGGCGACAGCGAGCCGGCCGCGGCAAGGGCGAGGCTCTCGACGCCGGTGCCCGACTTGCCGCCGGTGGCGGGGTTGTAGCAGTTGCAGGTGCCCGTGTTCAGCGAGTCGTTGGTCGGCAGGTCGGCCGGCACCATCGCGAGCTGGTCGTAGGACAGGGCGCGGGCCTTCTCGACGGCCTGGTTGAGCATGTCGGCGGACTGCTGGTTCTGCTGGGCGAAGCTGCTCTGCTTGAGGCCGCCGATCAGCGCGTAGGCAGCAGCCGTGAAGACGATGGCGGCGATCATCAGGGCGACCACCTGCTCGACGAGCGTGAAGCCGCCGTCGTCCGACAGCTGTCGGCGCACCTCACGTGGCACGGCTGGGCTCCTCCTGGTCGCACTGCGGATGACTGCTCTTGCTGAGACTCATCGGCCGCGGTCGGGCTCTTCTTGAGCGCGACCGCGGCCGATGGGCCGAACGGCTCAGAAGGATGCCGGACAGGTCGCCATGCTGACCGGCTGGACGCCGCCTTGGTTCGAGACCCAGACCCTGGCCCCCGACGCCTTGGGGTTGTTCGCCACGAGGCAGAAGGCTGTGGTCGTGGTGGGGCTGGCGGTGTTGGGCGTGTACGCGATCGTGTTGCCGACCGTGACGCGCTGCGCGTCCGCGCCACCACTGGAGGTGATGGTCACTTGCTCACCTGCCTGGACGAACGACGTCGGGTACTCCTCCTGGTTGACGTAGAAGCCCTCGACCTCGTCCGCGACCGACCGCAGGTCGGCCACCTGGCCGGCGTTGATGGCGTTGCGGCGCTGGTTGAGAAAGGCCGGGATGGCGATCGCAGCGAGGATGCCGATGATGATCATGACGACGAGGAGCTCGATGAGGGTGAAGCCGGCGTCCCGGTCCGTTGTTGCTGGGGTGCTGTGCATGGGTGCACCTCCTCTCCCCTTCCGTGTCGGACGTTCTGGGTCCGTTCCGTAGGCCCGAACGGCTGAGGGGCCGGGACCTGGTGGTCCCGGCCCCTCAGGCCGTGCGGTGCATCAGGTCCTCACGGACCCGGGATGGATCAGAACGCGCCGGCCCCCGGGCAGGCGATCGTGGCGGCGGACTGCAGGCCACCCTGCGAGCTGACGTAGACCCAGTTGTGCGAGCCCTTGTTCGACGCGGAGTTGTCCGCGAGGATGCAGTAGGCGTTGAGCGCGGTGTTGTAACTCACGGTGATCTTGGTGTTCTTCGAGACGCGGACACCGGAGGTGCCACCGACACCGGTGACGACCGCGCCGGCCGAGGCGTTCGACGGAGCGGTCACCGGGTAGATCTCGTTGTCGGTGTAGTAGCTCTCCATCTCGTTCGCCACCGTGCGGAGGTCGGACTTGTAGGAGGCGTCCACAGCGTTCTTGCGCTGGTTGAGGAACACCGGGATCGCGATGGCGGCGAGGATGCCGATGATGATCATGACGACGAGGAGCTCGATGAGCGTGAAGCCGCTCTCGTTCTCGTCCATCGCCTTACGGATGCGAGCGAGCATGTGATGCTCCGTCCTTTCAGGACTGTGGAGAGCAGCGCCGCCGTCCCTCGCGGCACCCCTTCGGGTGCCGGCCGAGGCAGCTGGGCTGGCCGCGATCCCTGTCACGCGGTCCCCTGGCTTTGCGACCCCGCCTCGCGGCGGGAATGCCTTTGTCTGGCCGGTGCTGCTTGATGACAGAGGAATCTTCGTCACCGGGGGCGGTCGCCTTGAGCGGTGTTACCGACCCGGAGTGACTTTCCTCCGAACGGTCGGGCGGGGTGGCCCGCACTGACGCGCCCGGACGGGTGACGTGCGCGACCCCCGGCGTGGCCTCCCCACGGGGTCCGGGTAGGACGTCCGACCAGCCCTGAGGCGTTCGCTGGGCGTGCGTCCACGCACCGAACGGCGACTCCGCCTGCACGCAACGCCGACGGCCCAGGACCTGGGTCCTGGGCCGTCGAGCAGCTCCTCCGCAGCGACCGGACGCAGCCGGCCGTCACCTACTTGATGAGCTCGAAGATCTTGAAGATCGGCATGTAGAGCGCGATGATCATCGACCCGACCACGCCGCCGAGGAAGGCGATCATCAACGGCTCGATCAGCGCGGTCAGCGACTCGGTCGTCGCCTCGACCTCCTGGTCGTAGAACTCCGCGATCTTTGCCAGCATCGTGTCCAGGGCGCCGGTGTCCTCGCCTACCGCCATCATCTGGACGACCATCGGCGGGAAGACGGGGTGGTTCTCCAGCGGCCGGGTGATGGTCTCGCCGCTGCGCACGCTCTCCTGGACGTCCCGGATCGCGCGCCCCAGCACCACGTTCCCGGTCGTGTCGGCCACGATGTCCAGTGCCTGCAGGATGGGGACGCCGGACCGCAGCATCGTGCCGAGGTTGCGGGCGAACCTGCTGAGGGCGATCTTCTGGAACATGGAGCCGAACACCGGGGTCTTCAGCTTGATGGGGTCCACGACGTTGCGGACCCTGTCGGTGAGGCGCACCTTCGCCCACACGACGGTGAAGGCGATGAAGCCCACGACCACCGCCGGGAAACCGAGCTTCAGTGCGTTGGACAGGAAGATGAGCACCCGGGTCGGCGCCGGCAGGGTGCCACCCAGGTCGTCGAACAGGCCCTTGAAGACCGGGACGATGAAGAGCAGCATGCCGATGCAGGAGAGGATCGCCATGACGAACACGACGACCGGATAGGTCATCGCGGACTTGACCTTGCCGCGGAGCTTGACCTCGGCCTCGTAGTTCTCGGCGATCTGCAGCAGCACCATGTCGAGGAAGCCGCCGATCTCGCCGGCCCGGGTCATGTTGACCATCAGCGGCGGGAACGCCTTCGGGTGCTTGGCCATCGCGGAGGACAGCGACACACCGGTCTCGATGTCGTTGCGGACCAGGCCGAGGATGTCGGCCAGAACCTTGTTCTCGGTCTGCTCCGACAGGATCGTCAGCGACCGGAGCAGCGAGAGACCGGCGTTGATCATGACGGCGAACTGCCGCGACATGACCGCAAGGTCCTTGAGCTTCACCTTGCCGCCGAAGCCCGGGATCTTGATCTCGGTCTTCATGCCGGCCTTGTGCTGGCTGATGCTGATCGGCGCGTAGCCCATCTGCTTCAGCTTGGCGGCGACCGTGGCCTGCGAGTCGGCGTCGAGCGTGCCCGAGACCACCTTGCCGGTCTTGTCGCGGACGGAGTACTGGTAGGTCATCGTTGCGGCGGCCATCGGATTGCCTCTCAGCCTCGGCCTGCGAGCCGGTTGAAGTCCTCGACGTGGTGACACTTCTCGAGGCCGGTCTCGTAGGTGATCCGGCCCTTCATCACCAGGTCCGCGAGGTGCTGGTCCATCGTGTGCATGCCGTGCTTGGCGCCGGCCTGCATCGCCGAGTAGATCTGGTGGGTCTTGCCCTCGCGGATCAGGTTGCGGATGGCCGGCGTAGCCACCAGCACCTCCGTCGCGACCGCGCGGCCGTGCCCGTCCCGCGTCTTGGCGAGCGTCTGGCAGACGACGCCCTGGAGGGAGCCGGCGAGCTGGACGCGCACCTGCTGCTGCTGGTTGGTCGGGAAGACGTCGATGATGCGGTCGATGGTCTGGGCCGCGTCCTGGGTGTGCAGCGTCGCGAACACCAGGTGGCCGGTCTCGGCCGCGGTGAGCGCCACCGAGATGGTCTCGAGGTCGCGCATCTCGCCGACCAGGATGATGTCGGGGTCCTGGCGCAGCACGTGCTTGAGGGCGTTCTGGAAGGACCAGGTGTCCTCGCCGACCTCGCGCTGGTTCACGATGCACTTCTGGTGCCGGTGGAGGAACTCGATCGGGTCCTCGACGGTCATGATGTGCTCGCTGCGCGTGCGGTTCGCCAGGTCGATGAGCGACGCGAGCGTCGTCGACTTGCCGGAGCCGGTCGGTCCGGTGACGAGGACGAAGCCCCGCGACAGCGACGCGAAGTTCGCGACCGCCGGCGGGACGCCGAGATCCTCGAGCTTCTTGATCTCGAACGGGATGATGCGGAAGGCCGCGCCGAGCGCGTCCCGCTGCCGGTAGATGTTGACGCGGAACCGGGCCCGGCCGGGAACGCTGTAGGCGAAGTCCAGCTCGAGGTTCTCCTCGAACTTCTCCCGCTGCTTCTGCGTCAGCGCGGCGTACAGCACCCGCTGGATCACCGGCGGCGTGAGGACCGGCTGGTCCTCGAGCTGCTTCAGCTCACCGTTGAGCCGGACCGACGGCCGGGCTCCCGAGGTGAGGTGCAGGTCGGAGGCGCCGGAGTCCAGGACGTGGACCAGGAGGTCGTTGAGGTTGACCTCCTCGCCCTCGATGCCCGGCTCCGTGGAGGGCCGCGCGTAGGCCGACTCCTCGGCCTCCGACTCGGCGATCAGCACCTGGTTCTCCCCTGCGACCGGCACCACCTCGGCGGCGTGGAACGCGGCCGGCGCGGGCGGGAGAGCGACCGGAGCCGGTGTGACCTGCTCGGGCACGTGGGCCGGGGCGGTCACTGCGACCGGCTCGGCGAGGTCGTAGGGCTCCGGCTGGTACGACGGCGCCGGTGCGACGAAGTCGTAGGCCGGCGCGAGCGGCTCGGCCTGCGGCGCGGGCGCTGCCGGCTCGATGCCGAAGCTGCCGAGCGCGTCGACACCGGCACTCGCGGCCGCCGGTTCGGCCGGCGGCTCGGCGACGAACGCGTAGGTCCAGCCGGACCCCTGCTCCTCGGTCTCGGACGGGGCCACGGGGGGCACCGGCACCGCGGCAAAGCCTCCCGGCTCGCTGGGCACCGGCTGGTATCCGGACGTCTCCACGTGCTGACCCCTCTCAACGTCGCGTACCGCGGACCGCGGTACACCTGTCTCGCGTGAGGATCGGCCGGTCGCGGCTCCCCCTTGAGCCTGCCCGGCACCCCGGTCCCGGCATTGCCAAGTCTTGGTACTCCCCGACCGGCCCGCCCGACTGGCACACGAGCAACCACCGGCTGGGGTGACTAGACGACGACGCGGAGGATCTCGTCCATCGACGTGACGCCCTTGAGCACCTTGGCCAGGCCGTCCTCGCGCAGGGTCTTCATGCCCTGCTCCCGGGCGACGTTCTCGATCACGGTGGCCGACGCCTTCTCGACCGCGAGCCGCTCGATCTCCTCGCTGACGACCATGACCTCGTGCAGCGCGAGCCGACCCTTGTAACCCGTCTTGGAGCAGGCGGAGCAGCCGACCGGCCGGAACAGCTCGGGGAGCGGCTCGCCGTCGTCCCAGGGGAACCGCGCCGTGACCAGCGCGTCGGCCGTCGGCGTGTACGCCTCCTTGCACTTGGAGCAGAGGCGGCGGGCGAGCCGCTGCGCGAGGACGGCATCCAGCGCAGACCCGACGAGGAAGGGCTCGATGCCCATCTCGGTGAGTCGGCTGACGGCCGAGGGAGCGTCGTTGGTGTGCAGGGTCGACAGGACGAGGTGACCGGTGAGGGCCGCCTCGACGGCGATCTGGCCGGTCTCGTGGTCGCGGATCTCACCGATGAGGACGATGTCCGGGTCGGATCGCAGGATCGAGCGCAGGGCCGAGGCGAAGGTCAGGCCGGCCTTGTTGTTGGTCTGCACCTGGTTGATGCCCGGCAGCCGGTACTCGACCGGGTCCTCGACCGTGATGACGTTGACCTCGGGACGGCTGACGATGTTCAACGTGGCGTACAGCGTCGTCGACTTCCCGGAGCCGGTGGGGCCGGTGACCAGGATCATGCCGTAGGGCTTGGTGAAGCTGCGCGAGTAGCGCTCGAAGTTGGAGTCCGAGAACCCGAGGTCGGTGAGGTCCAGGCGGGCCGTCGAGTTGTCCAGGATCCGCATGACGACCTTCTCGCCCCACACCGTGGGGAGGGTCGCGACACGCAGGTCGACCTTCTTGCCGTGCGCGTTGACCGACAGCCGGCCGTCCTGCGGGATCCGGCGCTCGGCGATGTTGATGTCGGCCATGATCTTCAGGCGGCTGATCACGCCGGACTGGATGGCCTTCGGCGAGCGCATGACCTCGTGCAGCACGCCGTCGATACGGAACCGGACCCGGAGGTCGGTCTCGGTCGGCTCCAGGTGGATGTCGGAGGCGCGGTCCTGGATGGCCTGGGTGATGAGCAGGTTGACGTACTTGACGATCGGGGCGTCCTCGACGATCTCCTTGACCTTGGAGAGGTCGTCCTCCTCCTCGGCCTGGTCCAGGGCGCTGGTGAGGTCGTCGAGCGCGTCGTCGGCGCGGTAGTAGCGGTCGATCGCGGCCGCCACGTCGGCCCGGGTGGCGACGACCGGCTTCACCTCGAGCCCGGTCAGCGAGCGGATGTCGTCGATGGCGAACACGTTCGCGGGGTCGGCCATCGCGACGAGCAGGCGCCCGTCCTCGAAGCCGATCGGGATCGCGGAGTGGCGGCGGCAGACGACACCGGGGACCCGACCCACGGCGGACCCGTCGACGGCGAAGTCGGACAGGTCGACGAAGCGGAGCCCGATCTGGGTGGCGAGGGCCGACACCAGCTGGGACTCGGTGAGGACACCTTGCTCGATCAGCACCCGGCCCAGCGCACGCCCGGCCCGCTGCTGCTCCTCGTAGGCCGCCTCGAGCTGGGTGTGGGTGACCAGTCCGCCCTCGAGCAGGATGTCGCCCAGCTGCTTCACGCGCCGTCCTTTCGAAGAGCCTCGACTTGTCCCCCTGAGCATCGGGTCGGGAGGGTTGTTCCTGAAGCGCCCGCTGGCCGGTCGCGGAGCGTCACCAGTGGGCGAGCAACGCAGCGACCTGACCCATCGCCCGGGAGATCGCCGAGTCTGTGGGGAGGACGTTCTCGCGGCCGTCGCGGAGCACGACGGTGACGCGCACCGGGGGGTCCGGACGACGGTGCCGGCCGACGCCCCACCTGGCGGCCAGCTGGGAGAAGCCGCGTGGCCGGGACACCGCTAGACCCGGACGGCCTTGGCCTCGACGTCGTCGAGCACCGCGTAGAGCAGGGCCAGGAGCACGTTCTTCACCGACTCCTTGTCCGTCGCGTCACAGGTGAGCACCGCGACGTCAGCCGGGACGTCGAGCCGGGAGCGCACGCTCTCGACGAGGGTGTGGTCGTCGGCAGCGGCCCGGTTGAGGGCGACGACGTACGGCACGCGCGCCATCGTGCGGAACGCCTCGAGGATGCCGGCGGCTTCCTGGACGGAGTCCTCGCGCTCGGCGTCGACCAGCAGCAGGTAGCCGATCATCCCCTCGCCGAGGATCTCCCACATGAAGTCGAACCGGTCCTGTCCGGGCGTCCCGAACAGGTAGAGCACGAGGTCGCGGTCGATGGTGATGCGGCCGAAGTCCATCGCCACCGTCGTCTCCGCCTTGCGCTTGCGGGTCGAGTCGGTGATACCCCGCTCGGTGGACAGGACGGTGATCTCGCTGATGGTGCGGATCAGTGTCGTCTTGCCGGCCGCGAAGGGGCCGGTGACGACGACCTTCACTGCCTGCCCACCACGTCGTCGCGCGCGTGCGGTCGCCATCAGAGTCCTCTCACGCCGGCGATGAGTCGCAGCATGAGGCTGCGGTTGACGTTCGGGTCGCGCTCGATGACCGAGCTGGACGCGTCGGGTGCGGTCGCGGTGGCTCCCACCACGTCGCCGAGGGAAGCGGACGGGGCCACCTGCGTCGGGACGGTCCGGAGCGCGGCCGCCGGGCGCTGGCCGGTTTCGTCGAAGTCGGCCTGCCGCCTGGGCAGGAACGGCTCCGGCCGGGGCGGCACGACATCCTGCGGCACGTGCGCGCCACCGAGCATCGTCGGACCGGCGGGCGCGCTCGCACTGGCCAGCTCGCGCTCGTCGGTGCCGTCGTCGGACGGCTCGGCGGCAGCTGGGGTGGGCGCCTGGACCGCGCCGACCTCGACCGCGGGCGTGGACGGCTCCTCCTGGACAGTGTCCTCGTCGTCGGCGGCGACGTCGCCGTCGGTGTCGATGTCGGTGGCGGTGTCGGTGTCGGTGTCGGTCTTCGCGACCTCGGCGTCGGTGTCGGTGTCGGTCTTCGCGACCTCGGCGTCGGTGTCGGCCTCGGCCTTGACGGCGTCGTCGACGACCGTCGCGGCCGGCTCCTGGACCGGCACGAACGGCTGGCCCTCGAGCGGCGCCAGCAGCGCCTGGCGGCGGAGCACCACGGCGACGTGGTCCTCGTCGGCGCCGTCCTCGCCCTCGGCCGGACGGACCTCGAGCAGCCCGCGCTGCACGAGCGCGGCCAGGGTCGACACCACGGCGTACTGGCCGCTGCCAGTGAGGTCGACCAGGTCGGTCACGCTGCGGCGGCCGTCCACCAGCGCGAGCAGCGACCACTCCTCGCGGCTGACCTGAGGCTCGGCGGGCAGCACGACCGGCATGGCGAGGACTGCGCGCGGCGACGGCACCACCGCCGACACGGACTCCCAGGTCACGCCGCGGGCCTCGGTGTCGGCGAGAACCGACTCGACCGACAGCGTGACCCCGACGTCGTCGGGGTTGGTCTCGTCGACCACGAACGCGAAGTCGCCGTTGCGCCAGCGGAGCAGGTCGAACACGGCGTCGACCGACTGGTCGGTGGCAGCACGGCGGAGCAGCTCGCTGTCGACAGCGCCCTGCTCGAGAAAGGCCCGGACGATGCCGAGCCGCTCCCCCGTGGACGCCGCCTCGACCGCGGCGCTCAGCACCTCGTCGGCGACGCTCCCGCTTCCGACCAGCCGGCGCGCCAAGGGCTGCCGGGAGCTGTCGGCGGAGGCGCCGGTGACCTGACCGCCGGCGAAGAACACCACGCCGTCGGCACCGTCGTGGGCGAGGTGCAGACCGCCGGTCTTCTTGGTGAAGCTCAGCAGCTGGAAGATGTCCGGGAGGCTGAACGCGTCGAGAGAGCCCTCGAGCTTCATGTCAGCTCCAGCTCGGCGACTCGGCGGTCGAGCCCTCCGGCTGCGGCGCCACGACCTGCAACGGCGCCGCCACGACCGGCTCGGTGGCGATCGACTCGTACGCGAGCTCCATCCGCAGCGCGGCTGCCACGGCCGCCGCGGCCCGGCGCACCTCGAAGAGCATGAGGCCGACCTTGGCCCCCTTGGCTGCGACGGCGACCAGCACGGCCTCGTCGTCCGCGGAGACGAGGAACACGGTCCCGCCCTGGCCCTCGACGTAGACCTGGGACAGCTCGCCGCGGCCGAGACCCTCGGCGGCCCGCTCCCCCAGGGAGAGCAGGGCAGCGCTCATCGCGGCCACCCGGTCCTCGTCCATCGCGGCCGGCAGGGCTGACGCCATCGCCAGGCCGTCGAAGGACACCACGGAAGCGGCCTCGATCTCGGGCACCTGGCCCACGAGCTCGGCCAGGATGCGGTCCAGCCGGCTGGACCGGCTCTCACCGGTCGCCGAGTGGCTGCCGGGAGCGACCCCGGAGCCGTCGCCGTACGCTGCGCTCATCGTCCACCTCGTGCCGCTGCCGCGGACCCGCTCGGTCCGTTCCGTCCCTGACCCATCGGCGGGACCGGCCGATGGCTTGAGCAGCGTTCCGACCGAGGACGGCTCACCCGGTCGGGAGAGCCTCCGGAGCCGTCCTCACGAGCGCAGCGCGCGCTCGCCAGCAGCGCGGAGCACCGGTACCAGGTCGGCCGGAGCAGCCTCGGATCCGGTCATCAGCAGGACCTGCAGCACCCCCTGGTGGACCAGCAGGTCCAAGCCGTCCACGACGGTGCCCGACCGGGCGGCCCATGCCGCCGCGAGCGGCGTGGGCCACGGGTCGTAGAGCACGTCGAAGAGCGCGCCCACCTCGCGCGACACCGAGCCCACGAGGTGGTCGGTCGCGCCGGTGGCCGCGGTGCTCACGACCAGCGGAGCCGACAACCCGTCGACGGCCCGGGACCACGGCTCGACCTCCAGCCCGACCCCCGAGGCGGCGGCCGCAGCCTCGAGCCCGGCTCGTCGGGACGGGTCTCGGACGTAGGCCCGGACGGTGCGGGTGAGCCCGGCCAGCGCGACCACGGCCGAGCGGGCGGTCGCTCCCCCGCCGAGCAGGGTGACCTCCTCCACCGGGCCGACGCCGGCCGCCACGAGCGCCGCCACCATGCCGGGCACGTCGGTGTTCTCGCCGACCCGGCGACCGTCGCGGAGCAGGACGGTGTTGGCTCCGCCGGCCATCTCCACCACGGGGGAGGCGGCGTCCAGCAGGGGCAGGACGGCGGCCTTCAACGGCATCGTCAGGGACAGCCCCGCCCAGTCCCGGTCGAGCCGGTCGAGGAAGCCCGCCAGCCCGTCCTCGTCGACCTCCTGCGCGGTGTAGCTCCAGTCGGCCAGGCCGAGCTGGTCGTACGCCGCGCGGTGCAGGGCCGGTGACAGCGAGTGAGCCACCGGTGAGCCGAGCACGGCCGCCCGGCGCGTCACTGGTTCGACTTGAGCTCGCCCTTGAACCTGAGGAACTCCTGGTAGTCGCCGGTGAACTTCGTGGTGCCCTTCGACGGGTCGGTGGTCACGAAGTAGAGCCAGTCCCCCGGCGTCGGGTTCACCGCCGCGGTGAGGGCGGCCAACCCGGGCGAGTTGATCGGTGCCGGCGGCAGGCCCTGGTTCTTGTAGGTGTTGTACGGCGAGTTGGCACCCAGGTCCTCGTAGGTAACGATCTCCTTGTCGGCCTTGAGCGCGTAGTTGACCGTGGAGTCGAACTGCAGCGGCATGTTCTTCGCGAGCCGGTTGTAGACCACCCGCGCGACCTTGCCGAAGTCCTCGGCGTTGCGCGCCTCGGCCTCGACCAGGCTGGCGATGACGACGATGTCCTCCGGCGAGCGGTTGGTGCGCGCGACACCGGCCCGGTCGGCGGCCGTCTGGTAGGCGCTGAACAGCTGGGTGAGGACCGAGTCGGCCGTGGCGTTGGGCTCGACGTCGTAGGTAGCGGGGTAGAGGAAGCCCTCCGGGTTGTCCTGTGCGTAGTCGGGCAGGCCGAGAGCAGCGGCGCGCTTCGTCAGCGCCTTCTCGTAGTCCTTGAGCGGCAGCTCGGTGTCCTTGGCGAGCTGGTGCAGCGTCTCGTCCAGCCGCAGGCCCTCGGGCAGCGTCACCCGGGCCTGGATCCGGGCCGAGGGGTCGAGCACGGCCGCCAGGGCGTCGGCGGCGGCCATCTTGCGCTGGACCTGGTAGAAGCCGGGCTGCAGGTGGGACGCGTCCGGGTCGGCGTAGGCGGCAGCGACGAACGCCTGGGTGCTCTTGACGACGTCCTCTGCCTTCAGCGTCTTGGCGACGTCGGCCGAGGTGTCTCCGGTCTTCACCTCGATGACCACGGTGCCCTCGCCCGGGCCGGGGTAGTCCGGCGCGCTGGACGAGGAGAACACGTCCTTGATCTTGCTGACGCCGCCGAAGGCCAGCGCCGCGACGCCGCCGATCACGCCGACGACGAGCAGCAGCGAGAGGACCACCGCGAGGGCGGTCTTGCCGCGCCCGGTCTTCTTGCGGCGCCGTCGGCTGCGGCGCGGACGGGTCTCCTCGTCCGACCACACGGACAGATCGGTCATCGTTCGCCTTCCACACTCGGCTCCACGTCTCGTGCCGTGTCGTGCTCGGCCCCCGGTGAGGCATCCCCCGTCGCGTGCTCCCCCCGGTCGTCGGGCCGCGCCGTGGGTTCGACGAGCCGTCCGGGTGGGCGGCCGGAGGACCTCTCGGAGTCCAGGGCACCCTGCAAGATGATGACAGCAGCGGCCTGGTCGATGACGCTGCGCCCCCTGCGCGTGTCTACCCCGCTCGCGTGCAGCCCACGCTGGGCCCCCACCGTCGAGAACCGCTCGTCGACCAGGCGCACGGGCACGCCCAGCCGGGCCGCCAGCGTGGCGGCGTACGCCTCGGCGGCCCTGGCCGCCGGTCCCCGGGTGCCCCGGAGGGTGGTGGGATGGCCGACCACGACCTCGACGGCCGCCCGCTCCGTGACCAGCGCGGCGAGCCGGGGGACGTCGTCGTGGCCGCGCCTGAGGGTCTCCACCGGGGTCGCGATCAGCCCGGCGGGGTCGCAGCCGGCGACACCGACGCGGACGCTGCCGACGTCGACGCCGAGCCGCACGCCCGGCCTCACCGCCGGCCTCTCGCCGGTCGGCACGGGTGCCTGCAGGGCGCGGTCACGCCGAGCCGGTCACCCGCTGGCCGACCGTGTGCTCGACCTGGCGCAGCGCCTCGTCGACCTTGGCCGGGTCGGAACCGCCGCCCTGGGCGACGTCGTCCTTGCCGCCGCCCCCGCCCCCGAGCACCTGCGCCGCGACCCGCACCAGGTCGCCGGCCTTGATGCCCCACTCGCGGCCCTTGTCGTTGACCGCCACGACGACGACGGGGCGTCCGTTCGCGACCGACACCATCGCGACAGCGGCCGGCCGGTGGGCCGGGACCCGGCCGCGGACGTCGAGGACGAGGCGGCGCAGGTCGTCGGCCCCGGTGCCGTCCGGTGCCCGGTGGGTGACGACGCCGACCCCGAAGACGTCGACGGGTGCGGCGGCGAGCTCGCCCGCCACGGCCAGCACCTGGGAGGACCGGACCTTCTCGAGGTCCTTCTCGACCTCGCGGAGCCGGCTCGTCAGCGCCGCCACCCGGTCCGGCAGCTCCTCGGGGCGCACCTTGAGCGCCTCGGTGAGCTGGCTCACGAGGGCGTGCTCCCGGGCGAGGAAGCTGTACGCGTCGACCCCGACGAGAGCCTCGACCCGACGGACGCCGGCGCCGATCGACGACTCGCCGAGGATGCTCACCAGGCCGAGCTGGCCGGAGCGCTGCGCATGGGTGCCGCCGCAGAGCTCGCGGGCCCAGTCGCCGACCGAGACGACGCGGACCTCGTCGCCGTACTTCTCGCCGAACAGTGCCATCGCTCCGGATGCGACCGCCTGCTCCTGGGTCATCAGCTCGGCGCGGACGTCGAGGTCGGCGGCGAGGACCTCGTTGACCTCCTGCTCGACATCGCGCAGGACACTGGGCGGGACCGCGCCGGCGGAGTTGACGTCGAAGCGGAACCGACCAGGCGCGTTCTCGGAGCCGGCCTGGGTCGCGGTCTCCCCCAGCGCGTCGCGGAAGCCCTTGTGCACGAGGTGCGTCGCCGTGTGCGCCCGGCTGATGGCCCGGCGGCGGGCGACGTCGACCTCGGCGACGACCGAGTCGCCGCGTGTGACCTCGCCGCTCACCACCCGACCGCGGTGCACGATCAGCCCGGTCATCGGCGTCTGCACGTCGGTGACCTCGACCTCGGCGACCGAGCCATGGCCGGTGAAGCGCAGGGTGCCGTGGTCGGCGAGCTGCCCGCCACCCTCGGCGTAGAGCGGAGTGCGGTCGAGCACGATCTCGACCTCCTGCCCGGCGCTCGCGGCGGGCACCGTCGCGCCGTCGACGAGCAGGCCCACCACGGTCGCCTCGCTGACGACCTCGTCGTAGCCGGTGAACCGGCTGGGGCCGCCCGCGTCGAGCACATCACGGTAGGCCGAGACGTCGGCGTGCCCCTGGCGGCGCCCGAGGGCGTCGGCCTTGGCGCGGTTGCGCTGCTCGGCCATCAGCCGCCGGAAACCGTCGCGGTCGACCTCGAGGCCCTGCTCCTCGGCCATCTCGAGAGTGAGGTCGATCGGGAAGCCGAACGTGTCGTGCAGCTGGAAGGCCCGCTCGCCGGAGAGGGTCGTGCCACCGGCCGCCTTGGTCTCCCGGACGGCGGTGTCGAGGATCGTCGTTCCTGCGCGCAGCGTGCCACGGAAGATCTCCTCCTCGGTCGCCGCGATCGTGGAGATCCGGGCGAAGTCGCGCGCCAGCTCCGGGTACGACGGCGCCATCGCGTCCTTGGAGACGGTGAGCAGCTCGGGCACGACCGGCTCGTCGACACCGAGCAGCCGCATCGAGCGGACGACACGCCGGAGCAGCCGGCGCAGGACGTAGCCACGGGCCTCGTTGCCGGGAGTCACGCCGTCGCCGATGAGCATCAGGGCGCTGCGGACGTGGTCGGCGACGACGCGCAGCTTGACGTCATCGCTGTCGTTCACGTCACCGCTGGCGCCGTAGCGCTTGCCGGACATCTCGGCCGCGCGCTCGAGGACGGGGTAGACCTCGTCGATCTCGTAGAGGTTGTCGACGCCCTGCAGGAGGAACGCGACCCGCTCGAGGCCCATGCCGGTGTCGATGTTCTTCTTCGGCAGCGGGCCGGCGACGTCGAAGTCCTCCTTGCTGCGCACCGCGGAGAGCTCGTCCTGCATGAAGACGAGGTTCCAGAACTCCATGTAGCGGTCGCCGGCGTCCCAGTCGCCGTCCTTGCCGAACTCCGGGCCGCGATCGATGAGGATCTCGCTGGACGGGCCGCCCGGGCCGGGCACGCCCATCGACCAGTAGTTGTCCTTGTTGCCGAGCCGGACGATGCGGTCGTCTGACAGGCCGGCGACCTGCTTCCACAGCGCCACGGCCTCGTCGTCGTCAGCCAGCACGCTCGCGTAGAGCACCGACTCGTCGAAGCCGTAGCCGCCGTCGGCCTGCGGCCTGGTCACGAGCTCCCAGGCGAGCTCGATGGCGCCCTGCTTGAAGTAGTCGCCGAAGGAGAAGTTGCCGTTCATCTGGAAGAAGGTGCCGTGCCGGGCGGTCTTGCCGACCTCGTCGATGTCGAGGGTCCGCAGGCACTTCTGCACGCTCGTCGCCCGCAGGTACGGCGGCGTCTGCTGGCCGAGCAGGTAGGGCTTGAACGGCACCATGCCGGCGTTGACGAACAGCAGGTTCGGGTCGTCGAGCAGCAGCGAGGCGCTGGGCACGACGGTGTGCCCGCGGCCCCCGAAGAACGCGAGCCACCGACGCTTGATCTCGGCAGTCTCCATCAGGGGTCTCTCCTGGGCCGGGCGCGCGTCCTGGTGCGGGTCCGGTCACGCGGGCGACCGGCCCGGCCGCCGGCGGGGTGGTCGATGAGGTCGGCGGCCTCGGCGGGGCTCAGGGGCCGATCGTGCGCCGGCTCCATGCCGAGGGCCTCGCGAAGCTCGGCCTCGCGCTGGGCCATGCCCTCACGGACCTCGTCGGCGAAGGCCCGCAGGCCGGCCCCCGCACCCGTAGCGCGCTCGGCGAGGCCGCCCGGGCTGTAGGCGTGCAGGGTCTTCTGCACCTTGCGGACGGCATAGACCCCGGCGGCCGCCCCGACGGCGACCCAGAACAGCCGGCGCATCAGCGGTCCTTGTCCCGACGGCTCGCGGCCCGGGCTGCGGCCTTCTCGGCGCGCGTCTGGTCGGCGACGCGGCGCCGGGTGCGCTGACCGGGTCGGTCGGCGAGCGCCTGCCGCACGCCGTAGGAGAAGGCGGCGACGCGGACGACCGGCCCCCCGACGGTGGCGGCCATCAGCGCTGTGAGCGCGCTGACGTTGGTGGTGGCCGACTGCACGTTGGACGTGATCGCGTCGACCCGCACCAGCTGGGCGTTGGCGGTGGTGACCGTGGTGGTCACCTCGTTGAGCAGCGGGACCGTCTCGTCGGAGACGCCCTTGATCAGGTGGCGGGTCTCGTCGAGCACCCCGCCGAGCTTGATCAGCGGGATCGCGAGGACCCCGACCAGCAGCACGAACGCCACGGCCGCGATGAGCCCCGCGACGTCACCCACAGACATGCGCCCGACCTTATCGCGCCCCCCGCCGGGCCCCGACCCCCTTTCCCGCCCGCCCCGACCTCCCCACCCGCACCGACCCTCCCCGCACCCGCCAGATCCTTTGCGCGGCGACACACCGGAACGTCGGCGAGTCTGTTGACATCGCGCACAAAGGATCTTGTACGAACCGGACGCGACAACTCGTCCACAGCGCGAGCCGCCGGCGTCGCCATCCACCGACCACGTCCGGGGCGACCATCGGCTGCCAGCGGAGTTGCACGGTCGAGCCATGCCCGACTACCCCGACGACCTGGACCACCCGCTCACCCGTGGCGACGCCAGCCTGCTGGGCATCGGCTGGCGTGAGCTGGCCGGACCGCTCTGGCGCTCGCCCTACCGCGGCTCACACGTGTGGAGCGCGACCGACCCTCAGCTCCCGCTCCAGCGCGCACTCGATGCTGCCTGCCTCCTGCCCGAGGGCGGCGCGCTCGGTGGCTGGGCGGCGGCCAAGATCGCCGGAGTCGACGAGCTCGACGGTGCTCCGACCGGCCGTCCGCTGCCGGTGCCCTTGTGCCTGCCGCCTCGGGTGACCCGCCGACGAGGGCCGACCGTGGTCCCGTGGCGGTCCCCGCTCGATGCCGCCGACGTCGTCGAGATCGGCGGGGTCCCGGTGACGCGGACAGTGCGGACGGCGTTCGACCTCGCGCGGCACGGCGATCTCGAGGTCGCGGTCTCCTGCCTAGACGTGCTCGCGCGCGGCCGACCCGGCCTTCTCGACGAGGTGGCTGCGTACGCAGCGGCGCGGCCGGGCTGGGGCGGGGTTCCTGCCGCCCGGCGTGCCCTGGCGCTGGCCAGCCCGCGGGCGCGATCGATGCGAGAGACGGCGCTCCGGCTGTTCTGGCACCTGGAGTGCGGGCTGCCGGTGCCCGAGGTGAATGCCTCGGTGCTCGGGCACGGCGGCTGGCTGCTGGGCATGGGTGACCTGCTCGACGCCGAGTCCGGGCTGCTCTCCGAGTACGACGGCGCGGGCCACCGGGACGAGGTCCAGCACGCGCTGGACAACGCTCGCGAGGAGGGCTTCGAGGACGCCGGACTCGTCGTCGTGCGGTTCGGCAACCTGGACCTCGTCCGGCACCGCACCCGCGCGAAGCAGCGCCTGCTCGCCGGGCATGCGCGAGCACGGTCCGCACGGCAGCGGGACTGGCTGTGGCTCCCGGGGCCGCTCCCGCCGCCGACGCCGCACTGGTGACCCAGGCCGGAGACCTGAGCCGGGGTCGTACAGGTGAGCCGCCCCCGCCCGCATCGCCCGCGGATTGTGCGCCGCACCACCAGACACGCCGCGGATCCGGTGTGTCGCTGCACAAAGAATCTTGGGTTTGGCCCCGGGGACGGGGACGGGGACGGGGGGTCAGGTGGGGCGGATGAGGGTGCGGAGCTTGGCCCAGAGATCGGCGAGCCGAGACTCGGCGCCGTAGCGGGTGGGGCGGTAGTAGGTCCGCGGGAGGACGGCGTCCGGCGGGTACTGCTGGGCCGCGACCCCGCCGGGCTCGTCGTGCGGGTAGACGTAGCCCGAGCCGGAGCCGATCTTCTTCGCGCCGGCGTAGTGCGAGTCGCGCAGGTGCGCCGGCACCGCCCCGGCCAGCCCGGCGCGGACGTCGGCGATCGCGGCATCGACAGCCAGCACGACGGCATTGGACTTCGGTGCCAGCGACAGGTGGATGACCGCCTGGGCCAGGTTGATCCGCGCCTCGGGCATCCCGATGAGCTGGACGGCGTCGGCCGCGGCCACCGCCGCGAGCAGCGAGGTCGGGTCCGCGAGCCCGATGTCCTCGGAGGCGAGGATCACCAGGCGCCGGGCGATGAAGCGCGGGTCCTCCCCCGCCTCGATCATCCGGGCGAGGTAGTGCAGCGCGGCGTCGACGTCCGAGCCGCGCACCGACTTGATGAACCCCGAGATGACGTCGTAGTGCTGGTCGCCGTCACGGTCGTAGCGCAGCGCCGCCCGGTCGACCGCCGACTCCAGCGTCTCGACGTCCAGCACGGCCGGCCGGTCGGACGGGTCTCCGGTCGCCGCCTTCGCGAGGGCGGCGCCGGCGCCGGCCTCGAGCGCAGTGAGGCCGCGCCGGGCGTCGCCACCGGCGACCCTGAGCAGGTGCGCCATCGCCTCCGGCGCGACCTCGACCGACCCGGCGAGCCCGCGCCCGTCGGAGATGGCGCGCTCCAGGACCGTGGCGACGCCGGCGTCGTCCAACGACGCGAGCGTCAGCAGCAGCGACCTGGAGAGCAGCGGGGAGACCACCGAGAAGTACGGGTTCTCCGTGGTGGCGGCGACCAGCGTCACCCAACGGTTCTCCACCGCCGGGAGCAGTGCGTCCTGCTGCGTCTTGGAGAACCGGTGCACCTCGTCGATGAACAGCACCGTCTCGCGGCCGCTCATCGAGCTGGCCCGCTTCGCCGCGTCGACGACGGCACGCACCTCCTTGACGCCGGCATTGACGGCCGAGAGCTCGGTGAACGCGCGACCGGTAGCCGTCGACACGAGGTAGGCGAGCGTGGTCTTCCCGGTTCCCGGCGGACCCCAGAGGATGAGCGACGCAGGGCCGGCGACCCCGCCGTCACCCGAGACCAGGCGACGTAGCGGCGACCCCTCGACCAGCAGGTGGTCCTGCCCCACGACCTCGTCGAGGGTCTGCGGACGCATCCGGACGGCGAGCGGCGCGCCGGCGTTGCCGCGGTCCTGCGCGGCGGCCTCGAACAGGTCCACGCCGACGACCGTAACCGGCCGCCCGGACGGGCGCCGGGCCGCGGGCACCGACGGCGCCGGCTCTTGGGAGGATGAGCCGGTGCTCTCGTCGCTCGGCCGGTACCGCGTCCGGCACCGCCGCGCCGCACACGTGCCCTCGGTAGACGCGTGACGGCGCCGGCCCTGCGCCGCCTGGCCGACGTGGACGAGCTGCTGGCGGTGCGTGACGACGACTTCGCCCGGGCCGAAGCCGACCCGCTGCGAGCGGGCTCGTTCTGGGCACTGGACGGCGCGGTCGGCTGGGTCACGGCGTCCCGCCGGGTACAGGGTCGCGCCCACCTGGTCGCGCTGGGCGACGCGTCCTCGGCGGCCGCGCTGCTCGACGGGCTGGTCGACAGCCACGGCATCGCCTCGACCACGCTGCCGCGGGACGCCGACCGGCACCTGCCGGCGTACCGGCTGGAGCCGCGCAACGACTGGGAGTGGTTCGTCACCCGCACCGCACCCCCGCCGCAGGCCGGCGAGGAGCGGGTCAGCTGGCTCCGGCCGAGCGACGGCGACGAGCTGGGCGACCTGCTGCGCACGTGGAGCCCCCGGCACGATGTCGACCCCGGTCACCCCGGCGTGCTCCGGTGGGCCGGCGTCCGCGACGAGGCCGGCGCGCTGGTGGCCGCGGCGGCGCACACCGAGCACCGGCCGGGCGTGCCGCACCTCGCCTCGGTCGTCACCCACGGGGAGCACCGCGGACGCGGCCTGGCGGCGGCGGTGTGCGGCTGGCTCACGCGCGCGCTGCTGGCCGAGGGCACCGGCTGGGTGACGCTCGGGATGTACAGCGACAACGACGTGGCCCGCCGCATGTACCGGCGGCTCGGCTACCTCAACGACCACCTCTTCACGAGCGGTCGCCTGCTCCGGCGCTGAGGGTTCTCAGCTGCGGGCCGGGCTCGGCGGCTCACCCGGCTTGTCCGCCGGCGCGGCCGTGCCAGCGGGGGCCCCCGGTGGCGCGTCGACGCCGGCCTCCTGGCGCTGCTCCGGGGTGATCGGCGCCGGCGCCGCGGTCAGCGGGTCGTAGCCGCCACCGCTCTTGGGGAAGGCGATGACCTCTCGGATCGAGTCGCTGCGGGAGAGGAGGGCGCAGATCCGGTCCCAGCCCAGGGCGATCCCGCCGTGCGGCGGTGCACCGAACGCGAACGCGTCGAGCAGGAAGCCGAACTTCTCCTGAGCCTGCTCCACGCTGAGCCCCATCAGCGCGAAGACACGCTCCTGGACGTCGCGGCGGTGGATACGGATCGACCCACCGCCGATCTCGTTGCCGTTGCAGACGATGTCGTAGGCGTAGGCCAGGGCATTGCCCGGGTCCTCCTCGAACCGGTCGACCCACTCCGGCTTCGGCGACGTGAACGCGTGGTGCACCGCGGTCCACGCACCGGCACCGACGGCGACGTCACCGGACGCGCGCGCCTTCGACGACGGCTCGAACAGCGGCGCGTCGACGACCCACAGGAAGGACCACTCGTCCTCGTCGATCAGACCGCAGCGCCGGCCGATCTCGAGCCGTGCGGCACCCAGCAGCGCCTGCGAGGCGGCCGCCTCGCCGGCGGCGAAGAAGACCGCGTCGCCCGGCCGGGCACCGACGTGGGCGGCCAGCCCGGAGCGTTCGTCGTCGGACAGGTTCTTGGCGGTCGGGCCGCCGAGCTCACCGTCCTCCGCCACCAGGACGTACGCCAGCCCGCGCGCACCGCGCGCTCTGGCCCAGTCCTGCCAGCCGTCGAGCTCCCTGCGCGACTGACCGGCGCCGCCCGGCATCAGCACCGCGCCGACGTAGGGCGCCTGGAACACGCGGAACGGCGTGCTCGCGAAGTAGTCGGTGCACTCGACCAGCTGCTTGCCGAACCGGAGGTCCGGCTTGTCACTCCCGTACTTGCGCATCGCGTCGGCGTAGGTCATGCGGGTGAGCGGGAGCGGCAGCTCGTGGCCGATCAGCTTCCACAGTGCCGACACGACCTCCTCGGTCAACGCGATGACGTCGTCCTGGTCGACGAAGGACATCTCGACGTCGAGCTGGGTGAACTCCGGCTGCCGGTCGGCGCGGAAGTCCTCGTCGCGGTAGCAGCGAGCAATCTGGAAGTACTTCTCCATGCCAGCGACCATGAGCAGCTGCTTGAACAGCTGCGGCGACTGCGGCAGGGCGTACCAGCTGCCGGGCGACAGTCGCGCCGGCACCAGGAAGTCGCGGGCGCCCTCGGGCGTCGACCGGGTGAGCGTCGGCGTCTCGATCTCGACGAAGCCCTGGTTGTGCAGCACCTCGCGCGCGGCCCGGCTGACCTCGCTGCGCAGCCTCAGTGCGGCCGCCGGTGCGGTGCGCCGCAGGTCCAGGTAGCGGTACTTCAGCCGCACCTCCTCGCCGACCTCGACGTGGTCGTCGATCTGGAACGGCAGCGGGGCAGCCTCGTTGAGGACCTCGACCTCGGTGGCCACCACCTCGATCTCGCCGGTGGCCAGCTGCGGGTTGGCGTTGCCGGCCGGTCGCGCAGTGACCTCGCCGACGACGCGCAGGCAGAACTCGTTGCGCAGGCCGGCCGCGACCGCCTCGTCGCGGACCACGACCTGGACGTAGCCGGACGCGTCGCGCAGGTCTACGAACGCGACACCACCGTGGTCGCGGCGGCGGGCGACCCAGCCGGTGAGGGTCACGGTCTGGCCGGCGTGCGCGGCGCGCAGCGCGCCGGCCTCGTGCGTGCGGATCACAAGTTGCTCCTCGGTACGTCGGACGGGTCGTCCGCGCGGATCAGCGCTCGTTGGCGGCGGTGCCGGTCACGCTGGGGCGCAGGTCCTCCGCCGGTGGGACCCACGCCGACGGATCCACCGCCACCTGCTCGCCGGTGCGGATGTCGCGCACCTGGTGAGTGCCGTCGTCCTGCGGGAACCACACGAACGGGATTCCCCGGCGCTCGGCGTACCTGATCTGCTTGCCGTACTTCTGCGCGCTCGGCGAGACCTCGGTGGGCACCCCGCGGCCGCGCAGCAATGTGGCGACGTCACCTGCGGCGGCGCGGTCGTCCTCGGCGGGCAGCGCAACGAGCACACAGGTCGGGGTACTTCGCGAGGCCGCGACCAGGTCGCGCGAGAGCAGCGGTGCCAGCGTCCTGGTGACCCCGAACGAGATGCCGACGCCGGGGTAGGTGCTGCGGCCGTCGCTGGCCAGCGCGTCGTAGCGACCGCCCGAGCAGACCGACCCGAGGTGCTCGAAGCCCACCATGCGGGTCTCGAACACGGTGCCGGTGTAGTAGTCGAGGCCCCGCGCAACGCTGAGGTCGGCCACCACCGAGAGCCGGTCGGACTGCAGCGACGCCGTGCCCGCGAGCACCCGCAGCAGCTCGTCGAGGCCCTCGTCCAGGAGAGGGTGGCTGACTCCGAGGCCGCGCACCTGCTCGGCGAGGGCGTCGGCCGTCGCCCGCACCTCGGTCAGCGCGATGCAGGCCTTGGCCTGCTCGTCGGTCAGACCGGCCTCGTCGGCCAGCAGCCGCAGGACCGTGGCCTGGCCGACCTTGTCCAGCTTGTCGACCACGCGCATCACCCCGGCCACCGCCTCGTCGGTCTCGACGCCGACGCCGCGGTAGTAGCCCTCGATCAGCTTGCGGCTGTTGACCTGCATGCGTACGGCGGGCAGCGGCAGCCGGGTCAGGGCCTCCGCCATCACCCGGGCGACCTCGACCTCGTGGTGGAACGGCAGGGTGTCCTTGCCGATCACGTCGATGTCGGCCTGGGTGAACTCGCGGAACCGGCCCTCCTGCGGCCGCTCACCGCGCCAGGCCCGCTGGATCTGGTAGCGGCGGAACGGGAAGTCGAGGTGCCCCGCGTTCTCAAGCACGTAGCGGGCCAGGGGCACAGTGAGATCGAAGTGCAGGCCGAGCTGGCGGGCCTGGTCCGACTCGCTCTCGGAGTCGCCGGCCTGCAGCCGGCGCAGGACGTAGACCTCCTTGTCGATCTCGCCCTTGCGCAGCATCTGCTCGAGCGGCTCGACGGCACGGGTCTCGATCGAAGCGAAGCCGTGCAGCTCGAAGACCTCGCGCAGGACGTCGAGGACGTGCTGCTCGACGATGCGCTGGCCGGGCAGCCACTCGGGGAAGCCCGACAGCGGAGCGATCCGGGCCACAGCTACATCCCCCTCGTCGGCGGTTCGGTCGCCAGGTCCTGCAGGAACGGGTTGGTCGCGCGCTCGCGGCCGACGGTCGTCTGGGGGCCGTGGCCGGGCAGGACCACGACGTCGTCCGGCAGGGTCAGCACCTTGGCGGCCAGGCTGCGCAGCATCGTCGGCGTGTCGCCGCCGGGCAGGTCGGTGCGCCCGATGCTGCCCGCGAACAGCAGGTCGCCCGAGAGGAAGTAGGACTCAGGCCCGTCCCCGTCCGCAGGGTCGTGCGGGAGCCGGAACGCCACCGACCCCCGCGTGTGGCCGGGGGCGTGGTCGACGGTGACCTCGAGCCCGGCGATCGACAGCACCTCACCGTCGGACAGCGGCTTGACGTCGTCGGGCTCGGTCCACTCCAGGCGGCCACCGAACATCGCTGCCGTCTCGCGCGAGATGCCCGACATCGGGTCGGCGAGCAGGTGGTCGTCCCCCGGGTGCAGGTACGCAGGGATGCCCCGCGCGCCACACACCGGCGTCACCGAGAACGTGTGGTCGATGTGCCCGTGGGTGAGCAGCACGGCGACCGGCTGCAGCCGGTGCTCGCGGATCAGCTCGTCGAGGTGCGGGACGACCTCGATGCCGGGGTCGACGACCACGCACTCCTCGCCCGCTGCCGGCGCCACGAGGTAGCAGTTCGTGCCGAAGGCGGCTGACGGGAAGCCGGTGATCAGCACGAGCGCCTTCCTGACGTCGGGGGGTAGGACCGCCCGCGGCCGAAGGCGCAGGCATGGACGGCGAGCCTACCGGCGCGCTGCGGAGCGTCGCGAACGCGTAACGGCGGGCCGGGCGACCCGTGGTCGCGCCCGCGCGGCATCCCCCGCCCTACACTGGCCGACCGTGCGCCAGCCGCGCACGATCGGTCCGGGCAGGCACGAGCGGAGGCACGGGTGGCGGGCAGCGCGAAGCGGGAGCGGCAGCTGGCGCGGGAGCATTACGAGCGCCAGCAGGCACGCCGAGCGGCCCGGGCCTCGAAGCGACGCCGCAACCAGCAGGTCGGCGCGGTAGCCGTCGCGGTCCTGGTGATCGTGCTCGGCGTGGTCTTCCTCGCCAACCGGCTCGGCGGCGACGGCACGGTGACCGCCGGCAAGCCGGGCGCAAAGTCCACCGATGCGGCCACGACGCCGAGCGACACCCCCACGCCCTCTCCCTCCTCGTCCGACGCCGCGGGCGGCTGCACGTACTCGAAGGCCGGCGCCGCGTCCAAGGACGTCGGGCTGCCGACCTACGACCCGGCGAAGGCCGCGACCTACACGAAGCCGTTCAGCGTCGACCTGGTGACCTCGCAGGGCGACATCACGATCCAGATGGCGGCAGCCAAGGCGCCGTGCACCACGAACAGCTTCAAGCACCTCGCGGAGTCGAAGTACTTCGACGGCACCGACTGCCACCGCCTCACGACCAACAACATCTTCGTCCTGCAGTGCGGCGACCCGACCGCCAGCGGCAGCGGCGGCCCGGGCTACCAGTTCGGTGAGGAGAACGTGCCGGCCGAGGGCGACAACAACTACCCGGCCGGCACCGTGGCGATGGCCAACGCCGGGAGCGGCACCAACGGCAGCCAGTTCTTCCTCGTCTACAAGGACACCACCCTGCCCGCGGGCTACACGATCTTCGGGACCGTGACGAAGGGCCTCGACGTCGTGCAGAAGGTCGCCGACGCCGGCTCCGACGACTCGAACGCCACCGGCGACGGCAAGCCCACGCTGCCGATCACCATCAAGACCGCGACGGTCGGGAAGGCCTGACGTGACCGAGCACCCCGCGGACGAGCCGCTGCCGCCCGGAGCGGCGCCGCACGCCCCCGGCGAGCGGGCCGACGAGCCGACAGCCGACGCGGCGCCGGACACCGCGCCGGCCGCAGCGGTCGCTCCCCCCGAGCCGACGCCCGTCCCGGAACCCGAGCCGACGCCCGACCCCGAGCCGACGGTGGACCCAGAGCCGACGCCCGCACCCGTCCCGGAACCCGAGCCGACGCCCGACCCGGAACCCGAGCCGACGCCCGTCCCGGCATCCGAGTCGACGCCCGCGCCCGCGGCGCGCGGCGAGGTCACCGGAGCGTCCTCCCCCGCACCGACGCCCACACCTGCCTCGGTGCCGCACGCCCCGACGCCGGCCGACGTCCCGCACGCCCCGACGACGGCCGGCGTCCCGCACGTACCGCCGGCGGCCGCGGCGCCCACCGCTCCGGCCGTTCCGGCCTCCGACCCGACCGAGTGGGGTCGGGTCGCCGACGACGGCACGGTCTTCGTCCGCACCGCCGACGGCGAGCGGCTGGTGGGCTCCTACCCGGAGGCCGGCCACGAGGAGGCACTGGCCTACTTCGGCCGGAAGTTCGACGAGCTGGCTGGTCAGGTCGTGCTGCTGGAGCAGCGGGTCAACGCCGGCGGCGTCGCCCCCAAGGACGCCGCCACGACATCGGCACACCTGCGCGAGACGATCACCGACGCGCACGCTGTCGGCGACCTCGCCGGCCTGCTGGCCAGGCTCGACACCGTCGAGACCGAGGTGGAGAAGGCCCGGGTCAAGGCCGACCAGGCCCGCACGGCGGCCCGCAAGCGGGCGGCGGAGGCGAAGGAGAAGGTCGTCGCCGAGGCCGAGTCGCTCGCGACCTCGACCGACTGGAAGCGCGCCGGCGACCGGCTCCGCACGCTGCTCGACGAGTGGAAGAAGGTGCCGCGGCTCGAGCGCAAGGTCGACGACGGGCTCTGGAAGCGCTTCAGCCACGCCCGTACGACGTTCGACAAGAACCGCCGCGCGCACTTCGCCGAGCTCGATGTCGCCAGGGGTGAGGCGTCGCAGGTCAAGGAGAAGCTCATCAAGAAGGCCGTGGAGCTCTCCACCTCCAAGGAGTGGGGCGACACGGCCAAGGCCTACCGCGACCTGATGACGCAGTGGAAGGCCGCCGGTCGGGCACGTCGCGACGTCGAGGACGAGCTGTGGGCGCGCTTCCGCGCCGCCCAGGACGTGTTCTTCGCGGCGCGCTCCGAGGTCTTCGCCGAGCGGGACGCCGGCCAGACCGAGAACCTCGAGAAGAAGCGCAGCCTCGCGGCCGAGGCCGAGAAGCTGCTCCCGCTCACCGACCACAAGGCCGCCCGAGCGGTCTTGCGGTCCCTCCACGACCGCTGGGAGGCGGTCGGCCACGTGCCCCGCAGCGACAGGGACGAGGTCGAGAACCGGCTCCGCAAGGTCGACGACGCCGTCCGCGCCGCCGAGGAGGCCGAGTGGGCCCGGTCGAACCCCGAAGCGCGGGCCCGCGCCGAGGCCACGGCGGGCCAGCTGCGCACCAGCATCGAGAACCTCGAGAAGGACGCGGCGGCCGCCCGGGCGGCCGGCAACGAGAAGAAGGCCGCCGACGCCGAGCAGGCGGCCGCCACCCGGCGCAGCTGGCTGGTCGAGGCCGAGAAGACCCTCACCGAGTTCAGCTAGAGCCGAGGGGCGGCCCCTCCGCGGGAACGCGCCGGTCTCAGGTGACGAGCCAGCGCAGCTGCCGCGCCTTCTCCCGCTCGTAGGACGGGCGTCCGGACAGCCCGGAACCGACGCCGACCTCCCACCCGGCGGAGCCGTCCGGGGCGACGACCTCGACGAGGGCGCCGAGGGACGCTGCGTGCGCGGCGAGGTCGACCCGGAGCCCGGCCGCGGCGCCGGGGCCTGCGCAGTCGTCGAGCAGGTTGTTGAACCCGTCGGCGCCCTGGACCAGGCTCACACCGGCTCCCGCGCCGTCGCAGTGTCGTGGGCAGCGCGCAGCACCCGCCCCGCCGCTCCGACCGCCGAGGCGACGTCGCCGTCGGGCGGGTAGAGCAGGGCCCGACCGACCACGAGCCCGCGCACCGTCGGCTGGCGCAGCGCCCGGCCCCACGACTCGAGGTCGGCGGCCGGGTCCGGACCCGGGACCCCGCCCAGCACCACGCACGGCAGCGTGGTGGCCGCGAAGACGGTCTCCGGGTCGTCGCAGGACGGGAGCTTGAGCCAGGTGCGGCTGCTGGTCGCGCCGAGGGCGGACGCGACGGTGATCGCCCGTGCCAGCGACCCGGCGTCGCGGCGGAGCCGCAGCTGTCCCTGACCATCGCGCTCGTAGGGCAGCGGCTCGACCATCGCCATCAGGCCGTGGGCGGCCAGCCCGGTCACCGCCTGGGCGCAGGCCTCCAGGGTCGGCGCAGTGCTCGGGTCCTCGTCGTCGATGCGGAGCAGCATCTTGCCACCCTCGAGGCGGTAGCGCTCGATGGCGGCCGCGTCGTAGCCGGTGAACCGGTCGTCCATCGTCCAGGAGGCACCGTCCAGACCACCCCGGTTCATCGAACCGATGACGACCTTTCCCTCGAGCGCGCCGAGCAGCAGCAGCTCCTCGACGACGTCGGGCGAGCCGAGCACGCCGTCCACCGACGGGTCAGCCAGTGCGGTGACCAGCCGGGACAGCAGCGAGCGCCGGTCGGCCATCGCGAGCGGGTCACCACCGGTGCCCAGCGCGCCGCGCGCACCGTGATCGGCGGCGACAAGGAACAGGGTCCCGCTCGCCGAGAGCAGGGTGCGGGGCCGCCCCCGGGTTGCGTAGGCGGCGTCGACGGCCTCGGGCCGCGTAGCTCGGTCACGCAGCAGCTCGCTCCACTGGACGTCGGAGATGGCAGTCATCGGGCCGGTCCCTTCCTCGGATCGGGCGACGGGGATGCACCTGCGTGAGCCGGGTGCGACGCCACCAGGGCGTCGAGCTCGTCGAGCGTCGGCATGGCGTCGGCGCAGGCGAGCCGGGAGGCGACGATCGCGCCGGCAGCATTGGCGTGCACGGCGATGTCGACGGGGTCCCAGCCGGCCAGCAAGCCGTGTGCCAGGGCTGCCCCGAAGGCATCGCCGGCCCCGAGCCCGCACACGACCTCGACCAGGTGGGGCGGCACCGTGGTGGTGCCTGCCGCCGAGGCGACGAGCACACCGTCTGCACCCTTCTTGATCATCGCCAGACCGACGCCAGCGGCCAGCAGCCGGGCGGCCGCCTCGTCCGGCTCGGCGGTGCCGACCGCGACCTCGACCTCGGCCCGGTTGCCCACCACGACGTCGACGTGCTCCAGCATCGCGGTGTACTCGGCGCGCGCACGCTCCGGCGAGGGCCAGAACATCGGGCGCCAGTCGAGGTCGAGCACGGTGTGCCGACCGGACCCCGGGGCGCTCCGGCCGCGGCGCTCCAGCATCGACAGCTGGGTGGCGCGCGCGGGCTCGACGGAGACCCCGGTGCCCGTCACCCACAGCAGCGGCACGCCGGTCACGACGTCCCACGGCACGTCTGCGTCGGTCAGGGTGAGGTCCGGAGCCACCGGGTCCCGGTAGAACAGCAGCGGCGGATCTTCCGGTGGGTCCAGCTCGCAGAAGACGACCGGCGTGTGCAGGTCCGGCGAGGTGCCGACGTACGAGGCGTCGACGCCGAACGCAGTCAGCGCCTGCCGGACGTAGCTACCGAACCCGTCGGCGCCGACCTTGGTCAGCACGGCCGACCGACGCCCGAGCCGGGCCGCGCCGACCGCCACGTTGGTGGCGGTACCTCCGAGGAACTTCGCGAACGTCCGTACGTCGGCCAGCGGGCCGACCTGCTCCGGGTAGAGGTCGACGCCGACGCGGCCGACGGTCAGGACCTCCAGGTCGTTCGAGGTCATGGGCACGCTCGCATGGTCGGGTCGCGCCCGCCCGGTCAGCTGTTGGTCGGGAAGTGGAAGCTGGACCCGGCCGGGTGCTCGACCTGCGGCCAGCGCGAGGTGACGACCTTCGACCGCGTGTAGAAGCCCACCCCGTCCGCGCCGTGGATCCGGGACTGGCCGAACAGCGAGTCCTTCCAGCCACCGAAGGAGTAGTAGGCCATCGGCACCGGGATCGGCACGTTGATGCCGATCATGCCGACCTTGACACCCCGCTGGAACCGCCGGGCCGCCTCGCCGCTCGAGGTGAAGATCGCGGTCCCGTTGCCGTACGGGTTGGCGTTGATGAGCTCGATGGCCTCGTCGACCGTCGTCGCCCGGACCACCGAGAGCACGGGGCCGAAGATCTCCTCGCGGTAGACGTCCATCTCGGCGGTCACCTGGTCCATCACGGTCGGACCGACCCAGAAGCCGCCCTCGTGACCGGCGACCCGGTAGTCCCGGCCGTCCACGGCGAGCCGGGCGCCCTGCGCCTCTCCGGTACCGATGAGGCCGGTGATCCGGTCCCGGGCGGCGGCCGTCACGACCGGGCCCATCTCACTGTCGGCGTCCCGGCCGGGACCGACCCGCACCTTGCCGGCCTTGGCGACCACGGCGTCCACCACGCTGTCACCCGCGTCGCCCACCGTGACCGCCGCCGAGATCGCCATGCAGCGCTCGCCCGCGGACCCGAAAGCAGCGGCCACCAGGTGATCGGAGACGTAGTCGACGTCGGCGTCCGGCAGCACGACAGCGTGGTTCTTGGCGCCGCCCAGAGCTTGGACCCGCTTGCCGTTCGCGGTGCCCCGCTCGTGGATGTACTGCGCGATCGGGGTGGAGCCGACGAACGAGACGGCAGCGATGTCAGGGTGCTCCAGGATCGCGTCGACGGCCTCCTTGTCACCGTGCACGACGTTGAAGACGCCGTCCGGGAGGCCGGCCTCGGTCCACATCTCGGCGACCAGCATCGAGGCCGAGGGGTCACGCTCGCTCGGCTTGAGGATGAAGGTGTTGCCGCAGGCGACGGCGACCGGGTGCATCCACATCGGGACCATCACCGGGAAGTTGAACGGCGTGATGCCGGCCACCACTCCGAGTGGCTCCCGGAAGCTGAACACGTCGATGCCGGTGGACACCTGGTCGGAGAACTCGCCCTTGAGCAGGTGCGGGATGCCGCAGGCGAACTCCACGACCTCCAGGCCGCGCTGCACCTCGCCGAGCGCGTCGGAGACCACCTTGCCGTGCTCGTCGGAGACGACCTCGGCAAGCTCCTTCGCGCGCCTCGTGGCGAGCTCGCGGAAGCCGAAGAGCACCTTGGTCCGTTGCGACAGCGACGACTGGCCCCACGACACGAACGCGGCCCTCGCGGTGGCGACCGCCGAGTCCACGTCGCTCCGACTGGCGAGCGCCACCTGGGCCTGCTGCTCGCCGGTCGCCGGGTTGTACACCGCCGACGTGCGGCTCGAGTTCCCGGCCGTCCTGGCGCCCCCGACCCAGTGCTCGATGGTCTTCACGGTTGACCTTCCCTTCGGCGATCATGACCCAACTTTGTCCTGACAATACAACGGCGCAGACGCTCGACGTCACCTTCGGTCCGGCGGCAGCGAGCAGCGACCCGCAGCACGTCGATGTTGGCGCGCACGTCCTGGACGGCGGGCTCGGCGTCCCCTGCGGACCCGGGCACCGTGTCCGACTCGGTCGCGACGATGCCGACGTCGTGCCTCTCCGACAGGACCCGCACGGGGTCGAGCTGGTGACCCCGCCCCGGGGACCTCGCCGACGCCCACCCGATCGGCACCCCCGCGACCCGCTCGAGCAGCGGGGCGGTCATCGGCGCACCTCCTCGACCAGCACCGGCCGTCGCTCGGCGCGGGACAGCTCGCAGGCCTCGGCGATGTAGAACGCCTCCAGCGCGTCGGCGACGGTACAGCTGGCCGGCTGGGCCCCGGCGACCATCCGGGCGAAGGCTGTCAGCTCGGCGACATAGGCGGCGCGGAAGCGCTCCATGAACGACGGATGAGGCTTGGCCGCCGGGAAGGTCACCCCGGCCTCGACCGACCGCAGTGGCAGCCGGTCGTCCAGGCCGACCGAGATGCTGTCCTCCGAGCCGAGCACCTCGAGGCGCACGTCGTAGCCCCGCGCGTTGTACCGGGTCCCGGACACCAGGGCGAACGTGTCGTCGTCGAGGGTCAGCAGCGCCGCGGCGGCGTCGACGTCACCGTGCTGGCCGAAGAAGTCGGCGCCGCGGTTGGCACCGGCCGCGTAGACCTCGCGGACCTCGTGGCCGCTGACCCAGCGGATGCTGTCGAAGTCGTGGACGCTGCAGTCGCGGAACAGGCCGCCGGACCGCGGGATGTACTCCGCCGGCGGCGGGCTGGCGTCCAGCGTCCCGGACCGCATCGTGTGCACCCAGCCGAGCTCCCCGGACCGGACCGCCTCGCGGGCAGCCTGGTAGCCCGCGTCGAACCGGCGCTGGAAGCCGATGTGCACTGCCACGTCGGAGAGCGCCAGCTGGTCGAGCACGGCGAGCGTACCGTCGGCGTCCGCGGCCACCGGCTTCTCGCAGAACGTCGGCAGGCCCGCGTCGACGCCGGCGAGGATCAGGGTCGCGTGCGCATCTGTGGCAGCCGCGATGACCAGGCCGTCGATGCCCGCACCGAAGAGCTCCTCGGGCGTGTCCACGCTCTCGACGCCGATGACCGCAGCCACCTGGGCGGCCCGGCCCGGCATGGCGTCGGCGAGCACCAGCGAGTCGACCTCGGGCAGGGACTGCAGGGTCGCGGCGTGAAAGGCGCCGATGCGGCCGACGCCGGCCAGTCCGATGCGCATCAGGGGAAACGGCCTCTCGTCGTGGAGCCGCGGGGCGGTCGAGAGCGGCAGTCAGAATCGTTCCGCGCCGACGTGGGGCTGTCAACCGTTAGATGTGATGTCTGTACATGGAGAGGGCCCGCCCGCGATACTGGCGCTCGGGCCGCAGACCCGTCCCGCACCTGTGCTCGAGGAGTGAGCCGCCATGACCACGCCCGCCGCAGCGCGTGGGAGCGAGGTGGCGACGGTGCCCGTGATGCTCGACCGGTCCAGCCCCGTGCCCCTGTACTTCCAGGTGGCCCGGCAGTTCGAGGCAGCGATCGACCGCGGCGACCTGCGGCCCGGACAGCGGCTGGCCAACGAGATCGACCTGGCCGAGCGCTACGGACTGTCGCGCCCGACCATGCGCAGGGCCATCGGCGAGCTGGTGTCTCAGGGCCTGCTGGTACGCAAGCGCGGGGTCGGCACCCAGGTGGTGCAGAGCCAGGTGCAGCGCCCCGTCGAGCTGTCCTCGCTCTACGACGACCTCGCCAAGTCCGGTCAGGACCCGTCCACCCTGGTGATCTCGTGCGGGACCGCGCCAGCACAGGAGACTGTCGCGTCGGCTCTCGGGATCCCCGAGGGCGCGCCCGTGGTCGCCATCGAGCGGCTGCGCTCCGCCCGCGGCGAGCCGCTCGCGCTGCTGGCCAACTGGGTGCCCGTCGACCTGGGCGCCATGACGACCGAGCTGCTCACCGATCACGGTCTCTACGACCTCCTGCGCCGTTACAACGTCAACCTGCGCATCGCCAACCAGCGGATCGGGGCCAGCGCCGCCGACAGCGCCCAGGCGCGGCAGCTGGGCGTCCGCCGCGGCGCCCCCCTGGTCACCATGGAGCGGACGAGCTACGACGACACCGGGCGCGCCGTGGAGCTGGGCCGGCACGTCTACCGGGCCGACGGCTACGCCTTCGAGATCACCGTCGTCGGGCGCTGACCGTCCGGCGCCGACCGGTCGGCGCTAGGTCTTGGAGCTGGTCACCCGGTAGACGTCGAAGACCCCGTCGATCGCACGCACGGCCCGCAGGACGTGCCCCAGGTGCTTGGGGTCGCCCATCTCGAAGGTGAACCGGGACAGCGCGACCCGGTCGCGCGACGTGGTGACCGACGCGGAGAGGATGTTGACGTGCTGGTCGGACAGCACCCGGGTGACGTCCGACAGCAGCCGCGACCGGTCCAGTGCCTCGACCTGGATGGCCACCAGGAACACCGAGGACGCGGACGGCGCCCACTCGACCTCGACCATCCGGTCCGGCTGGCCGGCCAGGGCCACCGCGTTGATGCAGTCGTCCCGGTGCACCGAGACGCCGCTCCCCCGGGTGACGAAGCCGACGATGCCGTCACCCGGCACCGGGGTACAGCAGCGGGCCAGCTTGACCCAGATGTCGGAGGCGCCTTTGACGACGACGCCCGGATCGGTGGCGTTGCGGCGCCGCATGCCGGCACCCGGCCGCGTGACCTCGGCAAGGTCCTCGGTGGCGCCGTCCTCGCCGCCGAGGGACTCGACGAGCCGGGCGACCACGGACTGCGCCGACACGTGGCTGTCGCCGATGGCGGCGTACAGGCTGGAGATGTCGGGGTGGTGCAGGTCGTGGGCCAGAGTCGTGAGCGTCTCGGTGGTGAGCAGCCGCTGGATCGGGAGGTTCTGCTTGCGCATCGCCTTGGCGATCGCGTCCTTGCCCTGCTCGATCGCCTCCTCGCGGCGCTCCTTGGAGAACCACGCGCGGATCTTGTTGCGGGCCCGGGGGCTGGCGACGAAAGCGAGCCAGTCGCGGCTCGGTCCGGCACCCTGCGCCTTGGAGGTGAACACCTCGACCAGGTCGCCGTTGTCGAGGGTGCTCTCCAGCGGCACGAGCCGGCCGTTGACCCGGGCTCCGATGCAGCGGTGGCCGACCTCGGTGTGCACGGCGTAGGCGAAGTCGACAGGGGTGGCACCCGCCGGGAGCGCGATGACGTCGCCCTTCGGCGTGAACACGTAGACCTCTGCGGCCTTGAGGTCGAAGCGGAGGCTCTCGAGGAACTCGCCCGGGTCCTCGGTCTCCTTCTGCCAGTCGAGCAGCTGGCGCAGCCACATCATGTCGTTGACGGCGCCGGTGTCCTCCTTGCCGGCCCGCGCAGCCGTCGGGTCGGCCGGTCCGACCGCGGTGGGGTCCTCCTTGTACTTCCAGTGCGAGGCGACGCCGTACTCCGCACGGCGATGCATCGCGAAGGTGCGGATCTGCAGCTCGACCGGCTTGCCCTCAGGACCGATGACCGTCGTGTGCAACGACTGGTACATGTTGAACTTGGGCATCGCGATGTAGTCCTTGAACCGCCCGGGCACCGGATTCCACCGTGCGTGGATCGAGCCCAGGACGGCGTAGCAGTCGCGCACCGAGTCGACGAGGATCCGGATGCCGACCAGGTCGTAGATGTCGGCGAAGTCGCGGCCGCGGACGATCATCTTCTGGTAGATCGAGTAGTAGTGCTTCGGCCGACCGGAGACCTGGTTGCGGATCTTGGCGTCCTTGAGGTCACCCTGCAAGAAGGAGAGGACGCCCTCGAGGTAGTCGTCGCGGCTCGGCGACCGTTCGGTGACGAGACGGACGATCTCGTCGTAGACCTTGGGGTAGAGCGTCGCGAACGCGAGATCCTCGAGCTCCCACTTCAGGGTGTTCATGCCGAGCCGGTGGGCCAGCGGGGCGTAGATCTCGAGGGTCTCGCGGGCCGAGCGCTCGGCCGACGCCAACTTCACGTACTTGATGGTCCGCATGTTGTGCAGCCGGTCGGCCAGCTTGATCACCAGCACCCGGATGTCGCGGGCCATCGCGACGACCATCTTGCGGACCGTCTCGGCCTGCGCCGACTCGCCGTAGGCGACCCGGTCGAGCTTGGTGACGCCGTCGACGAGGTGCGCGACCTCGTCGCCGAAGTCCTGCCGGAGCTGCTCCAGCGTGTACGGCGTGTCCTCGACCGTGTCGTGCAGCAGCGACGCGCACAGGGTCGGGGGCGTCATGCCGAGCTCGGCGAGGATCGTCGTCACCGCGAGCGGGTGGGTGATGAACGGGTCGCCGCTCTTGCGCACCTGGCCGCGGTGGTGGCGCTCGGCGACGTCGTAGGCCTGCTCGATGATCCTCAGGTCGGCCTTGGGGTGGGTCTGCCGGACCACCCGGAACAGCGGCTCGAGGACCGGGTTGGTGCTGTGCTTCTGGGCACCGAGGCGGGCCAGCCTGGCGCGGACCCGGCGGCTGGTCGGCGCGCCGCCGGTGACCGACGGCCCGGGCAGGGGTGCAGGTCCCGGCGCGTCCGCAGCGACCTCGACCGGCGCCGTGTCCGGGGTGGCGGCCGGTGCGGACGCGGCCGAGCCGTCCGGCAGACCCTCGTCCAGGTCGACCGGACTCGAGGTGGGGGCGTCGGCCACCGGCCCCTCCTGCTCCTGTCGCGGAAGATCCCAGTCTAGGGCGTGCTCACCCCGACCGCAGTCGGCTGCCCCGGCGCGTCAGACGACGGCGAGGACGTGCGGGTCCGGTGCGTGAACGGCCGCGAGGGCGTCCCGGCCGTGCAGGAAGCCCAGCTCCATGAGGACCGCGATGCCCATCACCTCGGCGCCGCAGTCGCGCACCAGGCGCACGGTGGCGGCTGCCGTGCCGCCGGTGGCGAGCACGTCGTCGACGATCAGCACCCGCTCGCCCGGTGCGAACGCGTCAGCCGTCACCTCGATCGTGGCCGAGCCGTACTCGAGGTCGTAGGACGCCGCGACGACGTCGCCGGGCAGCTTGCCCTTCTTGCGGACGGGCACGAAGCCGACTCCGAGCAGCTGCGACACCGGCGCGCCGAAGACGAACCCGCGGGCCTCGATGCCGGCCACCTTGTCGGGCAGGTCGTCGCGGTACGGCGCCGCGAGCTCCGCCACGACCGCGCCGAAGGCGACCGGGTCGGCCAGCAACGGCGTGATGTCCTTGAACACGATGCCCGGCGTCGGGAAGTCCGGGACGTCGCGAATCTTCGACAGCAGCCTGGAGGCGATGGCCGAGGTGTCCGCGGTGCCGGTCATCGACGCTACCGACGCTTTCTCGACTTGTTCCGTCCGCCCGAGCCCTTGCGCGGCTGGCTCCGCTGGCTGCCGGTCCCCGGCCGCCGGTCAGCGGTCGGGCGCCGCGCCGCCGTCGTAGCCGCGGCGACCGCCTCACGACCCGGCTCGGCCTCGGACGCGTCGCCCTCGAGGGGCTGCGACGCCGGCTCGCGACGGCGGGCGGTCGGGCTGTCTGCCGAGCCGCCGCGACGCGCTGCGACCCGCTTCGCGAGCGCCTGCATGGCCGGCTCTCGCTCCTTGAAGCCGGCCAGCGCCGGGGTGGCGATGAAGATCGACGAGTAGGCACCGACGGCGACGCCGATGAACAGCGCGAGCGCGAGGTCCTTCAGCGGCCCGGCACCGAGCAGGACGATGCCGGCGAACAGGATCGCCGCGATCGGCAGCAGCGCGATGATCGAGGTGTTGATGGAGCGGACCAGCGTCTGGTTGACGGCGAGGTTCGCGGCACCGCTGTAGGTCATCCGGCTGCCACCGGCGAGCCCGGCGGTGTTCTCGCGCACCTTGTCGAACACGACGACGGTGTCGTACAGCGAGTAGCCGAGGATCGTGAGGAAACCGATGACCGTCGCCGGCGTCACCTCGAAGCCGACCAGGGAGTAGAGGCCGGCCGTGATCACGAGGTCGTGGAGGAGCGCGATCATCGCCGCGAGCGCCATCTTCCACTCGAAGTAGATCGACAGGAAGATCACGACTCCGACGAGGAAGAAGATCAGGGCTCGCAGTGCCTTGCTCGAGATGTCCTTGCCCCAGCTGGGCCCGATGAACTGGGTGCTCACGGAGTCGGCCGACACCTTGAACTTGGCCGCGAGGGCGTCCTGGACCTTGGCGATGTCCTCGCTGGGCAGCGTCTCAGTCTGCGCGCGGACGGTGTCCGGGCCGACGGTCTGGACGATGACCTCGTTGCCGCCGCCGATGACGTCCTGCACCGTCGACCGCACGGTCGACTCGCTGACGGTCGGCGACTTCACGCGGAACTCGGCACCGCCCCGGAACTCGATGCCCAGGGTGAGATGGCGGAAGCCCAGGGAGCCGAGCGAGATCAGCAGCAGCACGGCCGAGATGGTGTACCAGAGCTTGCGGCGGCTGATGAAGTCGTAGGAGACCTCACCGCGGTAGAGCTGGGCGCCGATGTGGCCGAGGCGGCTCATCAGGCCTCCTTCGTGCGGGTGGCGGTACCGGTCGCCGTACGGCGACGGCTGCTGGGCGTCGGCGTGAGCAGGGTCCGCTTGGTGGCGCCCAGCCGCTCGGGATCGAGGCCGGACATCTTGTGGCCCTGGCCGAAGAAGGTCGTTCGCGCCAGGATCGTGACCAGGGGCTTGGTGAATGTGAACACGATCACGATGTCGATCAGCGTCGTCAGGCCGAGGGTGAACGCGAAGCCGCGCACACTGCCGACCGACAGCACGTAGAGCACCACCGCAGCCAGGAAGGAGACGAAGTCGGCGGCCAGGATCGTGCGACGGGCACGCACCCAGCCGGCCTCGACCGCGACGCGCAGCGACTTGCCCTCACGGACCTCGTCACGCAGTCGTTCGAAGTAGACGATGAACGAGTCGGCGGTGATGCCGATGGCCACGATGAGGCCGGCGATGCCTGCCAGGGACAACCGGAAGCCGATCTGCCACCCGAGCAGGACCACGAAGCCGTAGGTGAGGATCGCCGAGACCAGCAGGCTGGCCACGGTCACCAGCCCGAGGCCGCGGTAGTAGAGCAGCGAGTAGAGGACTACCAGGACCAGCCCGATGATCCCGGCCAGCAGGCCGGCGGTCAGCTGGTCGCCACCGAGGGTGGCGGAGACCTCCTGGACCTCTCCGGCATCGAAGGTCAGCGGGAGCGCGCCGTACTTGAGGACGTTGGCCAGGCTGGTCGCCTCGGACTGGGTGAAGTTTCCCGTGATCTGAGCGTTGCCGCCGAGGATCGGGCCGTTGTTGAGCCCGGGTGCCGAGACGACCAGGCCGTCGAGGACGATGCCGAAGCGGTTCTGCGGGTCGGTCAGTGCCGAGAGACGGCGGGTGGTGTCGGCGAACTTCTTCCTGCCGTCGCCGGTGAAGTCGAGGATGACCTCCCAGCCACCCGTGGCGATGCCCTGGTTGTTGTTCTCGAGGCCGGCCGATGCGGACTTCACGTCGGTGCCGAGCACCTCTGCCGGGCCGAGGAGGTACTTCTCGGTGCCGTCCTCGAGGCAGGTGATCAGGGGCTGGTTCGGCTTGTCACCGCCGACCTTGCGCAGGTTCTGCCGCACAGCCGACGGGTCGGAGCAGTCCAGCGCGGCGAACTCCTGCTGGAGCCGGGCCTGATCGCCCGCGGCGCCGGACGCCGTGGGCGACGGCGTGGCGTCGGCAAGAGGCGTCGCGGTAGGGCTCGGCGTCGGGGTGGCGCTGCTGCTGGCTGCCTGGCGCAGTGCCTTCGGGACGACGGCGTTGTTGCTGCTCGTGGACGGCGACGGGCTCGGGCTCGAGGTCCCGGAGGACGACGGCGACGGTGACGCCGAGCCGGTCGCGCTGGGCGCCGCTGTCGCCGTCGGCTGCGGGGTCGCCACGCCGGCACCGGCGAGGAGGACCGGCCGGAACCGGAGCTGCGCGGTCTGCTGGACGGTGGCGAGGATGTTCTTGTCCTGCTTGCCCGGGATCGAGATGACGATGTTGTTGCTGGCGGTCGTGACCTCCGACTCGGCGACGCCGAAGCTGTCGACCCGGGCGCGGATGATGGAGACTGCCTGGTTGAGCGCATCCTTGGTGATCTTGGCGCCCTTCTCCGCCCGGGGCGTGAGGATGACGCTGGTGCCGCCCTCGAGGTCGAGGCCGAGCCGCGGCGAGTACTTGCCCGACAGGGACAGGTGCTCCTTGCCGACGGAGTCCGGGGCTGCCACCCAGATGAGGCCGTAGAGCGCGGCGGTGATCACCGCGAGCACCACGATGGTGCGTCCGGGCCGCGACGCGGTCGGTGTAGCCACGTGAGGATCTCTTCTCTGTGTCGGGCTCGTGCGAGGTGCTGTGGTCGGGTGCGGCGCCGCCGGCCGACGGCGGTCCGGCTACTCGCCGGCGCTGCCCCGTCGGCCCGTCTCGACGTCAGCGTCCTCGGTGAGGTCGACGTCGGGGGCGAGAGTCCCGTCAGCCGGGTCGCCGCTGTCGTCGACGAGGACCTTGCCGAGTGCCGCCTTGGCGACACGGATGATCGTGCCGGGCGCCACCTCGAGCAACAGGGAGTCCTCACGGATCTCGGTGACCCGGCCGTAGATGCCCGAGGTCGTCATGATCTCGACGCCGGGCTCCAGGCGTGCCTGGAGCTGGCCGGCCTGGCGGGCACGAGCGCGCTGTGGCCGGAGGATGAGGAAGTAGAACGCCACCAGGATGAGCGCGAAGGGCAGGACGACGTCCACAGGGCGAGGTTCCTTCCGAGAGATGTCAGGGTGCGGTCCGAGGAAGAACGAGCCCGGAGCGGATCGGGTGCCCGGGCGGCAGACCGGCGGGGAGTCTACCTGCCGCGGCTGCGCGAACCCGGTCATCCGGATCACGGCGAGGTCACGAGAGGGCACCAGCGCGCCGGGATCGGCTACGGCGTGTCGTCGTCGGGCTCGTCGAACAGCACAGGTGCGGCGTCCCGGCGGGGCGGGGTGAGTCCCAGGTGTCGCCAGGCGGCCGGCGTGGCGACGCGTCCGCGTGGCGTCCGGGCGAGCAGGCCGGCGCGGACGAGGAACGGCTCGGCGACCTCCTCGACCGTCTCGCGCTCCTCCCCCACGGCGACGGCGAGCGTCGACACGCCCACCGGACCGCCGCCGAAGCTCCCGACCAGCGCCTTGAGCACCGCGCGGTCGAGCCGGTCGAGGCCGAGCTCGTCGACCTCGTAGACCAGCAACGCCTCGCGGGCGACATCGCGGGTCACGACCCCGTCGGCGCGGACCTGGGCGAAGTCGCGGACCCGTCGGAGCAGGCGGTTGGCGATGCGCGGCGTGCCTCGGGAGCGGCCGGCGACCTCGACACCGGCTGCCGGGTCCAGCCGGACACCGAGCAGGCCGGCCGAGCGGACCAGCACCCGCTCGAGATCGGCCGCCTCGTAGAAGTCCATGTGCGCGGTGAAGCCGAAGCGGTCCCGCAGCGGACCCGGCAGCAGGCCGGCCCGGGTGGTGGCCCCGACCAGGGTGAACGGCGGGATCTCGAGAGGGATGGCGGTGGCCCCTGGACCCTTGCCGACGACGACGTCGACGCGGAAGTCCTCCATCGCGAGGTAGAGCATCTCCTCGGCCGGCCGGGACATCCGGTGGATCTCGTCGAGGAACAGCACCTCGCCCTCGGTCAGGCTGGAGAGGATCGCCGCGATGTCGCCCGCGTGCTGGATGGCCGGCCCGCTCGTGATGCGCATGGGCTGCTCGAGCTCGGTGGCCACGATCATCGCCAGTGTCGTCTTGCCGAGGCCGGGCGGGCCGGACAGGAGGACGTGGTCGGGCACCCGGCCTCGGCCGCGCGCGGCCTCCAGCACCAGGCCGAGCTGCTCGCGGACCCGGGCCTGGCCGATGAACTCGCCCAGCGAGCGCGGCCGCAGAGCCGCCTCGACCTGGCGCTCGTCCTCGACGCCCTCGACCTCGACGTCGGGGTCGACCAGGCGGTCGGAGCCGGTCATGCCTTGCTCAGCGAGCGCAGTGCGACCTTGAGCAGGGCGGCGACGTCAGGTGGGTCGCCCTCGGCAGCGGACTGGGCGGCGTACGGCGACGCGGCGGCGACGCCCTCGTCGGCCTCCCGGCCGGACCAGCCGAGGCCGAGCAGGGCGCCGTGCAGCTGGTCGCGCCACGGCGCGGCCCGGCCGGTGGCCGGCAGCCGGTGCGGGGCGGCGGTGCCCCGCACGGCACCGAGCCGGTCCTTCAGCTCCAGCACGATCCGCTGGGCCCCCTTGCGGCCGACGCCCGGCACCTGGGTGAGGGCGGCGAGGTCCTCGGTGGCGACGGCCCGGCGGAGCTCGTCGGGCCCGTGGACCGCGAGCATCGCCTGGGCCAGCCGCGGGCCCACCCCGCTGGCGGTCTGGAGCAGCTCGAAGACGACGCGCTCGTCCTCGTCGGCGAAGCCGTAGAGGGTCAGCGAGTCCTCGCGGACGACCAGGCTGGCCGGGAGGTGGGCGGCCTCGCCGATGCGCAGAGCGGCCAGCGTCGCGGGGGTGCACTGCAGCGAGAGGCCGATCCCGCCGACCTCGACGACGGCGCCGTCGGGTGCCAGGGCGGCTACCCGGCCGGCCACGAACGCGATCACGGCCGACCCCCCGGGACCGACAGGCCGGCGAGGGCACCGGCGATGCGGGCCTGGGCGGCGCCCCGCCAGACGTGGCAGATCGCCAGGCCGAGCGCGTCCGCGGCATCAGCCGGCTTCGGCGCCTCGGTCAGTCGCAGGATCCTCGTCACCATCGCTCCCACCTGGGCCTTGTCGGCCCGGCCGCTGCCGGTGACCGCGGCCTTCATCTCGCTGGGCGTGTGCAGCGCCACCGGGACGCCGGCCCGGGCCGCCGCCACGATGGCGACCGCGCTGGCTTGGGCGGTGCCCATGACGGTGCGTACGTTGTGCTGGCTGAACACCCGCTCGACCGCGACGGCGTCCGGCTGGTGCTCACGGATCCAGACCTCGACCTCGCGCTCGATGGCGAGCAGCCTGGCCCCGATGTCGTCGGTGGGCGGGGTCCGCACGACGCCGACGGCCACCAGGGTGAGCGGCCGGCCGGCCGCTCCCTCGACCACGCCGAGGCCGCAGCGGGTGAGGCCGGGGTCGACGCCGAGCACCCGCACCGACCCACCACCTCTCGCCCGACGGCGCCCGACGTCCGAACACCTGTTCGGGTACGAACGTACCGGCGCGGCCCGGCTCCGTCCGGCAGCGACGCGCCGCCCGGCCGCGCGTCGCACGTCAACCGGGGTTGACATCCGCGGATCGTCAACATACGTTGACGCCATGTCAGCACCGCCCGACGTCGCCGAGCAGGCGACCAGCCAGGACCCCGCCGTCGGCCTGCGGGCGGTTGCCGCGCTGCGCCGGCTGGCCGACCAGCTGGAGTCCCTGCAGGTGGGCAGCGCCCGGCGCCAGGGCTGGTCCTGGGAAGCGATCGGGGCCTTGCTCGGCGTGAGCAAGCAGGCGGCCCACCGGAAGCACGCACGGACCGCTCCCGGACCCACCTCGGAGGGATGACATGTTCGAACGGTTCACCGAGTCGGCCCGGGCGGCCGTCGTCGGCGCCCAGTCCGAGGCGCGCTCGCTCGGCCACGGCTGGATCGGCACCGAGCACCTGCTGCTCGCCGTGCTGGCGGACGAGTCGTCCGAGGTGACCTCGGCACTGCACGGGCTGGGGCTGGACGTCGGCCGCGTGCGCGCCCAGGTGCTGGCGGAGGTCGGTGCCGGTGTCGACGACGAGGCCGCCCTGCGTGACCTCGGGATCGACCTCGGCGCCGTACGACAGCGGGTCGAGCAGCGGTTCGGCCCGGGCGCACTCGATGCTCCCCCGCCGCGCCGCCGCCGGCGCCGGTTCCTGGGCCGCCGGCGTCCCCCGGTGCCCTGCGGCTCGCCCAGCGGGCACATCCCGTTCACCCCGCGCGCGAAGAAGTCCCTCGAGCGGGCGCTGCGTGAAGCGGCCGCGCAGCGCAGCCGCGACATCCGTGCGACCCATCTCGTCCTCGGGCTGATGCGCGAGGAGGGGCTGGCCGCCCGCGTCGTGACCCGGCTCGGGGTCCCGCCGGACGCAGTACGGCAGGCGGTGCTGGACCTCGGCCGGGCAGCCTGAGGGCTAGCCGACCGCCTCCATGACCTCGTCGCTCACGTCGAAGTTGGCCCACACGTTCTGCACGTCGTCGGAGTCCTCGAGCGACTCGATGAGTCGGAACACCTTCTTGGCGCCCTCCTCGTCCAGCGGCACGCTGACCGAGGGCAGGAACGACGCGTCGGCCGAGTCGTAGTCGATGCCCGCGTCGACCAGGGCCGTGCGCACGGCGACCAGGTCGGTCGGCTCGGAGACGACCTCGAAGGCCTCGTCGAGGTCGTTGACCTCCTCGGCGCCGGCCTCGAGCACCGCGCCCAGCACGTCGTCCTCGGTGAGGGCGTCGGACTTCGGCACGATGACGACCCCCTTGCGGTTGAACAGGTAGGACACCGAGCCGGGGTCGGCCATCGAGCCGCCGTTGCGCGTCATCGCGGTGCGAACCTCGGCGGCGGCCCGGTTGCGGTTGTCGGTGAGGCACTCGATCAGGACCGCCACGCCGTTGGGGCCGTAGCCCTCGTACATGATCGTCTGGTAGTCGGCGCCGCCGGCCTCGGTGCCCGAGCCGCGCTTGACCGCGCGCTCGATGTTGTCGTTCGGCACCGACGTCTTCTTGGCCTTCTGGATGGCGTCGTACAGCGTCGGGTTGCCGTTGACGTCTCCGCCACCGGTGCGCGCGGCCACCTCGATGTTCTTGATCAGCTTGGCGAACGACTTGCCCCGTCGGGCGTCGATCACGGCCTTCTTGTGCTTGGTGGTGGCCCACTTGGAGTGGCCGCTCATGTGTGGTCCCTCACGATCCGGACGAACAGCTCGTGCACCCGTCCGTCACCCGTCATCTCGGGGTGGAACGACGTGGCCAGCAGCGAGCCCTGGCGAACGGCGACGATCCTACCGTCGGCCGGGCCGTCCTCGACGCGGGCAAGCACCTCGACGCCATCGGCGACCTCCTCGACCCAGGGTGCGCGGATGAACACGCCGTGCACCGGGCCGCCGTCGACCCCGTCGAGGTGCACGTCGCCCTCGAAGCTCGCGACCTGCCGGCCGAACGCGTTGCGGCGGACCGTCATGTCGATGCCCCCCAGGGTCTCCTGATCGGGGCGGCCGTCGAGGACGCGGTCGGCGAGCAGGATCATCCCGGCGCACGAGCCGTACGCCGGCAGCCCGGCCCGCAGCCGCTCGCGCAGCGGGTCGCGCAGGCCGAAGGCCCGCAGCAGCTTGTCCATGGTGGTCGACTCACCCCCCGGCAGGACGATGCCGCCGAGCCCCACGAGCTCCTCGACCCGGCGTACCGCCCGGCCGGTAGCCCCGGCGCGGCCGAGGGCGACCAGGTGCTCCCGGACGTCGCCCTGCAGCGCGAGCACGCCGATCGTCGGGAAGGCAGTCACGACAGGACAGCCTAGGAGCCCACCTGGTGCGGTCCATTGTGCGGTGCCGCACCGGACACGCCGACGACGCGGTGTGTCGGCGCCCGAAGGATCTTCGGGTGGGGCTGCGCCCCGGACTGCGGGCGAGCTACCAGCCGCGCTCGGCGAGGCGGTGCGGCTGCGGGATCTCCTCGACGTTGATGCCGACCATGGCCTCGCCGAGACCGCGGGACACCTTCGCGAGCATGTCGGGGTCGTCGTAGAACGTCGTGGCCTTGACGATCGCCTCGGCGCGCTCAGCCGGGTTGCCGGACTTGAAGATGCCGGAGCCGACGAAGACACCCTCGGCGCCGAGCTGCATCATCATCGCGGCGTCGGCCGGGGTGGCGATGCCGCCGGCGGTGAAGAGCACGACCGGCAGCTTGCCGGCGCGGGCCACCTCGACCACGAGGTCGTACGGCGCCTGCAGCTCCTTCGCGGCGACGTAGAGCTCGTCCTCGGACAGGGACGTGAGCCGCCGGATCTCGCCGCCGATCTGGCGCATGTGCGTGGTGGCGTTGGAGACGTCACCGGTGCCGGCCTCACCCTTGGAACGGATCATCGCCGCGCCCTCGGTGATCCGCCGCAGCGCCTCGCCCAGGTTGGTGGCGCCGCACACGAACGGCACCGTGAACTGCCACTTGTCGATGTGGTTCGCGTAGTCGGCCGGCGTGAGCACCTCGGACTCGTCGACGTAGTCGACACCGAGGGCCTGCAGCACCTGGGCCTCGACGAAGTGCCCGATGCGGGCCTTCGCCATCACGGGGACGGAGACCGCCCCGATGATGGAGTCGATCATGTCCGGGTCGCTCATCCGCGAGACGCCGCCCTGGGCCCGGATGTCCGCGGGCACCCGCTCGAGCGCCATGACGGCAACCGCGCCGGCGTCCTCGGCGATCCTGGCCTGCTCCGCGGTGACGACGTCCATGATGACGCCCCCCTTGAGCATCTCGGCCATGCCGCGCTTCACGCGGGCGGTGCCGGTGAGCGGCGCGCCGGACTCAGGGCTGGACTCAGGGGTGGACGGGGTGGGCGTGGACACGGGAGACCTCACGGGAGACGACGGCAGGCTGGTGCTGGTCCCCCCCATGGTAGGGCCCGCGACGCACGTCGGCGGTGCCGCCTCAGCGGGCCGTGACCGGCCGGTCCCGCCCGATCAGGGCGACCCAGACCTGGCCGGGCGCGAAGGACGCCACCTCGCCGTTGATCGTGTACGACGTGACGTCGGACGCCTTGCCGCGCGACCACCGTCCCGTGAACATCTGGCCGTCGCGGAAGACGAGCGCCCGGCCCTTGCCGACGGTCAGCGTCTGCGGGGTGTTGGCCCCGTTGATGTCGTGGTACGCCGAGGGCTTGACCGTGACGAACTGTGCGACGAACGTCGTGGGGCCGAGCTGACCGCCCTCGGCGGCCAGGTCCGCGCGGCCGTCCATCGAGAGCAGCCACCGCTCCTTGGCCCGGGACCACACCGCACCGACGCGCGCCCCGGGGTAGCTGACCGAGACGTTCGAGACCTTCGTGCCCCCGGCGGGTGCCGGGCCGAAGGTGTAGCCCACCTCGGGCGGCGGGTCGACCTTGCCGGCCCGCCGGCGGAGCCGGTCGAACGTGCCGATGACGTCGTAGGGCATCGGCCGGCCGGGCGAGCGCGTGTAGCCGGTGTGGTCCTGGTCGAAGGACACCAGCTTGAGGTCGGCCCGCTGGAGGTTGTCCGCGAGCTTGTTCTGCGAGCCGGAGTAGAAGAGCCCGACCGTGCCGTACTGCTTGAGCAGCTCGATGTCCGTGATCCGTCCGCTGCGGACCGGGCCGACGTAGGTCGGGTACTGGCTGGAGAAGATCGCGGCGAGCCGGGTGACGCCTCCCTCGACCTGCTCGACATAGACGACATCGGCCTTCGACAGCCCCACCTGCGGGTGGGCGTTGCCGGTGTTGTCGACCTTCACGGCGTAGACCGGACCGTTGTCCATGCCCATCCGGCCGGACAGCCGGCTCGGCTCGGGCGGCGGCGGCGGGGAGCTGGTGGTCGCGCTGGGCGTCGGCGTCTCCTTCGCCGGCTTCGCCGACCTGGGGGCATCCGAGCCGGACGAGCAGGCGGCGAGGGACAGCGAGGACCCCAAGACGACGACGGCTGCGGCCCGCCAGGGGGCGGAGCGCGGTGCGAGGTTCACGGGAGACGACCGTACGTGGTCGTCGTGAACGCCCGGCCGGGCAGGGGTTCCTGGCGTGTCGGAGCCGGGCGCGGCCCGGGCTGCGTCAGGCGGGGATGCCGCCCGCCAGGGTCTCCGGCGCCGTGTCGTCGAACTCCACGGTGGCCGGCCAGTGGGCATGGCCCGCGAGCCTGAGGTAGCGCACCACCCTCTTGCGGCGGACCACGCGCGCGGCGCGCACCACGTCGTTGAGGAACCGCCGGGACAGCTGCACGCGCAGGCAGGCCGAGCCGAGCTCGTGCCTCAGCTCCCGGCCGGCAGCGTCCGCCTCGAACGACTCCAGGACGCCGGGGTCGTCGAACGCGGCGTGCAGCGCCCGGGTCAGGTCGCTCTCGGCCTGCTCACGGTCGACCGCACCGACCTCACGAGCCTCGTGGGACGCGTCGGCCAGCAGCAGCCCGCTGGCCGGGTCGAGCCGCCCGGACACAGCGATCTGCAGCGACACCGAGGCCCGGCGCACCAGCTGCGCGTCCAGCGCGCTGCGGGCGCCCTCGATGCGCGCGTGCAGCCGGTCGAGGCGGGTGGCGCTGAAGGTGAGGTACCAGGCCACCACGACCACGAGCGCCAGCGCGAGGACGACGGTGGGGCTCAGGCCGGGCACCCGGCCACGCTAGCGGCGGGCCGGGGGCGGCCGGTTCTCAGCCCCGCTGCGGCAGCTGCTGCAGGGTCCAGCTGTTGCCGTCCGGGTCGGCGAAGGAGACGAACGACCCCCAGGCCTGCACGTCGACCTCGGTCGTCTCGACGCCGTTGGCGACCAGACGGGCGCGCTCGGCGGCGACGTCCTCGACGACCATCATCACGCCCCGCTGCGCGCCGGCCGGCATCTCGGTGACCCCCTCGCCGAAGGCGACCGAGCAGGCCGAACCGGGTGGTGTGAGCTGCACGAAGCGCAGCCCCTCGTGCACGGTCTGGTCGTGGTCGGCGTGGAAGCCGACCTGGTCGACGTAGAACGACTTGGTGCGGTCGACGTCGGTGACGCCGAGAAAGACGACCTCGATCCTCATGTCCATGCCGGCACGCTACGGCCGGCCACCGACACTCCCCGGCGACGCCTCGGTGGCGCGGCGCAACCGGTCCCGCCAGGGCCGTGGCACGTCCTCACCGACTGCTCCGGCGGCGGCGGCGACGGTCTCGTAGACCGCGACGAGCTCGTCGGCGACCGTGGACCAGTCGTAGCGGCGGACCCAGGACGAGGCCAGGCCGGTGAGGGTGCTCCGGCGCGCCGGGTCGCCCAGCAGGTCGAGCAGACCGCGCGAGAGCGCCGCGGTGTCCCCGGTGGGGAACGTGCTGCCCACCCGGCCGCCGGCCAGCACCCGGCGGAAGGCCTCGAGGTCCGAGGCGAGCACGGGCGCCCCGGCGGACATCGCCTCGACGAGGACGATCCCGAAGCTCTCGCCGCCGAGGTTGGGCGCCACGTACACGTCCACGGTCCGCAGCAGGCGCATCTTGTCGGCCTCGGTGACGACGCCGAGGAACGTCACCGCGTTGCGCACCTCCGCAGAGGAGCCCTCGACCGCCTCCTCGGCGTCGCCCCGCCCGGCCACCAGCAGCCGCACCCCCGGGCGTTCGGCGACCACCTGCTCCATCGCGGCGAGCAGGGTCGGCAGCCCTTTGCGTGCCTCGTCGAGCCGGCCGACGAACCCGACCGTGCCGCCCTCTCCGCGCCACTCGTCGCACGGCGCCGCGCCGGCGAACCGGTCGACGAAGACACCGTTGGGGATGAGCACCGCGTCGCCGCCCACGTGCTCGACGAGGGTGCGGCGGGCGTCCTCGGAGACCGCGATGCGGGCGCCGATCTTCTCCAGCGCCGGTTCGAGGATCGGGTAGGCCGCGCTCATCGCCCGCGACCGCAGGTTCGAGGTGTGGAACGTGGCGACGATGGCGCCGGTGGCCGCCCAGCAGGCGAGCAGCCCCAGCGACGGCGTGGCCGGCTCGTGGATGTGAAGGACGTCGAACCCGCCCTCGCGCAGCCAGCGCCGGACCCGGGCGGCCGACAACGGCCCGAAGTTCACCCGCGCCACCGAGCCGTTGTAGGGCACCGGCACCGCCCGGCCCGCCGGCACGACGTACGCCGGCAGCGGGGTGTCGTCGTCGGCGGGCGCGAGCACGGACACCTCGTGGCCGCGCTGCAGCAGCACCTCGGCCAGGTCGCGGACGTGGAACTGCACGCCACCCGGCACGTCCCACGAGTAGGGGCAGACGATGCCGACCCTCATGGCGACACCGTCGGGACGGCCGCCCCCACCCGGCCGGCGTCGAGGTCGGCCAGCCAGAGCGGCTGCAGCATGTGCCAGTGCTCGGGGTGGGCGGCGATCGCGGCGCCGAAGACGTCGGCCACCTGCTGGGTCATGACCGTGACCTTCGCGCGCGTGGTGCCGGTCGTCGCGGCCGGTACCTCGTCGTGGAACCGGATCACCAGCCGCGGTCGCGCCCGGCGGCCGCCCTCGGCGGTGTCGGCAGTGCCGGTTGCCTCGTGCCAGATGCTCACGGGATGCAGTGCGGCCCCGGTGCGCAGCGCGAGCATCGCCGGGCCGGGGGGCATCCGGGTGGTCTCGCCGAGCAGGAGAACCTCGACCCCGGAGGCCCGCAGGTCGCGGTCGGCCAGGAGTGGCACCAGCCGGCCGGCGCGCAGGCGGGAGGCGAGCGTGTCGACGAGGTCCCGTTCGCCGCCGGTCAGCGGCAGGATCTCCATGCCGAGACCCTGGCGGTAGGCGACGAAGCGGTCGTAGAGGCGCTCCGGCTGCAGCCGCTCGGCCACGGTCACCACGGGCACGCCCGTCAGGGTCGCCCATGCACCGGCGTGGTCCCAGTTGCCCATGTGCAGGAGGGCCGCGACCAGGCCGCGACCGCCGACGCCGGTGCTGGCCCCGAGGTGCTCCTCGCCCTCGACCCGGACCGACGACACCACCCGCTCGTGCGACCAGTCCGGCAGCCGGAACGCGTCGCACCAGTAGGCGAGGTAGCTGCGCAGTCCGGCCCGGCTGAGGTCTCTCAGGTCCGGCTCGGTCGTGTCCGGGCGGGCGCGGCGCAGGTTGGCCTCCAGCCGGCGCACCGAGTCGCCGTGGAGCCGCCACAGGACGTCGGCGACGCCGTCGAACAGCCGGTAGGCGACCGGCTCCGGCAGCCGCCGGACGAGCGCCCACGCGGCGGAGTAGAGCCGGTAGGTCAGCTGCTCGCGCACGTCACGGCGTCTCGGCGAGCGCCTGCTTGCGCACGGTCATCGCCCGCTGCCCGATGGTGACGGTGCTGCCGACTGCCAGCACCCACAGAGCGGCCGCCTGGGCGTACGGGACGCCCAGGCCGTCGAACCCGGTGCACACGAGGATGATCACCAGCCGGTCGGCGCGCTCGGTGACACCCACGTTCGCGGTCATCCCGAGGCCCTCGGCGCGGGCCCGCGCGTAGGACACGACCGCGCCGGTCGACAGGCAGTAGAGGCAGAGCGCCACCAGCAGCAGGTCGCGGCCGTCGCCGGCGTACCAGAGCGCGATGCCACCGAAGACCGCAGCGTCGCCGACCCGGTCCAGCGTGGAGTCGAGCCAGGCGCCCCACCGGCTGGACCGCTCGGTCATCCGCGCCATCGTGCCGTCGACCAGGTCGGCGAAGACGAAGCAGGTGATGACGACGGTGCCCCAGAAGAACTCGTGCCGCGGGTACCAGCCCAGCGCGCCGACCACCACGCCGACCGTGCCGACCAGCGTCACCGCGTCGGGGCTTACCCCTCGCCGGACGAGGAAGGCCGCAGTGGGCGTGAGGATGCGCGTGAACAGCGCACGGGCGAAGCGGTTGAGCACGGTCTCCCCGTTCGGGGTCGGCGGCGTTCGGTGCCCGGATGCTACCGAGCGCCGCCGCCCGCCCGGTCAGCCGCCGGGAGGCACGTAGTCGACGGACCGGCGCAGCGCCTCGTCGACCTGCTCGATCGTCAGCAGCTTCGTGGTGCGGGTGCTCACCGCACCGGTGCTGTTGATCGCGATGGCGACTGCAGCGGCGGCCTCGTCGTCCGGCACGTCGGCGATCGCGAAGACGTCGGTGTCGCCGAAGGCGAAGTGGAACGAGTCCAGCGACCCGCCCATCCTCTCGAGCATGGTGGACACGGCGTCGACACGGGACTTCGCCCCGCCGGAACGCACCCCGGCCATCCCCTCGGCGCTGTAGTTGGCAGTGATCAGGTACTTGGGCATGGAGCGACCTCCCGGTCCGATGGACCCCGTGACTTCTCGACGCTAGTCCTCGCTGACCAGCCCGACCATGGCCCGCGCGGGTCAGCTGAGGTGGTGTGCCGCGACCGGCCACCGCCGACGCGCACGGACGGCCGTCAGGCCCTTGTGCCCCGAGCGACCCCGGGTGGAGGCTCGGGTGCACGACACAGCGACAGCGCGCAGGCGCGAGGAGGCGGTCCGCATGGTCCAGACGAGCAGTGGTGCCGGAGCCGCGGGCGGTGCACCCGAGGCCGACCAGCCGGGGAGCGTGCGCAACGTGGTCCTGGTCGGCCACTCCGGAGCAGGGAAGACCTCCCTCGTCGAGGCCCTGCTCGCCGCCACAGGCACCGTCTCCCGGGCCGGACGGGTCGAGGACGGCACCACGGTCACCGACTTCGACGAGGCGGAGCACCGCCAGCAGCGGTCGATCTCCCTCGCGGTGGCACCCCTCGTCCACGCGGGCGTGAAGGTCAACCTGCTGGACACCCCCGGCTACGCCGATTTCGTCGGGGACCTGCGGGCCGGGCTGCGCGCCGCCGACGCCGCCCTCTTCGTCGTGTCGGCCGTCGACGGCGTCGACGGCGCGACCCAGCTGCTGTGGGAGGAGTGCGCCGCCGTCGGCATGCCGCGCGCCGTCGTGATCACCAAGCTCGACAAGGACCGGGCCGACTTCGACGAGGCCGTCGCGATCTGCCAGCGCGTGTTCGGTGACGGCGTGATGCCGCTCTACCTCCCGATGGCCGCCGACGACGGCAGCCCGGCCGGCCTGATCGGGCTGTTGTCGCAGACCATCTACGACTATTCCGGCGGCAGCCGCACCGAGCGTGTCCCGGACGACGTGCACCTCCCGTTGATCGCCGACGCCCGGAGCCGGCTGATCGAGGGGATCATCGCCGAGTCCGAGGACGAGTCGCTGATGGACCGCTACCTCGGTGGTGACGACATCGACCTCAAGGTGCTGGTCGACGACCTCGAGACCGCCGTCGCGCGCGGCTCGTTCTATCCGGTCGTCGCGACCGCCGCGCCCACCGGGCTGGGCACCGCCGAGCTGCTCGAGGTCGTGACGCAGGCGTTCCCGTCGCCCCTCGAGCACGAGGTGCCGCCGGTGACCAGCCCCGACGGACAGCCTCGCGGCCCGTTGGCCTGCGACCCGTCCGGCCCGCTCGTGGCCGAGGTGGTCAAGACCACCACCGACCCCTACGTCGGCCGGGTCTCCCTCGTCCGGGTCTTCTCCGGGACGCTGCGGCCCGACCAGGTGCTGCACGTCTCGGGCCACTTCCTCGCCGACCGCGGCCACGAGGACCACGACGTCGACGAGAAGGTCGGCGCGCTCACCTCCCCGCTCGGCAAGACCCAGCGCACCATCTCCAAGGCCGTCGCCGGCGATATCTGCGCGGTGGCGAAGCTCAGCCGCGCCGAGACGGGCGACACGTTGTCGGCCAAGGACGACCCGCTACTCATGGAGCCGTGGCTGATGCCCGACCCGCTGCTGCCCGTCGCGGTCGTGCCGCGGTCCAAGGCCGACGAGGACAAGCTCTCGCAGGGCATCAACCGGCTGGTCGCCGAGGACCCGACGCTCAGGCTCGAGCACAACCCCGAGACCCACCAGGTCGTGCTCTGGTGCATGGGCGAGGCACATCTCGACGTCCTGCTCGACCGGCTCAAGAACAAGTACGGCGTCGACGTCGAGCCGGTGCCGCTGCGCGTGCAGCTGCGCGAGACCTTCGCCGGCAGGGCGACCGGGCACGGCAAGCACGTCAAGCAGTCCGGCGGCCACGGCCAGTACGCCGTGTGTGACATCGAGGTCGAGCCGCTCGAGTCCGGCTCCGGCTTCGAGTTCGTCGACAAGGTCGTCGGCGGAGCCGTCCCCCGCCAGTTCATCCCCTCGGTGGAGAAGGGCGTCCGCACCCAGATGGAGCGCGGGGTCGCCGCCGGTTACCCGGTCGTCGACATCCGGGTGACGCTGACCGACGGCAAGTCGCACTCGGTCGACTCCTCGGACATGGCGTTCCAGACTGCGGGGGCGCTGGCCCTCAAGGAGGCCGCCAAGGCCACCACGGTGCACATGCTGGAGCCGGTCGACGAGATCTCGGTCCTGGTCTCCGACGAGTACGTCGGTGCCGTCATGGGCGACCTGTCGACCCGCCGGGGACGGGTGACCGGGACCGAGTCGATCGGGAGCGGCCGCTCGCTCATCAAGGCCGATGTCCCGCAGGTCGAGGTCACCCGCTACGCGGTCGACCTGCGGTCCCTGTCGCACGGCACCGGCTCGTTCTCCCGCGCGTACGCCCGGCACGAGCCGATGCCCTCGCAGCTGGCCGCCAAGCTGCAGGCCGACAGCACCGACGCCTGAGCCCTGGTCAGCCCGCGGAAGCGGGGGCACGCTGGGCAGGGCGGCGGAGCCGCTGCCCGTCGTCCTGCCGAGGAGTGCGCCCATGACCAGCGTGCCGAGCCAGACCGTCCCATCCGAGGTCGGGACCGTGCCCACCGCGGACGACCTCGCCGGGCGGCTCTTCGCGTCCGCGCTCGGCGCGATGGATCTCCTGTCGGTCTACCTGGGTGACCGGCTGGGGCTCTACCGGGCGGTGGCCGAGCTGGACGAACCCACCGCGGCCGAGGTGGCCGGGCGCACCGGCGTGCACCCGCGCTACGTCCGCGAGTGGCTCGAGCAGCAGGCGGTGACCGGCCTGCTCGGCGCGCACGGCGACGGCGACCAGCGGCGTTTCGCCCTGCCCGACGCAGCGCGCGAGGTGCTGGTGGACAGGACCAGCCTCAACTTCCTGGCCCCGTTGGCCCGGATGCTCGCGGCCTCCGCGGCGAAGCTCCCCGAGCTGCTGCAGGCCTACCGCACCGGTGGGGGTGTGAGCTGGGACGACCTCGGACCGGACGCCCGGGAGTCGCAGGCCGACATGAACCGGCCCTGGTACGAGCAGCGGCTCGGTGCGGCGCTTGCCGGTGTGCCCGAGCTCGACGCCGTGCTGCGGCGCCCCGGGGCACGGATTGCTGACCTCGGCTGCGGCGGCGGCTGGTCCAGCATCGCCCTCGCGACCGCCTACCCCGAGGCCACGGTCGACGGCTACGACGTCGACGCACCGTCGGTCGCGCTGGCGACGCGCAACGCCGCCGCCTCGGGCGTCGGCGACCGGGCCAGGTTTCACCGGGTCGACGTGTCGGGCAGTGACGTCGGCGAGGGCTACGACGCCGTGTTCGCCTTCGAGTGCGTGCACGACCTGGCCGCACCGGTCGAGTTCCTCGCGACGGCCCGGCGGGCCGCTTCGCCGCACGGCGTCACCATCGTCATGGACGAAGCGGTCGCCCGGGAGTTCACCGCACCGGGCGACGAGCTGGAGCGGATGATGTACGGCTTCTCGCTGCTCGTGTGCCTGCCCGACGGGATGTCGCAGCAGCCGTCGGCGGGTACGGGGACCGTCATGCGCGAGGGCACCCTGCGCGAGTACGCGCGCGCAGCCGGCTTCGCGGATGTCGAGGTGCTGCCCATCGAGGACTTCGCGTTCTTCCGGTTCTACCGCCTCAGGTCGTCGTTGAGTGGCGCAAAGTGGTCGCTTCCCGGCCGCTGAACCAGCTGATTCGCGCCACTCGATGCGTCTCCGCAACGGGCATCTCGCGCAACGCCTGTCAGGTGGAGGGCCAGGCGGCTGCCACGAGGTCGCGCGTCTCGGCGAGCAGCTGCGGGATCACCTTGGTCCCGGCCAACACCGTGATGAAGTTGGCGTCCCCGCCCCAGCGGGGCACCACGTGCTGGTGGAGATGATCGGCCAGCGAGCCGCCCGCGACCCCGCCGAGGTTGAGACCGACGTTGAAGCCGTGCGGTGCCGACGCCGCGCGCACTGCCTGGACGGCCTGCTGGGTGAGCAGCATGAGCTCGGCCGACTCCTCGACCGTGAGGTCCTCGAGACCGGCGACGTGCCGGTAGGGCACGACCATGAGGTGCCCGGGGTTGTACGGGTGCAGGTTGAGCACGGCATAGACCGTCGCGCCGCGCCTGAGCACCAGGCCGATGCGGTCGTCGAGGGTGGGGATGCGGCAGAACGGGCAGCCCCCGTCGTCGGTGCGCCCGGTCCCGTCCTCGCCGGTGACGTAGGCGAGCCGGTGCGGCGCCCACAGCCGCTGCAGCCGGTCCGGCTCGCCCACCCCCTCCTGCGCGACGAGCTCAGGCTGGTCGCTCACACCTGCACCCGGTCGGCGACGGCGGTCGCGATCTCCTCGACCGCCTCGTCGACCGGCACGCCGTTCTTCTGCTCGCCGCTGCGGTAGCGGAACGACACGGCGTCCTTGGCCACGTCGTCGTCGCCGGCGATCAGCATGAAGGGCACCTTCTGCTTCTGGGCGTTGCGGATCTTCTTCTGCATCCGGTCGTCGGAGCGGTCGACCTCGACCCGGATGCCGCGCGAGCCAAGCCGGGCCGCCACCTGGTCGAGGTAGGGCACGTGCTCGTCGGTGATCGGGATGCCGACCACCTGCACCGGCGCGAGCCAGGGCGGGAAGGCTCCGGCGTAGTGCTCGACCAGCACGCCGAGGAACCGCTCGATCGACCCGAACTTCGCCGAGTGGATCATCACCGGCTGCTGCCGGGTGCCGTCGGCCGCCTGGTACTCCAGCTCGAAGCGCGCCGGCTGGTTGAAGTCGTACTGCACCGTCGACATCTGCCAGGTGCGCCCGATAGCGTCCCGGGCCTGCACCGAGATCTTCGGCCCGTAGTAGGCCGCGCCACCCGGGTCGGGAACCAGCTCGAGACCGGTGTCCTTCGCGGCGTCCTCGAGGACCTTGGTCGCCACCGCCCACTCCTCGTCGGAGCCGATGAACTTGTCCGACGCCGCGTCGCGGGTCGACAGCTCGAGGTAGAAGTCGTCGAGACCGAAGTCCTTGAGCAGTCCGAGCAGGAACCCCAGCAGGTGCTTGATCTCGTCGGACGCCTGGTCGGCGGCGACGTAGGAGTGCGAGTCGTCCATGGTGAGCCCACGCACCCGGGTGAGGCCGTGCACGACGCCGGACTTCTCGTTGCGGTAGACGGCACCGAGCTCGAACAGTCGCAGCGGCAGCTCGCGGTAGGACCGCCCGCGCGACCGGAAGATCAGGTTGTGCATGGGGCAGTTCATGGCCTTGAGGTAGTACTCCGCCCCTTCCATCTCCATGGGCGGGAACATGCCGTCGGCGTAGTAGGGCAGGTGGCCGGAGGTCTCGAAGAGCGCGCGCTTGGTGATGTGCGGGGTCGCGACGAAGAGGAAGCCCTCCTCCTCGTGCCGCTGCCGGACGTAGTCCTCCATCACCCGGCGGATGATGCCGCCCTTGGGGTGGAAGACGGCCAGGCCGGAGCCGAGCTCGTCCGGGAACGAGTAGAGGTCGAGCTCGGCGCCGAGCCTGCGGTGGTCGCGCTTCTCGGCCTCCGCGAGCCTCGCCTGGTAGGCCTTGAGCGCGTCGCGGGTCTCCCACGCGGTGCCGTAGATGCGCTGGAGCTGCGGGTTCTTCTCGCTACCACGCCAGTACGCCGCCGCGGACCGGGTCAGCTTGAACGCCGGGATGTGCCGGGTGCTGGGCAGGTGCGGCCCCCGGCACAGGTCCTTCCAGGCGAGCGAGCCGTCCTTGCGGAGGTTGTCGTAGATGGTGAGCTGGCCGCCGCCGACCTCGGCGTCGGCACCTTCGGCCGCGGCCGCCGCGTCACCGCCCTTGAGACCGATGAGCTCGAGCTTGTAGGGCTCGGCCGCGAGCTCGGAGCGCGCGTCGTCGTCGGCGACCTCGCGGCGCACGAACGACTGACCTTCCTTGACGATCTGCTGCATCTTCTTGTCGATGGCGGCCAGGTCGTCAGGGGTGAACGGGGTGGTGACGTCGAAGTCGTAGTAGAAGCCGTTCTCGATCGGCGGGCCGATGCCGAGCTTGGCGTCGGGATGCAGCTCCTGAACCGCCTGCGCCATCACGTGCGCGGTCGAGTGCCGGAGGATCGAGCGGCCGTCGGCCGAGTCGAGGGCGACCGGCTCCACCTGGTCGCCGTCGGCAAGGACGTGGGCCAGGTCGCGCAGCTCGCCGCCGACCCTGGCCGCGACGACCGATCGGTCGTCGGCGAAGAGCTCCGCAGCCGTCGTGCCGGCGGCGACCTGGCGCTCGCTGCCGGTGACGTGGACGCTGAGCTCGGACACGGGTGCTCCTCAGTGGTGCGGGCGTGCGCTCCGGGCGATCGTATCGACCGCCCGGTGCACCCTCACCCGCGTTTCCGGCGATCACGTTTACGTGATCCACCGTCGCCTTGCACGGGTTGCAACCCGTGGGAGGCGACAGTCGATCACGTTTACGTGATCGACATGTTGGGGCCAGGGGGGCGGGAGGTGCGGGGCGCGGGGGTCAGACCAGTGCGACCGGGTCGCCGACAGCGACCCGGCCCGGCCGCACGACGTCGGCATAGGCGCCCAGGCAGTGGTCGGGGCGCTCGGTCATCCGCAGCACGGCGTCGCCCACACGGACCGCCCGGCCGAGCCAGTCGCGCTCGGTGCCCTCGCCGGACAGCTCCAGCAGCAGGTTGGCCCGCGGCGTCGCGATGTCGCACGCGTCGCACGTCTGCGCGTGCTCGGCCGCGTAGGTCATCGAGCTCCGCGACACGACGTGCACCGGCGCGACGTCGACGAACCCGGCGCCCTCGCGGTGCGCGAGGTGCAGGGAGCGTCCCAGCCAGTCCGAGAGCGCGGCGTCTGCGGCGTCGGGTCCCAGGCCGGGCTGCGCCCCGGGCACGTCGAGGCGCAGCTCGCCGGCCAAGAGCCGCGTCCCGACCTCGCGCAGGCGCGGCTCCTGAGCAGCCGTCACGGTCTGGCCGGCGTCGTCGACGACGGCCCACGCCCGGTCGTCGGCCACCCCTCCGTCGACGACCTCGGCAGCGTCGAGCGAAGCACCGGACATCGACTTCACGGGGAACACCCACAGCTGGGCGACCCGGCCGACAGCCGGTGCGTCGGTCATGCGGCGGACAGCTGGTAGAGGCCCCCGTCGAGCGACACCGCCCAGAGCTCTCGGCCGTCGTCCTCGCCGAAGCTCGTCACGCTGTCGAGTCGCCCGCTCGTGACGACCCCGGTGGTGCCGCCGACGAACAGCCGCCCCGAGACGAAGTCGCCGAAGACGTACAGGCCGCCGAGCAGGTCGTCGTATGCCGACCCGCGGTAGACGAACCCGCCCACGACCGAGGCGCCGTAGTCACGGCCGTAGGTCCACTCCGGCTCGAGATAGGCCGCGGTGGCCGAGCAGCGGGACTCGTCGTAGGTCGTGGTGCCCTCGTGGCACGACCAGCCCAGGTTGGTGCCGCCGACCCCCATGGGGATGCGGTTGACCTCCTCGACGCGGTCCTCGCCGACGTCGCCGATCCACAGGTCGCCGGTCTCGGGGTCGACCGAGAACCGCCAGGCGTTGCGCAGGCCGCTGGCCCAGACGGCGCCCCGGCCCGGGACGCTGCCGGCGTAGGGGTTGCTCGCGGGCACGCAGTAGAGCCGGCCACAGGAGTTCCTCGCGTGCAGGACCCTGAGCCGCAGGATCTTGCCCTGGAGCACCCGCGGGTCCTGCGCGTGGTTGTTGGGGTCGCCGACGCTGCCGCCGTCGCCGGTGGAGAGGAACAGCAGCCCGGACTGGCCGAACGCGAGCTGGCCGGCGAAATGGTTGGTGAACCCGGCGGGATGGTCGACGTCGATGACGCGCCTGAAGGTGTCGGGCCGGACCCGGTTCGCGGTCGCGCTCCGGGCGCGGAACCGCGCCACCCGGAGGTCGCCGGCCCTGTCCGTGTAGGCGACCCACACGAACGGGTGGTGGGCGTAGTCGGGGTGGAAGGCGATGCTGAGCAGACCGCCCTCGCCGGCGGTGCGCACCCGCGAGCGGAGGTCGAGGAACGGCCGGGCGAGCAGCTTCCCACCGCGGTAGACCCGCACCGTGCCGGTCTTCTCCACGACGAACAGGCGGTTGACGCCGTCGCGCGCGGAGGTGACCTGGGTGGGTTGGCTGAGGCCGTCGGCGCGCCGGACCATGCTCAGGGTGACGTCGGCGGAGGCAGCGGCGGCGGGCACCAGCGCCAACGGGACAGCCAGCGCCGTCGCAGCGGCCACCAGGCCGGCGGCCCGCCGGATCAGGCGGGGAACGAGCGGCATGCGGAGCCCCCGAGGTCGCGTGCGGAGCGGACGCGAGCCACTCTATGGCTGCGGGCGGTGGACCATACTGGACTCGAACCAGTGACCTCACGCGTGTGAAGCGTGCGCTCTAACCAACTGAGCTAATGGTCCGCTGTCGCACACGGGACCTACGGTCCGCGGGACGCGGAAGACCTTACCGGATCGCGCTCAGAGGGACGGCACCCAGCCGGGCAGCCCGTAGACCGCCAGGTAGAGCGCCCCGGCCGCGGCAACGAAGGCCAGACCGAGCAGCCCGATCAGGGCCCGCACCGCGAGCGACTGCTCGGTCACCCAGTCGGTCCAGCCGTAGACCTTCTGGCGGGCGAAGCCGAGCAGCCGCTCGGCCCACGCGAACTCGGTCGCGAGGATCGCCAGGCCGGCGAAGACGATCAGCCAGCCCGGCCCGGGCAGCGGGATCAGGACGATTCCCAGCGCTACCACCGCGGCGCCGACGAGCCCCACGACGATCCGGTAGGTGAGGTCGAGCCATGCGTGTTTTGCGAAGAATGCCCGGAACCCGAGACGTGTCTCGACCACGTCGAGCACCGTGCGGTCCTCGCGCGGTGCCACGTCCTCGCGCGGCCCCTGGTGCTGCTCGGTCACGCCCCGCCCCTCTCCACTTTCGGCCCGTGACAACGTATCGGCCAGCTCGTTGGACCAGTGCGAGCAGCAGGCCGCGACCGGCAACAGGTTTTCGGCACTGCCACACAGGGGACTGTCAGGTCGTCGACGGGTGCGCGTGAGGAGCAAGCCATGAATGGTTGGGAACCCACCACGGTCACCCGGGAGCTCACGGTCCAGCTCGTCGCCCCCGGCGACGGCTCGATCTCCCTGCCTGTGGTCATGCACTACGACCTGGGCGACCCCTACGCCGTGCACGCAACGTTCCGCACCGGCCAGGGCGAGGGCGTGGCCTGGGTCTTCGCACGAGAGCTGCTGACACTCGGGGTGCACCGCCCGTGCGGTGACGGCGACGTCCGCGTCTGGCCGTCGTGGAGCGCCGGCGCCGAGGTCGTCTTCATCGGCCTCACCTCCCCCGACGGCGAAGCCCTCCTGCAGGGGCCCACCCGCGACCTCGTCGACTTCCTCGGGCGCACCTACGCCCTGTGCCCGCAGGGCCACGAGCCCGAGCATCTCGACCTCGACGGTGCCATCGAGGCCCTGCTCGCCTCCTGACGGGCTCCGTCAGGCGGCGGACCAGGCCACCTCACCGGCGACCACGGTGGCCGTGACCGGTCGGCCACCGAGATGGGCGACCAGGTCGGCCTCGTGCTCGGCATCGAGCAGCACCAGGTCGCCGTGCGCTCCCACGCCGAGGTGGCCGACGTCGTCACGGCGCAGCGAGTGCGCAGCGCCCAGCGTCGCCGCCCGGAGCGCCTCGGACACCGACAGCCCCATCGCGAGGCAGGCCAGCTGGACGGCGTACGGCATCGACTCGCACCAGGACGTGCCGGGGTTGCAGTCGGTGGCCAGCGCCAGTTCCACCCCGGCCTCGCGCAGGACTGCCGGGTGGCCCCAGGCGCTCGACCGCAGCGACAGCGTCACCGTCGGCAGCAGGACGGCCACCACACCCGCCGCGGCCATCGCCCGGGCGTCCTCGGGGCTGACGTGCTCGAGGTGGTCGGCACTCGCGCAGCCCAGCTCGGCCGCCAACCCCGCGGCACCGGTGCGGGCGATCTCCTCGGCGTGCAGCCGAAGGCCCAGCCCGTGACCCCGTGCGGCGGTGAGGATTCGCCGCGCCTCGTCGACGGTGAACACCCCCTCGTCGCAGAAGACGTCGGCCCACCGCGCGCCGGCAGCGGCGGCGGCCGGCAGCGTCGCCACCACCTCGTCCACGTACTCCGAGCGGTCCCGCCCGGCCGGCACCACGTGCGCCCCGAGGTAGGTCGGCTCGATCCGCACAGGCGTCCGGGAGCCGAGCTCGCCCACCAGCCGCAGCAGCCGCAGCTCGGCGTCGACGGTCAGGCCGTAGCCGGTCTTGACCTCCATCGTGGTCGTGCCGTGCGCGAGCGCGGCTGCCGCCCGGGCCGCGGCGAGGTCGAGCAGCTCCTCGTCGCTGGCCGCCGCGGTGGCCGCAACGGTCGTGCGGATGCCGCCGCCGTCGTACGCCCTGCCGGCCAGCCGCGCCACGAACTCGTCGCGCCGCACGCCGGCGAAGAGCAGGTGCGTGTGCGCGTCGACGAAGCCCGGGAGGGCACAGGCGCCCCCGGCGTCGAGCTCGTGCGCCGGGGCATCGGCCGGCAGGTCGCGGTCGGGGCCGGTCCACGCGACCCGGCCGTCGCGGACCACGACGGCGGCACCGGCGACCGGGTCGCCCGCCATGGTCACCAGGCGGCCCACCCGCCGGACGGTCAGGTCCTGGGTCTGCACGACGTGACCTCCTCGGGCGCGGCGCCCTGCTCCGCTACGACGGGGCGCTGACGGCGACCGGCCGTGGCGCCGATGACGCCAGCCAGGACGATGGCACACCCGAGCAGCTGCACGGGAGAGGGCCGGTCGTCGAGGACCGCCGCCGAGAGACCGACCGAGGCCACCGGCTGGAGCAGCAGGACGACCGAGGTCAGGGCGGCGGGGACGCGCGGGAGGGACACGGCGATGAGCAACCACCCGACCACCTGCGAGGTCAATGCGAGCAGGGCGAGCCACCCGTGCGACGGCCAGGCCGGCACGAGGTCGATGCCGCCCGAGACCGGCGCGAGCAGGACGCACACCGGCACCGCGACAGCCGTCGCGTCGAAGAGCGGCCCGGCGGCCCGGCGCAGGTCGGTGGAGCCCTGCCGCAGCAGCAGCAGGAACACGCCGTACGCGAGCGACGTGCCCAGGCCGAAGACCTCACCCAGCCCGGGGTGCTCGCCGTAGGCGCCTGCGCCGACGAGGCCGGAGATGAGCAGCACACCCAGCATCACCACCGGGACGGCCAGCAGCAGCCGCCGGCCGGGGCGCTCGCCGAGCAGCCACCAGGCGAGGAACCCGACGACGACCACCTGGAGGTTGCCGAGCACCGTGGCGATGCCCGCGCCCACCGCGCCGATCGCGTGGTGCCACAGGACCAGGTCGACGGCGAAGAACACGCCGGACGCGGCTGCCAGCAGGCGGGCGCGCGCCGGGCGCCTGCCGTAGCGTCGGTCCTCACGGACCAGCAGCACGCCCAGCACCGGCAGGGCATACAGGCACCGGAAGGTGGCTGCCGTGACGGGCGCGACGTCGGCGGGGCGGACCAGGGTGGCCGAGCTGGCGATGCACCCGGCCCCCGCCGCGGCGGCCAGCGTCGGCCGATCGGTGAGCGCCACGGGTGCACACCTCCTCCGGCGGGCACCCTGGCTCCAGTGGCTCGTTGATACGTCAGGAGCAACCCACGGTTACGCTGCTGACAGCAGGACACTAGCAGCGGGAAGCGAGCACGATGGACTTCGGACATGACACCGCGTGCGCCCTGGCGACCGTCGTCGACCTGGTCAACACCGACCCGGAGCTGACCGGCGAGGAGCGTATGGCAGGCCCCGACGACCTCGACGAGATGGTGCTCCGCCGCGACATCTCCGAGGCCGGCCAGCTCACCGCCGACGACCTGGCCGCGGTGCTCCGGCTGCGAGCGCGGCTGCGGGCGGTCTTCGCGGCCACCGACGAGCCGGGCGCCGTCCGACTGGTCAACGACCTGGTCGCCGACGCGCGCACCACGCCACGGCTCACCGACCACGACCACTGGCCGCTGCACATCCACTACTACGCACCCGGCGCCCGGCTGGCCGAGCGCCTGGCGGCCGACTGCGGGATGGCACTCGCGTTCGTCCTCGCGGCCGGCGAGCGGTCCCGCCTGGCGACCTGCGCCGCCCCCGACTGCCGCCGGGTCCTCGTCGACCTGTCCCGCAACCGCTCCAAGCGCTACTGCGACAGCCGCACCTGCGGCAACCGCCTGCACGTCGCCGCCTACCGGGCCCGTCAGAAGACCAGCTGACCCTCCCCCGTCCCCGCCCCCGTCCCCGCCCCCGCGCCCGCCCCCGCCGCGTCCCACCGCCGACGCCCCCTCCCGGCCACCACTCGCCGGAGTTGATCACGGTTCCGTGGTCAACTCGGGTGAACAGTGGCTTGCACGCCACTGTTGACCCGGAACGATCACGGGACCGTGATCAACTCGGGCCGTGCGGGCAGCGTGATCAACTCGGGACGTGCGGGCAGCGCCGGAGCGCCGGTGGCCGGCGACCAGCTGACCCCACCGCGACACGTCAGGCCGGGGGCTGCCAGGGGGGAGCGTGGGTGCCGTCGAGCATCGGGATCCGGATGCCGACCTCGCGGGCAGTCCGCTCGGCGATCTCGTAACCGGCGTCGGCGTGCCGCAGCACACCCGTCCCGGGGTCGTTGGTGAGGACCCGGGTGATCTTGTCGTAGGAGGACTCGGTCCCGTCGGCGACGACGACCACGCCGGCGTGGATCGACTTGCCGATGCCGACGCCGCCGCCGTGGTGCAGCGACACCCAGGTGGCGCCGGAGGCGGTGCTGAGCAGGGCGTTGAGCACCGGCCAGTCCGCGACGGCGTCGGTCCCGTCGCGCATGCCCTCGGTCTCGCGCTCGGGCGAGGCCACCGAGCCTGCGTCGAGGTGGTCGCGGCCGATCACGACCGGTGCCTCGACCACGCCGGAGGCCACCAGGTCGTTGAACGCCTGGCCGGCGACGTGCCGCTCGCCGTACCCGAGCCAGCAGATCCGCGACGGCAGCCCTTGGCCCTGCACGTTCTCGGCAGCGAAGCGCACCCAGCGCTGCAGCTGGTCATCGTCCGGGAACGCGTCGAGCACCGCCTTGTCGGTGGCCGCCAGGTCCTTGGCCGAGCCCGACAGGCAGGCCCACCGGAACGGGCCGGCGCCCCGGGCGAACAGCGGCCGGATGTAGGCGAGCACGAAGCCGGGGTAGGCGAACGCGTCGGCGAAGCCCATGTCCTGGGCCTGGCCGCGCAACCCGTTGCCGTAGTCGAAGACCACGGCGCCGGCGTGCAGCAGGTCGACCATCGCGCGGCAGTGCACCGCCATCGAGTCGCGGGCCCGGTCGACGTACTCCGAGGGCTTGGCGGTCCGCAGCTCCAGCGCCTCCTCGAGCGACATGCCGTGCGGCACGTAGCCGTGCAGCGCGTCGTGCGCCGAGGTCTGGTCGGTGACGACGTCCGGCACCCAGCCGCGCGTGACCAGCTCGGGCAGCACGTCAGCGCAGTTGGCGACCACGGCCACGGACAGGGGCCGTCGCTCCCGCTTGGCGGACTCCACCCTGGCAATGCCGTCGTCGAGGGAGTCGGCGATCTCGTCGAGGTAGCCGTGCTCGAGCCGCCGCTGCGCCCGCCACGGGTCGACCTCGATGCACAGCACGGCGCCGCCGTTGCCGGTGACCGCGAGCGGCTGGGCGCCACCCATGCCGCCGAGACCCCCGGTGAGGGTGATCGTGCCGGCGAGGGTCCCGCCGAAGTGCTGGCTGGCGACCTCGGCGAAGGTGGCGTAGGTGCCCTGCAGGATCCCCTGGGTGCCGATGTAGATCCAGGAGCCCGCGGTCATCTGGCCGTACATCATCAGGCCCTGGTCCTCGAGCTCGCGGAAGTGCTCGGGAGTCGCCCAGCGCGGGACGAGCAGCGAGTTGGCGATGAGCACCCGGGGGGCGCCCTCGTGGGTGCGGACCACGCCGACCGGCTTGCCGGACTGCACGAGGAGGGTGTCGTCGGGCGCCATCTCCCGCAGCGAGCGGACGATGGCATCGAACGCCTCCCAGGACCGGGCGGCACGCCCGTTTCCGCCGTAGACCACCAGGTCGTCGGGCCGCTCGGCGACCTCCGGGTCCAGGTTGTTGTGCAGCATCCGCAGCGCCGCCTCGGCACCCCAGGAACGACAGGTCATCGCGGTGCCGCGCGGGGCGCGGACGGGTCGGGCTCCTCGCATGGGATCACACACTAGGACGGCCACGCGCGGGCGGTGACCCGCGTCGGTCCGAGCGCTCGAGGGACAGCGGTCCGGAGTCGGACGGAACGCCTCGTGGGTGGCCGGTGCGCGAGCTGGGCCGGCCCGTCACCGGCCGGATGCCTGGCGGCCTCGAGCAGCGCGATCTGCCGGTTTCGTCGGCAGCCTCGTGAGCGAGAAGCGGTTCGATCTCGACCGGTGGGGCCTTCTGTCCCGGAACACCCCGAGTCGTGGCCTACCTGGCCGTTCGTACAGGTACCCCCCCGGTGCATCGGTCAGACGCTTCGGCGCGTGCGGCCCATGTGCACGACCCCTGCGCTCCGGTTGGATGACTACTGATCATCTCTCCACCGACCAGGAGTCCTCAGGCATGACGCGGGAACGGGTGCGCACGTCGCTCGCCGAGGCAGTCGTGCGCGCCCTCGTCGCCGGCGACGTGCTCGCGCTCCAGCGCCTGGTCGACCCCGACGTCCTGGACCACTCCGCGCAGCCGGGCCAGCCGGCCGGGTGGCCCGGCGTCCGCGAACGCGCCATGACGCTGTGTACCGCCATGCCGGAGAGCGAGGTCTCCGTCGACGTGCTCAGCGCCACGGGCGACACCGTGCTCGCCCGCGCCGAGCTGGTGGCGCTGCGCCGCGACGCCACCGGACCCCACATCGCGCCGAGCAGGCTCACCGTCGCCCTGGTGCTGAGGTTTGCCGACGACCGGGTCACCGAGATGTGGACCTCCGCGGACCTCCTGCTCGACCGGCGGGCGGCCGCGGTGCCGCCGCAGCCGCGGGTGGCCGACTCGGCCTCTTCGCACGCCTGACCGGCCGCACGGACCGGGACCACCCCACCGACGCGCGTCGGGCGGTCGGGAACGGGGTCCGGCGAGGTACCACTGGCCGACGCCCCCGTCAGGGGTCGACGTCGGCGGCCGACCGTTCCGCGAAGACCGTCACCGCCTCGGCGGTGCCCGGACCAGGGGCGCCGGCGTACTCGTGGTCGTCGACGGCGTGGACGCCCTGGACGTCGCGGGTCGAGGACGTGAGGAAGACCTCGTCGGCCCACTGCAGCGCCGCCATCGGCAGGTCGCGCTCGACGGCCCCGGTCCACTCCAGCACCAGTGCCCGGGTGACCCCGGCCAGGCAGCCCGAGGACAGCGGCGGGGTCACCAGCTCGCCGTCCAGCACCAGGAACACGTTGGACCCGGTGCCCTCGCAGAGATCGCCCACGGTGTTCGCGACGAGCGCCTCGGTGGCCCCCGCGGACCGGGCCCTGGCCAGGGCGACCACGTTGTCGGCGTACGACGTGGTCTTGAGGCCGGCGGTCGCCGCCCGCTCGTTGCGGGTCCACGGCACCACCGCCACCTTGGCGGTCGGCGCCCACCGCTTCAGTGGCGCCAGGGCGACCACCAGCGTCGGGCTGCCGTCGCCCCGTTCGGAGCCGAGCGGACCGGTGCCACCGGTGAGGGTGATCCGGAGCCGCACGGGTTCGGTGGCCGCGCGAGGGTTGGCGTCGAGGGTGGCGGCCACGGCGGTGCGCAGGTCGGCGTCCGTGGGCGGCACCAGGCCGAGCCCGTGGGCGGACGCCGCGAGGCGGGCGAGGTGGCGGGTCAGGGCGAACGGCACCCCGTGCTCGACCTTGGCGGTCTCGAACACGCCGTCGCCGACGGTCAACCCGTGGTCGAGCACCGACACCCGCGCCTGGTCGAGGTCGACGACCGATCCGTCCAGCCACACGTTCATCCTGCGGGTCCTCTCGATGTCTGCGCAGCCACCACGCGCAGCCGGCGCGCCTTCAGCTCGGTCTCGTCCCACTCGGCCGCCGCGTCCGAGCCCCAGGTGATGCCGGCGCCGGTGCCGAGGTGCAGCTTCCGCGCCGCGCCCGACCCGGAGGTCCAGAAGGTGCGGATGCCGACGGCCAGGGTGGCACGGCGGCGGTCGGCGTCGACCCAGCCGACCGCGCCGCAGTAGGGGCCGCGTGGCGCCGGCTCCAGATCGGCGATCGCCCGCAGCGCGCTGGACTTCGGGGCGCCCGTCACCGAGCCCGGCGGGAACGTGGCCGCCAGCAGCTCCGGCCAGCCGGCGTCCGGTCGGAGGACGGCCGCCACGGTCGAGACCAGGTGGACGAGGCCGGGGTGCTGCTCGACCGCGTTGAGGGCGGGCACCTCGACCGACCCGGTGACCGCCACGGCGCCGAGGTCGTTGCGCACCAGGTCGACGATCATGACGTTCTCGGCGCGGTCCTTGTCGGTGAGGCCGGCAGCCGTCACAGCGGTCCCCTTGATCGGCCCCGACGTGATCCGGTCGCCGTCCCGGCCGAGGAACAGCTCCGGCGAGGCGGTCACCACGTCGACCTCCGCCGAGGGCAGCCGCAGCGCGCCGGCATACGGCGCGGGGTTGCCGCTCGCGAGCAGCGACGCGAGGCCGCGCAGGTCGGCGCCCTCGGACAGCGGCGCGGACAGGACCCGGCACAGGTTCACCTGGTAGTGGTCGCCGTCGGCGACGCCGTCGCGGATGGCCGCCACCCGCCCGAGGTAGCCGTCCCGGTCCAGCGAGGAGCGCCAGGCATCACCCCGGACACCGGGCCAGGGGCCGTGGGGCGGCGGCGCATCCCGGACGTCGGCGAACCGCGCGCAGACGACGCGACCCTCGAAGTCGAGCAGGACCGCCCACCAGCCCGTGCCGTCGAGGGCCGCGAGGTCGTCGCTGACCTCGACCAGGCCGGTGGCGAGCCGGCCGCCGAACCAGGCGTACGGCTCGCCCGGCACCTCAGTCGAGGACACCGACCGCCGCCTCGGCGGCGCCCACCAGCTCCCGCAGCATCGCGGCGACCGTCTCCAGCTGATCGGACACGTTGCGGTCCTCGTCCATCACCGGCACTGCGGCCCGGACCGCCGCGTGCACCGCGCCGCTGGCGGCACCGGGAGCGGCCACGTCGGCCCGCAGGTCCAGCGCCTGCGAGGCGGCCAGCACCTCGACGGCGAGCACGTGCCGGACGTTGGTGACGACCTCGCGCAGCTTGCGCATCGAGGTCCACCCCATCGAGACGTGGTCCTCCTGGTTGCCCGAGGTCGGGATGGTGTCGACGCTGCTCGGGTGCGCGAGAACCTTGTTCTCGCTGACCAGGGACGCTGCGGTGTACTGCGCGATCATGAAGCCGCAGTTGAGGCCGGGGTTGCGGGCCAGGAACGCCGGCAGGCTTCGCGAGAACGCCGGGTCGAGCATCCGGTCGGTGCGCCGCTCGGAGATGCTCGCCAGCTCGGACACCGCCATCGCCAGCATGTCGCCGGCGAAGGCCAGCGGCTCGCCGTGGAAATTGCCCGTCGACATGACCTCGCCGTCCGGGACGATCACGGGGTTGTCGACGACCGAGCCGAGCTCGATGTCGATGACCCGCCGCGCGTGGGCGTGCACGTCGCGGACCGCGCCGTGCACCTGCGGGGCACAGCGCAGGCAGTAGGAGTCCTGCACCGCGTGGTCGCTCTCGCGGTGGCTGGCCACCAGCGGGCTGCCGGCGAGCAGGCGGCGCAGGTTCGACGCGCTGGCCAGCTGTCCGGGGTGCGGCCTGATCACCTGCACCCGCTCGTCGTACGGCTTGTCGGTGCCCAGCAGCGCCTCGACGCTCATGGCGGCCGCGATGTCGGCGACCTTCAGCAGCACCCCGATGTCGTCGACGGCGAGCGCGAGAAGCACCTGCATGGGCTCGGTGCCGTTGATGAGCGACAGCCCCTCCTTCGGGGCAAGGACCAGCGGCTCGACGCCCTCCTCGGACAGCAGCTCCGCCGCCGGCCGCCCGCGCAGGTCGGTGTCGCCGAGGCGCCGGAGCCGCCCCTCGCCGACCAGCGGCTGCGCGAGGTGGGCGAGCTGAGCCAGGTCGCCGCTCGCCCCGACCGATCCCTTCCCGGGGATCACGGGCAGCAGGTCGTGCTCCAGCAGCTCGAGCAGCTTGGCCGGGAGCTCGACCCGCACGCCGGAGTAGCCCACCGTGAGGGTCCGGGCCCGCAGCAGGAGCAGGCCGCGGACCACGTCGTCCGGCAGTGGCTCACCCACACCGGCGCTGTGCGAGCGGACCAGGGCGAGCTGCATCTGCTCGAGGTCCTCCCGGCCGACGTGGGTGTCCGCGAGCGCGCCGAAGCCGGTGGTGATGCCGTACATCACCTTGTCCTGGTCCACGGCGTCTGCCACGACGGCCCTGCTCGGCGCCATCCGGTCGGCCACCCCGGCGCCCATCACTGCCCCGGCCTGGCCTCGCGCCACCGCGACCAGGTCCTCGAGGGCGAGCGCTTCACCGGTGACCGTCACTGTCCGCATGGCGGGCAACCTAGTGGTGCCGCGCCCGGCGGTCAGCCGAGACCCCGACGGGCGGGGCGACCTGGGCCGCTTTGGTCGGGGCCGAGCCGATCGGCTATGGTCGTCCTCGCACGACAGCGTGGCCGTGAGGCCCCGTGGCGTCGTCGCGCGGACGTGGCTCAGTTGGTAGAGCATCACCTTGCCAAGGTGAGGGTCGCGGGTTCGAATCCCGTCGTCCGCTCGGATGGACTCGAGGCTCACCGGCCTCACTCGGTGGAGTGGCCGAGAGGCGAGGCAACGGCCTGCAAAGCCGTCTACACGGGTTCAAATCCCGTCTCCACCTCGAGAACAACCAGCACGGGCGATTGGCGCAGTCTGGCTAGCGCGCTTCCCTGACACGGAAGAGGTCACAGGTTCAAGTCCTGTATCGCCCACAAGAAAGACCAGGTCAGAGGCCGATTCCGAAGTCATCGGGACCGGCCTCAAGATCGCTTGCGGGCACCCTGCGGGCAGATTCTGTCGCTGGTTCACTACGGACACTGGTCGACACGTGCGGACAACGGCGGACCGCTTCTCGTTGGGCTCGACGAGGTCGGGTCATCGCACCAGCCGGACACAACGGCGGAGCCCGGCGGCGACCCTTCCAACTGCCAAAAGGGCCGTGGCTCGATCCCGATCACCGGCATATCCCGCGCCTGTTGACAGGATCATCGGCATAAAAGGCGAGTGCGCGCTACCGCTCCGAACGCCTACTCCAAAACAGACCCGCGGGTTCGGTGGATCGCGGCTTACCAGCAGCCGGGGCCTTGTCGGCGCGGCGGCGACCGAGGCAGGCTGGCACGGGTGACAACAGCCGACCAAGCAGCCGAGACGCTCGACCTCGCCGCGCTGCAGATCGACGTCTACGACACCCGGGAGGGCTGGTGGAATCCCGAGCACGGTGACGTGGAGATCCCGGACGGCTGGGAGTTCCTCCCGACCGGTGACGCCTTTCTCACCCGCACCGTGAAAGCGTCCGGTGCCTACTGGCTGTGCTGGCGACCGCGCGGCCGCAACCATCCGCACCGTCGACTGCAGGGATTGTGGGCGCCTGCCACGGCGATCCGCGCCGAGCAGGAACGCGCCAAGCAGACCGCGGCCAAACGGGCCGCGACCCGGTCGCAGTCCGAGCGGGCGCGGGCTCGCCAGGAGCAGCGCTACCAAGCGGAGCTACGCGAGGCCATCCTGGATTTCCTCGACTTTTCACCGACCCACGCCGGGTTGGCCGAGCAGATCGCGATGGAAACCGCGGCACACGCGGCCCTGGTCGGCAGCGGGCGCGTCGGGCGGACTCGGTTGCTCAGCCTTGAGCAGAAGGCGGCACTCGCCGCCCGCGCCCACATCCTCCACCGCTACACCAGCTACCACGACGAGCTTGACAAGATCGCGTTCGAGGCATGGGACGAGGACGGCGTCTACCGAGAAGTGAAAGGTGAGGCTCACCACGCCGTCGACAAGTTCCTCGAAGAACACCGCAGCATGCCGGCGTAGAGACCAGACGTGTAGCGACCGGTATTGGCACGTATGCGCACAGAAGGATGTGCGCTTGGCTCGACCTTGGGACCCAACGGACTGGCCATGCGCCTAGCTCTCTGCGTCCGCTCTGGAGGCAATCGTCGCTTCGGTGAGCTCGCGCGCCGTGATGGTCTCCACGAACCAGTACATGCCGCCGACCCCGTCGGGTCCGGGACCGCCACCCGTGATTCGATTTGGCTCCTCGCCTGGTCGCGGGAGCCGTGGGCAAAGCAGCTCAGGCGTCGGGTAGTTCGTTTGCGAGCGGTGGTAGGACGTTGCGGTCAGCCAGAGGCCTGCGTCATTGCTCAGGGGTTCGAGGCGGGCGTTGTCGCGCAGGGACCCTCCCGGATTCGGCCAGTACGGCCGGCCATAGGAGACGACCAGATCGATGTCCCATGCCTCGTTTGGCGACAAGAGTGTCGACAGCCGTGCGCCAGACTGGTGGTCGGCGAGTTCGGAGGCTGAGGCGGAGACGGCTGCCGCGCGGAACCGAGGCCGCTGAAGGTGCCAGGTCCAGCGGATGCGGGCTACGAGGAAGACGCGATCGGCAAGTTGCTGGCCGCCGAACGCGAAGCCTTTCCGGGGGATGCCGTGCTCGACGAACTGACCCCGCCCCTCCGCCGCGGAGGCCAGCTGGCGGTCGACTTTGATGTGGAAACGGTGGCCGTCGAAGCTCCGGCTGGGGGCGTGGACGGAAAGGTGGGCGACAGTGAAGCGCCCCAGGTTCTCTGCCGCTCTCATGCGGGCTGCGGCTCGGGGTTGAGGGCAGCGTAATGGGCTTGCTCGAACTCGACCGGGGGAACGTTGCCCAGCGAGCCGTGGAGCCTTCGTTCGTTGTACCAGTCCACCCAGCCGGCGGTGGCGTACTCGACGTCGGCGAGGGTCTTGTAGGGGCCGTCCTGGAAGACCGTGGTCCTGATGCACTCGGCCTTGTAGAGACCGTTGATCGTCTCCATCAGCGCATTGTCATATGCGTCCCCGATGGACCCGATCGAGGGCTGGATCTGCTCGAGCGCGAGGTGCTCGGTGAACCGCACAGACGTATATTGCGACCCTGCATCCGAGTGTTGAATCAGCTCCCCCGCAACGACGGGGTGCCCTTCGCGGCCGCGCTGCCACAACGCCATCCGCAACGGGATCATCACCAGGTCGGTGGCCTTGGACGTCGAGGCGTGCCAGGCCACGATCCGCTGGGCGTAGACGTCGAGGATGAACGCGACGTAGACGAACCCGGCCCACGTCCGGCAGTAGGTGAAGTCGGTCACCCACACCCGGTTGGGTGCCGGAGCGGTGAAGTCGCGGTCGAGCAGGTCACCGGCCCTGTTCCCGTCCTTGGCCGGGATCGTGGTCCGCACACCTTTGTCGCGTCGAACTCCGTTGAGCCCCAACGCTTTCATCGCCCGATCGACCGCGCCGGCGCTCACCTCGGGCGAGCTCGTCCGGCGCAGCTGCGCGGTCATCTTGCGACGGCCGTAGAGGCCTTCCGGTGCCAGCTTGCGCCGGCCGTCGGCGCCGGTGGTCCAGGCGATGTCGCGGACCTCGTCAACGACGTGTGCGTCGCTGACTGTGCGGGCCGCAACCGGGCGGCCGATCTGCTTCCAGCTGCGGTAGGTCCGCGCAGCGATCTGGCAGCCCTGCTCACGCAGGACCCGACAGATCGACTCGACCGCGTGGCCCTCGGCCTTCATGGCGTCGATGAACCCCATGATCATCGGTTGCGGGGGTCGAGTTCCCCGACGAAGAAAACCGTCGCGGACTTCAAGATCGCGTTGTCCTCTTCCAGCCGGCGGACCTTGGCCTTGAGCGCCTTGACCTCCGCCAGCTCCTGAGTGCTGGCTCCCTGGCGTTGGCCGCCATCGACCTGGGCCTGCACGACCCAGCGCCGCACCGACTCCCGGCCGACACCGACCTGCTTGGCCACCGCGGCCGAGGCAGCGGTCACCGACGGGTACTCGCCGAGGTGCTCGGTCACCAGACGCACAGCGCGCGCCTTCAACTCCTGATCGATCTTCTTGGGCATGGTGCTCATCCTCCTGGACTCAAACAGGAGCGGCATCAAACCTGGGGCGCTTCACAGTGCCAACCTCGCCGACTGGGTCGAGGTAGAAGTCGGTGTTCTTCGCATTGATGCGCCAGATATTTCCGAGTGCGGGTGAGTCCCCGGCGGTGAGGGCGACCAGGATCTGCTTCGGCTCCACCTCACGAGCCTAGATTGAAACCGATTGGCCCTTCGCATGAGCATCATGCGGTTCGGAAACGGCCGTCCCATCGGGCGACAGCCGACAGACGCTTAGCGCGCGTAGTGGCACGTATGCGCTCTCGCCGGTCGGCGGCTGAGGTTCAGCGAAACTTTCCGTTAGACGCGGTAGGAGTAAAGCAAGACCGCTCCCGTGACCGCGATACTCCCGGAACCAATCGGGACCACCGGCGGGCTCAAATGGATCAAGCCGAGAATGACTACGAAGACGCAGACAGCGAGGGAATACCAGTAGGACCAGCGCATACTCCGCACCGTCCGTTCCCCTCGGCGCGTCATTCTCACCATCGAGGCAGTCTAGCTATCTCGCCGTCATTCATGCCGTGTGTAGCGAGACGACGACCTGTTTCAACGCCCACACGCTCGCCCCGGCGAGTAGTGATCGGGTATGGCATCACTTACCGAGCACACATTCATCGCGGCATGTGAGTGCGTTGGCGGCGCGACGTTATGCAAACACCAAGATCGCGCCGAAGATCCCCCAGCCAATGCCGCCGTGGACAAGCGCGGTCGGCCAGTAGTGGGGAGTCGCGGATGCGAGTTGACGCGAGAGCGAAGTTGACGTCATCAGTTCCCCGAGGTACCAGCCGGGAGCGTGGCACAGCAAGATGATGCCAGGCGCAGCCAGCAGCACATCCGTCGCCTTGGAGTAGCCGCCCGCGAACAGGGCAAGCATGCCAAACCCAAGGATCGCGGCCGCCACCCCGAGGGCGAAAGTAGCGTTCACGACGAAAGCGTTGACCTCCTTCACTTCGCCGAAATCGGCGACCCAGCGCTTTCGACCCTTCTGGCTCGACACGAGGCCGCTGGGCTGACGCGTGAGAAATGCGCCAAGAAGCAAAGGGGGAACCGCGACATACGCCAAAGTCGCTGCCGCCCCGCTCGACGGAGAATGTGGGCTGGCACTGCTCCGTCCGCGTTGGCCCCCGCAACATGCCGACCGCGATGATGTCGGCGGCAATCGCGCGCTCCTGGATGGACGGCGTCGCGTCATACGTCGTGGCCATTGGACTTCTCTCCCCATCAACCTTCGTACGCGTACCAGAGCGCTAGTTCGCCATACTGTGGGCATGCGGCCAGCGCCGGTGCAACGTGACTGTTGAATGCCAGCAAACTTACTTTGCCCGACTCCAGCTGCGCTCGCTCTTGATCGGTCAGCAGCCCTTGGGCTTCCAGCCTTTTCAGCGCGATCGCAGCAGCTTGGTAGCGGTCGCCTTTCGCCTCGCGCAACGTGTTCCGGGCGATCTCTAACGTCGCATGGGTCAACTCTCCAGTCGAGATCGCCATCATCCTGGCCGCCGCCTGATCTCTGGGCGGGCCTAGCCCGGCGCGCGAGCGCGAGCGAATTCGCGCAGGCCCGCTCCATGCGCAGCGCCAGCGTCTCCGCGCCCATCGCGAGACGGTGTGCCGCTTCGGAGGCCAGCGTGCCGCCCACGTCGCGCAATCCCTTTTTGCGGATCTGCTGAATACCCCACATCGCCGGCTTCATGTTCTTGTAGTTGTCGTAAATGTTCGGAAAGCGCGTCCAGTCGTAGACGCCCGTATCGGTCACCGCGCCCCCAAGCGCGTTACCGTGACCGCCGATGCACTTCGTCAGCGAATTGCATGACTAGAGCTGGCCCATGGCGCTTCGGCAGGTAGAGGTAGGGCGAAGTCAGCGTGTTGTCGACGATATAGATCAGGCCCCGCTCCGTGCACAACTCACCGATGCGCGCGAGGTCGGCGATCTGCGTGCGGGGATTTGCAATGGTCTCGACGAAGACGATGCGCGTTTCGGGCCGGATCGCGCGCTTCACGTTCTCGACGTCCGTCGCGTCGACGAAGCTCACGTCGCAGCCCAGCGTGTCGAACGTCGCGAACAGGCTGTTCGTGTTGCCGAAGAGAAACGAACTGGAGACGACGTGATCGCCCGCACGCAGCAGCGCGAGAAACGTGCACGCGATCGCGGCCATGCCGGTGCTGAAGACGACAGTGCCGACGCCCTGCTCCATTTTGGTGACCTTCGATTCGAGCGCGGTCGCCGTCGGATTGCCTTGGCGGCCGTACGAATAACCCGGCATCTCGCCTTTGAACACGCGCGCCAGATCGTGCCGCGTCGGGGTAGCCGTAGGCGGCCGCGACGTGCATCGGCTTGTGGACCGAAAGTGTTCGATGGGCGACTCGAGATCCGAGTGCAGGATCGTCGTTGTAAATCCGGTTTTCATGCAGTGCCTCCATCCGATGCCTGGGCGCGAGCGACAAGCACGTGGGTGCGCATCGGGTACGCCAGCACGCCGTCGATCACGTAAGGC
>JBBRVW010000002.1:0-176160 GCA_038246545.1 Actinomycetes bacterium | reverse complement strand
GTCGGGGTCGTGCTGAAGGTGGGGGGCTTGGGCGCGCTCCCGGGTGAGCTGGTGGACCGCAGGGCCATGGGCAATTTCCGCCCCCTCGGCACGCGCTTCGGATCGCACACCCCGACGGTCGCGGCCGCCGTCGCGGCCGCCGACGCCGAGGCCCTGGCCGCCTCCCTGCGCGAGTCGGGCACGGCCAGGGTCGTGGTCGACGGCCGCGACGTCGAGGTGTCCGCCGAGGAGGTGCTGCTCACCGAGACACCACGCGAGGGCTGGGCGGTCGTCAGCGAGGGCGCCGAGACCGTCGCCCTCGACCTCGAGGTCACCCCGGCGCTGCGCCGCGCCGGCCTGGCCCGCGAAGTGGTCCGGCTGGTGCAGGAGGCCCGCAAGACCTCCGGTCTGCAGGTCACCGACCGGGTCGCGGTGCGCTGGGAGGCCTCCGGCGAGCTGGCCGAGGCGCTGCGCGAGCACGGCGGTCTGGTCGCCGGCGAGGTGCTCGCGACGTCGTACGCCGAGGGACTGGACGGTCAGGACGCCACGGCGAACCGCGACGACGACCTGGGCCTGCGCTTCACCGTCACCCGGGTGGCCCAGCGATTCGGTAAAGAGTTGGTCTCGACGGGGTCACCAGGAGGTCCCGGCCAGGCGTGCCGGTGTGGCGTTACGGTGAATCACCCGGTCAGCCCAGTGAAGGACGGGGGGCTCCCCGGCCGATAACTGTCGCAGGACGCCGGAGCAGGTCCGGCCCAGGACGGTGACGGAGGACGCGGTGCCACTTCACGTCGTTCCCCTCGGTAGCTCGGCCTCGGCCGGGCTGAAGCTCAAGGACGGCGCCATCGCGGTGCCCGCCCTGGCCAGCCACGTGCGGCCCTCGCTGGTGCTCGCCGAGCGCGAGAGCCGTGAGCTGCTCGCCGCCGCTGCCCGGCATGACGTCGGCCTCGACGGTCGCTTCTCGGCCGGGCCCGCCGGCATCCAGGTGTGGGACGGCCCGTTCAGCGGGCCCAACGGCACCCACGGCAGCGCCGTGCACCTCGGGTCGGTGGACTGGAGCTACGACACCCCCACCAAGCACTACGTGACGATCTACCGCGCCATGGTCACCCAGGCCGGCGTCGACGCCGGCGAGACGACGCTGTCGGTCCTGGCCAGCGTGCTCGCGCTCGGCGGCCTGCCCGCCGACGGCAACCGGATCACGCTGCCGGTCCCGCCGCCCCGCGACCCGTTCCGGCGGCTCGCAGCCACGGTGAGCTGACCGGTCCCCCCCCGCACGACGAACGCCGACGCCGGCGGACCCTGAGGTCCGCCGGCGTCGGCGTTCGGTCCGCTTCTCGCGGCGGGGATCAGCCCTCGGTGAAGCCCTGCGGCTGCTGCGGCGGGCCGCTCGGCTGGTCGCCACCGCCCACGGGGGCGCCGGGCGCGAACGGGCTGCGCTGGCCCTGCGGCTGACCGGGCTGGGCCGGCTGCCCGCCCTGAGCCCCCTGGGCGGCCACCGGCTGCCCCGGCTGCCCGGACTGGGTCGCCCCGCCGGCCGGCGCCTCGGTGCCGCGACCGTCCAGCTCGCGCAGCTGACCCTCGAGGTAGGACTTGAGCCGGCTGCGGTACTCGCGCTCGAACGAGCGGAGCTTCTCGACCTCGCGCTCGAGCGTGGACCGCTCGGTCTCCAGGGAGCCGATCATCTGGCGGTGCTTGTCCTCGGCCTCGCGCTTGAGCTGGTCGGCCCGGGTGCGGGCCTCGCCGATGACCCGGTCGGCCTGGGTGCGCGCCTCGGCGATGTGCTCGTCGGCGGTCCGCTGCGCCAGCGCCAGGATCCCGGTGGCGGTCTCCGACGGTGCGGCCGTGGCCGGCGCGGCAGCCTGGGCCTGGGCGGCCGGCTGGGGCGGGCGGTTGGCGGCCTCGGCGAGCTGGCGCTGCGCAGCGGCGAGCTTCTGACGGAGCTCGTCGTTCTCGCGGGCCAGGGTCGGGTCCGGCGCGGCCTGCGCGGCGGGTGCCGGCACGGCGGGTGCCGGCGGAGCGGTGAGCTCGCCACCACGGCCCGCGGCCGACAGCTTGGACCGCAGCTCGTCGTTCTCGCGGTAGAGGCGGGTGAGCTCCGCCTCCACCTCGTCGAGGAACTCGTCGACCTCGGTCTCGTCGTAGCCAGGCTTGAGCCGGGTGCTCGTGAACTGCTTGTTGGCCACGTCCTCGGGGGTCAGCGGCATGGCGTCGAGTCTCCTCGCTAGTCGTTCCTTGTGGTCGTGCGGTCCTGCGTCGTGCGTGTTTCCTGCGGGGTCGTGCTCCGGGGAATCATCCCCCATCGGGCATGAAGGTGGCTAACCGCCGCGCTCACCTGCGGGTTCGGACCCGGCTGGTCAGGGTGTCAGAACGTGAGGAAGCTCGTGAGGTAGATCGCGAACTGGACCAGCACCACCAGCACGAGGAACGAGAGGTCCAACGCGATCTGGCCCAGGCGCAGTGGCGGGATGACCCGCCGGAGCGCCTTGATCGGCGGGTCGGTGACCGTGTAGACGACCTCGGCCACGACCAGCAGCGGCCCGCGAGGCCGCCACGAGCGGGCGAACATCTGGATGTAGTCGAGCACCAGCCGCGCGATCAGCAGCAGGAAGAACAGCCAGAGGACGAGGTAGACGATCTGCCCGACCGGTCCGCGCATCAGCGGCCGTCGCCACGACGTCGGAACCGGACCGGCGTGATCTGCACCCGCCAGACACTAACGCCCCGCGTGAGGAGCACACGTCGCGACCCACCGGTGGAACGCCGGTGGGCGAGCCCGGTCAGCTCTGGTTGAAGAACCCGCTCTCGGCCATCCGCGCCTTGTCCTCGGCGGTCACCGTGACGTCGGCCGGCGAGAGCAGGAAGACCTTGTTGGTGACCCGCTCGATGGTGCCGCGCAAGCCGAAGACGAGGCCGGCGGCGAAGTCGACCAGCCGCTTCGCGTCGGAGTCGTCCATGTCGGAGAGGTTCATGATGACCGGCGTGCTCTCGCGGAAGCTCTCGCCGATCTGCTTGGCCTCGTTGTAGGTGCGCGGGTGGATCGTCGTGATCCGGTCGAACGCCCGCGAGGAGCTCAGCGACGGCCGGCGTTCCGGCATCGTCGCGACCGCGCCGTGCCGCTCCTCGCGCAGCGCGGTGGCGCCGGCGGTGCGGTGCGTGCCACGGCCACCGTCGTGGTGCTCGCCCCGGTGGTCGGTGTCGTACCCGTCGCCCTCGACACCGTCGTCGTACTCGTCGTACTCGTAGCGGTCGTCCTCCTCGACGAGGCCGAGGTAGACCATCGCTTTGCGCATCGCGCCGGCCATGCCTGACTGCCCTCCGCTCGGGTGGACGAACCCCAGACACCGCTGTCGCCAGCGGCTGGTCCGACCGGGCTAGAACGCCCTCGGAGGAGGGCGGTCCGGCCTGGGGGCGACGCTACCGGAGCGAAGGTCGCGAACCGAGCAATGCGGTGCCGACGCGCAGGTGTGTCGCGCCGTGCCGTACAGCGGCCTCGAGGTCGCTGCTCATGCCGGCGGACACGACCGTGGCGTCCGGGTGCTCGTGGCGCAGGGTCGCGGACAGCTCGGCCAGCCGCGCGAACGCCTCGTCGGGGTCGGCGCCCAGCGGTGCGACCGCCATCAGCCCGGCGAGGCCGAGGTGCTCGGCGGCCACCAGGACCTCGGCCAACGTGGCGAGCTCCTCGGGCCGGGCACCGCCCCGGCCGGCAGCGTCGGGGTCCGCGGCGAGGTCGACCTGCAGCAGGCACCGCAGCCGCCGGCCCGCGGATCCGGCGCCCCGGTCCAGCGCGTGCACGAGACGCGCCCGGTCGACGGAGTGCACCACGTCGGCGCAGCCGGCGACGTCCGCGGCCTTGTTGGTCTGCACCTGACCCACGAAGTGCCAGACGAGGTCGTCGAGGCCGTCCGCGCGGCACCGGGCCACCTTCGCCGCCGCGTCCGCCGCCCGGTTCTCCCCCATGTCTCGCAGGCCGAGGGCCGCCAGGTGTCCCACGTCGCTCGAGGGGAAGGTCTTGGTCACCGCGACCAGCGTGATCTCGCCGCGCTCGCGGCCGGCCGCCGAGCACGCCGCCGCGATCCGCTCCTCGACCGCGGCCAGGCCGGCGGCGATCTCGGCCCGCCGGCTGTCCGACTCCGTCGAGGCCTCGGTCACCTGACGACCACGCCGGCGAACCGGCCCGTGACGCCGTCCCGCCGGTGCGAGTACAGCTCGGGCGACTCCGCGGTGCACCGCGCGTCGACCTCGATCGTCTCGACGCCGGCAGCCGCCAGCTGCGCCGCGACGCCCGCCCGCAGGTCGAGCCCGGGGGTGCCGGAACGGGTGGTCGACCGGGCCGCCGGCGTCACGGCCGCGACCTCGTCGGCCATCTCGGCCGGCAGCTCGTAGCAGTCGCCGCAGATCGCCGGCCCGACGACGGCAACGACCCGGTCCGGCCGCGCACCGAGGTCGCCCATCGCCGCCACCGTGGCCCCGACCACGCCGGCCGCCACACCGCGCCGCCCGGCGTGCGCGACGGCGACGACGTCGCTGCCACCGGCGGCGAGCAGCACGGGCACGCAGTCGGCGACCAGCACGACCAGGGCGAGACCCCTCCGGGTGGTGACCAGGGCGTCGGCCACCGGCGGAGCCTCGCCCGGCCCCGGGGCCTGCTCGACGACCGCCACGTCCGTGCCGTGGACCTGCTGCATGAGGACGAGACCGGCCGGGTCCAGGCCCAGCCGGAGGGCCAGCAGCCGGCGGTTCTCGCCGACGGCCGCCGGGTCGTCGCCGACGTGGTCGCCGAGGTCCAGCGCATCGTACGGCGCGCGGCTCACGCCGCCGTGCCGGTCGGTCAGCGCGAAGCGCGCGGACGCGATCGTGCCGGTGCGGCGGAGCATGCCAGTGAGCGTAGGCGGGTCGCGGTCGGGGGCCGGCACGGGGCAGACATGGGACGGACCGGTCGGCAGGGCCCTGTGGGTGTCCTGCCGACCGGTCCGGATCGAGGGGTGCTGCCGCTCAGCGGACGCAGCTCAACGGAGGAACTCGGGGATGTCGAGGTCGTCCGCGTCGTCGAAGACGATGGTGCGGGCCGGCCGAGACACGGGCTGGGGGTCACCGTTGAGGTCGATCGACTCGCTGCGGTCGCGCGCGCCGACGTAGGCCGGCTCGCGCTCGGTGCGCTCGCCGGCAGGCTCGCTGCGCTCGTAGGAGGTGCCGGTGGAGTCGGTTCGGGCGTTCGAGGTGGGCGACGTCGGGGTCTCGGTCGGCTCGGTGCGGCGGGCCGGCGCCGGGACCACCTTGCGCGGGGTGCCCCCGTCGAACCCGGCCGCGATGACGGTGACCCGCACCTCGTCGCCGAGGGCGTCGTCGATGACCGCGCCGAAGATGATGTTGGCCTCGGTGTGGGCGGACTCCGCCACCAGCTGGGCCGCCTCGTTGATCTCGAAGAGCCCGAGGTCCGAGCCGCCGGAGATCGAGAGGAGCACGCCGTGCGCGCCGTCGATGGACGCCTCGAGCAGGGGCGAGGAGATCGCCATCTCGGCCGCCTCGACCGCGCGGTTGTCGCCGCGCGCGGAGCCGATGCCCATGAGGGCCGAGCCGGCACCGCTCATGACCGACTTCACGTCGGCGAAGTCGAGGTTGATCAGGCCCGGCGTCGTGATGAGGTCGGTGATGCCGGAGACACCCTGCAGGAGCACCTGGTCGGCGGACTTGAACGCGTCCAGCATCGAGATGCCGCGGTCGGAGATCGAGAGCAGCCGGTCGTTGGGGATCACGATGAGGGTGTCGACCTCGTCGCGCAGCTCGTCGATGCCCGTCTCGGCGGAGTTGGCCCGGCGCCGGCCCTCGAAGCCGAACGGGCGGGTGACGACGCCGATGGTGAGCGCGCCGAGCGAGCGGGCGATGCGCGCGACGACGGGTGCGCCACCCGTGCCGGTGCCGCCGCCCTCGCCGGCGGTGACGAAGACCATGTCGGCCCCCTTCAGGACCTCCTCGATCTCCTCGGCGTGGTCGTCGGCGGCCTTGCGGCCGACCTCCGGGTTGGCGCCGGCGCCGAGGCCGCGGGTGAGCTCGCGGCCGACGTCCAGCTTCACGTCGGCGTCCGACATGAGAAGGGCCTGCGCGTCGGTGTTGATCGCGATGAACTCGACACCCTTGAGGCCGACCTCGATCATCCGGTTGATCGCGTTCACACCACCGCCGCCGATGCCGACGACCTTGATGACCGCGAGGTAGTTCTGCGGTGCTGCCACGTCGGACCCTCTCCTTCTCCCGGTGGAACGCCCCGGATGTTCCGGAACCCTCACCCTCAAGTTGAGCCTTATAGTTATGTCAACCTCTGAGGTTGGTGAGGACGCTAGGTACCGAGGGGGACCAACTCAACGACCGACGCCGCGACACGCCGCAACAACCTGCAACTGCCGCCCACCCGGGCGTACGGACCCCGCCGGCGCCGCCGCGATCCGGGTGCGGTGGGGGCTGCCGCGGGCAGCGCGCCTACCTCGTCGTGGTGGGTGCGTCAGGAGCGGACACGTCGTAGACGCTGGCCTTGCGGGTGAGGAGCACGGCGAGGACGGCGGCCTTCCGGGCGCCGCGCTCGGCACTCCCCCACACGACGGTGCGCCCCTTCGACAGCTGCAGCCGGACGTCGTCGGGACCGGTGGCGCGGACCTGGCGCACCTCGCCCGCGACCGAGGCGGGCAGCACGTCGAGGACGTCGAGCGCGGCCCGCAGCGCGCTCGGGCCGGCGTCGACGGGGGCGGACACGAGCGGCAGGCCATTCGGCCGACGGTCGACCTGGTCGAAGACCACGCCGCTGCGGTCGACCAGGGCGAACGCCGGGCCACGTTGCTGCACGGCGGCCGCGACCCGCTCGTGCACGACGATCGCCACCGTGCGCGGCCACCGACGGTCGACCTCGACGCTGCGCACGACGGGCAGCTTCTCGAGGCGCGCGGCGACGGCACCGGCGTCGAGGGTGGCCAGCGGCTCTCCCGCGGGTACGGCGGCGACCGCACGCACCGTCGCCGGGTCGAGCCGCTCGGTGCCGCTGACCGTCACGGTCTGGACCCCCAGGACGGAGGTGCCGAGCAGCAGCCAGCCACCCAGGCAGACCAGCACCACGACCGCGACGACCGACAGCGTCACCGTGAGCCGGGTACGCCGCGCGGCCCGGCCGCGCGCGACCAGCCGCGGCTCGAGGTCGGTGGCGCTGCTCGTGCCGGTACTCGTGCCGGTGCTCGTCCCGCTACTCATCCGGCGCCTCGGCGGGATCGCAAGCGTCACGACGACGCACGACGCACGCAGCACCGCGAACGATCTGGTGGGCAAGGCTCATGTCGTGCGTCCCCCGAGCCGCTCGAGCACCTCGGGCCCGATCATCGTGACGTCGCCTGCCCCGCAGGTGAGCACCACGTCGCCGGGGCGCGCCCGGTCGGCAAGGTGGCCGGCGACGGCCGACCACGACGGCTCGAACACGACCTGCCCGGGCGGCAGCGGCACGGCGGCTGCGACCAAGGCGCCGGTGACGCCGGGCTCCGGGTCCTCGCGGGCGGCGTAGACGTCCATGACGACGACCTCGTCGGCCAGGCCGAGCGCCGCGCCGAATTCCGCGGCGAAGTACCGGGTCCGGCTGAACAGGTGCGGCTGGAAGACCACGACGACCCGGCCACCACCGGCCACCTCGCGGGCCGCGGCCAGGTCCACCGCCAGCTCGGTGGGGTGGTGCGCGTAGCTGTCGAACACCCGGACGCCGGCGACGGTGCCCTTGTGCTCGAACCGCCGGCGGGTGCCGCTGAAGTGCGCCAGGCCCTCGCGCAGCCGCTCGGCAGGGAAGCCGAGCCCCGCACCGACGGCCAGCGCCGCTGCGGCGTTGAGGGCGTTGTGCCGGCCGGGGATCCGCAGGTCGACACGACCCAGCCGACGACCCAGCAGCACCGCCTCGAACGAGCTGCCGAGGCCCTTGGTCTCGAGATCGACCAGTCGCAGGTCGGCCGACTGGTCGACGCCGTAGGTACGGACGTCGATGCCGGCGTCGCGCGCGGACGCCGTGAGGGCGACGGCGCCGGGATCGTCGGCGCAGACGACGACGAAGCCGCCAACGTCGACCCGCCGCACGAACGCATCGAAGGCAGCGGCGACTGCCTCGGCGGTGCCGTAATGGTCGAGGTGGTCCGGCTCGACGTTGGTGACCACGGCGACGGTCGGCGAGTAGAGGAGGAACGAGCCGTCGCTCTCGTCGGCCTCCGCGACGAAGACGTCGCCCGTTCCGTTGTGCGCGTTCGCACCCGACTCGTTGAGGTTGCCGCCGATGGCGAACGACGGGTCGACACCGCAGTACTGCAACGCGACGGTCAGCAGCGAGGTCGTCGTCGTCTTGCCGTGGGTGCCGGCCACGGCGACCGCGCGCCGGCCGACCATCACGCTGGCGAGCGCCCCGGCGCGGTGCACGACGTGGAGCCCGCGGCGCCGCGCCTCCACCAGCTCGACGTTGTCCTCGCGGATCGCCGTCGACACCACCACCGTGTCGACCTCACCGACGTTCGCGGCGGCGTGCCCGACGTGCACGGTGGCGCCCAGCGCGCGCAGCGCCGACAGCGCCACCGAGTCCTTGGCGTCACTGCCGCTGACGGGCAGGCCGCGGGCCAGCATGATGCGCGCGATGCCGGACATGCCCGCTCCGCCGATCCCGACGAAGTGCACCCGGCCGAGCTCCTCGGCGGGCACCGGGACCAGCGGGGCCGCTGCGTCCGGGTGGCCCGTGCTCACCACCGTCTCCCTCCGCGTGCGGCTGCCTGGCCGGCAGCCTCCAGGGCGAGGTCGACCAGCCGCTCGTCGGCGTCCGGCCGGCCGCTGGTCGCGGCCGCCAGCCCCATGGCTGCCAACCTCACCGGATCGGTGAGCAGCGGGGTCAGCACGGTGCGCACCCAGTCCGGCGTGCAGTCGGCGTCGTCGACCATCAGCCCGCCGCCCGCATCGACGACGGGGCGCGCGTTCAGCGCCTGCTCGCCGTTGCCGATCGGCAGGGGGACGTACGCCGCCGGCAGCCCCACCACGGTCAGCTCGACCACGGTGTTGGCACCCGCCCGGCACAGCACCAGGTCGGCCGCGGCGTAGCCCAGCTCCATCCGGTCGAGGTAGGGCACCGTGACGTAGGGCGGGTCACCCGGACCGGCGGCCGGCACGTCGACGGTGTGCGCCGTGCCGGTGGCGTGCAGCACCTGGACCCCGGCAGCACGCAGATCGACCGCCGCCCCGGAGGTCGCGTCGTTCAGCCGTTTCGCGCCCTGCGAGCCACCGGTGACGAGCAGCGTCGGCAGGTCGGCGACCAGCCCGAACGTCGACCGCGCCTCCTCGCGCCGGGCCGCCCGGTCGAGAGTCGTGATCGCGCGCCGGATCGGCAGACCGATCTGCCGTCCGTGCGCGATCGGGGTGCCGGGGAAGGTGAACGCGACGTACGGCGTGAGCCGTGCACCGAGCCGGTTGGCCCAGCCGGGTCGCGGATTGGCCTCGTGCACGACGATCGGCACGCCGAGCCGTCGCGCCGCGAGGTAGGCCGGGCCGGACACGAAGCCGCCGAAGCCGACGACCACGTCGGCCGACTGCGCGCGCAGCACGTCGGCGGCGGCATCGACGGCCGCCTTCAGGCGGCCGGGAACGCGCAGCAGATCGGTGCCGGGACGGCGCGGGATCGGCACCGGGGGAATCAGCGCGAGGTCGTAGCCGCGGGCCGGGATGATCCGGGTGTCGAGGCCCCGCTCGGTGCCCAGCGCGGTGATCTGGGCGTCCGGGTCGCGGCGGCGCAGTGCGTCGGCGAAGGCCAGGGCAGGCTCGATGTGGCCGGCGGACCCTCCCCCGGCGACGACGACGTGCATCCGCTGCCCGCCTACCTGGTCCGGGCCGGCCGGGCGGTGCCGGGGCCGGCCGTGGCGGGTCGGGACGCCGGGATCCGCGTGGCCCGCGGCAGGCCCGACCCGCCAGCGGCGCGGCGACGGGACACCAGCGAGCGGAGCCGGCGACGGCGGGCGGAGCGCGGCCGGGCGAAGGACAGCAGCATCCCGAGGCCGAGCATCGTGGGAACCAGTGCCGAGCCGCCGTACGACACGAGCGGGAGCGGCACACCGGTGATGGGCAGCAGGCCCAGGACGGCGCCGATGTTGACCAGCGCCTGCACGAGAACCCAGGCCGTGACGCCGGCCGCGGCGTACCGGACGAACGGCTCGGTGGCCTCGAACGCGACGCGCAGCCCGGCGTAGCCGATCAGCCCGAAGAGCACCAGGACGGCGAGGGTGCCGACCAGGCCGAGCTCCTCTCCGATGATCGCGAAGATGAAGTCGGTGTGCGCCTCGGGCAGGCTGCCCCACTTCTCCTTGCTGCCGCCGAGGCCGACACCCCACCAGCCACCGGACGCGAGCGCGAACTTGCCGTGCAGCGCCTGCAGGCCGTTGCCCAGGGGGTCGGCCTGGTCAGGGTGCAGCCACACGGTGATGCGCGACATGCGCGCCGACCGCGTGTTGACCATGTAGGTGAAGACCAGTGCGGCCGGGACGGCGGCCAGAAAATAGAGGCGGGTCGGTGCACCGGCGACCCAGAGCATCGCCCCGAGGATCGCCGCGATGATGATGGCTGTCCCGAGGTCGCCGCCGAGCAGGACCAGGGCCAGCACCAAGCCACCGACCGGCACGATCGGCACCAGGAGGTGCTTCCACTGGCCGATCAGCTTCTGCTTGCGGGCGAGCAGATCGGCCGACCACAGCACCAGCGCCAGCTTGGCGAGCTCCGACGGCTGGATGCGGAACGGGCCGCCGAAGTCGAGCCAGTTCTTGTTGCCGTTGACCTCGGTGCCCGCGACGGCGACCAGCATGAGCAGCGCGATCGACCCGACCAGCCCCAGGTGCGCGAACAGCCGCCAGGCCTTCGTCGGCAGCCGCGACGCGAACCACATGAGCGGCAGCCCGATCACCACCCACATCGCCTGCTTGCTGACGATCGCCATCGACGAGCCCATGAACGCGAACGCGACCACGCTGGAGGCCGAGAACACCATGACGACGCCGAGCACCAGCAGGAGGGTGCTGGCGCCGAGCAGCAGGTAGTAGGGGGTGGCCGGGCGCTGCAGCAGGGAGACGTCCGCGGCGGCCGGCTGTCCGTCGCCCCCGGGCACGCGCAGTCCCGCGCTGGTGTCGACCGCGCTCACGAGGTCGCGGAAGCCGCCGCGGAGCCGGCCGGCCCGTGCGGGCCGGCCGTGCCGCCGAGGCGCAGGGCGGCCGCGGCGAACGAGTCGCCGCGCTCGGCGTAGTCGCGGAACATGTCCATCGACGCGCAGGCCGGCGCGAGCAGGACGGTGTCGCCGGGTCGGGCCAGGTCGGCGGCGGCGCGCACGACCCGGTCCATCACGGCAGCGGTGTCCATCCGGCCAGTGTCGGGTGCGACGACCTCGACCACGGGGATCTCGGGCGCGTGTCGCGCCAGCGCCTCCGCCACCAGCGCCCGGTCGGTGCCGATCAGCACCGCACCCCGGAGCCGGTCCGCGGTGGCGGCGACCAGCTCCTCGAAGCGCGCGCCCTTGGCCAGGCCGCCCGCGACCCAGACGACGTGTGGGAACGACTGCAGCGAGGCGGCCGCCGCGTGCGCGTTCGTTGCCTTGGAGTCGTCGACGAAGGCGACGCCGTCGATGGTCGTGACGTGGGCGATCCGGTGCGGCCCGGGGTCGAAGGCGCGCAGCCCGGCCCGGACGTCGCGCGGGTGAACGGCGAGCCGGCCGCCGGTTGCGCTGTTGAGGCAGCGGGCGAGGGCGGCCGCCGCCAGCGCATTGGCGACGTTGTGCGGGCCGGGCACCGGGATGTCGGTGACCTCGGCGAGCACCACCCCGCCGTCGGGCACCCGGGTCGACTCGACGTCGTCCGGGTCGGTGCCGATGCAGCGGTCGACCAGCGCGTCGCCGACGAGCCCGAAGCAGGCGCGCGCCGCGGGGTCGATGCTGAAGGACTGCCGGTCGTCGACGCGTTCGGCCATCGCGGCCACCAGCGGGTCGTCCTGGTTGTAGACGGCGTACCAGTCGCTGCGCCAGACCAGCGCCTTGTCCGCGGCGTACGCCTCGAGGCTCCCGTGCCAGTCGAGGTGGTCGGCCGCGATGTTGAGAAGGGCACCGGAGACGAATTCGACAGTGCTCGTCCAGTGCAGCTGGAAGCTCGACACCTCGACTGCGAGCACGTCGTAGGGCGGGTCCGCGAGCACCGCGTCGAGCACCGGGAACCCCACGTTGCCGCTGGCGACCGAGCGGTGCCCTGCCGCGCGCAGGATCGAGGCGAGCATCTCGACGGTCGTCGTCTTCCCGTTGGTGCCGGTGACCCCGAGCCACTCCTGGCCCGGCGGCCGCAGCCGGTAGGCGAGCTCGACGTCGCCCCACACCGGGACGCCGGCCGTCGCGGCGGAGACGAGCAGCGGCGCGTCAGGTCGCCAGCCGGGTGACGTGACGACGAGCTGCACGCCCGGGGGCAGGGTGTCGCCGCCGCCGAGGAGCACCTCCGCCCCGGCCGCCCGCAGCTCGTCGGCGAGCGCGCGCTCGCGGTCGCCGTCGCGACCGTCGACCGCCACCACGGCGGCGCCGAGCCCGAGAAGGGTGCGCACGACCGACGGGCCGGTGACGCCGAGGCCGGCGACGCAGACCCGCGTGCCCGCGAGGTCGAGCCCGGTGCCGGTCACGTCGCGCCGGTGACCCACTCGGCGTAGAAGACGCCCAGGCCGAGGGCCACGAGGAGACCGGCGATGATCCAGAAGCGGATGACGATCGTCACCTCGCCCCAGCCCACCAGCTCGAAGTGGTGCTGCAGCGGGGCCATCCGGAACACCCGTTTCTTGGTCAGCTTGAAGAAGCCGACCTGGAGGATGACCGAGAGCGCGATGAGAACGAACAGGCCGCCGACGAGCACCAGCAGCAGCTCGGTCCGGCTGGTGATGGCCAGGCCGGCGAGCGCACCGCCGAGGGCCAGCGAGCCGGTGTCACCCATGAAGATCTTGGCGGGTGACGCGTTCCACCAGAGGAAGCCGAAGCAGGCGCCCATGATCGCCGCGGCGACGACGGCGAGGTCGAGGGGGTCGCGCGCCTCGTAACATTTCGCGGCGACCGCGTCGATGCGGCACTTGTGCCCGAACTGCCAGATCCCGATGAGGATGTACGACGCGAAGACCATCACCGAGGTGCCGGTGGCCAGACCGTCGAGACCGTCGGTGAGGTTCACGCCGTTGGAGGTGCCGGCGATCATCACGTAGGCCCAGACGACGAACAGGACGGCTCCCAGCGACAGCCCGGTGTCGCGGAGGAACGAGACCTCGGTGGACGCCGGGGTGAAGCCCTTGGCGTCCGGGAAGCGGGTGGCCAGCACCGCGAACGTGATGGCGACCACGGACTGGCCGGCGAGCTTGGCGCCGGCGCGCAGGCCGAGGCTGCGCTGCTTGGAGACCTTGATGTAGTCGTCGAGGAAACCGACCAGCCCGAGGCCGGTCATGAGGAACAGCACGAGGAAGCCCGACACGGTCGGGTCGCTGAGCGTCAGCAGGTGCGCGGCCAGGTAGCCGAGCAGGGTGCCGAGGATGATGACGGCGCCGCCCATGGTCGGCGTGCCCCGCTTCGTGTGGTGCGACGTCGGGCCGTCGTCACGGATCAGCTGGCCGTAGTTGCGCTTGACCAGCAGCTTGATCGCGACGGGTGTGCCGAAGAGCGTGACGATGAGCCCGAAGGACGCGGCCAGCAGGACCTGCCTCACCTGGCGCCGTCCGATTCGTCGAGGGGCGAGGAGTCTGCGAGCAGGGCCTCGGCCAGCGCCTCGAGACCGCTGCTGCGGGACGCCTTCACCAGCACGACGTCACCCGGACGCACGCCGGCGCGCAGGAGTGCGAGCGCGGAGCCGACGTCCGGCACGGCGACGCTCCCCTCTCCCTCGACGGCACCCTCGGCGAGAGCGCCCGTGTGCACCGGGCGCGCACCGTCGCCGACGGCGACGACGCGCTGTGCGCCCGACCTGACCGCCAGTCTGCCTGCCGCCTCGTGCTCCGCCGCGGAGGCCGCGCCGAGCTCCAGCATCTCTCCCAGGACAGCCCAGCTGCGCCGGCCCGCCCCCATGGCCACCAGTGCCGCCAGCGCGGCGGCCGTTGAGTCGGGGTTGGCGTTGTAGGCGTCGTTCACGACGGTCACGCCGTCGGCCCGCTCCGTCACCTCCATCCGCCACCGGCTTCGCGGGGTGGCGGCGGCCAGTGCCCCGGCCACCTGGTCGAGGGTCGCGCCGAGCTCCAGGGCGACGGCGGCCGCCGCCAGGGCGTTGCCCACGTGGTGGGCGCCGTGCAGCGGCAGGGTGACGGCGACGCCCTGACCGGCTGCCTGCAGCTCGAACGTCGGTCGGCCGAGCGTGTCCAGCGAGAGGTGCTCGGCGCGGACGTCGGCATCGGCCGCCCGGCCGACCCGCACCACACGCGCGCTCGTCACCGAGGCCATCGCGGCGACGAGGGGGTCGTCGGCGTTGAGCACCGCGACGCCACCCTCGGCTCGCGAGGGCAGGGCCGCCACCAGTTCGCTCTTGGCCCGCGCCGTCGCCTCCGTGGAGCCGAACTCGCCGGCGTGTGCCGCGCCCACGTTGAGCACGACCCCGATCCGGGGCGGGGTGATGCGGCACAGGTAGGCGATGTGCCCCGCGCCGCGGGCTCCCATCTCGACGACGAGGTGCTGCGTCGACGCGTCCGCGTCGAGCGCGGTGATCGGCACCCCGACCTCGGTGTTGAACGAGCCGCGCGGCGCGACCGTCGGGCCCAGCGGCTCGAGCACGGCGGCGAGCAGGTCCTTCGTCGAGGTCTTGCCCGACGAGCCGGTGACGCCGACGACGACCAGACCGCCCTCGACCAACCGGTCCACGGCGTGCCGGGCCAGCCGGCCGAGCGCCGCGACGCTGTCGCCGACGAGCACGTGCGGCACCGGGACGTCGCGCTGCGCGAGGCAGGCGGCGGCACCCGCGGCGACCGCCTGCTCCGCATAGTCGTGACCGTCCACTCGCTCCCCGACGACGGCGACGAACAGCCCGCCCGCCGGCACCGACCGGGAGTCCGCCGACGCGCCGCCGGAGACGACGACGTCCTGCGGGCTCTCGGCCCCGCCGACCGTGCCGCCGACTGCAGCCGCGACCTCGGCAAGGGTCAGGGGGGTCATGCGCGGACCTCGCGCAGGGCGGCGGCCAGCTCGACCCGGTCGTCGAACGGCTGCCGTACTCCGGCGATCTCCTGTCCCTGCTCGTGGCCCTTGCCGGCCACCACGAGGACGTCGCCGGGTCCGGCGGCGGCAGCTGCGAGCCGGATCGCGGCCCGGCGGTCGACCTCCACCTCCAGTCGGCCGGTGGCTCCGTCCCGCTGGGCCGCGTCGGCGCCACGGCGGATGTCCTCGACGATCGCCGCCGGGTCCTCGGTGCGCGGGTTGTCGCTCGTGAGGACGACGACATCGGCGTCGCGCACCGCGATGCCACCCATCACCGGGCGCTTCTGCGTGTCGCGGTCGCCGCCGCAGCCGAGGACCACCAGCAGCCGCCCACCGTCCGGGACGAGCGCACGGGCGGCCGCCAGCAGCTGTGTCAGCGCGTCGGGCGTGTGCGCGAAGTCGACCAGGGCGAGCGGTCCGTCGTCACCGGCGGCTACCCGCTCCATCCGCCCGGGCACGCCGGGGCAGGCCGCCACGCCGGCGACGGCGGTCGCGAGGTCGACACCTGCCTCGCCCAGGGCGACCACCGCCAGCGCGGCGTTGGCCACGTTGAAGTCGCCGGCCAGCCTCGTGCCGCAGTCCAGCCGCGCGCCGTCGGGTCCGGCGAGCACGAACGTGCTGCCCAGCGGCCCGACGTCGACCTTCTCCACCCGCCAGTCGGCGTCCACCCCGAACGTGGACACCGTGGTGACAGGAACGGTCGCGAGCCCGACCAGCCGGCGACCGTGCTCGTCGTCGACGTCGACCACGGCGCGGCGCGACCGCTCTGGTGTGAACAGCGACGCCTTCACCTGGAAGTAGTCCTCCAGGTCGGCGTGGAAGTCGAGGTGGTCCTCGCTGAGGTTGGTGAACAGCGCGACGTCGTAGGTCGTGCCGTCGACCCGGCCCATCGCCAGCGCGTGGCTGGACACCTCCATCGCGACCGCGTCGGTCCCACGCTCGCGCATGACGGCGAGCAGGGCCTGCAGGTCCGGGGCCTCGGGCGTGGTCCGCTCGCTCGGCAGCACCTCGTCGCCGATCCGGGTCTCGATCGTGCCGACCACCCCGGTGCGGCGGCCGGCCGCGCGCAGCCCGGCCTCGAGGAGGTAGGCCGTGGTCGTCTTGCCGTTCGTGCCGGTGATGCCGAGCATCGTCATGGCCTCGGCCGGATCGCCGTAGACCCACGCCGCGAGCCCGCCGAGCACCGCGCGCGGCGACGCGACGACGAACGTCGGGAGGCCGGCGTGGAGGGACCGCTGGGCGCCGGCCGCGTCGGTGACGCAGCCCACGGCCCCGGCCGCGCTCGCCGCCCCGGCGAAGTCGGCGCCGTGCGCGCGGGCGCCGGCGGGTGCGGCGTAGAGGTCGCCGGGCAGCACGCTGCGGGAGTCGAGGCTGACGCCGGTGACGACGCGCGCGTCCGGGCTGCCGCCGGGCGTGCCCGGGACGTCCAGGCCGAGGTGCGCGGCCACCTCGGCGAGGCTGCGCGCCGGGACCTGGGACGGCCGCGGCCAGGCCGCCGGCAGGGACGGTCCAGGCGGGTGCGGCACGGGCAAGGAGACTATCGGGGGGCGCCGCGCCACCCGCGCCCCGGGCCGCCGTTCATGATCGTTGGCGGTGCGGCGGGGGCGGCCGGGCAAGCCGGCCGTCGAGACCCCGGTTACGCGGGACCTGGCCGTGCTGCCGGGTTGCTGTCAGAGCGGCTCGGGACGGAGGGTGCTGCAGCTGCTGCTCCGTCCGGGCCGCTCCCATCCACCACGTACCTGCGGTCAGCTGACCGCGGGGGCGCTTACCTGGTGGTGATGGGGAGCAGGTGCCGCTTGGTGCCTGTCGGCGGGACGCGCAGCGCGTCGAGGGCGAACGACGCGACCTGCTGGAAGATCGGACCGCCCTGGACGCCGCCGCCGATGGCGACCCTCGGCGCCTGCAGGGTGACGGCGACCACGACGGCCGGCTTGTCGGCCGGGGCGAAGCCGATGAACGACAGCGTGTTGCCGCGGTAGCAGCCGCAGGCCGGGTCGAACCGCTGCGCGGTGCCGGTCTTGCCCCCTACCCGGTAGCCGGGGATGCGCGCCAACGGCGCGGTGCCGCCGTCGGCCGGGACGGTCTCCATGATCCGGCGGACCGTCTGCGCAGTGGTGGCGCTCACGACCCTGGAGCTCGGCGACGCCGGCGAGGGATGGACGGTGCCGTCGGCGCCGGCGGTCGACTCGACCAGCCGGGGCTGCACGCGCACGCCGTCGTTGGCGATGGTGGCGAACACCGAGGCCATCTGGACGGCGTTGACCGAGTACCCCTGGCCGAAGGTCATCGTGTAGCCGGTGGTCGCCGACCAGTCGCCCGGCTTGAGGATCTCGCCGGACTGCTCCCCAGGCAGGCCCAGACCGGTCGGCTCGGCGATGCCGAACTTCTTGAAGTAGGGGTAGAGGCGCTTGAGGTCCCCCAGCCGCTCGGCCGCCTTGATGGTGCCGATGTTGCTCGACTTCGCGAGGGTGCCCGCGTAGGTGAGGTTCTCGACGCCGTGGTCCTCGAAGTCCTTGAACGACTTGCCCGCGCGGGTCAACCGGTTCGGCACGATGATCGGGGTCGTCGGGGAGATGACACCTTCCTGCAGCAGCGCCGCAGCCGTGATGACCTTGCCGGTGCTGCCCGGCTCGTAGGCCTCGTTGAGAGGCCGGTCGCCACGGTCGGCGGCGTCGGAGGCACCGGGCTTGTTGGGGTCGAACGTCGGCGCCGTCGCGACCGCGAGCAGGTCACCGGTCGAGGGCTGGTAGACGATGACCGTTCCGCTCTGCGCGCTGTAGGCGGAGACCGCCTTGGCGATCGCCTTCTGCGCGACGTACTGGATGTCGCGGTCGATCGTGAGCCGAACATCAGAGCCGCCGACCGCGTCTCGCTCGGTGTCGACCCCGCTCGGGATGCGCCGCCCGCCGGCGGACAGCTCGTAGGTCGCGGTGCCGTCACGACCGGCGAGGGTCTTGTCGAGGGAGTACTCGAGACCACCCAGGCCCTTGCCGTCAGCACCGACGAAGCCGACGAGGTTCGCCGCGACGGTGCCGTTGGGGTAGACCCGCTTGCTGGTCTGCTCCGCATAGATGCCGGGCAGGCCCACGCTCTCCATGCCGGGGTGCTGGAGCGTCTGGATCCTGCGCCAGGTGGACGGGGTCACGGACTTGGCGACGTAGACGAACCGCGCGGTGCCGGTGAGCTTCACCGTCAGGGCAGCCGGGTCGGCACCGAGCACCGGGGCCAACAGCGAGGCGGTGACCGCCGGGTCCTGAACCTTCGTCTGGTCCGCGGTGACGTTGACCGCCGCGACCGTGGTGGCCAGCGCGACCCCGTTACGGTCGGTGATCGAGCCGCGGGCGGCGGGCAGGGTCAAGGTGCGCAGCCGACCGGCCTCGGCCGCCGCGGCGTACGTCGGGGCGTCCAGGCCCTGCAGCTGCACCAGCCGGGCGCCGAACAGCGACAGCACGAACAGCAGCGCCACGACGGCGCCACGCAGGCGCCGGCTCGAGTCGCCGAGGTGGACCCTGCGGGCCGGCCTCGGGGGCGGTGGGCGGTAGGAGGCCTGCCGCCGCGGCGGGCGCGAGGGAGCCGGTCGCCGGCCGGCGACCGGCCGGCCCGACCTCGTGCGGCGCTGGGTGGGTCGTTCCGGTGCCCGACGAGCGGCACCCGCGCCGCGTGCGGGCCTGCCGCGACGGTCGGGTGCTGCGGGCCGCGAGGGGCGCTGCCTGGTGCTCACCGGCGCGGGCGGCTGCTCGTCGAGGCGGACGGGGTGGGCGACCCGCTCGGGGTACGGGAGGTCGAGGCGGAGGCGGACGGAGCGGGCGCCGGCGCGGGCTGCGGGGCGACCCCGGCCTTGGGCCGGCCGAGGACCTTGCCGTCGGAGAGCCGGATGAACGCCGGGTTCTCGCTGCGCACCATCCCCAGAGCCTCCGCTCTCGCCGCCAACCGACGCGGGGACGCCTCCTGCGCGACCTGCTGCTCGAGCGCCTGCTCACGGTCGGTGAGCACCCCCGAGCGGACCTTCAGGTCGTGCAGCCGGAAGGAGTCCTCCGCCAGGGCGGTGTGCAGGAACAGCAGACCTGCCAGCCCTCCGATGAGCAGTGTGCCCAGCAGGACGACGAACGGCGCGCGCGGCGCGCCGGTGCGCAGCGGCGGCACCAGCCGGAGCGGCTTGCGTGGCTGGCCGGGCGCCCGGCCGGTGAGCGGGCCGACCGGCCGCGCCGGGCTCGCGACGGCACCGGCGGCCCCCGTGGCTGTGGCGGCTGCCGTTGCGGCGCGGCTCATGCGGCGTCCCGGAGGCGTTCGACCGCGCGGAGACGGACCGAGGCGGCCCGCGGGTTGTCGGCGACCTCCGCCTCGCCGGCCCGCTCGGAGCCGCGGGTGAGCAGCCGCAGCACCGGCTCGTGCTCGGGCGGGACGACCGGCAGGTCGCGGGGCGCCGTGCTCGTCGCCCCCGCGGTGAGCACCCGCTTGACCATCCGGTCCTCCAGCGACTGGTAGGAGAGCACGACCATCCGGCCGCCGACGGCGAGCGCGTCGACGGCTGCGGGCAGGGCACCGGCGAGGGCCGCGAGCTCGCCGTTGACCTCGATGCGCAGCGCCTGGAAGGTGCGCTTCGCGGGGTGGCCGCCGGTGCGGCGGGTGGCGGCCGGGATCGACGAGCGCACCAGCTCGGCGAGGCGTGCCGTGCCGGTGAAGGGCTCCTTCGCGCGCTCGCGGACGACAGCGTCGGCGATCCGCCGGGCGAACCGCTCGTCGCCGTACTCCCGGAGCACGCGGGCGAGCCGGTCGGCGGGGTAGGTGTTGACGACCTCGGCGGCGGTCGTGCCGCGGCTCTGGTCCATCCGCATGTCCAGCGGCGCGTCCTGCGCGTAGGCGAAGCCGCGCTCGGCCTCGTCCAGCTGCATCGAGGAGACGCCCAGGTCGAAGAGGATCCCCTGGACGCGGGCGACCCCGAGGCGGTCCAGCACGTCGGCGAGCTCGTCGTAGACCGCGTGCACGAGCGTGGCCCGCTCGCCGTACGGCGCCAGCCGCTCCCCCGCGATCGCGATGGCCCGCGGGTCCCGGTCCAGCCCCACCAGCCGCAGCGCGCCGAACCGCTCGAGGAAGGCCGCGCTGTGGCCGCCGAGCCCGAGCGTCGCGTCGACGAGCACCGCGCCGGGGCCCTCGACCGCGGGACCGAGCAGCTCGAGGGTGCGCGCCAGCAGGGCCGGGACGTGGGCCGGTCCGGAGGTGGTCACGGTCAGCTGCCGAACCGGGTGGTGAGCAGGAGGAGCAGGAGCGCGAAGCAGCCCATGAGACCGAGGGCGCCGCCCAGGAGCAGGGCGCTGTGCCGGATCTCGGCAGCGAGCAGGGCGGCGGAGGGCGGCTCCACCAGGGGGCTGCCGGTGCCGCTCGCTGCGTAGGTGTCCATCTCGACCCTTCATGAACGTGTCGTGCACCGGGCGTGGCGCGGGTGGTGCGGGGTGCTGGTCGTGCGACCAGGTCTCCAACCGCTCGCGGGGGGCTACCGGTGACCCGCTGCTCTGGCGCCGGGGAAGGGGCGTCAGGACAGGTGGGGCCGGGAGCGCCCGAGGACGGGGCGGGTGGAGACCTCGTCGTACGACCGGTGTGGCTGCCGGAGCGGGCCGGCGGGCGGACGTGGTCGTGCGCGGGGTCAGATGAGTCCGGGCAGCACCTCCTCGGACAGCTCCGCGAACGGGCCCTCCTGCTCGGCGCTGTAGCGGGCCCAGGACTCCTCGTCCCAGACCTCGACGCGGGTACCGGCGCCGATCACGACGCACTCCTTGGTCAGACCGGCGTAAGTGCGCAGATCGGCGTTGACCGTGACGCGGCCCTGCTTGTCGGGCGTCTCGTCGGAGGCCTTGGCCATGAACATGCGCTGGTAGTCGCGGGCCGACTTGCTGGTGACCGGCGCCTGGCGGATGCGGTCGAAGATCCGGTCGAACTCCGGCTCCGGGAAGACGTACAGGCAGCGCTCCTGGCCCGGGGTGATCACGAGCCCACCAGCCAGCCGGTCGCGGAACTTCGCGGGCAGGAACAGCCGGCCCTTGTCGTCGAGCCGGGGGTGGTGCGTGCCCAGGAAGCGCGTCCGGCGGGAGGACTCGCCACGGACGTCGCGGGAGTCGTCGCTGCCGCGCACGTCTCCCTGCCCCTCGGCAACGTCGGACTGCACCACATCGACCCACCTCCCCACGCCTCGACCCGGCGGTCTCCCCCACTGCGCACCACACTACCCCACATCACACCACCGTCAACCAATCCGCGCACATCTCCCCCGTTCGGACGAGCCACCCGCTCCCCGCGCTCGTTCACCGGCGCGTGGCGGTCCGCTGTCCTCGAGTGCGCACCGCTCCGACCCGCCAGTGACCACAGGGACGGCCGGGCCCGGGCACCGAGCCCCGCCGGGCAGCACCGCAGGTCAGGTCGGGCCGCGCGACGTGACACCCGAGCCCCGACCTGACGCCGATCTGTGACCTGGCGGCCGGTCGCAGCCGGAGGCGCCGCTGGTTGGATGGCGGCCGTGAGAGGACGGGGACCCGATCCGCTGCCGCGGGCGCTGGCCGTGGTGGCGCTGGTCGCCGTCGCAGCCCTCGCGCTGCAGGCGCGGCAGGGACTGGACTGGGACTCCCTGGCCGAGCCGCTGGACGTCCGGTGGTCGCGGCTCGTGGTGGGGGTCGTCGTCCTGGCCGTGCTGGTCGCCGTCGGCCGCCGCCTCCTGCGCCGGGGGCGACGACCGAGCCTCGCCCAGGCGTCCGACGACGACGTGGTGGAGCCCGAGGGAGAGCCGTTCCCCTGGTACCTGCGGGTCGTCGCGGTGGTCGTCGTCCTCGCGACGCTGTCCGTCGTCTTCTACCTGGTCAGCTCGCTGGGGCCGATCCCGCGGCCGGCGCCACCGCCCCGGGCCGGGCAGGACCAGTCCGGGGTCCCCGGGCAGGACACGGTCGACACTCTCGGCGACGGCGGCACGTCCCCGGTGCTGCTCGTCGTCGTCGGGCTGCTGCTGGCCGCCGCGGCGGCCTTCCGGTGGTACGCCCGGAGCCGGCCCGACCCCGAGACCGAGGAGGAGGCCGAGGACCGCGCCGCGGTACGCCGCCTGGTGCGCGCCGTCGACGAGGCCGAGGCCGAGCTCGGCCGGCACGCCGACCCGCGGGCCGCGGTGCTGGCGGCGTACGCCGCGATGGCCGGCCGGCTCGCGACCGGCGTCGTGCGGCGCGGCGGATCGACCCCGGGGTCGGACACTGCCGGCGAGCTGCTGGACAAGGCCGTGGCCACCGGTCTGCTCAGCGGCACCGGCGACGGACCGGCGCGCACCCTGACCGACCTGTTCCGTGAGGCACGCTTCAGCACCCATCCGATGGGTGAGGACTCCCGGCGGGCGGCCGAGGAGTCCCTGCGGCAGGTCCGCGCCGAGCTGGGGGCGCGCCGTGCCTGACGCCTTCGGCGAGGACGAGGAGGACGGCGAGCGACGGTCGCGGCAGGTCGCCGTGGTCGCCGCCTGCCTCGCCGTGGCCGTCGCCGCGGCCATCTTCGGCTGGGCCGGCCTGCTCGCGGCGCTGTCCGCGGTCGCCGTCGCCGGCGCAGTCGCTGCGCTGTCCCGCGTGCCGGCCGCACCGGTCGCGCACCGACCGCCGCGGCCAGGCCCGCCCGTCGAGAACGCGCCGTTCCGCTCGTACCGCCAGGTCGCCGAGGCGCTGTCGTGGGCCGAGGTGTCACCGCGGCACTACGACCTGGGCACCCGGCCGGTGCTCGTCCGGCTGCTCGCCGCCCGCCTGTCCGACCGGCACGGCGTCGACCTGGCCGCCGATCCGGAGGCCGCCCGCCGGCTGGTCGGCGACGACGTCTGGCACTGGCTGGACGCCGACCGCGAGGTCGACCGCCGCGGTCAGCCACCGGGCGTCGACCCGGCCACCCTCGAACGCATCGTCGACCGACTGGAGCACCTGTGAGACCCCCACGACGTTTCCACTCCGCTCGCACCTCGCTGGGCACGGAAACGACGCGAGGACCCCGATGACGAGCACGGGGACCTCGACGGCCCTGACCCCCGCCGACACGAGCCGGCTGGCGCACGCCGTCGTCGACGAGATCGAGAAGGTCGTGGTCGGGCGGCGCCGGTCGCTCGAGCTGGTGCTGCTCGGTGTGCTGGGCCGCGGCCACGTGCTGCTCGAGGACGTGCCCGGCCTCGGCAAGACGATGATGGCGCGCTGCTTCTCGCAGGCGCTCGGCCTGTCGTTCCGGCGGGTGCAGTTCACCCCCGACCTGCTGCCGGCCGACATCACCGGCCTCTCGGTCTACGACCCCGGCCAGCGCACCTTCGAGTTCCGCCCCGGCCCGATCTTCACCCAGCTGCTGCTCGCCGACGAGATCAACCGCACGCCGCCCAAGACGCAGGCCGCGCTGCTGGAGGCGATGGCCGAGGAGCAGGTGTCCAGCGACGGCGAGACCCGGCCGCTGCCGCAGCCGTTCGTGGTGCTGGCCACCGACAACCCGATCGAGTACGAAGGCACCTACGCCCTGCCGGAGGCCCAGCTCGACCGTTTCCTGCTGCGCGTCTCGCTCGGCTACCTCTCCCTCGACGACGAGCAGGAGCTGCTGGCCCGGCGGCTGCGGCACGGGTGGGCGCCGCCCGAGCTGTCGGCGGTGGTCGACGCCGAGACCGTGCTCGCCATGCGCGAGTCGATCGAGCTGGTGCAGGTCGAGCCGTCCCTGCTCCGCTACGCCGCCTCCCTGGTGCAGGCCTCGCGGGAGCACGCCCAGGTGACGGTGGGCGCGAGCCCGCGCGGCGGGCTGGCACTGATCGCGATGGCGCGCGGCCAGGCGGTGCTCGACCGCCGCGACTTCGTCACGCCGGAGGACGTCAAGGCAGTCGCCGTCCCCGCCCTGGCGCACCGGATCAGCCTGCGCCCCGAGCTCTGGGTCCGGAAGGTCACGGCGGCCGACGTCGTGGCCGACCTGCTCCGGACCGTGGAGGTGCCGCACTGAGCACCGTCACCGTCCCGCTCGAGTTCCGGGCGACACCCCGGCCGCGCCGGCTGGCGGTGATCGCCGGGCTCGCGGTCGCCTTCGCCGTCGCGACCGCACACGGCGAGCTGCTCGTGGTCGCCGTGGTGCCGCTCGTCCTCCTGGCGCTCTCGCCACGCAGCGCTGCCCCGGAGTCGCTGGACCTGTCGGTCGCGCTCGGCAGCGACCGCTGCGTCGAGGGCGACGAGGTGACCCTCGAGCTGCGCGTCGCGCTGCCCGGCGCCGACCGGCTGGAGGCCGAGCCCGTGCTGCCGCCGTGGACCGAGTCCCGGTTCGCCGGGCACCACGTGGAGGGCGGGACCCGCGTGCTGCGCTGGACGCTGGTACCGACCCGGTGGGGCCGGCACACGGTCGGCCCGGTGCGGCTGCGGGTGGTGGCCGGCGGTGGCTCGTACGTCGCGCGCGCCCGGGTCGACGTCGGCGAGCTCGTCGTCTACCCCGCTGCGGCGGCACTGGCTCGCGCGGTCGCGCCCTACGAGCTCGCCGCGCCGCTGGGCGAGCACCCCAGCCGCGCCGTCGGGTCCGGGGTCGAGTTCGCCGGCGTCCGGGCGTACGGGCCCGGCGACCGTCAGCGCGACGTCGACTGGCGCACCTCGGCGCGGCACGGCGAGCTGTTCGTCCGGCAGTACGCCGCCGAGCGCGCCTTCGACCTGGTGCTGGTCCTCGACACCACCGTCGACGCCGGCGAGGCCGGCCACTCGTCGCTGGACCTGACGGTTCGGGCCGCGACGGGGCTGGCGCAGACCTACCTGCGGGCGCACGACCGGGTCGGGCTGGTCACCTTCGGCGGCCCGCTGCGCTGGCTGGCGCCTGCGGCCGGACCGCGCCAGCTGTTCCAGGTGTGCGAGGCGGTGCTCGCGATCCGTCCGGACGAGGGTGAGAAGGACGCCGGCCCGGTGCACTACGGCCTCGGACACCTGCCGCGCGGCATGCTGCCGCACCGCGCGTTCGTCGCCCTGCTCACCCCGCTGCTCGACGAGGGACCCCTTGACGCGGTCCGGTTGATGCGCGACCGGGGGTTCGCACCCCTGGTCGTCGACGTGCTGAACGCGGAGCCGACGGTTGCCTCCGGCTCGCGCACGGAGGCACTGACCCTGCGCACCTGGCGGATGCAGCGCGAGGCGCTCAAGATCGAGCTGGGCGCCATGGGTATCGCGGTGCTCGACTGGGACGGGGACGCCGAGCTGACCGGCGGCCTCCTGCACGCCATGCGGGCCGCCCGCCCCGGGAGCCGGTCGTGGCAGTGACCCCGGCTGACGGTCGGGCCGTGGCGACCTGGGGCGACGCCGCCGCCCGGGCGCTCGTCGTCCTCACCGCCACGGCGGTGGCGGTGGTGGCGGCCGTCCCCGAGCTCAACCGCTACGTCGTGCTGCTCGGCGGGATCACCGTCGTCGCGAGCTCGGCCGCGGCGGTCCTCCCCTTCCGGTTGCCCGGCACCCTGGCGGTGCTCGCGGCGACGCTGACGGTCCTGCTCGCGGGAACCCTGGACGTCTCCCCCCTGCGGCCGCTGCAGGCGGTGGCCGACGCGGCGCTGCTGCTTGGGCTGGTCGCGGCCCTCGCCGCCCGGGAGGACGTCGGCGGCCGTGCTCCGCACGCGGCTTCGTTGCCGCTGCGCACGCTCGCGGTCCGCGCGGTCGCGCCTGTCCTCGCGCTGGGCGCGGGTGCGGTTGTCGCCGTCACAGCGGCGCAGGACGTCGTACCCTCGGTGCCGTTGGTCCTCGCCGGCCTGGCTGCCGTCGTGGTCGCCCTCGTGGTGGCGGCGGGAGCTCACCGCAGCTGATCCGGTGTGGCGAGATCGTTACCTAGAGGCGCACCCAGCGCCTGGCTGTGATGACAGACTCCCCCGCAGAAGAGGGGACGCGCGTCACAGCCGTCCGGCAGGTGAGCGCGAGGAGGACCCTTGAGCGTGGGCGAGACGACCGAGAGCAGTCCGGACCGCGCCGGGGCGCCGCGTGCTGCCAAGGCGGAGCTTGCTGCCCTGGCCGACACCACGACCCGCATCCGCCGCGCGGTGGAGAGCGTCATCGAGGGCAAGCGGGAGACCGTCCAGCTCGCCATCACGGTCATGCTGGCCGAGGGTCACCTGCTCATCGAGGACGTCCCCGGCGTCGGCAAGACGATGCTCGCCAAGGCCCTCGCGCGGTCCGTCGACTGCTCCGTGCGTCGCGTGCAGTTCACCCCGGACCTGCTGCCCTCCGACATCACCGGCGTCTCGATCTTCAACCAGGAGCGTCGCGAGTTCGAGTTCAAGCCGGGCGCGATCTTCGCCAACATCGTCGTCGGCGACGAGATCAACCGGGCCTCGCCCAAGACCCAGTCGGCCCTCCTCGAGTGCATGGAGGAGCGTCAGGTCACCGTCGACGGCGAGACGTACGAGCTGGCGCTGCCGTTCATGGTCGTCGCGACCCAGAACCCGATCGAGATGGAGGGCACCTATCCCCTCCCCGAGGCACAGCGCGACCGCTTCATGATGCGGCTGTCGATGGGCTACCCCAACGAGCAGGCCGAGCTCACCATGCTCGACACCCACGGCAAGACCTCGCCGCTGGACACCCTCCAGTCGGTGTCGGACGCCACCGAGATCGCCGAGCTGATCCGCGTCGTCCGCGAGATCCACGTGTCCGACCAGGTCCGCCAGTACGCCGTGGACCTCGTCCTCGCGACCAGGGCGTCCAGCGAGCTGCGGCTGGGTGCGTCACCACGCGCGACCCTGCACCTCATCCGGGCGGCCCGCGCCGCTGCGGCGCTCGACGACCGCGACTACGTGCTGCCGGACGACGTGCAGGACCTGGCGGTCGCCGTTCTCGCCCACCGGCTGCTCCCCACCGCGGAGTCGCAGATAGGCCGCCGCTCCACCGAGGACATCGTGGCCGACATCGTCGCCTCGCTCCCCCTCCCCGACGAGTCGCGCGGCAGGCGGAGCACTCAGTAGTGCGCGACGCGCTGCAGGGCCTCACGACCCGCGGACGGTCGTTCATCGCCGCCGGTGTCGCCGTCCTGCTCGCCGCGGTCGCGACGTCGCAGAAGGACCTGCTGCGGGTGGCGATCCTGCTGTTCGCGCTGCCCCTGGTGAGCGCGCTCGTCGTGGCACGCACCCGGTACCGGCTGTCGTCGCGGCGACGTCTCGGCTCCGGCCGCACCGCGGCCGGCCAGGACACCGCGGTCACCCTCCGGCTCGACAACGTCTCGCGGCTGCCGACCGGGCTGCTCCTCGTCGAGGACAAGGTGCCCTACGTCCTCGGGTCGCGGCCGCGGTTCGTCCTCGACCGGGTCGAGCCCCGCGGCCGTCGCGAGGTCACCTACTCGGTGCGGTCCGACGTGCGCGGGCGCTACAGCCTGGGCCCGCTGACGATCCGCCTCACCGACCCGTTCGGCATGTGCGAGCTGCAGCGGTCCTTCAGCTCGCGGGACACCCTCGTCGTCACCCCACCGGTCACGCCGCTACCGGCGGTCGCGCTCGCGGGCGAGTGGACCGGCAGCGGCGAGAGCCAGGCCCGGTCGCTCGCCAGCGCCGGCGAGGACGACGCCGGCGTCCGCGAGTACCGCCAGGGCGACGACCTGCGCCGCGTGCACTGGCGCTCCACCGCCCGGCTCGACAAGGTCATGGTCCGCCGCGAGGAGCAGCCGTGGCAGGCCCGCGCCACCCTGCTGCTCGACTCGCGGTCCGTCGCGCACGGCGGCGAGGGGCCGGCGTCCTCCTTCGAGTGGGCCGTCGCCGCGGCCGCGTCGGTGGGTGTGCACCTGGTCCGCTCCGGCTACCACGTCCGGCTGCTGACCGACACCGGTGCGGCGATCGAGGGCAGCGACCTGGGCGTCGACGGCGGCAGCAGCGACGTCGAAGGCGCGCTGCTCGATGCGTTCGCCGTCCTGCAGACGTCGAGCCACCACAGCCTGCGAAACGCCTCGGCCGCCCTGCGCCGCGGCGGCGGCGACGGCCTGCTGGTGGCCGTGCTCGGATCGCTCGACCTCGAGGAGACCCGGCTGCTCTCCCGGCTCCGGCACGGCACCACGACGGCCGTCGCGATCGTCCTGGACACACCGACCTGGAACGTCGCCGCGTCGCGGTCGCGCGTGTCCCCGGCCGACGTCGCCGGCTCGATCGAGCTGCTGCGCGCGTCGGGGTGGCGGGTGCTGCGCGCCAAGGCCGGCGACTCCCTGCCCGACTTGTGGAGCCAGGCCGGCCGGCACGGGTCCGCCGCCATGCGCACCCTCGCGGGGACGACGCGATGACCGTGTCGTCGCTGCGGATGCCGCTGGCCGCCGCCTTCGCCACCATCGCCGCCGCGATCTGCCTCGGCCCCGCCTTCCTCACCGGCTCCTGGTTCCTGCCCACGGCGTTCGGCGTGCTCGTGGTCGGCGCCGGGAGCGAGGCGGCCCGCCGGCTGGCGGCCTCGCGCAGCACCGTCGCGGTCGGCGGGGCACTCGCGCTGCTGCTCTACCTCGTGCTGCGCTACGCCCACGCCGAGGCGCTGTTCGGGGTCATCCCGTGGACCGCCTCGATCGACCACCTCGGCGAGCTGGCCACCTCCGGGCGCCGCGACATCAACCGCTACCAGGCGCCGATCGGGGTCTCCCCCGGCATCGAGCTGCTCACCGTGGCCGGCGTCGGCCTGGTGGCGCTGCTCGTCGACACCCTCGCGGTCACCTTCCGCCGGGCCGCGCTCGCGGGGCTGCCGCTGCTGGTCCTCTACACCGTGCCCACCGCCGTCGCGCCCGACGGTGTGGGCTGGGTCGCCTTCGCGCTCTGCGGCGTCGCGTTCCTCACCCTGCTGCTGGCCGAGTCGCGCGAGCGGGTCAGCCGGTGGGGCCGCCCGATGCGCTACAGCGCCGAGCGCACCAACTACCGCCCGGAGGTCGAGACTGCCCCGCTGGGCCAGGTCGGCCGACGCGTCGGCGCGACCGCGCTCGGGCTGGCCCTGATCGTGCCGGCCGTGCTGCCCGACGTCACGGCGAGCAGCTTCGGGTTCGGCAGCGGCGGCTTCGGCCGTGGCGGGGGCGGCGGCCCCGAGGTGACGGTCGTCAACCCGATCCTCGACCTGGGGTCGAGCCTGCGGCAGGGCGAGAACACCCCGCTCATCCGGTACCGCGGCCGGCCCACCTACCTCCGGCTGGTCGCCGACGACACGTTCACCGGCGACACCTGGTCGCCCAGCAACCTCAAGGTGTCCCGCGACAGCAACGACGTCGAGGACGGCCTGGGCACGGCGCCGGGGCTCGGCCCGACAGTGAACCGGGGGAAGAGAACCCACCGGATCGAGGTGTTCGACCTCGACCAGCGCTGGCTGCCGCTGCCCTACCCCGCGACCAAGGTGCGCGACATCGACGGCACCTGGCTCTACGACCCGACGACGTTCAACGTCTTCGGTGAGAACAGCTCGACCCGGCAGATCTCCTACGCGGTGGCCTCGCTGTCGGTGGAGCCCACCGCGGCGCAGCTGAACGCCGCGTCCCCGTCGGTGCCCGCCTCCCTGCGCACGTACGTCCGGCTGCCCGAGTCCCTCGACCCGGCCATCGGTGCGGCCGCCGACAAGGTCGTCGCTGATGCGCAGGCCACCACCAACTACGCGAAGGCGCTCGCGATCCAGGACTGGCTGCGCGGCCCGGAGTTCCAGTACTCCCAGACGCTCGACCCGACCGGCCCCGGCGACAAGAACGGGTCGGACGCCATCGCCGCCTTCCTCGCGACCAGGCGCGGCTACTGCGTGCAGTTCTCCTCGACCATGGCCGTGATGGCACGGGACCAGGGCATCCCGGCCAGGGTCGCCGTCGGCTTCGCGCCCGGGCAGAAGCAGCCGAACGGCAGCTACGTCGTCGGCGCGCACGACGCGCACGCCTGGCCGGAGCTGTACTTCCAGGGAGTGGGCTGGGTGCGGTTCGAGCCCACGCCGTCGTCCGGCGCGCCGTCCGGCGTCGTGCCGCCGCAGTACGCCACCGAGCGGCCCGGCGGCGGCGCGCCGAGCGAGACGCCCGGCGCGAGCCCGACGCCGACGAGCACGGCCACCGGCGATGCGGCTGCCAACCCGCGGCTGCGCGAGGACATCTTCGAGCCGCCCCCGAAGGGCGGCGGCGGCATCGGTGCCGGCCCGATCCGGATCCCGGTCCTGCCGTTCGTGATCGGCCTGGTCGTGCTCGTGCTGCTCGCCGTCCCGTCGTTCACGCGGATGCTGCTGCGGCGCAGCCGCTGGGCCGACGCCAGGACCCCTGCTGCGCTGGCCCTGGCTGCGTGGAAGGATCTGCACGACATCCTGGTCGACCACGGCTACGACTGGGACCCGGCCGACCCGCCGCGTCGCGGTGCGGCCCGACTCATCGAGCAGCGGCACCTGACGGGGGACCCCTCCGCGGCCGTGCAGCGGATCGCCGCCGCCACCGAGCAGGCCCGCTACGCCCCGGCGATGTCGCCGGTCGGCGACCTGCGCGCCGACGTGGGGATGGTGCGCGCCGCGCTCACCGCCGACGCGTCGCGGTGGGGCCGGTGGCGGGTCCGGCTGCTGCCGCGGTCGACCCGCACCGTCGCGGCCGGTCTCAGCGAGAAGCTGGCCGACGTGCTGGACGGCATCGACGCAGCGTCCGCCGCGGTCGGCACCCGGCTCCGCCTGCGCCGCTCCTGACCAGGCCACCCGGCCCACCGGCCGCGTTGGCGGTGGCTCGGGTGCCACGTTGCTCGGCACCACGCAGCCGGGGTCGCCGGCGTGTTGCCGCCGAAGGTCGCACCCGAGCGATCAGGGCGTTCGCGGGGTGCTGCCGGCGGGACCGGGTGGGGCGGGACCCGGCTGGTGCGGGTCGCTCCGGCTCAGATGTCGCTGCGGCCGTTCTCGTCGCGACGGCGGTTCCAGCGCTCTTCCATCCGGGCCATGAACCCGCCGGACCCGACGGACCCGCGCTGGCGCCGGCCACCACCGGCGCCGGCCTTCTGCGGTGGGCGCCGGACCCCGCTGGGGTCGACGACACCGAGCTTGGCGGCGGTCGTCACGGCCCGGTAGCTCGTGACGGCGAAGAACGCGGACGCCAGCATGAGGACGAAGCCCACGATGCTGACGGGCACCTGCTGCGCGACCAGGCCGGTCATCAGCAGGACCACACCGACCAGGAACACGAGACCGGCCAGCAGGGCGCGCCGGCGGAAGTTGCTCCGGGGGTCCTTGCCGCGCAGCGAGGACGCGAACTTCGGGTCCTCGGCATAGAGGGCGCGCTCCATCTGCTCGAGCAGTCGCTGCTCGTGCTCGGAGAGCGGCACGGACTCCTCCTCGGGGACAGTCGTCCAGGTGCAGGGTTCGCGACCCATGAGGTGCGTAGACCCAGGATATGCGCCCGGAGGGTCAGATGAAACCCGGACCGGGAAGCCTGTGAAGAACGGTGGGTACGGACGATCACTCTTCCGCCGGTCGGCCCCCCTCGGATGACCGGCTCAGCGATCGGTGCGACCGCGACGTGGCGCGCGTTCGTACGGCGGTCCGTCGGGCCCGTTCCGGCTGACGCCGTCACCGGTGCCGGGCGACGTCCCGGTCGTGGCGGCCCGGCGGGGGTCGACCAGGCTGGCCGGCTGCACCACTCCGTGACCGAAGCGGCGGGCGGCCTTGTCGGCGGCCTGCTCGGCCTCCCGACGCCCCTGGCTGCGCTCCCCGAGCAGCAGCTGGTGCGGTGCGGACTCGGACTCGGTCAGGCCCTCGACCCGGATGCCGACGAGCCGGAGCCGGGCCCGGTCCAGGCCGAGCGCCTCGTAGAGCTGGCGGGCGGTGGCGTAGAGGACGGCGGCCACGTCGGTGGCCTCCGGCAGGGTGCGCGCCCGGGTGATCGTGGTGAAGTCGGCGAACCGGATCTTGATGCTGATCGTGCGGCCGGCCAGGCCGGCGCTGCGCAGCCGCCCCGCGGTGCGCTCGGCCAGGCGCAGCAGCTCGCGCCGGACGACGTCGGGGTCGTCGACGTCGCGGGCGAAGGTCTCCTCGGCGCCGATGCTCTTGTCCGGCTCGTGCGGCACCACCCTGCGCTCGTCGCGGCCCCAGGACAGTGCGTGCAGGTGCGAGCCGGTCGCCTGACCGAGAGCGCGCACCAGGGTCTGCGCCGGGGTGTGGGCGATGTCGCCGACGGTGTGCAGCCCGAGCCGGGTCAGCTCCTTCTCGGTCTTCTCCCCCACCCCCCACAGGGCGCCGACCGGGAGCGGGTGCAGGAACGCCACCACGTCGGCTGCCGGGACCACGAGCAGGCCGTCGGGCTTGCTGCGGGTGGAGGCCAGCTTGGCGACGAACTTGGTCGAGGCGATGCCGACCGAGCAGGTGATGCCCTGCTCGTCGGCGACCCGGTCGCGGATCAGCTGGCCGATCTCGCTCGGCCGGCCGAGCCGGCGGATCGCTCCGGAGACGTCGAGGAACGCCTCGTCGAGCGAGAGCGGCTCGACCATCGGAGTCACCGACCGGAAGATCTCCATCACCCCGGCGGAGACCGTGGAGTAGAGACCGTGGCTCGGCTCGACGACGGTGGCCTGGGGGCACAGCCGCCGGGCCCGGGTCATGGGCATCGCCGAGTGCACGCCGTAGCTGCGCGCCTCGTAGGTCGCGGACAGCACCACGCCGCGCGAACCGCCGCCGATGATGACCGGCGTCCCCTTCAGCTCCGGGCGGCTGATGAGCTCGCAGGACGCGTAGAAGGCGTCCATGTCGACGTGCAGCATCGGGCAGCCGGTGTCGTCACCCGGCGGCCCGGACGGCGGCCCCGGCCGGTGCAGCTGCTGGCTGCGGCTCATCGGTGGTGGTCGCCCTCGACGTCAGCGACGGGTGGTGGCACGGACGTGCAGCTGGGTCGCGAGCGCCCGGAACTCGGGCAGTGCGGCCGTGGCCGTCTCGAGGTCGACGAGCGCCTCGGCAGCACCGGGCTCGCCGTCGACCAGGGCGCCCGGGACCAGGTCGGCGACGGTGCGGACGCCGTGCAGCCCCTCGACGCGCAGGCCGGCGGCGGCGAGCAGGGCGGTGAGCACCGGCTCGGTGAAGCGGCGCCGCAGCGGGTCGCCCGGCCCCCAGCGACCGTCGGGGTCGTCGAGGGCGTGCCGGGCCTCGGCGAACCGGCCGGCCATCGCCCGGGCGAGGACGACAGCGTTGCGGGACGTGACCAGCAGGCTGAGGGTGCCGCCGGGCCGGAGCGCCGACGCGAGTGCAGCGAGGGCGGGCACCGGGTCGTCGACGTACTCGAGGACGCCGTGGCAGAGCACCAGGTCGGCGCTGCCGGCGTCGACGACGTCGAGCAGGCCGGCTGCGTCGCCCTGGACGGCACGGACCTCGACCCCGGCCTCGCCGGCCCGGCGCTGCAGGGCGGCGAGGGCATCGGGACTGGGGTCTACCACGGTGACCCGGTGGCCGAGCCGGGCCAGCGGCACGGCGAACCCCCCGGTGCCGCCGCCGACGTCGACGACGTCGAGCGGCCGGTGGGGGTCGCCGCCGGTCGCGAGGTCGCGCAGCGCGTCCCACACCACCGCGGTGCGCGGGGTGCGGGTGCTGCGGTCGAGCTCGTCGGTGCGGGCTGAGGAGGGCACGGCCTCAGGCTACTGAGCGGCGCTCGTGGTGACCCGCTCATCCCGGTTCGGTCAGCCACCGGAGCTGCCCGGGCTGGAGTGCCACAGCTTGCGCGGCGCCGGCCGCCGGGGTCGTGAGTCAGCCCGTGCCGCCTCCTGGCGCGCGGCGGTCTTGGCGTCCTTGGCGTCGTCGCCCGGCGGCTTGATGTCGGCGTACGGCGACTGGCGGAAGCCGCTCGGGTGCACCAGCACCCGACGGGTGATGCCACCGTCGTCCGGCGGGCGGTTCCGGTCGGCCCCGCTCCGGTCGACCTTGTTGCCCATGCCGCCGGCCGCCCGGCCGCCCTGCTCGCGCGGCTCGTAGACGGTGGGTCCGCCTCCGGTGGGCGGCCGGGTCATGACCGGGCGGCTCGAGCGGCTCTCGGCGGCCCCGGTCACCGACCGGTCGGTGACCGGTCCGGTCTCGGCCATCGCCGCGGCGACGGCGTCGAGCCCCCCGCCGAGCCAGGCCTCGTGCAGTGCGGGCAGCTCCCAGCAGCCGGTGGCCCGCAGCGACACCCCGCGCGGGCCGGTGCGCCGGACGTGGCCGCGGATGACCAGCAGCCAGGAGTGGAACAGCGTCGCGGCGTAGGGACCCTGGGCGTCCTCGAAGAAGGTGGCGTCGACCGGGCCGCGGGCGTCGTCGAGGGTGACGAAGACGACGCGCCGGCCGGACCGGATCGGCGGTGTCTGGGTGGCGACCTTCACCCCGGCGACGAGCACCTCTGCCTGGCTGCGGCAGTGCACCATGTCGGGCGCACGGGTGGCGCGGATCGCGGCGAGGAACGGCTCGTAGAAGTCGACGACGTGCCGGGTCGCGTCCAGGCCGAGCACTTCGAGCTCGGCCCGCACCCGCTCGGCACCGGTGAGCTCGGGCAGGCCGCTCGGCTCGATCGAGCCGGGTGCGTCGTCGAGCTCGAGGGCGAGCTGGACCGGCCGGGCCGCCACCGGCCGGGACGCCTGCGACTGGCGGGCGGCGAGCGTGCGGACGTCGGGGCGCTCGACGGTGGTCAGCGCCTCGCCCTGCGTCGCGGCGACGGTGATGTCGGTGCGGCTGCGGCCGGCGGCGAGCACCCCGGCGCGGCCGGCGGAGCGGCTGCGGGTCCGGCCGCCGCCGCGGGCGACCGCCCGCCCCCACCGGTCGAGCTCGCCGACCTGGAGCAGCAGGTCGCGCCGGGTCAGCCGGCGGCTGCCGCCGTGGACGTGCCGGCCCGGGGTGACGGCCACCACCGACCCGAGGGAGTACAGCCCGTCGAACGCGCCGACGAGCACCAGCCGCTCGACGACCGGCCGGGACACCGAGGCGCGGTTCCAGAAGTCGGCCACCGAGCCGTAGGGCCGGCCGGCGACCACCCGGGCGACCTCGGCCTCCGAGATGCCCTTGACCTCCGCCAGCGACAGCCGGATGCCGTAGCGCCCCGGTCGCTCCTGCCACGGCCAGCCCTGCTCCCCTGCTGGTCCTGCCACCGCTTGCGACCTGTCAGCCTCTGGACGCCGTATACGGCGTCCAGAGGCTGACAGGTCTTGGGGGGTGTCGTCGAGCAGCTCGAGGCGGTAGGTGGCGTCGGAGCGGTTGACGTCGAGCGGCAGCACCGCGATGCCGAACTGGCGGGCGTCGTCGAGGATCAGCCGCTTCGGGTACATGCCGGGGTCGTGGGTGAGCACCCCGGCGAGGAACGCCGCGGTGTGGTGCGCCTTGAGCCACGCCGACTGGTAGGTCGGCAGCGCGAACGCGGCGGCGTGCGCCTTGCAGAAGCCGAACGACGCGAACGCCTTGAGCACCTCCCACACCCGGTCGACGGTCGCGGTGTCGTAGCCGCGGGCGTAGGCGCGCGGCCGCAGCCACACCTCGATCTCGTCCTGACCGCCGGGCGCACCGAGGGTACGGCGCACCTCGTCGGCCTCGGCCAGCGAGCAGCCGGTGAAGGTCGCGACGATCTCGAGCACCTGCTCGTGGAAGACGACGACGCCGCAGGTCTCCTCCAGCGCGTAGCGCAGGTCCTCGTGCAGGTACTCGGGCTCGGTCCAGCCCTGCCGGGCCCGGAGGAACGGCGTGACCATGTCGCTCTTGACCGGGCCGGGCCGGAACAGCGAGATGTCGGTGATGAGGTCGCCGAAGGTCTCGGGCCCGAACTTCCCGACCAGCTCGCGCTGCCCCGGCGACTCGATCTGGAACATGCCGAGGGTGCGGGTCGACTGCACCAGCGCGAAGGTCGCCGGGTCGTCGAAGGGCACCTGGGACTGGTCGTCGATGTCGACCTCGACGCCGTCGACCCGGCGCACCTCGTCGAGGGCGTAGGCCATCGCCGACTGCATCCGGATGCCGAGCACGTCGAGCTTGAGCAGGCCGAGCTCCTCGACGTCGTCCTTGTCGAACTGGCTCATCGGGAAGCCCAGCCAGCTCGCCTCGACCGGTGTGCGGTCGAGCAGCGTGGTGTCGGACAGCAGCACCCCGCACGGGTGCAGCGCGACGTGCCGCGGCAGCCCGTCGAGGCGCGCGACCATGCGGAACAGCAGGTCGAGCTGGCCGGACCCCAGCCGGGAGGCGCGCAGCTCGGGCAGCTCGGCGAGCGCGTCGTGCACGTCGCGGGCCCGGATGTGCGGGAACGCCTTGGCGATCTGGTCGATCTCACCGGGCGGCATGCCGAGCGCGGCGCCGACGTCGCGGATCGCGTGCCGCACCCGGTAGGTGTCCATCATCGAGACGCAGGCGACCCGCTCGCCGCCGAAGCGCTCGAGGATCTTCTCGTAGACCTCGGTGCGCCGGGCCGACTCGACGTCGACGTCGACGTCCGGCAGCGCCTCGCGCAGCGGCGAGAGGAACCGCTCCATGAGCAGGCCGTGCCGGATCGGGTCGACCCCGGAGATGCCGAGCAGGTAGTTGACCAGGCTGCCCGCGCCGGACCCGCGGGCGGCGGCGCGCACCCCCATGTCGCGGATCAGGTCGACGACGTCGGCGACGGTGAGGAAGTACGACGGGTAGCCGAGGGTCTCGATGACGTGCAGCTCGTCGTCGAGCCGGCGCCGCACCTCGGCGGTGGCCGGCATCCCCCGCCGGCCCAGCCCGGCCTCGCAGCGCTCCCGGAGCAGCGCCTGCGCCGCACCGACCTTGTCGACCACCGCGATCCGGTCGCCGCCGGTGCCTTCTGCCGCGCCGAGGACGTCGAGGTCGGGGAAGTGCACCTCGCCCATGCCGAGGTCGGCGCGCGGGTCGACGGCGCACCGGTCGGCGACCCGCCGGGTCGCGGCGAGCAGCCGGCGGGCGGCCTGCTGGTCGAGCCCGGCCGCGGCCGCCACCTCGCCCGCGACCTCCGCCATCTCCTTGCCGGACTTGAGATAGCCCTCGGCGGTGACCCGGTCGACGTGCCGGGCGTCGAGGGCGACCAGCCGCCGGGACGCGTCGAGCACGTCGGCGGTCGGGGCGTCGGACCGGTCGGCGTAGCGCACCGCGTTGGAGAGCACCGCGGTGAGCCGCTCCTCGACCGCCAGCCCGAGCATCCGGGCGGCCCGCGGCCGGTCGTCGGGACCGCGGTGCGAGACCACCTCGAGCAGCAGGTCGGCGCGGTCGACTGCGTCGTACCACCGGGACAGCACCGTGCGCGCGAGGTCGGGGCGGCGGGCGGTGAGGGCCCGGCCCACCTCGGAGCCGGGGCCGAGCAGCACGAGCAGGCCGCCCCCGGCGTCGGACGCGGCCCGGACGTGCTCGGCGACCAGGTCGAGGGTGCTCACCGGGCGGCCGCGCTCGCCGCGCAGGTGGGTGGCCGACACCAGCCGGCACAGCGCCGCCCAGCCCGCCTTGTCGCGGGCCAGCAGGGTGACCCGCGGGTGCCGCGGGTCGACCGTCGCACCACCGCGGGCGGGTGTGCGGAGCGCGCCAGCAGACGAAGCGCCCGGGCGGCCGGCGAGCGACGGGTGCGCCAGTGGTGCGGCGAGCAGCCCGGTCGGCTCCAGCGCCAGGTCGACGCCGAGCACCGGGCGGATGCCCGCGGACCGGGCGGCCCGGGCGAACTTCACCGCGCCGTAGACGCCGTCGCGGTCGGTGAGGGCGAGGGTGTCCATGCCGTGCTCGACGGCCCGCTCGACCAGGACGTGCGGGTGCGAGGCGCCGTAGCGCAGCGAGTAGCCGGAGGCGACGTGCAGGTGGACGAACGGGTCGCCGGAGACGGGTGCCATCGTGTCGGGTCGAGGTGTCGGATCGGTCGGGTCGCCGGCTAGCCGGCGCGCCGGGCGAAGGTGTCGTACGAGGCCAGCTCGACGTGCTGCGGGAGCACCGGCTGGTGGGCCAGCCCGAGGGTGGTCTCGACCAGCGCGAGGAAGGTCTGCGCGTCGCGGAGCAGGTCGTCGGCCTCGCGGGCGGTGACCGCACGGGTCAGGCCGGCCTCGGCGGCGGCCCGCTTGGTGGCGCCCGCGGCGAAGAACCCGGCCCACTCGGTGAGCTCGGGGGCCACCTGCGGCAGCACCGACCACACGGTGCGCGGCCGGCCACGGGTGGTGCTGTCCGGCCGGGTGCGGACCGCGAGCACCGCGGCCGCGGTGCGCAGCGCCGCGAGGTGGGCCGCGGCGTAGCGCTCGGTGGCCACTGACGTGGTCATCGCGGTGGCCAGGTCGTGCCGGGCGGTGCCGAGCAGGTCACGGGCCGCGGCCGCCACCGGCGGCCGCTGGACGTCGGGACCGGTCATCGTCGCCACCACCCTCAGTCCTGCGCGCGGAGCAGCGTCCAGCCGCCCGCGGACCAGTCGAAGCACAGGTCGTAGACCCCGGCGCCGTGCACCTGGCCGCGGGTCGCCTCCACCCGCCACACCTCGCGCTCCCCCGCCATGTCGGCCGCCGGCGCGCTGCCCGTCGCGGCCTCCGCGCCACGGGCCGACTGCCACCAGGCACCGGTCTCCACCCAGCGCGCGAGCACCTCGCGCACCGCGTAGAACCGGCCGCGCCAGAGGAACTCCGCCGGATCGTCGTCACGCCGCCGCACCTCGACCGGGTCGTCGTACCGACGGGTCATGGTGCCCTCCCGGAGCTGGCTGGACCGGCCCGCCCGGCACCGCGGGGGTCGAGTCCGCGGCGCCGGGCGGTCTACCCGGTAGTCGAACACATGTTCGAACGAGTCCCACAGTAGCCCCACCCTTGGACACCGCGTCAAGTCCCGGCCGACGCCGGCTTCGTGACGGCATTACTCATCCGTTACGCGACCGGAATCTGCTAGGTGCAGATCCCGTCACGGCTCATCGCGAGGAGAAGGTCATGAAGCGTGCACGATGGAAAGGTGTCACCGCCCTGGTTGCGGGCGGCTTGGTGCTCAGTGCCGGCGCCGCGTACGCAGCCATCCCCGACGGCAACGTCGTCAGCAGCTGCTACACGAAGAGCGGCGGCACCCTGCGAGTGATCGACGCCTCCGTCACCAAGTGCAAGTCCTCGGAGACCTCGCTCCAGTGGAACCAGGCGGGCCCGACCGGCCCGCAAGGAGTCCAGGGCCCCGCCGGGGCCACGGGGGCTGCCGGGACCGCCGGACAGCAGGGACCCGAAGGTCCGGCCGGGCCGACGGGAGCGACGGGCGCGACGGGCGCGACGGGCGCCACAGGTGCGGCCGGTGCCAGCGATGCCTACATCGCCCGGAGCAACGCTGTCAGCATCAACAATTCTCTTGTCACCGTCGTCAGCCTCACTCTGCCGGCCGGGCTCTACGCACTGTTCGGCAAGACGGTCATCTTCAACACCGACTTGGGCAACGACCCGCAGGCCGCGCAGTGCAACCTGAGCACCGGAGAGAGCAGCCACGTGCGCATCGGCGGCCTCGGAGACGCCGATCGCGCCGTCGTCGTGGTCCAGGACCTGCTCACGTTGACCAGCGCCGGTGTGGTCACGATGAGCTGCAGCACCTATGACGGCACGGCGCTGGACTCGAAGCTCACCGCTCTCAAGGTCGGCGCCCTCCATGGCTGACCGCCTTGTCGCCTTTCCGAGCCGTCGCGTGACACCAACCCGCTGTGCCCCCAGGGAGGACCCCATGTTCGCACCCAGCCGTCACCACCGTCGCCGCAGGGCGCTCACTGTCGCGGTCGCACTCGCCCTGCTGGGCGCGCTCGCCCCCGCGGCGGGCGCACAGTCCGCAACCGTCGCCGCCACAGCCACCGCCACCGCACCGCACGCGGGCCTCGTCGGTGTCCCGACCACGTTGCAGGACAACACCCAGCTGTACGGGTACGACGTCGCGACCGACGGCACCGGCACTGGCTACATCGGGTGGATCGCCGACGACTCCGCAGCAGCGGCCGCCACCAGGAGGCTGCACCTGTGCACCCTGCCGGTCGGCGCGACCGCCTGCGCCGGCGGCGTCCAGGTCATCGACGCGCTCGGTGTCTCCTCGGCGGCGGGCCTGCGCGTCCTTGCCACCCCGGCCGGCGCCGTCAGTCTCGTGTGGTTTCACGACACGTCCCCCGGCTCGGTGACCGGGCCGCGCGGCGGCCGCCTCGCCGTTGCCACCTCGCAGTCCGGTGGACCGCTGTCGGCGGCTACCGACGTCGCTGACGCGCCCAGCTTCGGACAGCTGCTGGACGCCCAGATCGCGCCGGACGGCACGATCTGGACGATCGCCTACAAGGGCGTGGGGACCACCGAGATCGAGGTCCGTCCCGGGTTTGCCGCCGCACCGCAGTCGCTCGCCGTGCCGTACAGCGTGGCCACCACCCGACTGGCCTTCGCCGGCGCGACCGCGGTGATCGCGGTCCAGCAATACGGCTCCATCTCGAATCCGATCTTCTCGGCTCACGGCACGGCCGGCGCCTGGTCGGGCTTCACGCCGGTGGCGAACACGTGGTCCGGCGGCTCGCTGGGGCTGGCGGCTGCCAGATCCGGCGTGCGACTGGTTGCCTCGGTCGCCAACGCGAGCTACCACCCCGCGGCGGCGCGGTTCACCGGCACGGGGTTCGCCAGCCCCCGCCTGATCGGCGACCCCAACTCGTGCACGCCGTACTCCCATGACCTGGTGGGCGATGCGAGCGGTCGGCTCGCCGACGTGAGCAACGAGTGCGGCGCGATCACGGTCGTCAACATGGCGCACGCGGCTACCGCGGCGATCGTGCGCTTCTCGGCCGGCGGCACGGTGGCCGACGGCGATCCGCAGATCGCCAGCACCCCGCGGGGCCGCGCCTGGGTCGCCTGGTCCGTCCAGTCCAGCACCGGCAACAAGCTCAGGGTGGCGCGGGTGCTACTGCCGGCTCTGCGCATCGCCAAGAGGGCATCCTTCGCGCAGGGCAAGGTCGTCGTGAGAGGACCCGTCTCGTGTCTGCCTCCTGTCGGTGTGGCCGTGGGGGTCACGCGTCGGCCCTTGCACGGGTGGGCGGTCAGCTCGACCAGCCTGCGCCTGGACAAGCGACGCTTCTCGTCAGCGACACTCGACGGGTCGAGGCTGACACCTGGCTCGCTGCATACCTTGGCCGGACGGGTGGTCTTCACCCGAGGCGGCAAGGCCGTCACGAGAACAGTGACGCGCACGTTCCGCAGCTGCAGCAACCCGTGAGCTGACGTCCTCCGAGTGGACAGCGCTCCCCAAGAAGAAAGGCCGCACCTAGACGACGGTCGTGGCCATCGGGCGGAGGAGGTCGAGGGCCGTGGCGGCGGCCCGGTCGAGGCGGGCCCGGTCGACAGGTCCGGGCCCGCCTCGGCCGGCGACGTCACCGCCGACGGCCGCGACGGCCCGGCGCAGGGTCGGAGGCACCGGCCGGTCCCCGCGAGACCGCAGGGCGGCGGCGGAGGAAAGCAGGAGCTCGAGGCTGTCGTGGCTGATGCCGGCGGCATGGGCCAGCACGGCGGCGGTCTCCAGGCAGATGGCCAGGGGGAAGTCGAAGGACAGGGAGCGGGCGGCAACGATGGCGTCGACGGCGGTGGCGGCAGCGCCGACGGGGTCCCCGGCGGCGAGCAGGGCGTGCGCCAGCAGGGAGCGGATCAACGGCACTTCCCGTTCGATGCCTAGCTCTGTCGCCTCGTGGTCGGCGCTGCGCCCATGGTCGACGGCCGCGGCCACGTCACCGTCCGCGAGCGCGAGGCCGGTCGCGGCGGATAGCAGCACCACCCGGGCGATGCGGCGGCCGCCAGTGTGCATCGGCCGGGCAGCGGCGAGGTACTCGCGGGCGGCCTCGAGCTCACCGACCTGCCAGCACGCCATCGCAGCCGTCGGCAACGCGGCCGCGAGCTGTTCTGCGGAGCCGCCGGCACGACCCAGCGCGACGGCGTCGGCGGCGAAACGGGCGGCCACCGGATCGGCCCGCTCTGCCAGCACGCAGGCCATGCCCATCGCGGCCGACACCTGCAGATCTACGCCGTAGCCCGACGCCGCCTCGATCGCCTGGCGGACGAACTCGATGGCGTCGTCCCCGCGGTCGAGGTCGTCCGCGAGGCCACCGAGGAAGATGAGCGCCCGTGCCCGGTAGGACTCGTCGCGGCCGCGGAGCATCTCGGCCGCGGCCTGCAACTCCTCGACCGCGCGGGCGGCGTCACCGGACCAGTAGCTCAGGTATCCGGCGGCGTAGGTCGCTCCAGGTGTCCATGGCGAAGCCGTCGGCTCGCTCGGCGCCACGGACGTCAGCAGCCGGGACAACCAGAAGTGTCCCTCAGTCACGTTCGTCGCGGCCCAGTAGCGGTGCAGCCGGAACGCGATCTCGAGTCCGTCGTCGTGATCGGCCGAACCGTCGGCGGCAGCGGCCAGCAACGAACGTACCGATGCTAGTGCGTCGGTGATCCTCTGCTCGAACTCGTTCGGGGCCGCACGCGGGTCGTCGGGCAGGATGGTTCGGATGGCGTCGGCGAGCCGCTCGAAGGTGGCACCGGTCTCCCCCGAGGAGTCCAGCTCCTCTCCCGCGAAGCGGTGGATGTCGTCGTCCTGGCGGTAGAGCGACCGGGGTCCGCTGTCGTCGACCGACAGCAGGCCGCGGGCAGCCAGCTCGCGGAGGAGTCGGATGACTCTGGCCGGCACCACGTCCGCGCCTACCACGACCGCCTTGACGAGGGGCAGACCGACGGGGCCCTCGAGGACGGCGAACCGGCGGAACACCGCGGCCTCCTCGCCGTCGAGCATGGCGTGTCCGGTGCGCAGGACGGACCGGAGCCGGTCGTCGTCGCCGACCTCGCTCTCGGAGAGCTGGTCGAGGAGGTCGCCCACGGGCATGACGCACAGCTGGGCTGCTGCCAGCTCGATGGCAAGGGGCAGCCCTCCGCATCGTTCGCACAGCCGGGCTATCAGCGGGGCCGTGCGGTCATCGACCGGCAGCACCCCGCCGCCGTCGCGCACCCGGTCGACGAGCAGCTGCACGGCGGAGCTCCCGAGCACCGATCGACCTGTCGCCGCACCGGGGTCGGGCAACGACTGCAGGTTGACCTGTCCGCTGCCGACGGCCACTGCCACCCGGCTGGTGAGCAGGATCGTGACCGTGGGGCAGCCGCCGAGCAGGTTCGCCACCAGCTCGGCCACGCCGTCCGCCACCAGCTCCACGCCGTCGAGGACGAGCAGTGTGGGACCTAGCGGGGCGAGGTGCTCCACGACCGCCTGGGTCGCGTCGTCCGCGCCGATGCGGGCGCCCAGCGTGAGCGCCGTGAACGAGGCCACCAGCACGTCATCCGACAGTGCGGCGAGCGGCACCCAGTAGCGGCCGCCTTCGAAACCGGACGCCTGGGCGGCGACGTGCTGCACCAGCCGCGACTTGCCGACACCACCCGGGCCCGTCACGCAGGTCAGCCGGGAACGCGTGATGGCCGTGGCCAGCTCCTCGGCCTCGGCGTCGCGGCCGACGAAGGACGACTGCTCCCGCGGCATCCGCCCCGGGGTGCCGCGCCCGACAGGGTTGCCCAGCGCCGCGAGGTACACCTCGACGGTCTCCCGGCTCGGGTCGACCCCGAGGTGGTCGGCCAGCAGAGCTCGGCAGTGCTCGTAGGCGCTGATCGCCTCCGCGCGGTTGCCTGCCACGTCGAGAGCCCGGATCAGTGCGCGGTGCGCCCGTTCGTCCACCGGAGCGAGGGCGACCGCCTCCCTCGCCGCAGTGACGGCCCGGTAGTCGTCGCCGAGCCGGCCAGCAGCCTCGACCTCCACCTCCAGGGCGCGCAGCCTCGTCTCGTCCAATGCCTGACGGTGCGCCGCGAGCCAGGCCAGGTCCTCACTGGGCAGCAACGCGGCGCCGGCCACCGTCGTCGCGCCGCCCACCTCGTCCAGCGCCGCGGCAAAACGTCCCTCCGCGAGGAGGCGCTCTGCGCGGCGGATGTTGCCCCGTGCCGTGCGCACGTCGACGAGGACGTCGCCTGCGAGCGCGTACCCGGACGGCGCCGTCTCGATGAGCCGTTGTCCGCCCAGATGGATCTCGGACAGTGCACCGCGCAAGGCGGAGATGACGCCGCGCAGCGCCGCCGGCCACGTGACCGGCGGTTCCCCGGCCCACACCATGTCGGCCAGCCGCTCCGCCGGGACCGGACGCTCGGCCAGGGCGAGCGCGACCAGCGCGACCCGGGCCCGGCGTCCACCCAGGGCTCCGCCGGCGACGACGCCCGTGCCGTGGCGCACCGTGACCGGTCCAAGCACCTCGACGACCGGGACCTGCACGCTCACCGTCCCCCCGTGCAGCGATGTGCTCCAGTGGTGACGCCGAAGGTAGTCCCGACCAGGCGTCTCGAGCCAGTTCGCTCGTGGCGGCACCGGTGCAGGTCACCTGGGTGCGCCGGCGCGGTCTACCCTCGCCGGATGCACACCCATCCCGCGGTCCTGCGGGTCACCGCGCGGCTCGGCGAGCTGGGGGCGACCGGCCAGGTCCGCACCCTCGACGAGGCCGCCCGCACCGCCGCGCAGGCCGCCGACCAGCTCGGCATCGAGGTCGCCCAGATCGCCAACTCGCTGGTGTTCTCCGCCGACGGCGCCCCCCTGCTCGTGCTCGCCTCCGGCGGTCACCGGGTCGACACCGCCAAGGTCGCCGCCCTGGTCGGCGCCGGCTCCGTCGACCGCGCCGACGCCGACTTCGTCCGCAGCCACACCGGCTTCGCGATCGGCGGCGTCGCACCGGTCGGGCACCCCGAGCCGCTGCGCACCCTCGTCGACACCGCGCTCGAGCGCTACGACGAGATCTGGGCCGCCGCCGGCCACCCGCACACCGTCTTCCCCACGACGTACGCCGAGCTGCTCCGCCTCACCGGCGGCACCGCGGCCGACGTCGGCGTCGACGCCTGACGGTGGTCACGAGCGAAGTGGCCCCGCTGGAGGTCCGCTTCCCGACCCCCTGGCGGGGCCACGTGGCTCAGAACCGCTGACGACTGCTACCCGCGGCGGGGGCCGACCCGCCAGCCGGCCCAGGCCAGCGCGCCGACCGGGATCGGCAGCCAGTAGGACGCGAGCCGGTAGAGCAGCGTGCCGGCCAACGCCTGCTCGGTCGGGGCGCCGGCGACGACGAGCAGGCCGGCCAGCCCGGTCTCGACGAAGCCCAGGCCGCCCGGGGTGACCGGGACCAGCCCGAGTGCGACGGCGGCGACGTAGGCCACGAGGACCAGGCTCGGGCGGACGTCGGCCCCCACCGCGAGCAGGGCGGCCACCAGGGTCCCGAAGTCGAACATCCGGTTGCCGGCCGCCGCCGCCAGCGCCTGCAGCCAGCGACCCTCGAACGCGGCAGCGACCCGGTCGCGCTCGGCGATCACCCGGGCCACCACCAACGGTGCCGACGTGCTGCGACGGACCGCCGCGACCAGCCGGCCGACCGCATGGGCGACCACCCGCACCACGCGGTCCCAGGTGAGCACCGCGAACCCGACGCCGACGAGCACCGCCGCGACGACCAGCGACACGACCAGGCCCACCTCGAGCTCGCGCGGCAGGGTGGCCCCGGTCAGCACGGCGGGCACCGCGAGCACCGGCAGCGTCATGAGCATCCCGGTGGTGAGCAGGCCGGTGGCGCCCAGCGCCCCGCCGACCTCCACCGGCCGGTGCCCCGACCGCACCAGCATCGCCGCCTGCACGACGCTGCCCGTCGCGGCGCCGCCGGGGATGATCCGGCTGGCGGCGTTCGACGCGAGCTGCGACCTCGCCACCTCGGACCAGGTGCTCGAGCGCAGCGCGATGCGCAGCAGCGCCCACAGCGACGCGAAGCTGGCCGCCTGCAGCAGCAGGACGACGGCGAACCACCACGGCCGTACGTCGCCGAGCTGCGGCCACGCGTCCAGCACCGTCAGCAGGCTGGGCGCGACGAGGTACAGCGAGACCGCGGTGACCACGAGCAGTGCCGTGCGTCGCACGTGCCGCCAGACCGGCGGCCGCGCAGCCTCGGGGGCGACGGCCTCCGGCGGCTCCGACCCGGTCCCCTCGTGGTGCACCCCCCCACGATGTCAGCCCGCCACCGCGGCATGCGCGACCTGCCCGCGCCGGAGGGCGGGTGGCTCGCGCAGGACGCGCAGGAGTCAGCGCGTGGCGACCACGGTGCGCAGCAGGTCGAGATCCTTGCCGATGACGGCGTCCGCACCCACCGCGCGGGCCCGCGCGAGTGCTGCCGCGTCGTCGACGGTCCAGGCCATCACGAGGTCGGTGCTCCGGTGCAGCTCGGTCACCAGCTCCGGGGTCAGCAGCGAGAGCCGCACCGACACCCCGTGCACCGGGCCGGCGGCGACCCGGGCGCGCAGCCGCTCGACGCCGCGCCGGCTCGCGGCGGACAGCACGCGACGTACCGGCACGTCGAAGGCGTCGAGCATCCACCAGGCCTTGGTGCAGACGGTGAGGGAGCGGTCGGGGGAGGTCTCGCGCAGCAGCCGCGCCACCTGCGGGGCGAGCCGCGGGTGCACGCCCTTGAGGTCGATCATCAGCCGGTGGTCGTCGCCGAGTGACGCGACCAGGTCGCCCAGCTCGAACCGGCCGTGGCGGCTGCGGGGCACCACGCCCTCCCGGTCCCAGAGGAACGGCAGGCCGCCCATCGAGCGGTGGTGGCGCACCTCGAGCCGGCCGCGGTAGGCGTGCACGTCGCACTCGACGAGGTCGACGCCGGCGGCCAGCGCCTCGCGCAGCCCGGCCACGGTGTTGCCGGACCGGTGCGCCACGGCCAGCATCCGCCCGCTGGTCGTCACAGGAGGAACGCTAGTAGGAGGTCAGACGACGGCGGGGCGCAGCCGGCGCACCAGGAAGCTCGTGCCGCCGAGCAGCAGGGCCGGGACCCAGGCGAGCAAGGAGCTCAGTGCGACCGCACCGAGCGCGGCCTGCCAGGTGACGCCGACGGACGCGAGACCGACGACCAGGGCCCCCTCGCGGGGGCTGGCGCCGTTGACGCCGGGCAGGATGCCGGCGACCTGGCTGGCCCCGAAGACACCGAGCAGCGCCAGCGGGTGGACCGTCTCACCCATGGCAGCGACGGCGCCGATGAGCAGACCCATGATCGTCAGCTGGTAGGCGACCGAGATGACGATTCCGCGTGCCACGACCCTGGCCGGCGGCATCGGCCGCGACGCCAACAGGCCGGGCTTGAGGCGGCGTACGACGAGGGCCACGACGAGCACCCCGGCGGCGAGGGCCAGGCCGGCGACCAGGACCCGGCGCGGCAGGGTGGCGCCCGAGACCAGGACGAACGCGGTGAGACCGAGCGCGCCGACCAGTCGGTCGAGGGCGACCTCGGCGACGGCGGACGGACGGCTCAGCCCGGTGTGCTGCAGCTTGTGCATCCGCCACAGGTCGGCGCCCAGGTGCGCGGGCGACGCGAGGCCGAGCAGCTCGCTCTCGGCGTAGATCCGCAGGTGCCAGCGCCGGGTGCGGCCGCTGCACGACAGCGCGTGCCATCGCAGCGGGCAGAGCAGGTACTTGCCGACCACCCACGGCAGCAGCCCGATCAGGGCCGGCTCCCAGGATGCGTGCGGGACCCGGTCCATGCTCCAGACCGACACCGCCAGCGCAACGACCAGACCACCGGTCATCACCCAGCGGGCGGCGCGCGCCCGCGTGCTGGTGACGCCCCGGTGGGCAGGAGTCGCCGGTGCCGTGGTGTCCGACACCGCGGGGGCGGTCATGGTCACGAGGGTGCGACTTCCGGTCAGGGACGACCGCCGGGCGGGGGACCTCGGCGGGGAGTCTGGACGTCCAGTACCCACGTCGGCGCCTTCCCATTGCACCTTGACGGTGCCGTCGCACCAGGTGAGACGGCTGCCCGGCCGAGCGGCCGGCGGCCGGGCGCGGATCGTCGGCTACCGTCACCGACCGTGACCGAACAACCGTGCAGTCCGGGCCCTGCGGGGCAGCCCTGAGCGACGCCGCGGCGACGCCTGCCCTGGTCACGCTGCACCTCTGGGGCGTCCCGGCCTCCCGGGTGCCGCACGCGGTGGCCCGGATGGCCCGCGACCGCCGGCCGCTGCGCCGGACGGCCGGGCTGCGGTTCGCGAAGCTGCTCGGCACCGGCGACGGCCGCACCTTCACGGTTCGCGACGCCGACCCGCGGCACTGGGGCATCCTCGCGACCTGGGCGTCGGACGCTGCTGCCGCGGAGTTCGAGGACGGCCCGGTCGCCCGCGGCTGGGACCGGCTGGCCGAGGAGCGGCTGCGGGTCCGGCTGCGACCGCTGTCCAGCCGGGGCACCTGGGCCGGGCACCGACCGTTCGGGGACCCGGTGCCCACCCCGTCCGAGCAGCGCGGGAGCCCGGTCGCCGCCATCACCCGGGCCCGGATCGCGCCGCGCCGGCTGGTGACGTTCTGGCGCGCGGTGCCACCGGTGTCGGCCGACCTCCGGATGACGCCCGGGCTGCGGCTCGCCGTCGGCATCGGCGAGGCGCCGGTCGGGCTTCAGGGCACCTTCAGCCTCTGGGACTCCCCCGCGGCGCTGTCGGAGTTCGCCTACCGGCAGGCGCCGCACGTCGAGGCGGTCCGGCGCACCGCGGAGCTCGGCTGGTACAGCGAGGAGCTGTTCGCCCGGTTCGCGGTGCTCGGCGTCGAGGGCACCCTCGCCGGCCGCTCGTACGACGTCTGACGGTTGCCCGGCGACGACCTGCTGACGGGGCCGGTGCGAGACTCGCGGGGTGCCGATCACCCGCGACGTCGTGGTCGTGGGCAGCGGGCACAACGCGCTGGTCGCGGCCTGCTACCTGGCCCGCGAGGGGCTGGCCGTCGAGGTGGTCGAGAAGGACACCGTGATCGGCGGCGCGGTGTCGACCGTCGAGCGCTGGCCCGGTTACCACGTCGACCGCGGGTCGAGCGCGCACATCATGGTGCGGCACACCGGCATCGTCGAGGACCTCCGGCTGCACGAGTGCGGCCTCACCTACCTCGACATGGACCCGTGGGGCTTCGCCCCGTTCGGCGACCCCGCCACCGGCGAGCAGCGGGCGATCACGTTCCACGTCGACCTCGACCGCACCTGTACGTCGATCGCCGCCGTCTGCGGCGAACGCGACGCCGAGGCGTACCGCGCCTTCGCCACGGACTGGGCCGACCGCAACGAGCGGGTCTTCGCCGCCTTCCAGGACGTGCCGTCGCCGGGTCGGCTGGGCCGGCACCTGTGGGGCGTCGGCAAGGCCGCCGGCACGGACGGCCTCGAGCTGTCCCGGCAGTTCCTGCAGCCGGCCGACCAGCTGCTGGACGAGCACTTCACCGACGAGCGGCTCAAGACCGCGCTGTCCTGGCTCGGCGCCCAGTCCGGCCCGCCGACGCACGAGGTGGCCACCGCCGACCTGGTCGGTTGGAACGCGCTGATGCACCGGATGCCGCCGGGTCGCGCCGTCGGCGGGTCCGGTGCCCTGACCGCGGCGCTGGCCACCCGGCTCACCAGGACGGGCGGGAGCGTCCGGACCGGCGACGGCGTCGCTCGCATCACCCGCGACGGCGACCGCGTCACCGGCGTGCTCACGGACAGCGGCGAGCACATCCGTTCGGGAGCCGTCGTCGCCGGCTGCCACGTGCTCACCACCCTCGAGCTGATCGGCGACGAGGCGCTGCTCGCCCGCGCGAGCCGCGCGGTCCGGGTCGGCAACGGCATCGGCATGGTGGTCCGGCTCGCCACGAACGACCTGCCGCGCTACCCGAGCGCCGACGACCCGGCGTGCGACGTGCACGCCTCGATGCAGCTGCTCGCGCCGACCCGTACCCACCTGCGGTCGGCGCACGGCGACTTCAGCGCGGGCCGCACGCCGGCCGAGCCGGCAGTCCTCGTGATGACGCCGACCACCCTCGACCCGAGCCTCGCCCCACCGGGCAAGCACGTCGTGACGGCCTGGGCGCAGTGGCACCCCTACGAGCTGACCACCGGCGAGCACTGGGACGACATCCGCGAGCGCGAGGGTGACCGCATCGTGGCGCAGGTCGAGAAGGCGGCTCCCGGCTTCACCAGCAGCATCGAGCAGGTGCACGTGCAGACCCCGCTCGACCTGGAGCGCGAGCTGGGGCTGCGCCGCGGCAACGTCATGCACGTCGAGATGGGGCTGGACTCGATGTTCGCCTACCGGCCGCTGCCCGAGCTGGCCGGTTACCGTACGCCGGTGCGCGGCCTGTTCCTCACCGGTGCGTCGACCCACCCCGGCGGCGGTGTCTTCGGCGCCTCCGGCCGCACCGCCGCACGCGTGGTCATGGGCAACCGCAGGCATTGGCGCCGATGACCAGCCGCACCCGGTCGTACGACGTCACGTGGGCGTCGCGCGACCGGCCCGGCGCCGCCGCGGCGGCCGTCCCGTGGCTGTTGCTCGCGCTGACGGTCGCCGCGCAGATCGCCTACCCGCTCGTCGACGGCGAACGGCTGCGCCAGGTGACCATCGCCGTCGTGGTGCTCGCCGCGGCGACCTGCGCCGTGCACGCGCTGGTGCACCGCGGGCCGGCGTGGGCGTTGGGCCTCGTCGTCGTGACCGCCGGTGGCGGCTTCGCCGCGGAGGCCATGGGCGTGCACACCGGGGTGCCCTTCGGCGGCTACTCCTACCGCGGCACCCTCGGCCCCGAGCTCTACGACGTCCCGCTGGTGGTCCCGCTGGCCTGGACGATGATGGGCTACCCGGTGCTCCTGGCCGCCCGCCGGCTGACCCGGCACTGGGTCGTGCCGCTCGGCGCGTTCGGCCTGATGGCGTGGGACGTGTTCCTCGACCCGCAGATGGTCGGCGACGGGCACTGGCGTTGGGCCGACCCGGAGCCGTCGTTCCCCGGCGTCGACGGCATCCCGCTCACCAACTTCGCCGGCTGGCTCGCCGTCGGCGCGCTGATGATGTTGCTGCTCACCGTCGTGCTGCCCCGCGACGGCACACCCCCGTCCGACGGGTCGGTGCCCGCCGCCCTGCTCGGCTGGACCTGGCTCGGCTACGTCCTCGGCAACGTCTTCTGGTTCGGAACGACGTCGGTCGCGGTGGTCGGTGGCGTCGCGCTCGGCGTGCTCGTGCTGCCGTACCTGTGGTCGCTGTGGCAGTCACGCCCGTGACGGCACTGACCCGGTTCGGCGCAGCAGTGGCCGTCGCGGGCACGGTGCACGCGGTGTGGAACTCCCGTCGGCTGCGTACGCCGCCGGTGCACCCACCGCCCGTCGCCGAGCCGGTCGCGGTCCTGCTGCCTGTGCGCGACGAGGCGCGTCGGGTCGAGCCGTGCCTGCGCGCGCTGCTGCGCCAGACCAACGTCCGTGACCTGCGCATCCTGGTGCTCGACGACGGCTCGACCGACGGCACCGCCGAGGTCGTACGCCGGGTCGCCGGCGCCGACCAGCGGGTGCTGGTCCTCGACGGCGCGCCGCTGCCCGACGGGTGGTGGGGCAAGCCGTGGGCCTGCCAGCAGCTCGCCGATGCGTCGACCGACGCCACGGTTCTCGTCTTCGTCGACGCCGACGTCGTGCTCGCCCCGCACGCGGTCGCCTCGGCGGTGGCGTTGCTGCGGTGGAGCCGCCTCGACCTGGTGTCGCCGTACCCGCGCCAGGTGGCGGACACCGTCGCCGAGCGGCTGGTGCAGCCCCTGCTGCAGTGGTCCTGGCTCACCATGCTCCCGCTGCGCGTCGCCGAGCAGACCCCGCGCGAGTCGCTCGCCGCTGCCAACGGCCAGCTGGTGGTCGTCGACCGCGAGGCGTACGACCGGGCCGGCGGGCACGCCGCCGTCCGCGACGAGATGCTCGAGGACGTCGCCCTGCTGCGCGCGGTGAAGCGCACCGGCGGCCGCGGCACGGTCGTCGACGGCACCGAGCTCGCCACCTGCCGGATGTACGACGGGTGGCCGGCGCTGCGCGAGGGCTACGCGAAGTCGCTCTGGTCGGCCTTCGGCTCCCCCATCGGAGCGGCGGCCGTCGTCGCCGCCCTCGGCATCGTCTACGTCGTGCCGCCTGCCGCCGCGCTGCGCGGCTCCCGCGCCGGGCTGGTCGGCTACGCCGCCGCGGTGGCGGGCCGTGTCGTCACGGCCCGCCGCACCGGCGGCCGGGCCTGGCCGGACGCCCTCGCGCACCCCGCGTCCGTCGTGACCTTCGGCGCGCTGGTCGCCGACTCGCTGCGTCGACGCCGAGCCGGCACCCTCACGGCCCGCGGCCGCCGCCTCGTGTGAGCGCCCGACGGACAAACGATGGGGCTGCGACGCCGTCGGTGGCTAGCCTGCCCGGATGACCGCGGGTCGGACCGGGCTCACCCTCGAGTTCTGCGCGGACCCGGCGGAGTTCCTCTCGGCTGCGGGCGATCACCTGGCCGCCGACCCGGTCGTCAGCACCGTCGTGAGCACGGTCGCCCACCGGGTGCTGTCGCAGCAGGCAACCGGCAGCGAGCAACCCGACCGTGACTGGTGGCTGGTCGTCAGGGACGGCGCCGGCGCAGTGGTCGGGGCGGCGGTGCGGACGGCGCCCTACCCACCGTTCCTGCTGCCGATGCCGGACGAGGCAGCACTGGCCCTGGCCCGCGCGTGCCACGACCGCGGCGAGGAGATCCCCGGCATCAACGGGGCCCTGCCCGCCGTGCAGGTGTGTGCCACCGAGCTGGCCCGGCTCCAGGGCGGCCGTGTCGCGGTCGCCCAGCACACGCGGTTGCACGAGCTCGACGAGCTGGTGCGACCCGCCCGGGTCCCGGGTCGGCTGGTGGCCGCGACCGAGCGCGACCTGGGGCTGGCCACCGAGTGGTTCGAGGCGTTCATGGGTGACGCCGACGAGCAGGCGGGGCGGCCGCGGGGCGCCAGCGCGCACGGCCTCCGCGACCCGGAGGAGATGCTGCGCAGGATCCGTGCCAGGTCGCTCTGGTTCTGGGTCGACGACACCGGCGAGCGCGTGCACCTCGCCGGTGCGAACCCACCGGCGTTCGGGGTAGCGCGCCTCGGCCCGGTCTACACGCCACCGGCCGAGCGCGGTCGCGGCTGGGCGAGCAACGCGGTCGCCCAGGTGTCCGCGCGTCTCCGGGCCCAGGGTGTGCGCGTGTGCCTGTTCACCGACCAGGCGAACCCGACGTCGAACAAGATCTACGCCGACCTGGGCTACCGGCCGGTGGTCGACATGGCCAACCTCGTGATCGTCGCCTGAGCGCGGTCACGACGGTGACGGCCGGTCAGGCTCGCGCCTCGGCGAGGGTGGCGAGGACCTCCTCTGCGACGAGGCGGGGCACCTCGTGGTGCATGACGTGCCCGCTGTCGACGAGCCGGCGGCTCACTCCGTCGCCGAGCCGGAACCACTGCTTCTGGAAGGCGATGCTCCGCTTCTGGATGAGCGCGCAGTCCCAGAGGAGCGGGCAGCTGGGGTCGACGCGGGTCGCCGTCAGGACGCGTACCGGGACCCCCGGAAGGCGGTGGACGAGCTTCTCGGTCTCGGGGAGCGTGGCCTGGTAGTCGACGCCCTCGCGGTTGTCCGGGCTGTCCCAGCTGTCACCCTCGGCGATCACTTTCCACTGGGCCCGGGTCAGCACGCTGTGGAGAGCGTCCCTGGCCGGATCCGCACTGGGCCAGTCCGAGTCGATCTCGACCAGGCCGGCCGTCTCGTCGGTGTGCCGCAGGGCCGTTGCCAGCGCCACCTGACCGCCGAAGGAGGTGCCGACGAACAGGTAGGGACCGGACACCCTCGCAGCGGCGAGGAGCGCATCGAGATCGTCCACGACGTCGGCCATCAGCCGCCGGTGTTCCGGCGGTGCGTCACTCAGCCCTGTGCCCGCGCGGTCGTACACGCAGGTCCGGGCGGCCGCCCGCAGCGGGTCGAGGATCTCCGAGCTCCAGGTCGAGTGGTCGTCCCCGCCACCGGCGTCCAGCACGATCGTCGGGGTGCCCGTACCGCGACACTCCAGGAACAGGTGGCGACCACCGCCGACGTCGAACTGACCACGGATCCCGTCACCGGCCGACGACGTCGGGCGCGGGCTGCTCGGGCCGGGCGTCGCTGGTCCGGCGTGCTCGCTCGGACCCGAACACCCCACCAGGAGCACAGCGGGGAGAACCAGTCCGGTCGAGAACACGCCGTCCGCACGACCGCGGCGGCCCATGCGGTGGATCCTTGCCCGCGAGCGGCACCTGCGCCAGCACGAGCTCCGCCGGCTCTCCCTGACCAGTCCGGGGCGCCCAGGGCCGCCCGTGCCGGCCGCGCCGTCGGATCCGAGCGCTAGCGTCGCGCGGGTGACGACACCGACATCGGGCCCGGGAACGACGACCGCCCCGCGGCGCGCCGCCACCGGCATGTGCTTCGACCGCACCTTTCCCGCCGGTTTCGTCACCGAGGTGGCCCGCCGGCTCGACGAGGGCGGCGCCGACCAGCTCTGGATCATCGAGGACTGCTTCTACACAGGTGGCATCAGCCTCGCTGCGACGGCACTCGCCGTCACCGAACGACTGCAGGTCGGCCTCGGGATCCTGCCGGCAGTGGCACGCAACCCCGCGATCGCCGCGATGGAGATCGCGACGCTGTGCCACCTCGCGCCCGGCCGGGTGCTGCCCGGCATCGGGCACGGCGTGCAGTCGTGGATGCGGCAGATGGGGGCGCGCACCCCGTCGCCGCTGACCACGCTGGAGGAAGTCATCACTGTGGTGACCCGGCTGCTCGCGGGTGAACGCGTGACCTTCGACGGCCGCGAGGTGCACCTCGACGACGTGGCCCTCGACCAGCCGCCGGCCGACCCGCCGCCGGTCCTGGCCGGGGTCATGGGCCCGAAGTCGCTGGCGCTGGCCGGCCGGGTGGCGGGCGGGGTGGTGCTCGCCGACCCGTCCCCCTTGTCGTACGTCCGGCAGGCCATCGACCAGGCGGGGCACCCGGACCCGTTCCACGTCGCCGTCTTCGCACCACTGTGCGTGACGCCGCGGCGCGAGACCGCGCACGAGATCATGGCCCCCTGGCTTGCCGAGCGGCTGGCCGAGCCGACACCCGGCGTCGCGGCCCTGCCGTTCGTCGACGACCTCGTCGCCCTGCAGCGCGACCGCGGCCTCGAGGGAGTCCGGGACATGCCCGACGACTGGTGGGCCGAGATCGGCCCGATCGGCACCCTCGACGACGCTGCCGCCCACCTCGGCGCCCTGGAGACCGCCGGAGTGCACAGCATCGCGCTGTTCCCGGCACCCGACGTCGACGTCGCCCGCTCCCAGGTCGACGACGTCCTGGCGCTGGCCCGTCGATGACGGCGCGGGCGGCGGGGGGGCGGTAGCGTCCGGCGCCACCACCGACGAGAGGACCGGGGATGGCCTGCCGACTCAGCGAGATCGTCATCGACTGCCAGGACGTCGAGAAGGTCGGCTCCTTCTGGGCGGAGGTGCTCGGCTACCAGGTCAGCGACACCTCGGACGGGCCCGAGGACTGGTACCGCGAGCTGTCGGGGCCGCCCGGCGCGGGGCCGACGGTGCTCGTCGTGCGCACGCCGGACGGACCGAAGACGGTCAAGAACCGCGTGCACCTCGACGTCAACGCGACCGACCGCGACCAGGACGCCGAGGTCGAGCGGATCCTCGCCCTGGGAGCGACACGGGTCGACATCGGCCAGGGCGAGCAGCCGTGGGTCGTGCTGGCCGACCCCGAGGGCAACGAGCTGTGCGTGCTGCGATCCCGCGTCGAGGCGTTCCCGGCTGCCCGCTGACCGGCCCGGGCAGCAGGCGGCCCCGCAGACCGTCTCCGGTCTGCGGGGCCGCCGTGCGGTGCGGGTGGGTCAGCCCTTCGGGGCGAGCACGCCGTCGATGATGTACACGGTGGCGTTGGCGGTCTGCACGTTGCCGCAGATCACCTTGGCGCCGCCGTCGACGGTGAACTCCTCGCCGCTGCCCTCGACGGTCACCGAGTCGCCCTGGAGCGTCTTGTGGGTGCCGGCGAGCTGCTCGGGGGTGAGCTTGCCCGGGATGACGTGGTAGGTGAGCACGGTCTTGAGCAGGCCGTTCGGGTCACCCATCGCCTTCTTCAGGGTGGCCTGGTCCATCGCCTTGAACGCGTCGTTGGTGGGCGCGAACACGGTGATGTCCTGGGCGCTGTTCAGGGTGTCGCCGAGCTTCGCCTCGCCGACTGCAGTCACGAGGGTCGACAGCAGCGGGTTGTGCGAGGCGGCGGTGGCGACCGGGTCGGCGGCCATGCCGTCGAAGCTGCCGGAGCCGCTGGTCGGCACCGAGGCGCAGCCTGGCCCGAACGGCTGGTCGCCGGTCGTGGCGGCGTCCGAGCTCGCCGCCGGGGTGCTCTCGGCCGGCGTGCTGGCGGAGGACGTGGAGGCAGTGGTGTCGCTGCTGCCCCCGCAGGCGGCGAGGGCCGGCAGGGCGAGGGCGATACCGGCTGCCGCCAGCGCGATGGAACGGTTCGAGCGGACCTTCATGAGTGGATCTCTCTTTCGGGGTGGGTGACGCAGGGGTGATCGTGGTGTTCGTCGAACGGCCGCCGGAGCGGTCGGGTCAGCTGACCGTCACTGCGGTCGAGTGCCATCCGGTCGCGCCGGACGGGAACGGGGCAGCCCGCTTCTCGGGCTGGGTGGCGCCGGTGGCGTCGGTGGCGCGGACCTCGATGTCGTGCGGGCCGGAGGAGGCGTCCCACTCCCACACCCACTGCCGCCAGGTGTCGGTCGAGGGGACGCCGGCGAGGCGGGCGGTCTTCCAGCGGCCGCCGTCGACGCGCACCTCGACCTTGTCGATGCCGCGGTGCTGCGCCCACGCCACTCCGGCGACGGCGACCTTGCCGGGCTTCAGCTGGGCGAAGGGCTTGGGGGTGTCGATGCGCGACATGACCTTGATCGGCGCCTTCGGCGCCCAGCCGCGCTCGGTCCAGTAGGGCGTGTCCTTGTCGAACCTCGTCAGCTCGATGTCCACGAGCCACTTGGTGGCGGAGACGTAGCCGTACAGCCCGGGGACGACCATGCGGACCGGGAAGCCGTGCTCGGCCGGCAGCGGCTCGCCGTTCATGCCGACGGCCAGCATCGCGTCGCGGCCGTCCATGACGACCGCGGTGGGCGTGCCGATGGTCATGCCATCGGTGGACCGGCTGAGGACCATGTCGGCGTCGTCATGGACGCCGACCTCCTCGAGCAGGGGCGCGAGCAGCGCGCCGAGCCAGCGCGCGTTGCCGGCGTACTTGCCGCCGACCTCGTTGGAGACGCAGGTGAGGGTGATGTCGCGCTCGACCAGGTCACGCCCGAGCAGCTGCGCGAAGTCGAGCTCGATCTCCTTGTCCACCATGCCGTGGACCTTGAGGGTCCAGCCATCGGTGGCCACCTGCGGCACGACGAGAGCGGTGTCGACCCGGTAGAAGTCCTTGTTGGGCGTCACGAAGCTGCTCAGACCGACCAGTGAGAGCTCGGCACCGGCCGGGACCGCCTTGGCGGCGCTGGCCGGCGCCGGGAGGTCGACCGCCGCCCGCGACGCCGTGACGTCACCGCGGCGGGAGTTGACGAACCGTCCGACGGTTCCGGCCGCGAGCGAGCCGGCGGCGACCCACAGCCCGGTGACGAGCAGCTGCCGGCGGCGCACACCGGACGCTGCCTCGTGCGAGCCGGTGAGGGGTCGCAGCAGCAGGATCAGCGCCATGGCGCCGACGACGGCACCGACCAGCGACGGGAACGGGTCCAGCGCCTGCGCGTCGGGTCGGGTCGCAGCCGCCGCAGCACCGACCAGACCGAGCACGGCGACGCCGGCGAGCCCGACGACGCGGTGCCGGACGGCGAGGGCGCCGGTGACGAGAGCGAGCACCACCAGTACGGCCAGGATCGAGCCGATGAGCACCGGCTTGTCGTTGGTGCCGAACTCGCGGACCGCGAACTCCTTGAGCGGGGTCGGCGTCGCGTCGATCACGCTGCCCCCGACGGCGATCACCGGCGAGGCCTGCGCACGCACCAGCGTGGCAGCGAGCTCGGCGACCGCGAGCGCAGCGAGGGCCGCGAGCAGACCGGCAAGAGCGCCGTACCAGGGACGCGCCCGCAGCGGGGCGTCGTCGGTCGACGCCGCTGCCGCGGTGTCGGGCTGCCTGGTGTCGGTCACGGGAGGGGGTTCTCCACCGGCGTGTACGGCGGATTGGCGATGTGACCGTTTTCACTGAGTCGTGACCTGTTCGGCACAACGGCGGGCGCAGCACGTCATGCTGCGGCGGGTCAGCCCACGGCCACCTGCGTCGAGGACCAGCCCGTCGCGCCGCGAGGGAACGGTGCCGTCCGTCGTCCGGGCTGGACCGCGCCTGTGCTGTCGGTGGCACGCACCTCGAGGACGTGCGCGCCCGGTGCCGCGTCCCACTGCCAGACCCACTGCCGCCAGGTGTCGGTGGAGGGCACGGCCGCGAGCCGCGCTGTCGACCACGGCCCGCCGTCGACGCGCACCTCGACCTTGTCGATGCCGCGGTGCTGTGCCCACGCGACACCGGCGACCGCCACCCGGCCGGCACGGAGCTTGGCGAACGGGCTGGGGGTGTCGATGCGCGACATCGTCAGGACCGGCGCCTTCGGCACCCAGCCACGCGCGACCCAGTAGGGCGACTCGCGGTCGAACCTGGTCAGCTCCAGGTCGACGAGCCACTTCGTGGCGGACACGTAGCCGTAGAGACCGGGGACCACCATCCGCACCGGGAAGCCGTGCTCGGCCGGCAGCGGCTCGCCGTTCATGCCCACGGCGAGCAGCGCGTCGCGCCCGTCCATCACGACCGCTGTCGGTGTCCCGATGGACATGCCGTCCTTCGACCGGCTCAGCACCATGTCGGCGTCCGGGTGCACCCCGGCCTCGGTCAGCAGGTCGGCGAGCCGCACCCCGAGCCACCGGGCGTTGCCGGCGAGGTAGCCACCCACCTCGTTGGAGACGCAGGTCAGGGTGATGTCGCGCTCGACCAGCTCACGCTGCAGCAGCTGGTCGAAGGTCAGCACGATCTCGCGGTCGACCATGCCGTGCACCCGCAGCTGCCAGCCCTCGGCCGGCACCTGCGGCACGACCAGCGCGGTGTCGATCCGGTAGAAGTCGTCGTTCGGGGTCAGGAACGGGCTCAGTCCGCGGATGCCGAGCTCGGAGCCCGGGACGGCGGTGCCCGGGTCGGCAGCCGTCGGCAGCCGGACCGCTGCGCGGGAGGCGGTGACCGACGTGCGGTGCGACGTCACCCATCGGCCCACCGACCCGGCGACCAGCGACCCGGCCGCCACCCCGAGCGCGGTCACCAGCAGCTGCCTGCGCCGCTCGTCGGTCGGCGCCCCGGGTGGGCGATCCAGCGGCCGCAGCAGCCGGACGAGCGCCATCGCGCCGGCCACGGCGCCGACGACCGACGGGACGGCGTCCAGCCGCTCCGCGTCCGGTCGGGTCGCGGCGGCGAGCGCACCCACCAGCCCCAGCGCCACGACGCCGGCCAGCCCCACCGCACGGTGCCGCACCGCGACCGCTCCGGTCGCCAGCGCGAGAAGGACCAGCGCCGTGAGGACACCACCGATCAGGACTGCCTTGTCATGCGTCCCGAACCGGGTGACCGCGAACTCGCGGAGCCAGGTGGGTGTCAGGTCGACGACGTTGCCGCCCACCGCCACCACGGGGGACGCCTCGGGCCGCACGAAGGCGGCAGCGAGCTCCGCGGCGGCCAGTGCCGTGAGCGCCGACAGGACTCCTGCCGCAGCACCGAGCAGCCGCGGGTACGGCAGCTCGGGCTCGGGAGGCGGGGCGCTCACCCCTCGATGGTCCCTCGCCGGCCCCCGAGGTGCCCGCCACGTCACGGCTTCGTAAGGTCCTGGCCTGTGGCACGCGTCGTGGTGGTCGGGGCCGGCATGGCGGGGCTCGCCGTCGCCGCCCGGCTGGCGACCCTCGGCCACGACGTGGTCGTCTGCGAGCAGGCACCCACCTGGGGCGGCAAGCTCGGTACCTTCTCGCGGGACGGCTTCACCTTCGACACCGGGCCATCACTGCTGACGCTGCCCGCCGTGTACCGCGACCTGTTCGTCAAGACGGGCAAGCCGCTCGAGGACAGCCTCGACCTGCAGCCGGTGGACCCCGTGGCGCGCTACCGCTTCCCGGCCGTGCGTGGCCACGACGCCACCTGGCTCGACGTGCCCAACGCCTCGCCCGCGCGGCTGCGCACCGCGCTCGACGACACGCTCGGACCGGGCGCCGGCGCCGACTGGGCGCGCTTCCTGGACCGGGCGCACGAGATCTGGCAGGTCACCCGCGAGCCGTTCCTCGAGTCGCCGCTGGGCGGCGCCCGTGACCTGCTCCGGCTGGCCCGGCGGACGACCGACCTCCGTACCGTCGCACCCTGGCGCACCCTGCGCGGTCTCGGTCGCGAGTACCTGCGCGACCCCCGGCTGCGGATGTTCCTCGACCGGTACGCCACCTACACCGGCTCCGACCCCCGGCGCGCCCCGGCAGCACTGGCGGTCGTGCCCTACGTCGAGCAGACCTTCGGCGCCTGGTACGTCACGGGCGGCCTCCGGCGCCTGGGCGAAGCCGTGCACGAGCGGGCGCTGCTGCGCGGCGTCACGGTCCGCACCGAGGCACCGGTCGCGTCCGTCGTGGTCGAGGGTGGCCGGGCCGCCGGCGTGCTGCTCGCCGACGGCGAGCGACTGCCCGCGGACGTCGTGGTGTCCGACGCCGACGCGGCGCAGCTCTACGCCGACCTGCTCCCCCGCGCGGCCGCCGATCAGGCCCGGCGACGTCTGCGCCGTGCGACGCCGTCGCTCTCCGGCGTCGTCGTCCTGCTCGCGCTGCGCGGCCGCACGCCGGGCCTCGCCCACCACACCGTGCTGTTCCCGGACGACTACGACGCCGAGTTCGACGCGGTGTTCGGTCGCGACGCGCGACCGGTCGAGGACCCCACGGTCTACGTCAGCGCGCCGGACGACGCGGCCCTGCGGCCGGACGACGACCACGAGTCGTGGTTCGTGCTCGTCAACGCGCCCCGGCACGGCTCCGGCCCTGGTGCCGTCGACTGGACGGCGCCGGGGCTGGCGTCGTCGTACGCCGACCAGGTGCTCGACGTGATGGCGCGACGGGGGCTGGACGTGCGCGACCGCGTGCTGTGGCGCGAGGTGCGCACCCCCGCCGACCTGGAGCGGGCCACCTGGTCGCCCGGCGGGGCGATCTACGGCACGTCGTCGAACGGGGCCCGGGCGGCCTTCCTCCGACCGGCCAACCGGTCCCCGCTGCCGGGGCTCTTCCTGGTCGGCGGGTCGGCGCACCCCGGCGGCGGCCTCCCGCTGGTCGGGCTCTCGGCGGCTATCGTCGCCGGGCTGGTGGGCCCGGCCTGAGGTGTGAGGTCAGGCGCCGGGGGGCCCGGGCGTTGCCTCAGCGCAGCCGTTCGCGGACGGCCCGCCCGAGCTGCAGCAGCCCGACGACGCCGAGACCCACCCAGGCGGCTGCCCCGAGGTCCGGCCACGGGTCGCCGAGGAACGCGGCCGACCCCAGGAATGCCGCCGTCACGACCACCCTCGTCGGCCGCTCCCACACGGTGACGACGCCGACCTCGGCCATGCCGGCACCGGCGGCCCGGGCCCGGAGGTACTCCTGCAGCAGCATCAGCGCGGCACCCGCCGCGCAGACGGCCGGGTGGGCGCCGGCCAGCAGCAGGGCCAGCACGAAGAACAGGTCCGCCACCCGGTCGGCTACGGCGTCCAGCACCGCGCCCCAGGCCGTGGCCCGGTCGGTGAGGACCGCGACGGCCCCGTCGACGTTGTCCAGCAGCGCGGACAGCACCACGACCAGTGCGGCCGCCAGCAGCCACCGGCCGCCGGCCGCGGCCGGCCACAGAACCAGCGCGGACACCAGCACCCCGACGACGGTCACGACGTCGGGCGAGGTCCCCATCGCGGCGACCGGGCGCGCCACGGCGTACGACCCGGTGAGCCAACCGCGGACCAGCGCGTTACCCCGCGGGTCGTAGCCGCCGTGCAGCCGCTGCCACCCGTCGAGGTACTCCTCGCGGGTCATCGGCCGGGCACGGTCCTGCGGCGTCACGGCGCGGTGGTCAGGTGCGGTCGGCGAGGCCGAGGTTGCGGTAGATCTCGCGGGTCGCCGTCGAGGTGTTGAGCGTGATGAAGTGCAGTCCCGGCACGCCCTCGCCGAGCAGCCGCTCGCACAGCTCGGTCGCGGCGTCGACCCCGATCCGGCGCATCTCGTCAGAGTCGCCCTCGGCGGCGTGCAGCCGCGCCGCCAGGTCCGGCGGGAACGCCGCGTTGGACAGCTGGGCGAACCGCTCGATCTGCCGCGCGTTGGTCGCCGGCATGATGCCCGGGATGATCGGCACGTCGGAGCCCGCCGCCACGACCCGGTCGCGCAGCCGGAGGAAGTCGTCGGCGTGGAAGAACATCTGGGTGATGGCGTAGTCGGCGCCCGCGCGCACCTTCTGCACGAAGTACCTGGTGTCCGTGTCCCAGTCGGGGGACCGCGGGTGCTTCTCCGGGAAGGCGGCGACCCCGACGCTGAAGTCGCCGGACTCCTTGAGCAGCCGGACCAGGTCCTCGGCGTAGGCGACCCCGTCGGGGTGTCGCTGCCACTCGGCGGCCGGGTCGCCCGGCGGGTCGCCGCGCAGGGCCAGCACGTTGCGGACACCGGCCGAGGCGTACTGGCCGATGATGTGCCGGAGCTCGGCGAACGAGTGGTCGACGGCGGTGAAGTGGCCGACCGGCATGAGCGTGGTGTCGGTGGCGATCCGCCCGGTCATGTCCACGGTGCGGTCGCGCGTGGACCCGCCGGCGCCGTACGTCACCGAGACGAACGTCGGCCGCAGCGCCTCGAGCTGGCGCAGGGTGACCCAGAGCTTGCGCTCGCCGTCCTCGGTCTTGGGCGGGAAGAACTCGAAGGAGTAGGAACGGCGGCCCGAGGCCAGCAGCTCGCCCAGGGAGGGCGCGCGACGGCTCGCGGGCATCACGCTGGCGCGCGACCAGGGGTCGTGGAACGGCGCGGCGGTCATGCCACCACGCTAACCGGGAGCGCATCCGGGCACCGCCGGCGACCGGAAGACGGGACATGCCCGTACCCTCAGAGGCTGTGACACCCGCTCCGTCTCAGCATCCCCTCGAGGCGGAGGGCCTGCGAAGCCGCGTCGACAAGGCCCTCGACGACCAGCTCGCCCGGCAGGCCGACGTCCTCGACGGTGTCGGCGACGACCTCGCGCCGCTCATGGACTCGCTCATCGACCTGCTCCGCGGCGGGAAGCGGCTCCGGCCGGCCTTCTGCTACTGGGGCTGGCGCGGCGCCGGCGGCGACGACTCCCCCGAGATCGTCTCCGTGGCCGCCGCGCTGGAGCTGTTCCAGGCCGCGGCGCTCGTGCACGACGACGTCATGGACGGCAGCGACACCCGCCGCGGCCAGCCGGCCGTGCACCGCCGGATCGCCGCCCTGCACCGTCGACACCGGTGGCTCGGCTCGTCCGAGGCGTTCGGCGTCGCCGGTGCGATCCTCGCCGGCGACCTGTGCCTGTCCTGGTGCGACGAGATGTACGCCGGGTCGGGGCTGCCGGCCGACACGCTGCAGGCCGGCCGGGCCGTCTTCGACCGGATGCGCACCGAGCTGATGTGCGGGCAGTACCTCGACATGCTCGAGTCCGCCCAGGAGTCGACGTCGGTGGAGCGGGCCCGCCACGTGATCCTCTTCAAGTCGGCCAAGTACTCCGTGGTGCAGCCGCTGCTGCTCGGCGGCACCCTGGCCGGAGCGTCCGACCGGCTGCTGTCGACCTACGACACCTACGGGCGGGCGCTCGGCGAGGCGTTCCAGCTTCGCGACGACGTGCTGGGCGTGTTCGGCGACCCCTCGGTCACCGGGAAGCCGGCCGGCGACGACCTCCGCGAGGGCAAGCGCACTGTGCTCGTCGCGCTGACGATGGAGCGGTGCTCGCCGGCCGAGGCCGCCCAGCTGCGGACCGGGCTGGGCGACCCGCACCTCGGGTCCGAGGGCGTCGACGCGCTCCGCGAGGTGATCGTCGGGAGCGGCGCTCTGATCGTGGTCGAGGAGCTCATCGCCGCGCAGGCGGCCCGGGCCGCCGAGGCGCTGGCGGGTGCCGAGGGCATCGAGGACGCGGCCCGCGACGTGCTGGCGCGCCTCGTGGTCGCCGCCACCTCACGGACCGGCTGATGCGCGCGGTCGTCGGGGCCACCGACCACGTGGTCGTCGTCGGTGCCGGGCTCGGCGGGCTGTCGGCGGCCCTGCGCCTGGCCGGGGCCGGCCGCAAGGTCACCCTGCTGGAGCGCGAGGACGTCCCGGGCGGCCGGGCCGGGCTGCTCGTCGACGGCGGCTACTCCTTCGACACCGGCCCCTCGGTCCTCACCATGCCGGACCTCATCGCCGACGCGTTCGACAGCGTCGGCGAGTCGATGGACGACTGGCTGACGCTCGACCCGGTCGACCCGCTGTACCGCGCGCAGTACGCCGACGGCTCGTCGCTCGACGTCCACTCCGACGTCGATGCGATGGCCGACTCGATCGCGGCACTGTGCGGGCCGGCCGAGGCCGCCGGGTACCGGAAGTTCGTCGACTTCGTCTCGCAGCTCTACCGGCTCGAGATGCGCGACTTCATCGACCGCAACATCGACTCGCCGCTGTCGCTGATGCGTCCCTCGCTGGCCAGGCTGGCTGCCCTCGGCGGCTTCCGCCGGCTCGCACCCAAGGTCAACAGCTACCTCAAGGACGAGCGGACCCGCCGGGTCTTCTCGTTCCAGGCGATGTACGCCGGCCTGTCGCCGTACCAGGCGCTCGCGATCTACGCCGTCATCGGCTACATGGACTCGGTGGCCGGCGTCTACTTCCCGCGCGGCGGGATGCATGCGGTTCCGCGGGCCCTCGCCGGTGCCGCCGAGAAGCACGGCGTCGACATCCGCTACGGCGAGACGGTGACGTCGGTCGAGACGCGCGGCTCGCGCGCCGTCGCAGTCGTGACGGCGTCCGGCGAGCGGGTGGCCTGCGACGCGGTGGTCCTCAACCCCGACCTGCCCGTCGCCCGCCGGCTGCTCGGCGAGCCGATCCGCCGGCGGCTCACCTACTCGCCCTCCTGCTTCGTGCTGCTCGCCGGCTCCACGGCGACCTACCCCGGCAACGCGCACCACACGATCTCGTTCGGCCACGAGTGGAAGCGGGTCTTCGACGAGATCCTGGGCGGCCGGCTGATGAGCGACCCGTCATTCCTCGTGACCTCTCCCTCGGTGTCCGACCCGTCGCTGGCGCCGCCCGGCAAGGCGTCGTACTACGTGCTGTTCCCGACGCCGAACCTCGACTCCCCGCTGGACTGGCGCACCCTCGGGCCGCGCTACCTGGAGGAGGTCGTGTCGACCGTGGAGGCGCGGGGCTGGCCGGGGTTCGGCGCCGGCCTCGAGGTCTCCCACGTCACGAACCCCCTCGACTGGGAGGCGCGCGGCATGGAGCGCGGCACCCCGTTCGCGGCGGCGCACAGCTTCCGCCAGACCGGTCCGTTCCGGCCGCGCAACCTCTGGGGCGAGAACGTGGTCTTCACCGGCTCCGGCACCCAGCCCGGCGTCGGTGTCCCGATGGTGCTGATCTCCGGGCGGCTGGCCGCCGAGCGGATCCTGGGCCCCGACCCCGCCTACCGCTCCCGCACCTGGGTGTGAGGATGCCGGGCGAGGACGGCCGCGATCAGGGACGAAGTGCGCCCCTCGTCGTGGACGACGTCCTCATAGCTGAACCGAAGCAGCGAGTAGCCCGCCTCGACAAGCGCGTTTCCCCGGCGCCGGTCCTCGCGATAGCTACGGCGGTCGCTGTGGTGCGCGAAGCCGTCAGCCTCAAGCACCAACCACCCGTCGACGAGAAGGTCGACACGCCCCACACCGGGGATCCAGACCTGGGTCTCGACCTGCCCGAGACGCCGGGCGATCAGGCGCAGACAGGACTCGAGTGGCGACTCCGCGCTCGGATCCGCGTCTGCGAGAACGGCGCGGATCGCGACAGCCCCCTGCCCTCGCGCCCTGCGAGCCGCGTCCGCGAGGGACGCCGTGTTGAGGCCAGCACGAATCGCCGCGTCGCAGATGACGACGGCCTCGCGCAACGGCAGCTCGCGCGCGCAGTCCAGGACGGTCCGCAGCACCGATGTCGTGACGCCTACCCGCTCATCCGCCTCGAGGTCGCGACGATGGGTGCGCACCCCCGGCAGCCGCGCGTGACTCCATCCGCGCGGGACCACGACGTGCACTCCTCGCTGCACCAGGACGGGCCGGCCGAGCGCCGCGGCGGCGGAGGTGCAGGCGAGCGATCCGCCGAGTGCGACGGCGGCGCGAAGTGCCGGATCCGCATCGGCAAGAGCAAAGGCGCCTCGACGGACACGCACCACGGCGCCATCCGTCAGCGCGCACCGAAGGGCGTACCAGCTCAGCCCGTGCTCGCGGAGCATGCGCCAGCTCGCCGCGCCACCCAGCGCAGCCAGCACCTCGACAACCATCAGGCGAGCCTGGCGCGATGCCGATGACCGATCGACCGGCAAGCCAGCATCTGTGGACGGTGCGCGGACCCTCCACAGGCACCAAGATCGCCACGCGCCCCCACAGTGGGCCGGCCGACACCCGCTACCGACGCTCGGATCCGCCGGCGGGCAGGCGCAACGTCACCGCACTGTGGGGCCTGGGGACGATCTTCGTGGGGACCCGCTCATGAGCGGGCGGGAGCTGGACGCGGCGGGGATCACCGACCCGGGGCTGCGCGACGCGTACGAGCAGTGCCGGCGGCTGAACGCCGCGCACGGTCGCACGTACTACCTCGCCACCCTGCTGCTGCCGCCGGCCAAGCGGCCGTACGTCCACGCCCTCTACGGCTTCGCGCGCTACGCCGACGAGCTGGTCGACGACCTCCGCGCCCCCGACCCCGAGGCGCTGGGGTCGTGGGGTGCGCAGTTCCTCGCCGACCTGGACGGGGCGGACGTCGCCGACGTGCGGCACCCCGTCAGTCGAGCGGCCGTGCACACCGCGCGCGCCTGGGGCATCGGGCGCGACACCTTCGAGGCGTTCCTCGCCAGCATGGCGATGGACGTCACGGTCACCGGCTACCCGACGTACGCCGACCTGGAGCAGTACATGTACGGGTCGGCCGCGGTCATCGGGCTGCAGATGGTGCCGATCCTCGAGCCGGTCGACGACCGGGCCGCCGTGCACGCCCGGGTCCTCGGCGAGGCATTCCAGATGTCGAACTTCATCAGGGACGTCGCCGAGGACCTGCAGCGCGGCCGGGTCTACCTGCCGCAGGAGGACCTCGACAAGTTCGACGTGACCCGCGCCGACCTCCGGCCCGGGCGCACCCCGTCGAACGTGCGCGAGCTGCTGACCTTCGAGATCGCGCGCACCCGGGACCTTTACGCGGCGTCCGAGCCGGGCATCGCGATGCTGCACCCCACCAGCCGCGACTGCATCCGAACGGCCTTCCTGCTGTACGGCGGCATCCTCGACGCCGTCGAGGCGGCCGACCTGCAGGTGCTGGACCGCCGGGTCGCGGTGCCGCTGCGCCGCCGGCTCGCCGTCGCCGTGCCGGCCCTCGTCAGGGCGCGTCGCGCACGGGCCGGTTGACGCCGCGCCTCCCCCAGTAGACCCACCACGACAGCGTCTGCACGACCAGCGAGAACCCGAACAACAGGTCCTCGACCGGGGCGTAGACCAGCCGCACGCCGAGGGTCGCGCCGTCGTCGTAGCGCACGATGTCGCGCCCGGTGAGCCAGCCGTTGGTCAGCAGCTGGAAGCCCACGATGATCGCGTACGCCGTCCAGAAGGCCCGCCGCGTCACCACCCGCGTGCGCAGCACGACGAGGTCCAGCAGCACGGCCCCGACGACGCCGACGACGGCGAGCGCGGTATAGCTCACTCGTCACCACCGGGCCAGCCCCTGACCGTACGGACCGCCTCGTAGGCCAGCACCGAGCAGACCGGGATGACGAGGAAGAACAGCAGCTCCTCGACGGGCAGGCCACCGGGCAGCTCGACGTCGAGGGTCTGCGCCGGGTCGAAGGTCCAGTGCCCGGCAGCGATCGCGTAGAGGTCCCACACCACGAAGACCGCGACCACCGGGACCAGCGTCAGCAGCAGTCGGCGCCAGCGTCGGTAGACCCCGACCTTCAGCCCCAGCTCGAGCGGCAGGGTGCCCAGCAGGCAGAAGGCGAGGACCGCGAGGTAGGCCAGGTGCCGCACGGGCGCGGCTAGAAGCCGAGCGCCTGCGCGCGGCGCTTCACCTCGGTGCCGCGGTTCTCGCGCAGCGCCTGGACCGGCGGGCCCGGGAGGTCGTCGTCGGTGTAGAGCCACCGCAGCGCCTCGTCGTCGCTGTACCGCGCGTCGCCGAGCAGGGTGAGGACGCCGGGCAGGTGCTTGAGCACCTTGCCGTCCTGCACGAAGTCGGCGGGCACTGCCAGCGCGTTGCTCTCGCCCCGTCGTACGGCGAGCAGCTGCCGCTCGGCCACCAGCTGCCGGGCCCGGCTGATGCCGACGCCGAGGGCGTCAGCGACCTCCGGCAGGGTCAGCCAGCCGGGGACGAGGGTCTCGTACGCGTCGGCATGTGTCTGGTCGGCCTCGGATCGCTGCTCGGTCACGTCGGCAAGCCTGCCACGGCGGCCGGCGCGCCTCGTCCAGGGTCCGCCGCGATGGACACCATGGGGGACGCGGACGAGCTGGGACACGACGATCTGGGCACGGGCGGGCGGGCCGAGTTGCTGACGTCCGAGACCTCCGCGATCACGGGCGCCGGCCTGGTGCTGTTCAGCATCATCTCCGGGGTTCCGCTCCAGCTCCTGCAGTTCGGCGCGTTCAACGCCACCGTCGATGCCAGCGATCCGGCCTTCTTGTGGTTCCTCGCCCCAGCGGCGCTCCTCGCCCTCGGCGGCGTCGTGTTCGCGGCCAGGGCTCGCCGCTCGCCGCTGACGCCTGCTCTCTTCGGGCTCAGCGGGGCGGCGTCGATCATCGGCGGCGTCCTGCTCGCGCTGTACGCCCTGGCCTACGTGCGCCTGCTCACGAGCTAGCGCACCGCCGCCTTGACCGGGACCGACGGGTCGGCGAGCAGAGCGTCCTCGACCGTCTCGTCGCGCTGCATCAGCCGCCGCGCCTGCACGAGGTCCCGCGGCCGGTCGACGGCCAGCGCAGCCACCAGCCGGTCGCCGGCCAGCCAGAAGACCGCCCAGGTGTCGCCGGCGTCGCGCCAGACCGTGCGGTCTGCCACCGGGTGGTGGCCGGCGTACTGCACCATCCGGCCCCACTGCTCGGACCAGAAGTACGGCACCGGGTCCCAGACCTCGTCGCCGCCGAGGACGTTCGCGGCCACGGACGACGGCGCGTGCAGCGCGGCGTCCCAGTGCTCCACCAGCATCCGCGTCGCGTAACGGCTCGACTCCCAGGCCGCGCAGTCCCCGACCGCCCAGACGCCGGGCAGCGACGTCCGGAGCCGGCGGTCTACCGCGACGGCACCGCGGCGGTCGAGCGCCACGCCCTCGACGGTGGAGGGCTGGGCGCCGATGGCGACCAGCACGACGTCGGCCTCGACGTGCGCGCCGCCGGCCAGGTGGACGGCACCGCCCTCGACCGCCGTCACGGACAGCCCGAGCCGCAGGTCCACCGGCGACCACCAGGTCCGCATCCGCTCGCCGACCTCGGCCGGCAGCGCGGTCGGCACGGGTGTGGCGCCGGCCTCGACGACGGTGACGCGCGCCCCGGCCGCGGTGGCGGCGGTCGCGACCTCGGCCCCGATCCAGCCCGCGCCGACGACGACCAGCCGGGCACCGGGCACCAGCGCCGCCCGCAGCGCCAGCGACTCCGCGCGGGTGCGCAGGGTCACGCCCGGGCCGGGCAGCCGTCGCGGCTCGGCGCCGGTCGCGAGGACGCAGCTCTCGAACGGCACGTCACCCGCGTCGGTCGTGAGCAGGCCCGGCGCCACCGTTCGGGCCCGCACACCCAGCCGCAGGTCGACGTCGAGGGTGTCCCAGTCGGCCTCCAGGGTCGAGTGGTCGGACTCCCCGCTGAGCACCCGCTTCGACAGCGGCGGCCGGTCGTACGGCGCCTCGTGCTCCGCCCCCAGCAGCATCAGCGCACCGGCGTACCCCCGCTCGCGCAGGGCGCGCACGGTGTGCAGGCCAGCAAGCCCGGCCCCGACGACGACGATCACGGCGTCCGCCTCACGTGAGGATCACCGGGCTAGCCTTGCAGCCCATGTTCACCGACCGCACCGCGCTCCGCACCGCGGCCTACGCCGACCACCAGCCGTTGGCCGCGCGGCTCTCGCTCTAGGACTGGCAGCGCGACCGCGCCGACCTCCCGGGTCTCGCGCCGGCCGGGCTGGCGGACATGCGCGGAACGGTGCTCGACGCCGGCTGCGGCCTCGGCACCTACGTCGACCGGCTGCCCGACGACCGGCCGGACCTCGCCGTGGTGCCGCTGGACCTGCCGGCGGGCATGGGCCCGGAGGTGGTCGGCGACCCCGAGTTGATCACGCGAGCGTGGTCAACTCGACCCTCCCGCGGCTTGCAGGCCACGGTCGGCACGAAATGATCACGGTCGCGTGATCATTTCGCTGAGGCGGGCGGGGCGGGGCGGACGGGCGGGCGGGACGGACGGGGCTGGCGGGAGGGACGAGCGGGCGCGGCTGGCGGGCAGGTGGCAGGCAGCGGTGACGCTCGGTGAGCAGTCGTGCACATTCCCTGCTGAATCACATCGATGTAGTACCACGAAGCGGTAACAACAGCCCCCTGAGTCACTCCAGTCACATCCGTCACGGCAGTATCTACGGTTCGCAGAGCATTCCCTTCCCCCATCGTGAGGACTGCCTCGGATGTCTGTCCCCGCACGCGCACGGCGTCCGGCCCCTGACCAGCACGGCACGACCCCACAGCGCGACGGCTCGGGCCGTCGTCCGCGGCTCACCCCCCGCGGCCGGCGCCTCGCGCGGATCGCGAAGGCGGTCGGCGTGCCGCTGCTCGTCGCCGGTCTGGTCACGGCCGGCTCACCCGGCTGGGGGCTGTACACCATCAAGCAGGGCGACACGCTCAGCGCCATCGCCGCGAGGTACCACACGACGGTCGCCAAGCTGGTCGAGGCGAACCGGCTCCCCGGCAACGGCAACCTCATCATCGCCGGCACGGCACTCAAGGTGCCGGGCGCAGGCGGGGGCGCGACCAGCGGCAGCAGCTCGCGCACGCACGTCGTGGTCCGCGGCGACACGCTCTCGGGCATCGCCGCCCGCTACGGCGTCGCGCAGGCCACGATCTCCCGCGCCAACCGGCTCCCCAGCTCGAACGTGGTCCTGCTCGGCGCCCGCCTGGTCATCCCGCGCTCGAGCGGCAGCACCAGCAGCCGCACCCGGAGCAGCGCCGCCAGCAGCAACACCTTCGCCGGCCGGACGTACAGCAGCTCGGTCGTCGGCGCCGCCTCGCACAACCGCTGGCTGCTCTCGCGCCGCGACCTCCCGTCGCAGTCGCAGATGCGCGGCATCATCGCGGCGAAGGCGCGGGCCAACGGCGTCGACCCGTCGCTCGCGCTGGCGGTCAGCTACCAGGAGTCCGGCTGGAACATGCACGTCGTCTCGGTGGCCAACGCCGTGGGCGCCATGCAGGTGATCCCGGCCACGACCGACTGGATCTCCGGGGTGGTCGGCCGCCGGCTGGACCCGCTGGAGCCGCACGACAACGCCACCACCGGGGTCGTCCTGCTCAAGATCCTCGGCCGGACCGCCGGGAGCGACCGGCAGGCCATCGCCGGCTACTACCAGGGCCTGCGCAGCGTGCGGGAGCGCGGGATGTTCCCGGACACCAAGCGGTACGTCGAGAACGTCCTGTCCCTGCGAGCGCGGTTCCGTTGACGGTTCGGGGCGCGTCCGAACCAGGCCCGGACACCTCTCCCCCGTAGACTCCCCGCGTGGACACGACCGTCACCGACGCGCTCGTCGGGCAGCTGCTCGACGGGCGCTATCGCGTCGAGCGGCGCCACGCGCGCGGCGGGATGGCCACGGTCTACGAGGCTCACGACGACCGGCTCGACCGCACGATCGCGCTCAAGGTCATGCACCCGAGCCTGGCCGAGGACGAGGAGTTCGTCTCCCGGTTCATCCGCGAGGCCCGGTCGGCGGCGCGGCTCTCGCACCCCAACGTCGTCTCCGTCTACGACCAGGGCGCCGACCAGGGGCACGTCTACCTCGCGATGGAGATGGTCCGCGGCCAGACGCTGCGCGACCTCATCCGCGCGCGCGGTCACCTGTCGCCGCGGCAGACCCTCGAGGTCCTCGAGCCGGTGCTGGCGGCCCTCGGCGCCGCGCACGCCGCCGGCCTGATCCACCGCGACGTCAAGCCGGAGAACGTCCTGCTCTCCGACGACGGCCGGGTGAAGGTCGCCGACTTCGGGCTGGCCCGCGCCGTGACCGGCGCGAGCAGCCACACGACCACCTCCGGCGTCCTCATGGGCACCGTCGCCTACCTCTCCCCCGAGCAGGTCACCACGGGCACCGCCGACCCCCGCTCCGACGTCTACGCCACCGGCATCCTGCTCTACGAGATGCTCACCGGCAGCAAACCCTACGACGGCGACACCGCCATCCAGGTCGCCTACCGGCACGTGCACGACGACGTCCCGCCCCCCTCGACCGCTGTGCCGGGCCTGGCGGCCGAGCTCGACCACCTGGTGGCGCGGGCCACCAGCCGCGACCCCGACCAGCGCCCGGCCGACGCGAGGGTCTTCCTGTCCGAGGTCGCCGCCGCGCGGCGGGCGATGTCCGACGGCGAGCTCGACGTCCTCGGCCCGGCCCTCGCGTCCGTGACCGGCCAGCCCGACCACACCCTGGTGGTCGACCTCACCCAACGCACGGCCGCGACCCGGGCCAGGCGCGGCGACACCGGCCCCCTGTCCCCGCCGCCGGGAGCCCGCGGCGGCCGCCGGCGCAGCCGCGGACCGATCGCCCTGGCCGTCGTCCTCGCGCTCGCGGTGCTGCTCTCCGGCGTCGCGTGGTTCATCGCCTACGGGCCGCTGAGCAAGACGACCACCCCCAGCCTGCTGAAGCTCACCCAGGCGCAGGCCGCGGCGAAGGCCGAGCAGGACGGCCTGTCCGTCAGGCGCGCGGGCTTCGGCTTCAGCGAGGTCGTCGCCAAGGACCTCGTGCTGCGCACCGACCCCGAGGGCGGCTCCCCCGTCGACAAGGGCGGCACCATCAGCCTGACCCTGTCCAAGGGTCCCGAGCGCTACGCCGTCCCCGACGTCGTGGGCAAGACCGAGGACGTCGCCCGCGGCGCGCTCCAGGACAACCACCTGGCCGCCTCGGTCGAGCGGCGGCACAGCCTCACCGCCCCCGAGGGGTCGGTCGTCTCGGTCGACCCGACGTCCGGCACCGAGCTCAAGCGCGACGAGGCCGTCACGCTGGTCGTCAGCGAGGGACCCAAGCAGGTCGCGGTGCCCAACGTGACGGGCGCGCCGCTCGGCCAGGCCAAGGCTGCGCTCGCCGACGTCGGCCTCAAGCCTGGCATCTCCCAGAAGTACGACGAGACCGTGGCCGAGGGCGTCGTCATCAGCCAGGACCCGACCGCACCCGGCACCGCCGACAAGGGCTCGACCGTGCAGATCGTGGTCTCGAAGGGCCCGCCGCTGGTCGAGGTGCCCTCCGTCACCGGCAAGAACGTCACCGAGGCGCAGGCGCTCATTGCGGCCGCCGGGCTGGTGCCTTCGGTGCAGCAGCTGCCGGGGGGCCCGGGAACGGTGCTCAACCAGTCGCCCAACGGCGGCGACAAGAAGCCCAAGGGCTCCACCGTCACCCTCTACGTCTTCTGACCCGCGTCACTCCTGGTAGGAGTACCGCTCGTCGCGCCAGGGGTCGGCGTTGGTGTGGTAGCCGCGTTCCTCCCAGAACCCGCGCCGGTCCTCGACCAGGTACTCGATCGCGCGCACCCACTTCGCCGACTTCCAGGCGTACAGCGACGGGCAGACCAGCCGCAGCGGCCAGCCGTGCTCCGGGGTCAACGGCTCGCCACCGACATCGGTGGCGAGCAACGTCGACGGCTCCGCGAAGGCTGCCAGCGGGAGGTTGGCGGAGTAGCCGTACTCCGCCCAGACCATCACGTGGCGCACGTCGCCGGCAGGCGGCGCCAGCTCGAGCAGGGTCGTCGACGGGACGCCGCCCCACTCGAGGTCGCGCACCGTCCACTTGGTCACGCAGTGCAGGTCGGACCGCACCGTCGTGCGGGGCAGAGCCGCAAGATCGTCGAGGCCGAGGTGCAGCTCGTCGCCCGACGCGGTGGCGCCGAACACGCGAAGGTCCCAGGTCTCGGGGCGGTGCCGCGGCACCGGCCCGTAGTGGACCACCGGCCAGCCGAGCGCTGGCCGCTGCGACGGGGGCAGGACGGATGGCTCCGCCCGCGCGCCGGACGGCCCGTCGCCCGGCGCGGCATCGTCCCCGTCCCCGTCCCCCATCGACGCATCCTGACAGACGGACGTGGCGAGGGCATGCCCGCTGGTCACGGCTACCCTCGCGGGGTGGTCGTGGTCATGAAGCCGGGTGCCTCCCAGGAGGACGTCGACGCCGTCGTCGCCCGCGTCGAGGCCGTCGGCGGTGAGGCGTTCGTCAGCCGTGGCGTGACCCGCACCATCATCGGGCTGGTCGGCGACGTCGAGACCTTCTCGGGCCTCAACATCCGCGGCATGACCGGCGTCGCCGAGGTCATGCGGGTGTCGGCTCCGTACAAGCTGGTGTCCCGCATCCACCACCCGCAGATGTCCACGGTCTACGTGCGCGGCGTCCCGATCGGGCCGGACACCTTCACGCTCATCGCCGGTCCGTGCGCCGTCGAAACGCCGCAGCAGACCCTCGACGCCGCCGAGATGGCCAAGGCCGCCGGCGCCACGCTGCTGCGCGGCGGCGCGTACAAGCCCCGGACGTCGCCCTACGCCTTCCAGGGGCTGGGCGAGGCGGGGCTGAAGATCCTCGCCGACGTGCGTGAGGCGACCGGGCTGCCGGTCGTCACGGAGGTCGTCGACGCGCACGACGTCGACCTCGTCGCGTCCTACGCCGACATGCTCCAGGTCGGCACCCGCAACATGCAGAACTTCGGGCTGCTGCAGGCGGTCGGCCAGTGCGGCAAGCCGGTGATGCTCAAGCGCGGCATGCAGGCCACCATCGAGGAGTGGCTGATGGCTGCGGAGTACATCGCGCAGCGCGGCAACCTCGACATCGTGCTGTGCGAGCGCGGTATCCGGACCTTCGAGCGGTCCACGCGGAACACGCTGGACATCAGCGCGGTCCCGGTGGCGCACGACCTCGCGCACCTGCCGGTGATCGTCGACCCGTCGCACTCGGGCGGCCGTCGCGACCTGGTGGTGCCGCTGTCGCGGGCCGCGATCGCGGTCGGTGCCGACGGCATCATCGTCGACGTCCACCCGCATCCGGAGCAGGCGCTGTGCGACGGTCCGCAGGCGCTCGTCGACGACGACCTCCGGGCGCTGGCGGCCGCGGTTCGGCAGCTGCCGCCGCTCCTCGGTCGACGCCCGGCTACCGCCGCCGCAGCAGCGACCCCAGCACGCTAGCCGCGCGCTCCACCGCGTCGTCGTCGGCGTCGAGGTGGGTGACCAGCCGCAGGTGCCGGTGGTCCAGGAGGCTGACGAGCACACCCTGCTCCCGGCACGCGGCCACGAGCGCGGAGGCGTCGGCGTGCTCGACCACGACGATGTTGGTCTCGACCTCCGGGGGATCGACGCTGCTGGGGGCCGACTCGGCCAGCACCTCGGCCAGCCGGCGCGCGCGTCGGTGGTCGTCGGCGAGCCGGTCGACGTGGTGGTCGAGGGCGTGCAGCCCGGCCGCCGCGAGGATGCCCACCTGCCGCATGCCGCCGCCGAGCCGCTTGCGCCAGATCCGGGCCCGCGCCACGGTGTCCGCCGACGAGACCAGCACCGACCCGACCGGGGCACCGAGCCCCTTCGACAGGCACACCGACACGGTGTCGAACAGCTCGCCGTACGTCGCCAGCGGGACACCACCGGCGATGTGCGCGTTCCACAGCCGGGCACCGTCGAGGTGCATCGTCACCCCGGCCGCCGACGTGACCTCGCGCAGCCGGCGGAGGTCGGCGAGCGGCTGCACGGTGCCGCCGCCGAAGTTGTGGGTGTTCTCGACGACCACCGCGGCGGTGGACACGAAGTACGGGCCGGCGTCCGGCCGCATCAGCGCTGCGACGGCGTCGACGTCGACCAGACCGCGGCGTGCGGAGTAGGTGCGCGTGGTGATGCCTGCGAACGCCGCGGCCGCGCCGAGCTCGGCGCGCACGACGTGCGCGTCGGTGTCGCAGAGCAGCTCCTCCCCGGGCTCCACCAGCATCCGGACACCGAGCTGGTTGGCCATCGACCCGGTCGGGGTGAACAGCGCCGCCTCGTGCCCGAGCAGGACCGCGACCCGGCTCTCGAGCACGGCCACCGTGGGGTCCTCGCCGAAGACGTCGTCGCCCACCTCGGCGTCGGCCATGGCCGCGCGCATGGCGGGTGTCGGACGGGTGACGGTGTCGCTGCGCAGGTCGATCAGGTGGGGCACGCGTCGAGCCTATGTGGCGCCGTTGTGCCGGTCCGCCAGCATCTCGGCCACGAGGAAGGCCAGCTCCAGCGACTGCGCGTGGTTGAGCCGCGGGTCGCACGCGGTCTGGTAGCGCATCGGCAGGTCGGTCTCGCCGATGCCGCCCGCGCCGCCGAGGCACTCGGTGACGTCGTCGCCGGTCAGCTCCATGTGGATGCCGCCGGGGTGGGTGCCGAGTGCGCGGTGAACCTCGAAGAAGCCGAGCACCTCGTCGATGACGTCGTCGAACCGCCGCGTCTTCAGGCCGTCGGGCGCGTCGAAGGTGTTGCCGTGCATGGGGTCGCAGACCCACGCGACCGTCGCACCGCTAGCGGTGACCTTCTCCACGACCGCCGGCAACGCCTCGCGCACCCGGTCGCGGCCCATCCGTGCGACGAACGACAACCGTCCCGGCTCGTCGTCGGGGTTGAGCCGCTCGACCAGCGCGAGCGCGTCGTCGGGCGTCGTGCCCGGACCGATCTTCACCGCGACCGGGTTGCGGATCGACGCCGCGAACTCGATGTGCGCACCGCCCAGCGCCCGGGTCCGCTCGCCCACCCACACGAGGTGGCCGGACACGTCGTACGGCAGCCCGGTGCGCGAGTCGATGCGGGTGAGGGCGCGCTCGTAGTCGAGCAGCAGCGCCTCGTGGCTGGAGTAGAGGTCGACCGTGCGGAACGCCTCGGGGTCCACCCCGGCGGCCGCCATGAACTGCAGCGCGCGGTCGATGTCGCGGGCCATCACCTCGTAGCGCTGGTGGGCCGTCGACGACGCGACGAAACCCTGGTTCCAGGAGTGCACCTGGCGTAGGTCGGCCAGGCCGCCCTGGGTGAAGGCGCGCACGAGGTTCAGCGTCGCGGCGGAGGTGTTGTAGACCTTGAGGAGCCGCTCGGGGTCGTGCCGGCGCGAGTCCGGGGTGAACGCGAGGCCGTTGACGGCGTCGCCGCGGTACGACGGCAGGGTGACGCCGTCGCGCGTCTCGAGGTCGGCGCTGCGAGGCTTGGCGAACTGACCGGCGATGCGCCCCACCTTCACGACCGGCACCTGCGCGCCGTAGGTGAGCACGACGGCCATTTGCAGCAGGGTCTTGATCTTGTTGCGGATCGAGTCGGCGGTGGAGTCGACGAAGGTCTCGGCGCAGTCGCCGCCCTGCAAGAGGAACGCCTCACCTCGGGCCACCGCCCCGAGCCGCTCCTTGAGGGCGTCGCACTCCCCCGCGAAGACCAGCGGCGGCAGGACCCGCAGCTGCGCGACCACGGCATCCAGCGCGGCCCGATCGGGCCAGTCCGGCTGCTGGGCAGTCGTGCGGCCCGGCTGGGTGGGGCCCGGCTGGGTGGGGCCCGGCACGGTCGTCTCGGTCACGCTGCCAGCGTACGGTCGCCGCCCGCCGCGGGGTCGTGCTGGCACACCATGCGGACGCGGGGCGGCGGGAGTTGCCCCCGGGCGTGGCGCCGCGTGGCGCTGGCGCCGAAAAGGTGTGATCCGGGCCATGACCCACCGGGGTCGCGGTCGTTTCTCACGGTGACCGGTGCTCGTCACGGGCACCACGCCGGACCGGACCCAGGAGTGTCATGCGCCTCGCCCGACCCGCCGCGGCTGCGGCCGCCCTGTCCCTGTCGCTCTCGGCCCTCGCGCTGACGGCGCCGCCAGCCGGCGCCGCCGCACCGAACGACCCGCTGTTCGCGAAGCAGTACGGCCCGCAGCCGGTCCACGCGCCACAGGCGTGGGCGACCAGCACCGGCGCCGGCGCCGTGATCGCGGTCGTCGACACCGGCGTCGACCTGACCCACGAGGACCTCGCGGGCAAGCTGGTGCCGGGTGCGACCTTCATCGGCTGCAACCCGTCGTGCGGCAACGGCGACTGGAAGGGCCCGGACGGCGTCGGCCAGCCCTCCGACTCCCTCGGCACCCACGTCGCCGGCATCGCGGCCGCCGCGACCGGCAGCGGGGTCGGCATCGCCGTGTCGCGCCCGACGCCAAGGTCATGCCGGTCAAGGTGCTGGAGGTAGGCAGCGGCGCCTACGAGGACATCGCCAACGGCGTTCGCTACGCCGCCGACCACGGCGCCGACGTCATCAACATGAGCCTGGGCGGCCTGCAGGGCACCCAGCTGCTCACCCTGACCGGAGTCGAGACCCAGCTGCAGGACGCGATCACCTACGCGGTCGGCAAGGGCGGCGTCGCGGTCGTCGCGGCCGCCGGAAACGACAGCATCCCGCTGTGCAACGAGCCCGGCTTCGACGCCGGCGTGCTCTGTGTTACCTCGACCGACAAGCGCGAGGCGCGCAGCGCCTTCAGCAGCGGCCCGCTCAAGCCGGACCTGAACGCGGTCGCTGCGCCTGGCGGCTCGCTGCTGCCGGTCTGAAGCGAGGACATCGTGTCGTCGGTCCCGGCCGGCCAGGGCAGCTCCGGCGCGACCTGCGGCTACGGCACGAGCTACGACGAGTACGCCGGCACCTCGATGGCGACCCCGCACGTCGCGGGCGTCGCGGCGCTGCTCGCCGCGCAGGGCCGCTCGGTGGACGACATCTACGCGACGCTGACCGCGACCGCTCGCACGCCGGTCACCGGCCTGCGCGGCGTGTTCACCCAGGCGTACGGCTACGGGATCGTCGACGCCGCCGCAGCCGTCGCCGCCCCCCTGGGGTAGGCGTCACCAACCGCTGACCTTCGGCAGGGGTCAGTGAAGGGCGAGGGCCGGGCGGGTTTCCCGTCCGGCCCTCGTCCGTCCCTCCCCCGCCCGCCCCCTCCGCCGTGGATCACGTAAACGTGATCCACCGGTGCCTTGCACGGGTTGCAGGCCGTGCAAGGCGACAGCGGGCCGTGTGAAGTGCGCGTCCGGGCCGTGAGCACGTCGCGGTGAGAACCCGGTGAGCGACCTCAGCCGAAGAAGACCTCGGCCTCGGCGTAGAGGTGCGGGTCGACCAGCTTGAGGACCGTGGTGGCGTCGCCGAGCGGCACCCGCTCGATCTCGGTGCCGCGCAGGGCGACCATGGTGCCCCAGTCACCGTCGTTGACGGCGTCGATGGCGTGCAGCCCGAAGCGGGTGGCGAGCCAGCGGTCGCGGGCGGTCGGCGTACCGCCGCGCTGGATGTGGCCGAGGACCGTGGTGCGGGCCTCCTTGCCGGTGCGCTTCTCGATCTCCTTCTCGAGCAGCTGGCCGATGCCGCCGAGACGGACGTGGCCGAACGAGTCGAGCTCGCCGTCCGCGAGCACCATCGTCCCCTCCGCGGGGGTGGCACCCTCGGACACCACGAGGATGGGCGCGTAGTGGCTCTCGAAGCGCGCTTCGACGTAGGCGCACACCTTCTCGATGTCGAACGGCACCTCGGGGATCAGGATGATGTTGGCACCGCCCGCCATGCCGGCGTGCAGCGCGATCCACCCGGCGTGCCGGCCCATGACCTCGACGATGAGCGCGCGGTGGTGCGACTCGGCGGTGGTGTGCAGCCGGTCGATCGCCTCCATGGCGACGTTGACCGCGGTGTCGAACCCGAAGGTGTAGTCGGTCGCGTTGAGGTCGTTGTCGATGGTCTTCGGTACGCCGACGACGTGCACGCCGTGCTCGTGCAGCTTGGTCGCCACGCCGAGGGTGTCCTCGCCCCCGATCGCGATGAGCGCGTCGACGCCGAGCTCCTTGAGGTTGTGCTCGATCTTCTCCACGCCGCCGTCGATCGTGAACGGGTTGGTGCGGGACGAGCCGAGGATCGTGCCGCCGCGCGGCAGGATGCCGCGCACCTCCTGGACGCCGAGCGGCGTCGTCAGGCCCTCGAGGGGGCCGCGCCAGCCGTCGCGGAAGCCGACGAACTCGTGGTCGTACGACGTGGTTCCCTTCCGCACGACAGCACGGATCACGGCGTTCAGACCTGGACAGTCACCGCCACCGGTGAGGACTCCGATTCGCATGGGAGCGACCCTAGGGCACCTCTATAGGGTCGGGTCATGACGTTCTCAGTCGTCGGACGGTCGGCGGACGGCGCATCGGTCGGGGTCGCCGTCGCCTCGAAGTTCCTCGCGGTCGGGGCCGCTGTGCCGGCCGCCGAGGCGGAGGTAGGGGCCGTGGCCACCCAGTCCTACGCCAACCTCTCCTACCGGCCCGACGGGCTGGCGATGCTGCGCTCCGGCCGGAGCGCGCGGGACACGCTGGACGCGCTGGTGGCCGCCGACGAGGGCCGCACGCAGCGCCAGGCAGGGGTAGTCGACCGGACGGGCGGCGCGGCCACCTACACGGGCGACGGCTGCCACCCGTGGGCCGGTGGCCGGACCGGCGACGGCTTCGCGGTCCAGGGCAACATCCTGGTCGGGCCGGAGGTGGTCGAGGCGATGGCGGCCGCATGGCTCGGGGCGGACGGTGCGCCGCTGCCCGAACGCTTGATCGTCACACTGGCGGCGGGTGACGACGCCGGCGGCGACCGCCGCGGCCGGCAGAGCGCGGCGCTGCTGGTGGCCCGGCGGGGCGGGGGGTACGGCGGCGAGTCCGACGTCGAGGTCGACCTGCGCGTCGACGACCACACCGCGCCCGTGGCCGAGCTGCGCCGGCTGCTCGACCTGCACCAGCTCTACTTCGGCACCCCCGACCCCGCGACGCTGCTGCCGCTGGAGGGCGAGCTGGCCGCCGAAGTGGCGGCCCGGCTGTCGTCGCTCGGTCACCCGACGCTCGACGACTGGGCCGGCGTGGAGAACTTCGAGGAGCGGATGGTCGACGGGGCGATCGACCCCTTGGTCCTCGAGCAGCTGCGCGCGACGAGCGAGGTCTGAGGCATGGCGGTGCTCGCGATCGATGCCGGCACCACCGGCGTCACGGCTCTGGTGGTCGACGAGTCGGGCTCGGTCGTCGCCCGCGGCTACGAGGAGTTCCCGCAGCACTTCCCCCGCCCCGGCTGGGTGGAGCACGAGCCGGAGCAGATCTGGCAGGCCACGCTGGCCGCCTGCCGGCAGGCGCTCACCGGTCGGACGGTGACAGCAGTCGGCCTCACCAACCAGCGGGAGACCGCCGTGCTGTGGGACCGGCAGTCGCTGGCGGCACCGCGCCGCGCGGTGGTGTGGCAGGACCGGCGCTCCAGCGCCGTGTGCGACCGGCTGCGCGACGCGGGCCACGAGGACCGCGTCCGCGAGCTCACCGGCCTGCGCTTCGACCCGTACTTCACCGGGACCAAGCTGACCTGGCTCGCGGAGAACGACCCGTCGTCGTGGGACGGCGTGACCTCCGGCGAGGTGGTCGTCGGCACCGTCGACTCCTACCTCGTCGCCCGGCTGACCGGCGGCAAGCGGCACGTCACCGACGCCTCCAACGCGTCGCGCACGCTGCTCTACGACATCGCCTCGGGCGACTGGTCCGACGAGCTGTGCGAGCTGCTGTCGGTGCCGCGCTCCGCGCTGCCCGAGGTCGTGCCGTCGTACGGCGAGGTCGGGCGCACCGCACCGGCGGCGTTCCTGGGGCTGGACCTGCCGGTCGCCGGCATCGCAGGCGACCAGCAGGCGGCGCTGTTCGGGCAGGCCTGCTTCGCCGAGGGCGAGTCGAAGTGCACCTACGGCACCGGGTCGTTCGTCCTCGTCAACACCGGCACCACCCTCGAGCGCTCGGACGCCGGTCTGCTCAGCACCGTCGCGTGGATGGCGCCCGACGGCACCCTGACCTACGCGCTCGAGGGCGCGATCTTCGTCACCGGGTCCGCGGTGCAGTGGCTGCGCGACGGGCTGCGCATCGTCGACACCGCGGCCGAGACCGAGTCGCTGGCCGCCGCGGTGCCCGACAGCGGCGGCGTCGTCTTCGTCCCGGCCCTCACCGGGCTCGGCGCCCCCGACTGGGACCCGGCCGCGCGCGGGACGATCCTCGGCATCACCCGCGGCACCACCCGGGCCCACGTCGTGCGCGCGACGCTGGAGGCGATCGCCTTCGAGGTGCGCGACGTCGTCGAACTGCTGCCGCGCATCACGACTCTGCGCGTCGACGGCGGCGCCGCGGCCAACGACCTGCTGCTGCAGCTGCAGGCCGACACCCTGGGCATGCCGGTCGAGCGACCCGGCGTGCTGGAAACCACCGGTCTCGGCGCGGCGTTCCTCGCCGGCCTCGGCACCGGCGTGTGGTCGTCCACCGACGAGCTCGCGTCGACGTGGTCCCGCGACGCGCTGTTCGAGCCGGCACCCGGCGTCGACCAGGACGCCCGCGCGGCGGCGCACCGCCGGTGGCGCGCGGCCGTCGAGCGCGCCAAGGGCTGGGCCGACCTCTAGCTCCCGGTGCCGCGGAGGTCGCCCGACCCGAAGGGCGGAGCAATCGTGGATCGACCCCTCCCACCACCGTTTCCCACCGTTGTTCCGTCGTTCGGGTCCGTCCACAGGGCGCCGGCCTGTCCACCGCACGCTGTGCCGGGTCGTCGACCACCACCGCGGACGGACATCCTCGAGACGATGGACATCGTCGACGCCCTGCGGGCGCTGGGCGGGGCGTCGCGCGCAATGCCGCTGCGGCGCCTTGTCGGGCGACGTTCGATGCGCGATGCACTTGCCGAGGGCTCCGTCGTCCGGGTGAGAGGGGTGTGGCAGCTAGCTGATCGCGGTCGTGGTCTGACGGCGGCGGTGGAGATGCGCGGCGTGCGGAGCCATCGCTCGGCGGCGGAGTTCTGGGGGTTCGCGCTGCCCCCGGCCGAGGCGGATCTCCACGACGTCACTGTTCCGGCCAAGGCGCGCCGCGCCCACGTTCCCGACGACGTCCGCCTGCGCTACCGCGATCTCCCCGACGACGTGCGCGCCGTCGGCGTGACACCGCCGATCGACACGGTGGTCGACTGCCTGCGTGACCTCAGCCTTCGTGAGGCGCTCTCGGTGGGCGACTCGGCTCTTCGCTCCGGGAAGGTGCGCCTCGAGGAGCTACGCCTCGCTGTTCACGTCGTACGCGGACCTGGAGCACGAAAGGCCCGCGAACGGTGCGCACTGCTCGACGCCCGGGCCGCGAACGCCTTCGAGTCCAGCGCTCGAGCGCTACTCCTGGAAGCCGGCCTGACCGGCTTCCAGCCACAGGTCACGATCCGTAACGGCGACCGGTGGCTCGGCCGCGTGGACCTCGCCGACCCCGTGCTGCGGATCGTCGTCGAGTGCGAAGGCTTCGCCTTCCACAGCGACCGCGGGGCGTTCCTGAAGGACCTTGTCCGCTACACGTCGCTGGTGGCGGCCGGATGGCGACCGCTTCGGTTCAGCTGGGAGCAGGTGATGTTCGACTGCGACTGGGTCGTGGCCCGCGTGCGGGAGGCCGCAGAGACCGGAACGACGGATCAATCGACCGCGTCGGGGTCGGGGACGGCTGCGTGAGCGATTGCTCCGTCGTTCGGGTCCGGCGCACCAGGCGCGCGCGCGGCACCGGCGGTCAGCCGAGCTCGTCGTCGAGGCCCTGCTGGATGGCGTAGCGGACCAGCTCGACGCGGTTGTGCAGCTGCAGCTTGTTGAGGGTGTTCTGCACGTGGTTCTGCACGGTGCGGTGCGAGAGGGCGAGCTTCTCGGCGATCTGCTTGTAGCCCATGCCCTTGGCCACCATCCGCAGCACCTCGGTCTCGCGGTCGGTGAGCTGCGGCGCGGGCGGCCCGGTGGAGGGCTCCACCGACAGGCGCCGGTACTCCCCCAGCACCAGGCCGGCGAGCCCGGGCGTGAAGACCGCCTCGCCGACGGCCGTACGTTCGACGGCGGCCAGCAGCTCCTCGCGGGACGCCGACTTCACCAGGTAGCCGGTGGCGCCGGCCTTGACGGCCTCGAGCACGTCGGCGTGCTCGCCGCTCGCCGAGAGCACCAGCACCCGCATGGTGGGGTCGGCCGACAGCAGCTGGCGGGTCACCTCGACGCCGGAGAGCACCGGCAGCTGGAGGTCGAGCACGACGACCTGCGGGCGCGCGGCCGGCGCGCGGCGCACGGCCTCTCCACCGTCGGCCGCAGTCGCCACCACCTCGTGGCCGGCCTCGGTCAGGTCGCGCGCCACCGACTCACGCCACATCGGGTGGTCGTCGACCACCATCACCCGCGTCATCCCGCTCCCTCTCCCGCTGATCCGCCGGTCATCCCGTCACCGGGACCCGCAGCTCGACCTCGGTGCCGGCACCGGGCGCCGACTCGACGGCCATCGTGCCCCCCAGGTCGCGGACCCGGCCCTCGATGGACGCCGCCACGCCGAGACGGCCCTCGGCACGCGCCTCGGCGAGCCGGGCCGGCTCGAAGCCGCTGCCGTCGTCGCGGACGCTGACGACCAGCTCGTGGCCCTCGTGCTCGAGCAGCACCCACGCGCGCGCGGCCGCCCCGGCGTGGGCGGCCACGTTGGCGAGCGCGGCACCCACGGCGGCCGCCACCTCGCGCGCACGCGCCGCGGCGAGCACAACCGGCGTGGCGGGTGTCGACACGGTCACCGACGCCGAGGCGTACGACGCGAGCAGCGCACGGAGGTCGATGTCGCCGGCGACCTCCTCCGGCGGGGCGCCGATGAGCGAGCGCAGCGCCTGCTCCTGCTCGGCCGCCAGCAGCCCGATCTCGGCGGCCTCCCCGCCTGCCTCGCGGCCGCGGCGCCCGACCAGGGCCAGCACCTGGAGCACGCCGTCGTGGATGTCGCGGGAGAGCCGGTCGCGCTCGCGGGCGGCCGCCTCGACCGACAGGGCGCGGGCGAGCGCGAGCTCGCCGCGGCGGGCCAGGGCCACCGTCCAGCCCACCAGGGCGCCAGCGAGCAGCAGCAGCACGATGTTGTTCGCGGTGGTGATGGTGAGCGCCTGGCGGTGCGTCAGGTCGGCGGCCCCGACGACGGCGGCGGCCCCGAGGCCGGCCAGCCAGCCACCCCGGATCGCGACCGCGAGCACCGGGGCAGCGGCCCACGTCACCGGCAGGGTCTGGGCGCCGGCGGCGATCAGGTCCGGGTCGTCCAGGAGCAGTGACGACAGGACCGCCGCGGCGCCGAGCGCGAGGTCGAGGCCGACCACCGGCCAGCGCCGGCCGGCCGGCACGCTGTAGATGCCCGCCACCGCCACCGTCCAGGCAGCCATCAGCCCGAGGACGACCCAGCCGCCGACCGGGTGCAGGTACTCGTCGTACCGCCGGGCGTACGCGACCACGGCGTAGAGCAGGCCGAGGGCACGGAAGACCGCCAGCGCTCGCCACAGCACGATCTCGAAGCCCACCCGCCGATCCTCCCGCACCCGGCGCGCGGACCGGCGCTTCCGGGGGTGCTGGGAGCGTCCGACGTGGTGCGGCGAGGTCAGGCCGCGGGGGCGTGGTCGCCCTGGCCGCCCTGGTCGTCCTGCTGGTCGGCCGACGCCGGGGCGAGCCCGTCGGCGCCGGCGGAGCGCTGTTCGACCTTGTTGTCCTTCTCGGCCTTCTCCGCCTTGAGGCGGTCCTTGGCGACCTGCGCGTAGACGTCGACGTACTCCTGGCCGGAGAGGTCCATCAGCTCGTACATGATCTCGTCGGTGATCGAGCGGAGCACGAACCGGTCGCCCTCCATCCCCTCGTAGCGGGAGAAGTCGAGCTGCTTGCCGATGTTGATGCCGACCCGGATGCCGAGCGTGGGGCGCTTGCGACCGGGGGGCTGGATCTTCTCGGTGTCGATCATGGCGACCGGGAGGACGGGGACGGCGGCCTCGAGCGACATCCGGGCGACGCCGGTCTTGCCGCGGTAGAGCCGGCCGTCGGGCGAGCGGGTGCCCTCGGGGTAGATCCCGAGCAGGTCCCCACGGCGGAGCACCTTGAGCCCGGCGTTCAGCGCGGCCTCGGAGGCGAGGCCGCCGGACCGGTCGACGGGCAGCTGGCCGGCACCCCGGAGGAAGCCGGCAGTGAGCCGGCCCTTGAGGCCCCGGCCGGTGAAGTAGTCGGCCTTGGCCAGGAACGTGACCCGGCGGTCGATGACCAGGGGCAGGAAGATCGAGTCGGAGAACGAGAGGTGGTTGCTCGCGAGGATCGCGCCGCCGTCGTCGGGGACGTTCTCGAGACCAATGACGTAGGGCCGGAAGATCAGGCGCAGGACCGGGCCGAGCACGACGCGCTTGAGGAACCAGTAGAACACCGGCGCTGCCTCCTCCTCGGCTTGTGACGTCACCCGTGCCCCGCTCGGCACCCGGCGAACACTAGTACGCCCGGCCGGTTCGGAAAGGCCCCGCTGCGCAGCGGGGCCCGGCCGGCATCGCCGGGACGTCGGGCGGGAGATCGTGCGACGATGCCGGCATGCCGTTGATGCCGGGTGCCGAGCCGTTCTCGCACGAGGGCGGGCGCACCGGCGCCCTGCTGGTCCACGGGTTCACCGGCACCCCGCAGGGGATGCGCGCGTGGGGCCAGCACCTCGCGGCGGCCGGGCTGAGCGTGGAGGTGCCCCGGCTGCCCGGGCACGGCACCACGGTCGCGGAGGCCAACCTCACGCACTGGGAGGACTGGTACGCCGAGGTCGAGCGGCAGCTGGCCCGGCTGCGGGAGCGCTGCGACGACGTCTTCGTCATGGGCCTGTCGATGGGCGGGACGCTGTCGATCCGCCTCGCGGAGGAGCACGGCGACGAGATCGCCGGGCTGGTGCTGGTCAACCCGAGCCTGCTCACGAAGAGGCCGGACCGGTTCCTGCTCCCCTTCCTGCGGTTGGCCGTGCCGACCTGGGCCGGCATCGCGAGCGACATCAAGAAGGACGGCGAGGTCGAGCTCGCCTACGACAAGCTGCCGGTGAAGGCGGCCTACCAGCTCAGCCGGCTGTGGGTGACGACGCGTGCCGACCTGGGCAAGGTCGACCAGCCGCTTCTCGTGCTGCGGTCGACCGAGGACCACGTCGTCGAGCCCGACAGCGCGCGGCTGCTGCTGGAGAAGGTCGCCTCCACCGACGTGCAGGAGGTCCTGCTCGAGAACAGCTACCACGTGGCCACCCTCGACAACGACGCCCCGCTGATCTTCGAGCGCAGCCTGGACTTCGTGCGTCGGCTCGCCACGAGCGACCAGTCGGCCCTGTAGCGCCATGAACGCCGTGCCCCCTCGCCGCGACAACGGCCTGCGCGCGACGTCCTACGTCCGGCTGGACGACGTCGCGACGCACCTCGTCGACGAGCTGCTGTCGCGGCTGCGTGACGCCGGGGTGGCGGCCTACAGCGCGCCGACGCTGGGCCGGCGCGGGCCGTACGGCGAGACGGTGCCGCCGGTGGGGCCGAGCGACTCGGTCTACGTCGACACCACGCACCGCGACCGGGCCCGCACCGTCAAGGAGGACTACCTGCGCGAGATCGACGACGACCTCGCGTGGTCCGACATCGTCGCAGGCTTCGACCGGGAGACCCCCGACGAGGTGCCGCGCTGGCCGGTGGCCGAGGACGTGGCCCCCGAGGAGCAGCGCGCCGCCCCTGCGGCCGAGGACCGGCCCGGCCCGACCATCGGCTTCGACGTCCTGCGCGACCGGGTCGACGCGCCCCCGCTGGCGCGGCCCGAGGACACCGAGGACCACTACCAGCCCCCGCCCCCGCCCCCGCTGCCCGAGATCGACCGGGTCGGGCGGTTCGCCTGGGCCGGGTTCCTGGGCGGCCCGCTCATGCTTCTCGTCGCGCTGCTGACCGGCGTCCAGCTCGACGGGTGGGTCGGCCTGCTGGCGGTGGGCGGGTTCGTGGCAGGCTTCGTCACGCTCGTCGCCCGGATGAAGGACCGTCCCCCCACGGACACCGGCCCGGACGACGGCGCCGTCGTCTGAGCGCCGCCCACCCCAGGAGGTAGTCCCGTGACCAGCGAGACCGTCGAGGTACGCGGCCACCTGATCGACTCCGGGGTGCTGTCCCGGGTGCTCGACGACATCCTCGAGTACGGCGGCGACTACTCGATCGACAAGTTCGAGGTGGGCAAGACGCCGACCGACGAGTCCTACGCCCGGCTGACGGTCCGCTCGGACAACGACGACGACAGCGCCCGGCTCGTCATGCGGCTGCAGACCCACGGCGTGAACCCCACCGACCCCGGCGAGGCGGTCGTGCGCGAGGTCCAGACCGACGGGGTCTTCCCCGACGACTTCTACTCCACGACGAACCTCGAGACGGTCGTGCGGCTGGGCACCCGCTGGGTGCCGGTCGAGAACCCCGAGATGGACTGCGGGATCCTCGTGACCGGTGACCGCGCGCGGACCATCGCGGTGAGCGAGATCCGCGCCGGCGACCAGCTCGTCTGCGGTGCGTCCGGCGTGAAGGTGGTGCCGCTGCCCGCGATCGACCGGAGTGTCGGCGGCTTCGAGTTCATGAACTCGGAGGTCTCCTCCGAGAAGCCGCAGGCACTGCTCGTCCGGCAGATCGCGCAGCAGATGCGCGACGTCAAGGCCGAGGGCAAGAAGGTGCTGTGGGTCGCGGGCCCAGCCGTCGTGCACACCGGTGCGGCGCCGGCGATGGTGGCCCTGGTCGAGGCGGGCTACGTCGACGTGCTGTTCGCCGGCAACGCGATCGCGACCCACGACATCGAGGCGTCCCTGTTCGGCACGTCGCTCGGTGTCGACCTCAAGCAGGGCCGGGGCGTCGAGCACGGCCACGAGCACCACATCCGCGCGATCAACCAGATCCGCAAGGCGGGCTCGATCGCCCAGGCCGTCGAGACCGGGGTGCTGACCGGCGGTGTCATGCACTCGCTGGTCACCCACGGCAAGAAGTTCGTCCTCGTCGGCTCGGTGCGCGACGACGGCCCGCTGCCCGACGTCTACACCGACGTCATCGAGGGTCAGCGCGCCATGCGCGGCGGCCTCAAGGACGTCGGCTTCGCCATCATGGTCGCGACGATGCTGCACTCCGTGGCCACCGGGAACATCCTGCCCGCGTCCATCCCGCTGGTCTGCGTCGACATCAACCCGGCGACGGTGACCAAGCTGGCCGACCGCGGCTCGGCGCAGGCCCGCGGCATCGTCACCGACATCGGGCTCTTCCTCGAGCAGCTGGCCCTCGAGCTGGCGCCGGCATACCGCGCCGGCGAGCGCCCCGGCGAGGACGTCTGAGGCTCAGGCCGTCGGCACGCGCACGGTGACCAGGATCGGCCGGTGGTCGGACCCGACCGTGGCCCGGTGGTCGTCGACCACGTCGTAGCTGACGACCTCGACGCTGCGGGTGCCGAACGCACCGTCGATGCGCCGGTCGGGCAGACTGGCCGGGAACGTGTGGCCACTGTCCGGGCCGAGGTCGCGCATCCCCTGCTCCTCGAGATAGGTCCACGCCGTGCGCCCAGGCCGTTCGTTAAGGTCCCCGGCAGCAAAGGCGTGCTCAGCACCGGACGCGCGCAGCACGTCGAGACCGCGGCGCACGTGGTCCAGCCGCTCGGTCTCCGGCAGCGGCAGGTGCAGGCTCGCAACAGCGAGCCGGACCCCCGACTTGCGGACGACGGCGGCTGCCACTCCCCGGTCCGGCCAGCCGACCCGGTAGCGGGACAGGGCCAGCTCCGCCGTCCGCTCGACGTCGACGCGCAGGTGCGCGAGCAGCGCTGTTCCGCCCGTCGTCCCGCCACCCGTCACGTAGAGCAGGCCGCAGTCCCGGGCCAGTCGGGCCGCCCTGGCCCGCCACCGCAGGAACTTCGGCGCCTCCTGGACGCAGACGACGTCGGGGTCCAGCGAGCGCACCAGCGAGGTCAGAGCCCGGGTGTCGTCACGGAGCCCGTGCAGGTTCCAGGACAGGATCTTCAGGTCGGCAGGCACGCGGTGACGCTACCCACCACTGCGCCTACTTCACCAAACGCAGGGCATCGGGTCCGGCCAGGGTCTCGGCACCGCCGTCCGAGGTGACGTGCATGGCGTCCTGCCCGCTGAACGAGATGCTGCCGATCACCACGACCCCGGTGATGCTCATGGGGCAGCCCTTGTCGTTCGTGGGATCGGCGTCGTCGCAGAACTTGGACGCGCCCGTGCCCCGGTTGTCGATCGTCGCCGACTTCCCGTACACGCCTCCCCCGAGGGTCGACTGCCCGTTACCAACCTGACGGTACGTCGCGTCATTGTCGGGATCGAAGATCACCGTGAAGCGCGAGTAGGCGCCCGAGGACATGGGGGTCAGCGTGTAGACGCCGTTTCCTGCGTCGCCAATAGTCCCTTTGGTCTTCGCTGACGAGGACGAGCAGATCACCCACTTCTTGGAGTTGTCCGAGCAGCCCATGTAGAGGAGGACTCCGGTACCGGTGAGGTTTCCATTTCCTGCCAGCTTCGACGACTCGGTGACCACGTAGGTGCCCGGCGCCATCGTCGTGCAGCTGTCGATGGTCCGATAGACCTTGGCGGCAACGCATGCACCGGACGCTGGAGCATCCTGCGCGGTCACTCCCAGCGACGGCCAGCCCGCTGCGGGCATCGACAGCCCGCGCCCCGGCAGCGGCAGTCCCGCCAGCGGATCGCCGAAGGGCGGGATGGACTCCGCCGCCGGTGTGACCGTGCCCTTGATGTCGTTGCTGCCAGGTGGTGTCGCAAACCCCACCCCGGTCGCCGTGATGTCGCCATTCGGTCCGAGTGCGGGTGGCCCGTTGACCGCGAGCCCGCCGCCACTCACCACCAACGAGCCGTTTTGGCCGCCGTAGTCGGCAAGGACGCAGACGACGCACGTAAAAACACTGTCCGGTTGCAGGGAGGCCTGCGCCAGCGCGCTGATGTCCGAGCCGCGGTAACCGACGATGCCGCCGAAGAATGTGCCCGTGTGCTTGACAGGCACGACGACCTGGACCTGCTTTGGCAGGTTCGCGGAGTTGTAGGCGATGCAGGTCGTGCCGGTCGGCTGGCCGCCGACAACCGTGGTCCACCCGGTCGGGACCGTGGCGTTGCACCTAGCCCAGTCGGCGTTCGTCGTCCCGAAGTTCCTGGCGGCGTACTGCTTCACGGCCGCTATCGACTGCGCGGCCTGCAGTGCGTTGCTCGTGCTGTAGAGCTCGCCGGCGCCGGCCAGCGCCGACGCGTCCGCGGTGTTCTGGGCCTCCCGTCGGGTCTCTCTTGCGAAGCCGAGATCGACCACCAGCGCGGCGAGGGTGAACATCACCAGCGCGAAGATCGCCACGATGATCGCGATTGCGCCGCGCTCACTGCCGCGCCGCGACATCACGGCGCGCACCAGGACCAGGTCTGGCCGGCCGGGAGGGTGTCCTGGTAGGGGGAGTACGAGTGGGTGCCGTTCTCGATGCGCATCCGGACGGACGAGCGCAGGGTGCCGTCCGAGGGCAGCGGCGTCAGCCCGGTCAGTGCCCGCTCCTTGACGACCGCGCAGACGAGCAGCTGCTGGCCCTTCCTCCAGTTCGTGCTCGCGCTGCCGTCGGGGTTGTAGACGGCGACCCGCGCGTAGGTGGTGCCGCCGATCGGTCCCACCTGCGCCCGTGTACTGCACGCGAACAGCGCCATGCCCGTCTGGCCGTTGCAGCCGGCAGCTACCGACGTGTCATCGACGACGGCGCGCCGCGCGCCCTCCCGGGCCCCTTGCCGCACGTTCAACGAGTCGCTGAACCACATCCCGTAGTCGAGGATGCCGAGCATCACCATGAGAAGCACCGGCACGACCAGGGCGAACTCAACAGCAGCCGCCCCACGATCGCGCCGGCCTCGTCGAACAATCATCTCGCCCCCGAGACGTCGCGGCCGTTACTGACCGTGACCATAGGAGCCTGCCAGAGCCACCGCACTCAGTAGAACGGTCAGATCGATCCGCGGTCGGGTCACGTCGAGTGACGGGGCCGAACGGGTGAACCCGGGGCGGGACCGACTCACAAACTGGACACCGGAGACGATATTCCTTGTTACGCCTCCGCCGTTCGGTTCAACTTGCCTCGGCGCGCGCGAAGGTCGTGAGGCGCCTTTACACTTCGCGAAGCCGGGCCAACGCGGAACGGCTCGACCAGGGGTGGGGCAGGACCAATGCGGCTCAGGCACACGTCGCGGAGTGACTCGGGCGCGGCCGCCGTCGAGTTCGCCCTCGTCAGCGTGCTGCTGCTGACCCTGATCTTTGGCATCATTCAGTACGGGTACTTCTTCTTTCAATCGACGGCAGCCGAGTCCGCTGCGCGGGAAGGCGCTCGCGAGGCGGCGGTCGGCATCAACAACTGCGCGACCTGGAAGCAGGTGGTACGAGACCGCAGCGGGGCAGCTGCATACGTGAACGTCACTTCCTCACCCGCGGCAACCCGCGGAACCGTGATCACCGTGAATCTGACCTGGCGTCGGCAAAATTTCGGCTTTCCGTTCGTTCCATTCCTCGGTGCGGGAACTCAGGTGGAGAAGGCAGCGACTCGGGCGGAGCGCATCGGTACCGTGACGGCAGGTTGCTCATGAAGAACCCACGTCGACCGTCAGTTGACGCGTCTCAAAACGGGGCCGTCGCGATCATCACGGCCATTGTCGCGCTAGTGCTGTTCGGTTCGGCCGCGCTCGCGGTGGAGCTGACCGACATGTTCTCGCGGGATCGTGCCGTGCAGACAACGGCCGACCTTGCCGCGTTCGCTGGAGCTCAGGATCTCCCGGATACGTGCGGGGCCTTTGACCAGGCCCTTGTGACGCTGAACGATCCGGGAAATGGAGTCCGTACCGACAATGGCGCCTCGCCCTTTGCGGCGACTGCGGCTCAGATGCGCGACGGAAACCTGAGCAACGGCGAGATCCAGCTCGTCTCCGCTTCCGGCCTGCAGATCACCGGGTGCGCCAATGCGGGGCGATTGATTCGCGTCATTACCCCACCCCGGAACGTGAAGTTCGCCTTCGGCGCCGCCATCCGCGGTGCGAGTGCCGGCGACGTCCGCGGAAGGGCAGCCGTCGCACTGCGCGGGCTGCAGGTCAGCGTTCTTCCCCTTTCTCTGCCCTCGAACTGCCCGGCCGGACCCAACTACCTGTACGTCAACAACGGCAACGTGGTCACGGGTTCGGACTCCACCGGTACTCCCGCGTACAGCCCGGGGGGCAACAACAACGGCCCGCACATCGGGGCCTTGACGCCCAACAATTCAGCGCTGCCCACGTCGGTCACCACGACAGTCACCAACCTGACGGACGATCCGAGTCTTGTCGGCAAGGGGGTTGTGTTCGATTTCCACTTGCTCAAATTCGACGGCACGACCGTCCGCCAACCCGGGCCGGCCCCAAGCGGAATCGCAGGCACTGTGGTGCCGGGCACCGTAGTCAAAATTGCCAACAATGACTGGCAGGCACAATTCTCGGTCGGTGTGCCGACAACAGTCGCGACGACCCCGGGATCGTGGAAGGTACGTGGACTCCAGGCGGGCGGCGCCGACAAGTGGACGCCCGACAGCGCGGTCGGGACCCTGACCATCGGGGTTCCTACCGCAACCGGCTGCCCGGACCCGTCAACCGGCGACTTCGGCCTCTTGAACTCTCCCCGATCCGATGGCGGATCGACGAGCCTGCAACGTTTCCGCAACTTCGCGCGAGGCATCGACCATGCCCTGGCGGCCGTGCTCTCCCCGACGACGGACGTTCCTTGCGCCTTTGACGGCTCGCCCTACGCCGACGGCATCCTCGACGACAACGTACCTGCACGGGGCGACGAGAGCTGTATCGATGTGAAGCCTGGCGAGGCAGTCTCACTTCCTACCGATGGCCTGATCGACGGTCGCAATGGTGAACCTGGTCGACTGCAGGGCACCCCAGGTGTCACGCCGGGAACCAGCCCCGGGGACAAGTGCACAGTCAGTGGCGACCCCGACCTGCGCTGGCGGTCCAAGAGCGGCCAGAACCTCGTCGATACCGTCCTAAGCTGCTACCTGGCACCCGGGCGAACCCTTCTCGATGTCGCCGCAGGCACGCCGGACTCCCTGACAGCGAACATCGCCTCCGATCCACGGTTCTTCTACATCCCGGTCACTGACACGACCACCCGGCCAAAGAACTCGGTCGGTGGTGCGAAGTTCTGGCCCATCTCAGCATTCCGAGGCGCGTTTGCAACGAATGAGAATATGGCCGGCGATGCGACTTGCATCGGCTTCAGCGACTGCAACGGCCTCCTGTTCAACAACGGCGGGACCCAACTCGAGGCAGTACAGGCCTTTACATTTCCGCTGAGCGCTTTGCCAACGACAGTCGACCAGCCAGGTAACGGAGGCGACTACTACGGCGGCACCAAGGACTTCCTTTTGGTGGAGTGATCAGAGCACCAGGCCGGTGTCGCCGATGATGGTGACGTTGCTGGTCGCGAGGTAGCTCGAGTTGAAGCAGGCGTTGTTGCCGTTCATGACGAAGTCGTAGACCACCACCATGGTGCGCGAGGCGGCCCCGCACCCGTTCCCGCCCATGGCCAGCTTGGTGGCCGGCGCGTAGAGGGTGCCCGTCACCGAGCTGCCTGCGCCGCCCTGCATGCTCAAGGTGGCCGCGTTGTCGCGGTCGTAGACGATCGCCAGACCCTGCAGCTCGCCCGTAAGGGGCGCGGCGATCGTCAGGCTGCCGTTGCCGCTTCCGTCGAGGGTCCCGGGCGTGGTGTCCCCCATGCACGAGCTTGCCCGGACTCCCGACGTGCCGCAGGTGAAGTAGAGAGTGACGCCGGTTCCCGTCACCGTGGCGTTGCCCATGTTGAACGTGTCGGTGAAGGTGTAGAGGCCGGGCGTCAACGTGCAGTTGATGTTCCCCAGAGAGACCGGGCCGTAGAGACCCGGGCCCTGGGTGCAGGGGTTCGACTTCACAGTGAGGGCCGCGAGGCCAGCCGGCGGCAGGACGATGCTGGCCGCAAGGGGGTCGGTGACCGCCGCCACGCCCGTCTGCCTGGGGTTGCTGACCTGGTTCAGTGGCGTTGCGGTTCCCTGGATGTAGGCGGTGCCGCTGGTGGCAGCCACGCCGCCGTTGGGGTTCATCGTGATGCTGCCGTTGAAGTAGACATCGCCGTCCGCCACGGTCACGTTGCCGTTCTGCAGCGCGTGCGTGGTGTTGCCGAGGACGCAGAAGACGCAGGAAGGGTGCGAGCCACGGTCGACCAGCGCTTGCGCCATCGCACTGACGTCCATGCCGCGGTAGCCGACGGCGCCTCCGAAGAAGCTGCTGACCCGCTTGCCCGGCACGACCACCCGCACGTTCACGGGAGCGGTGGCCGAGTCGAAGCTGATGCACCGCGACTCCCCGCTGGGGGTGTAGGGAAGGCTCTGGGCGGTCGAGCATCCGGACCAGTCTGTGGCGGTCGTGCCGTAGTTGCTGCTGGCGAACGCCTTGGCGGCGGCGACGGCCGCGGTGAAGTCAGGGGTGGGACCGCTTGGGTAGAGGGCGTTAGCGGCCGCGAGGGCGGCCGCGTCGGCGGCGTTCTGCGCGTCCCGCCGGGTGACGCGCGCCATTCCCAGGTCGACGATGAGCGCTGCAATGACGAACATGACGATCGAGAACACCGATACGAGGATGGCCACCGCGCCCCGGTCGGCGGGCTCGCCGAACACCCGGCGCATCAGCACCACGACCAGCTGGCGCCCGAGGGCGGGGCCTGCTCCCCGCCGCTCTCGACCTGTCCCGTCGTCGCCTTCTCGATGGACATCTCGACCTTGCTGGTCGCGATGCCGCTGCTCGGCATCGGCGTCAGGCCCGTCACGCCGGTGGCCTTCACCATCTCGCAGACGACCAGGGGCTGCCCCTTGACCCACCCGCCGGGCAGCTTGATCTTGACGTAGGTCGGTCCGTTCACCGCGCTGGTCCGGTCCACGACCGTGCAACCGAGCTTCTGCATGTTGGCCGAGGGTGCGGTGCTCCAGGTCATGGGGCAGGCCGAGCCATAGTTGGCCACGACGCCCTGACGGGCCGCCTCCCGGACGCCCTGCTTGACGCTCAGCGAGTTGTTGAACAGCAGGCCGTAGTCGATGATCCCGAAGAGCACCATGAGCAGCACGGGGACGACGAGCGCGAACTCGACGGCGGCCGCGCCGCGGTCCCCAACGGCTCGCGCGCCGATCCGGTGCTGTCCCATGCCTTCCAGATCGGCGTCCAGGGACCGATCTGAAGCCTTGGGCCATCCGGTCACGCTGCGTGTCGGAGCTGCTCCGTGCCGCTTGGGCCTGCACCACGCGGGTGACGGCCCGATGTCCGGCCGTCCGGTCAGGTAACGCATCACCCGAACGGCCGATGAAGAACTGTGAATGGTCAGCCCTTCCGATTCCTCGACCTTCCGGACATGGCGGCACCTCGGCCGCGGTCGGGCTCCCTGTCACGTCACCCGGAATCCGGCGCGTCCGCTGTCGAGTTCGCGCTCCTGTTCCCGCTGTTCATCATGCTGTGCCTGGGGATGATCACCTTCGGGTTCGCCTTCGAGAAGTGGATCTCCGTCACCCAGGCCGCCCGCGAGACCTCACGCTTCGCGGCCACCTACCCACCCACGACGCCGATGACGACATGGCTCGACACGATGGGACAGTCAGCCGCCGAGAACGCCGGCATCGATCTGTCCGGCACGCCTGCGTCGGACTACTTCATCTGTGTCCGGTTCGTCAACCAGGTCGGGCCGGCCGCCGCGCCAGCGACCGTGATGAAGACCTGGGGCACCTTGGACACGGCCTCCAGCAGTTGCACGGCTTCCACCCTCCCGGACAACCGCGTCGAGGTGAAGGTCGAGCGACGCGCCCTCCTCAGCTGGGTCTTCGGGTCGGGGAACCTCGGGGTCTCCGGGGCGAACACCAGCAGGTTCGAACCCCGCCTCGGGACATGAGAAGCATCATGCGTGACCAACGGGACGACGGCGTCTATGCCATCCTCTACGCGCTCTTCGTGATCGTGTTCTTCGCCGTTTGCGCTCTCGTCGTCGACCTCGGGGTGATGCGCGAGGCTCGGGCCAGCACCAGGTCGGCTGCCGACAGCGCCTCGGTCGCGGCGGCATCGCATCTCAACGCTGTCGACCCCGCCGCGAGCGACCCGCTGGGTGCCTGCCGGGCCGCCTGGCTCTACCTCCGCCAAGGACTGCCGGGTCTTCCCGACGGCAGCTCGTCCTGCGTGAGCGCGGGCTATCCCACACCTGCCGGCCTCGCAGCCTCGCCATGCACCTCTGCGACCAGCCCACTCGTCGCCACCTACGCAGGTTCGGAGTGGACGGTACGCATCACCTGGCCGGTGCCGGACACGTCCACACTCTTGACTCAACCCGACCAGGCACCAGCGCGGCGTGCCCAGTCGCTGAATCCCACCGTCGACGGCACGGAACCGTGTGGTCGGATCGCCGTCGAGGTCTTCCAGAAGCAGCCGCTGCGGTTCGCCTCTGCATTCGGCGGCGGATCCGCCAGCACCCGTGCCGCGAGCGTGGCGCGCAGCATCGTCACCGGCGGCACGAGCCAGGTGCTCGCCTCGCTGAACATCTTGGAGCAGTCGGAATGCTCTGCGCTCACGACGTCCGGCCAGGGATCGATCGACGTCAACGGCGCCGGGTCCCGCAAGGGGATCATCGCCGTCGAGTCGTCCGGCACGGCCTCGGGCAACAGCTGTAACGGAGCGAACACCGCCGTGATCTCGCCATCGGCGAACGGCAACAACTTCATCCACGCGAACGGGCCAGGCGGGACCGGGACGGGCCTCATCCAGGATTTCGCGATGAACGCGTCGCCCCGGGGAAATCCGGCCAAGGCATACGTCAATCCCGCAAACCTCAGCCCGACCCCTACCGTCCTCCCCGACCGTTACGGCCCACGGCCGGTCACCGACGTCTTCAACTGCACAGCGACCTGCACCGACGGCGGTGGCCCGTACATCAACGACCTCCGCACCCTCTACGGCGGAGCGGGGGCACCACCCGGCTTCACGACCCTGCCCAACGCTGCCTATCCGAACTTCGTCTGCTCAGGAGGGGCGTCGACACCGACGGCCGTCATCCCGCCCGGAAAGTGGTACGTCGACTGCGCCACTCTCTCGGTCTCGACGACGGTCATCTTCCAGGGGGGCACCGTCGTGACCCGCGGCGGCATCGAGCTGGGATCCAGCTCGGCCTGCTTCGTGATCAATGTGACCGCGGGCTCGTGTCCGTCTGTCGTGGCAGCGGCGGGCAATACCCCCGCAACGACCTCTCCGCCGCCCACAGCTGATGCGGTGTTGTACTCGCGGTCCGGGCGGCTCTACAAGACGTCTCAGGCGCAGCTGTTCCTGCCCCAGACGTTCACCTACCTCGCCAACGGCTGGACAGACCTGGGGGGAGGTAGCGGCACGCTCTTCTGGACGACTCCGGCAGCCACCTCGTGCGGCAGTGACGTGGCCTGTCAGTACAGGGCGTTCCACAAGCTCGTTCTGTGGAGCGAAGGGACGTCACTGCACAGCCTGGGTGGTCAGAGCACCCTCGTCCTGCGCGGTGTCCTCTTCACGCCCAACGCGGCGTCGGTCTTCGACGGCCAGGGCGGGTCTCAGCAGACTAATGCGCAGTTCTGGACGAGAACGCTCGAGGTCAAGGGTCAGGGAACCCTGGTCATGACCGCCGACCCGGACGCCTCGGTGTCCCGCCCCTCTTCGGGAGCAGCCCTGATCCGCTGACCGTCGGTCAGCGGTAGCGGGCCAGGTCCGCGGCGCCGACGAGGCCGGCGTCGTTGCCGAGCTGGGCCGACAGCACCCGCGCGGTCGGGCGCCGGCCACGACCTGTCAGGAGGTCCTCGAAGGCTGCCCTGGTCGGGGCCAGCACGAGGTCGCCGGCCTCCGAGACACCGCCACCGAGCACGAAGCACTCCGGGTCGAGCACGGCGGCAAGGTCGGCCAGCCCCTGCCCGAGCCAGTGCCCCAGCGCCTCGAAGGCCGCCTTGGCGACCGGGTCGCCCAGCTGCGCTGCCTCCGTGACGTGCTCCCCCGCGATGCCTTCGGGCGTCCCGTCGCCCAGCCCGAGGAGGATCTCGGCGTCGGTGCGCGACTCGGCGGCGCGTTCGCGCGCGTCGCGCACCAGGGCGCCGCCGCTTGCGTACTGCTCCCAGCAGCCGCGCTGCCCGCAGCCGCACTGGCGGCCGTTCTCGACCATCTGGATGTGGCCGATCTCAGCACCGACGCCGTAGCCGCCGCGGTAGAGCTGCCGGTCGACGACGATGCCACCGCCGACGCCCGTCCCCACGGTGACGCAGACGATGAAGCGCTCCTCGCGGCCGGCCCCGAAACGCGCTTCGCCCCAGGCGGCGGCGTTCGCGTCGTTCTCCACCACCACCGGCAGGCCGATGCGCTGCTCGACCTCCTGGCGGAGCGGGCCGTTGCGCCAGCCCAGCAGGTTCGGCGCGAAGTAAACGATGGAGCGTGCCGCGTCGACGAAGCCGGCGATGCCGATGCCCACCCCGTCGACCTCGTGCTCGGCCCGAAGCGTCTCGATCACCGACGTGATCGCCGCCGTCGTCGCCTCGGCGTCTCGGGCCGGGGTGTGCACCCGGTGCTGGGCGAGGATCGTGCCCTCCTCGTCGACGACGCCGCCCGCCACCTTGGTGCCGCCGACGTCGACGCCGATCGTCAGGGTCATCGACGGCGGCTGGTGTCCAGGGCGCGGAGGGCGGCCCCCAGCGAGGACACGGCATCGGCCAGGTGCTCGTAGACCTCGGGGCTGACGTCGGACAGCGCCCGCCGCACCCGGCAGTAGGGGCAGCCCTGGCACTCGGGGGGTGGTGCGCTGTCGGCGGTGGCTGCGGCCCACACGTCGTCCGGGCCGGTGCGGGAGGACGTGTGCGACTGCGCGGCCAGCCACAGGTGCGCGACGTCGACGAGCTTCGCGGCCTCCTCGGCCATCGAGCCGTGCGGCGGTGTCCGGTCGTCGGACCGGGCGTTCTCGGTCATCAGCCCTCGACCCGCTTCTTGAGCTCCTTGAGAGCGGTGTCGATGATGACCTTCTCGGCCTTGCGCTTGATCATCCCCAGCATCGGGATCTTCACGTCGACCACCAGCTGGTAGGTCACCGTCGTCGAGCCGTCGCCGTTGTCGGCGAGCAGGTAGGCGCCGTCCATGGTCTTCATGATCTGCTCGGCCTCGACCAGGCTCCAGCGCACCTCCTGCTGGCCCTTCCAGGTGTACGCCAGGGTGTACGAGTCCTTGATCGCGCCGGCGTCGAGCTGGAACCAGACCTCCTTGGCGCGACCGTTGGACGCGGTCGAGCGCACCTCGACCTGCTTCACCGCACCGGTCCACTCGGGATACGCCTCGAAGTCGGCGATGACGTCCATGACCGCCGCGGGGGCGGCGTCGACGCTGATGCTGGACTCGGTGCGCTCCGCCATGCGGCAGAGGCTACTGGAGGGCCGAGCGCGCCCTCAGAGGAGCGCGCCGACCAGGAACATCACCGCGAAGATCAGCAGCATCGCGGCCAGGCCGCCGCCGACCATCAGCCCGACCCGCTTCCCGGCGGTGTCGACCAGGCCGGACACGGAGCCCAGCGGGTTGCCACCCTCGGTGGCCGCCAGCTGGGCTACCAGCTGGGCGGCCAGCCGGTCCACCTCGTCGGGGGCCGGTGCCGTAACGGCGCCGAGCTCCGCGCTGCGGGCGTGCTTGCCGTGCCTGCCCCCGGACAGTGCGGCGACGGGATCGGACGGCACGTCGACCGCCGGCGACGCCGGCAGGGCGGTGTCGAGAGAGATCTCCGCAGGATCCACGGCCTCCACAGCCGCGGCCGGGGCGTCGCGCTCTGCGGGCGGGCGGAGGTCGGCGAAGCACTGCGAGCACCACTCGGTGCCGGCGCGCAGCGTCGCCGAGCAGCGCGGGCAGCGCACGGACTGCGCGGTCGAGATGCTCACGTCACCCTTTCGGCCCCCTCCAGCCCGTCCTTGAGCGCAAAGGCCGCGGCCTTCCAGGCCCGGACCCGCCGGTCGCGGCGTCGCGCCGCGACCCGGGCCGCCGGCGGGGACGTCGGGTCGGCCCGCAGGTACCAGTGCAGGACCGTGCCCCCCCGTACCGGCTCGAGCCAGATCTCCATGCTGCCGGTCAGGGCGCCGCGCACCGCCCACTGGACGCCCTTCGGCCCGCGGTCCCTCGTGACCTCGAGCCGGAGGTCCGGCCACCAGCCCGTCCAGGCCCGCGGGTCGGCCACCACGACGGCCACCTCCTCCGGCGGGCGGGCCACGAAGGTGTCGTCGGCGATGTCCAGGTCGGGCACGACCACAGGATGCCGGGTCCCGCGAGGGGCTGACGCCCGGGCTACCGGCAAGTAAGGTCACGGCAAAGTTTCCTGGAGAACACCGGGACGACACGAGGAGCGCACCGACCGTGGACGAGTACACCTCCCCCGTTCTGGCCCCGGCCGCAACCACGGGGAACCTCAGCGACATCGTGGTCGACAACGCAGTCCAGGCTCCGCACAAGGTCGTCTTCAAGCGCCGCGCCGGTGACCGGTGGCTCGACGTGACCTGCAGCGAGTTCCTCACCCAGGTCAACGGGGTCGCCAAGGGCCTGATGGCCGCCGGGATCGGGGCCGGTGACCGGGTCGCACTCATGTCGAAGACGCGCTACGAGTGGACGCTGATCGACTTCGCCATCTGGACAGCCGGTGCGGTGACCGTCCCCATCTACGAGACGTCCTCCGCCGAGCAGGTCCAGTGGATACTCAGCGACTCCGGTGCCCTCGCGTGCCTCGTCGAGACGCCCGACCACCAGTCCGTGGTCGACGAGGTGCGCGGCACGCTCGGCGATCTCGACAACGTGTGGTCGATCGAGACGGGTGCGGTCGACGACCTCACCGCGTCCGGCCGTGACGTCACCGACGCTGACCTGGAGGCGCGTCGCATCCTCGCCGCTCCCGGTGACCTCGCGACGATCATCTACACGTCGGGGACGACCGGGCGGCCGAAGGGCTGCGAACTGACCCACGGCAACTTCCTGTTCGAGGCCGCGAACCTCATCAGCACGAAGGACTCCGACGCCACGCTGGCGAACGTGTTCCAGGACGAGGGCGCCTCGACCCTGCTGTTCCTCCCGCTGGCGCACGTCTTCGCCCGGATGATCGAGGTCGGCGTCGTGATGGCCCGGGCCGAGCTCGGCCACACGGCCGACATCAAGAACCTGCTGCCGGACCTGGCCACCTTCAAGCCGACCTTCATCCTCTCCGTCCCCCGCGTCTTCGAGAAGGTCTACAACTCCTCGGAGCAGAAGGCCGAGGCCGCCGGCAAGGGCAAGATCTTCCGTGCGGCCGCGGACACCGCGATCGCCTACAGCGAGTCGCTCGACCAGGGCGGTCCGGGCCTGGCCCTGCGGGCCAAGCACGCCGTCTTCGACAATCTCGTCTACGGCAAGCTGCGGGCGGCGCTCGGCGGAAGGGTGCGCTGGGCGGTCTCCGGCGGCGCCCCCCTCGGCCCGCGGCTCGGCCACTTCTTCCGCGGCATCGGGCTGACGGTCCTCGAGGGCTACGGCCTGACCGAGACCACCGCCGCCTCGACGGTGTGCACCCCCGGCATGGTGAAGATCGGCACCGTCGGACGCCCGATCCCCGGGGCTGCGATCCGGATCGCCGACGACGGCGAGGTCCTGCTCAAGGGCGGCCAGGTCTTCGCCGGATACTTCAACAACGCGGCGGCCACCGCCGAGGCCCTGCGCGACGGCTGGTTCTCGACCGGTGACATCGGCGAGCTCGACGAGGACGGCTGCCTGCGCATCACCGGCCGGAAGAAGGAGCTCATCGTCACCGCCGCCGGCAAGAACGTCGCCCCCGCGGTGCTCGAGGACCGGCTGCGCGCCCACCGTCTGGTCAGCCAGTGCATCGTCGTCGGCGACGCCCAGCCCTACATCGCCTGCCTGGTCACCCTGGACGGGGAGGCGCTGCCCGCCTGGCTCGAGCAGCACGGCAAGGGCGGGATGTCGCTGGCCGATGCCGCGGTGGACCCCGAGGTCATCGCCGAGATCCAGCTCGCGGTCGACGACGCCAACAAGGCGGTCTCCAAGGCCGAGGCCATCAAGAAGTTCACGATCCTGCCGACCGAGTGGACCGAGGAGAGCGGCGCGCTGACTCCCTCGATGAAGCTCAAGCGCGGCGTCGTCATGAAGGAGCACGCGGCCGAGGTCGACGCGCTGTACTCGTAGAGCGGGCCTCCCCAGGCGTCTCCGCAGGGGGCGAGACGGGTGGCACGGCCCGGTTCGGCAGCGCGGACGCGGCTGCTGGGTGACAATCGCACCCATGTCGACCGTCGTCGAGGTGCGCGACCTCACCGTGCAGTTCGGCCCGGTCCTCGCTGTCGACCATGTCGACCTCACGCTTGCGGCCGGCGCCTCCGTCGCCCTGGTCGGGCGGAACGGGGCCGGGAAGTCGACGACCCTGAAGGTCTTGGCGGGTGTGCTGCCACCCAGCGGCGGGACCGTGGTGGTGGCGGGTGTCGACGCCGTCCGCGACCCGTCCGCCGCGAAGGCGCGGGTCGGCTACTGCCCGGACGTGGGTGGCCTGATCCCCCGGGCCACGCCCTGGGAGCACCTCCAGCTGGCTGCCACCCTCCGCCACCTGCCGGACGGGTGGCAGCAGCGGGGAGCCGACCTGCTCGACCGGTTCGACCTGGGCGGCGTCACGGACCGGATCACCGCCGGCTTCAGCCACGGGATGGGCCGGCGCATGTCCGTGGTGCTCGCCGCGTTCCACGAACCGGCCGTCCTGCTGCTCGACGAACCCTTCGACGGCGTCGACCCGCTGGGCGTCGAGGCCACCATGGAGGTCATCCGCGAGCACCGGCTCCAGGGGTCGGCCGTGCTCGTGTCGACGCACCTCCTCGACCTCGCCGTGCAGTCCTGCGAGGAGGCGGTCGTCCTGCGTCAGGGCTCCGTCGTGGCCGCGGCTCCGGTTGCCGAACTCTCAGGGCCGGTCGGCGCGGCGCGCTACCGGTCGCTGCTGTCGTGAGCAGCTCGCAGATCTCGGCCCTGGTCGGCCTGCGCTGGCGGATGGTGCGGTCACCACGCGCCCGCACCGGCTTCCTGGGCCTGGCCTCAGTGGTGCCACTGCTCAGCCTCGGGGCCGTCGTCGCCGCGCTGCTCATCGACCGCGACAAGAGCTTCGAGATCACCCTGCTCGCGCCGACCGCGTACCTCTCCGTCGCCCTCCTGGCGCTGGTCGGCCCCCTGGTGGCCGGCGGCGGGAACGAGCTCTTCCCCACCGACCAGCTCGTCGCCTACCCCATCTCCACCCGCACCCAGTACGTCGCCTCGCTCGCCCTCACACCTCTGAACCTGGCCTGGACCGCCCAGCTCGTCGGGCTCCTTGGGCTGACGGCGTACACCATCGGGCCGTCCTGGGGTCTCTCACTCGGCATCGCGACCTGCCTCGCCTATGTCGGGCTGGTCACCGTCGCGGGGCAGGCCCTGGCCTGGGGCGTCATCGGCATCCGGACCTCCCGGACCGGAAGGGTCGCCACCTGGTCGGTGGCTGCCGCCGGGGTCGCCTCGGCCCTCGGCGTGGTCCTGGCCCACCGGGTCGGCGACGTTCTCGACAACGCCCCCACGACCACCGTCGTGAGCGCTGCGATCGGCCCGTCAAACGGGCGCTTTGGACACTGGGCCCTCGTCACGACTGTGCTGATCGCCGCCTCGGCTGTTGCGGACGCTGCAGCCCGGTGGACCTGCGACTGGGCACTGCGCCGGCCGGGTGACCTCAGCGCCCGGATCACCTCGACCAGGGTGCGGCGCCGCGCGGACCCACGCTCCGACCGGCAGGTCGTCCTGGCCACCGACCGCGCCAGCGTGTGGCGCTCCGGTCCGCTACGCCGGGGGCTGCTTGTCCTGAGCATCCTGCCGGGCGGGGTCGCGGCGGTGGCGGGCCTCGAGTGGACCTCGCTGGTCCTGCTACCGGGCCTGGTCTCCGCGGGTGCGGGGCTCCTGTTCGGCGTCAACGCGTTCTGCCTCGACGGCACGGGGGCGATCTGGCTCGAGACCCTCCCCCGCAGCCCGTCGCTGGCCTACTGGTCCAAGGCCCAGGTGGTCGCCGAGACCTGCCTCGTGGCCATCGTCCTCACGCTCGGGGCAGCTCTGCTCCGGGCCGGTGACGCCCCCACACGGTCGCAGCTGACCGCTCTCGTGGCCTCCGCGGTGGTCGCAATGGTCCGGGTCGTCGCCCTGTGCATGGAGCTCTCCCTGTCCCATCCCTACCGAGCGGACCTGCGCGGGCCCCGTGACACGCCGGCGCCTCCTGGCGTGATGGCGGCGTACTCCGCCCGGTTGGCGCTGTCCACGACCTTGGTGGCCATCCTGTTCTCCGCCCTGGCCGAGGTGGCGCCCTGGCAGTGGCCGCTGTACCTGGCCGTCCCCTTTGTCCTCCTCGCTGTCGCGCGCCTCGTCCGCAGCGCGCGACGTTGGGAGCGGCACGACGTGCGCGCCGGGGTGGTGAGCGTCGTCGCCAGCGGCTGAGCCACCTGCGACCCGTCCGTCGCGCCAGGAGCCCCGCCCTGTGGTCGCCCCCGGGTGGCACTCCGACGGATCGGGACCGCCGAAGGCATGAGATTGGGGCAATTGGCCCCCAGGCCAGGCGGCGCTAGGTACCGTCGGGGGTGTCGACAGCCAGATCGCGACACCCCCCGACGGACAGACTGTGACCGCTCCGGCTCAACTCCGCCGCGAACGTACCGATTGAAGGACTCATGGGACGACGCACTCTCCTCCTCATCGCTGCCCTGGTCGTGGCGGCACTCGGGACGACCGGGGTGTTCCTCTACGTCAACGGCGTGGACGAGCGCGCCGGTGCCGACTACAAGCTGGTCAACATTCTCGTGGCCACCGCGAACATCACGCCGGGGACGACAGCCCAGCAGGCCAGCGATCTCGGAGCCATCGACACCCGGGAGTACCTCGCCAAGAGCGTCGAGGGACTCGCGGCGATGAGCGACATCTCCGCCATCGCGACCAAGGTGGCTCTCGCGCCGATCGCCGTCGGCGAACCGATCCTCACGACGCAGTTCGGTGACCTGGGCGACAGCAGCACCCTGCCGATCCCGGACGGCAAGCTCGCCGTCAGCATCCAGCTCGGTGACCCGGCCCGGGTAGCTGGCTTCATCACCCCCGGTGACGTGGTGGCCATCATGCTCACGACGTCCGACACCAGCGGGCCGAACGCGGGCCAGGAGAGCACCCGGTTCCTTCTCCCGTCCGTCGAGGTCATCGCCACCGGAGCCATCACGGTCGTCCCGACCACGACCGGGACTGGATCCTCGGCGCAGACCGAGGAACTACCCAAGGCGATCATGACGTTGGCGGTCGACCAGGACCAGGCCCAGAAGATCGTCTACGGGACGTCGCACGGCGAGATGTACTTCACGCTGCTGGGCAAGGGCGCCAAGATCGACCCGACGGACACCGGCACGACCGCGAAGAACCTCTTCAACTGACATGACGGCGATCGTCGACCTCGACCCCAACATCTCCGAGACGCTGCACTCGGCGCTCGGCCCGGACAGCATGGTGCTGCCGTCCCTCGACGCGCTGCGCCGGCACCTCGAGACCCAGTTCGGCGAGGACGTCGTCGTGCTCGGCCCGACCGTCGACCAGTCGGCGGCCCTCGCTCTCGCAGCGGCGATGCGCGTGACGCGACCCAGCCTCGCCGTCATCCTCGTCCGCCGGCGGGTGGACACCTCGGTGCTCACCGACGCGTTGCGCTCCGGAGTGTTCGAGGTCGTCGAAGAGCGCGACCTCGCCGGGTTGAACAGTGCCGTGCGACGCGCCCGCGAGCTGGCCCGCCAGCTGCGCGAGACCGTCGAGGGCACTCCCTCCAGCGGCGAGCCGGTGAGCCGCGGCCAGCTCGTCACCGTGTTCTCGGCGAAGGGCGGGTGCGGCAAGACGACGCTGGCGACCAACCTCGCCGCGGCGCTGGCCGACCGCGGCCGCCGCGAGGTCTGCCTCGTCGACCTCGACCTCGCTTTCGGCGACGTCGCGATCGCCCTGCAGCTCTTCCCGGCGCACACCATCGCCGACGCCGTCCCGCTGGCCGACAGCCTCGACGCGTCGGCCGTGCTGTCCCTGCTCACGCCGCACTCCCCCGGTCTCACCACGCTCGTTGCGCCGATCGAACCGGGGACAGCCGAGTCGATCCCCGCGTCGCTGGTGACGACCGTGCTGACCCTGCTCAAGCAGCAGTTCGACTACGTGGTCGTCGACACCCCGCCGGCGTTCGACGACCACGTGCTCGCCGCGTTCGACCAGAGCGACCTGGTCGCGCTGCTGGCGACGCTCGACATCCCGGCCCTGAAGAACCTCAAGCTGACGCTCGAGACGCTCGACCTGCTCAACTACCCGCGCGAGAAGTGGCGGCTCGTGCTCAACCGGGCCGACTCGAAGGTCGGGCTCGCGCTGAGCGAGGTCGAAAAGACCCTCAAGGCGCCGATCGCGGCCCAGATCCCGAGCTCGCGCGACGTCCCGGCGTCCATCAACCGGGGCGTCCCGATCGTCCTCGACGACCCGAAGCACCCGGTCAGCCTGGCCATCAAGGCGTTCGCCGAGCGCAACGTCGCCGCCAACACAGCGACCGCGAGCAGCGACGGCTCCATCCCGAGCGAGCTGCGCACCGACCGGCGCGGTCTGCTCCGCAGGAGAGCGAAGTCCACATGAGCCTTGCCGACCGGCTTGCCGCAGCGAAGCGCGAGCGCGGCGTCGTCCCCACCGACAACGGCGTAAGCGACGGCAGCTTCGTCTCGGCCGCACCGAGGGCCCGCCGCAGCGTCGACCCTTTCAGCGACCTCAAGAGGACGGTCCACCAGACCCTCCTCGACAACCTCGGCCCCAAGCTCTACGACTCGCGGCTCACGCAGTCCGAGCTCGAGCAGAAGGTGCGCCAGACCCTGCAGGAGGTGCTGGCCCAGGAGGAGACGCCGCTCACCGTCGCGGACCGGGCGCGCATCGCCCAAGAGATCGCTGACGACATCCTCGGCTACGGACCGCTCGAGCCGTACCTGCGCGACCCGGACATCACCGAGGTCATGGTCAACGGCTTCGACGCGATCTTCATCGAGCGGGCCGGTCGGGTGCACCCGGTCGAGGGTACGTTCAGCGACGAGGGCCACCTCCGCCGCACGATCGACAAGATCGTGGCCCGGGTCGGCCGGCGCGTGGACGAGTCGAGCCCGATGGTCGACGCCCGCCTGCCCGACGGCAGCCGCGTCAACGCGGTGATCCCGCCACTGGCGATCGACGGCTCCCTGCTCACCATTCGGAAGTTCTCGGCCGACCCGTACATGGTCGAGGACCTCATCGGCTTCGGCACCATGAGCCGCACCGTCTCGGACTTCCTCGAGAAGTGTGTCCGGGGCAAGCTCAACATCCTGGTCGCTGGTGGCACCGGCGCCGGCAAGACCACGACCCTCAACGTGCTCTCGTCGTTCATCCCGGGCGACGAGCGCGTCATCACGATCGAGGACGCCGCCGAGCTCCAGCTGCACCAGGACCACGTCCTGCGGCTCGAGGCGCGCCCGCCGAACATCGAGGGTCGCGGCGAGGTCAAGATCCGCGACCTGGTCCGGAACTCACTGCGCATGCGGCCCGACCGCATCGTCGTCGGTGAGATCCGTGACGCGGCGGCGCTCGACATGCTGCAGGCAATGAACACCGGCCACGACGGTTCCATCTGCACGGTGCACGCCAACGCCCCGCGCGACGTGCTGTCGCGCGTCGAGACGATGGTGCTGATGGCAGGCGTCGACCTCCCGGTGCGCGCGATCCGCGAACAGGTGTCCAGCGCGATCGACCTCATCGTGCAGCAGGCGAGGTTCAAGGACGGCACCCGGCACATCACCCACATCACCGAAGTGGTGGGCATGGAGGGCGACGTCATCACCCTCCAGGACATCTTTCTCTTCGACTACAGCGCCGGCTTCGACGAGGCCGGCCGGTCGCTGGGGACCCTGAAGTCCACCGGCCTACGCCCCAAGTTTCTGGAGAAGCTCGCCTCCTCCGGGGTGACGGTCGACCCCACGATCTTCGCCTTCGAGAAGTTTGGGCGATGACGAAGGGCCGTCGCCTCGCCGCGGTCGTCCTGCTCGGTGCCCTCGGCGTCCTCGCCACGGGCGGACCCGCGACAGCCGCTGCATCCGGCCGGATCGCGCTCGCCACCCGTGACGGCGGCAAGCTCCAGGTCGTCTTCCAGGCCGACGGGCTCCCCGCCGGCACCACCATCGACCTGTCCTCGGTCAAGGTGACCATCGGCGGCACGGAGATCGGCAACCCCAAGGTCGACCAGCTGGACAGCGGTACCTCCGTGACGCGCACGACCGTCCTCGCGATCGACACCAGCAAGAGCATGGCTGCCGACAACAAGTTCGACGCTGCGAGGACGGCCGCGACCGCGTTCCTCGACTCGCTCCCGGCCGACGTCGAGGTCGGCCTCGTGACCTTCGCCGACGTCACCGACACGCCCCAGCTCCCGACGACAGACCACGCCGCCGTCAAGGCCGTGATCCAGTCGCTGGCACTGAGCACGACGACCGGGACCGCGCTCTACGACGGTGCTGCCCTGGCCGCCGACCAGACCGGCGACGCGGGTGTCCGCAGCGTCCTGCTGCTCTCCGACGGCAACGAGTTCGGCAACAGCACCACCACCCTTCTCCAGGCGGTGGGACATGCGACCGACGACGGCGTGCGTATCAACGGCGTCTACATAGGGCCGGAGGCCGTCGCGCCGGCCCAGCTGTCCGAGCTGGTCACCGGCACCCAGGGCACGATCGTCAAGGCCGGGACTGCCAACCTCGCGTCCGTCTTCCAGCAGGCCGCGGAGGACATCAGGACACAGATCAGCATCACCGGCGACCTGCCGGCCGACGTCGCCAACTCGGCGCAGGTCGTCGTCACCGCGACAGCCGGCGCCGAGCGGCTGCGCGCCAGCAGCATCTCGTCCGCGTCGGGCAGTGCAGCCGCGCCCACGCAGATCGCCGCCCCGACCCCGGTCGAGACGTCCAGCTCGTCGCTGTTCGACTCCGCCACGCTGCCCTACCTCCTGGGTGCCTTCTTCCTCGGCCTGCTGGTCATCGTCTACGTGGCCCTGGCCGCCGTGCGGCGCGACGAGAAGCAGGGTCGGGTCCGCCGCCGCCTCTCGCTCTACACGCTGACCGGCCGCGCCCCGGTCAAGCAGGAGGAGATTACGACAGCCCTCGGCAGCAGCCAGGTGGCGCGCAGCGCCGTCGAGCTGGCGGGCAAGGTCGTCGACAGGCGTGACTTCGAGAGCGCGCTCGCACTGCGGCTGGAGGCAGCGGGTGTGCCACTCCGCGCCGCGGAGTGGATGCTCGTCCATCTCGCCATCGCGATCGGCGCCGCCCTGATCCTGCTGCTGGTCTCGGGCGGGCAGATCCTCCCGACCGCCCTCGGACTGGCCGCCGGGCTCGGGCTGCCATGGGCGTACCTGGTGGTCAAGGAGTCGCGCCGCACCTCCGCTTTCCTGGCCCAGCTCCCCGACACGCTGCAGCTCATCGCCGGCAGCCTGTCGGCGGGCTACTCGATGCCGCAGGCCATGGACACCGTCGTGCGTGAGGGCTCGCAGCCCATCACCGGTGAGTTCAACCGCGCGCTCGTGGAGGCCAGGCTCGGCGTTCCCATGGAGGACGCGATGGAGGGCATCGCGGACCGGATGAAGAGCAAGGACTTCGCCTGGGTCGTCATGGCGATCCGGATCCAGCGGGAGGTCGGTGGCAACCTGGCCGAGCTCCTGACCACCGTGTCTGCGACCCTGCGCGAGCGCGAGACGCTGCGCCGGCAGGTCAAGGTGCTGTCGGCGGAGGGTCGGCTGTCCGCCTGGATCCTCGGCCTGCTGCCGCCGGTGTTCGCGCTCTACCTGGCCCTGGCGCAGCCGAGCTACCTCAAGCCCCTCGTCTCCGAGTTGCTCGGCTGGCTCCTGCTCGGCGTCGGCGTCGTGCTGCTCGCCGTCGGAGCCCTGTGGATGCGCAAGGCCGTCAAGGTGGAGGTCTGATGGACGCCAGCCTGCTGCTCGTCCTCGGCCTGGGCGGCATATTCCTCGCGGTCGCCCTGGCTCTCGCGACCGTGGGTGCCATCACGTCGGAGCGGCAGCAGGTGTCGCGGTCGCTCGCAGCCGTCCAAGCCATGCGCGCCGCCCCGCAGTCGATGCAGGACGAGCTCAACCGCCCGTTCCTCGAGCGGGTCGTCACGCCCATGCTCGGTCGCTTCACCCGGATGGGCAGGCGCCTCACCGCTGGTGACCAGGTCGCGCGCATCAGGCACCGGCTCGAGCTGGCAGGCAATCCGCCGCAGTGGGACGTCGACCGGGTCATCGCCTTCAAGATGCTCGGCCTGATCGCCGGCCTGGCTCTGGGGATCGCCCTCCCGCTCGCACTCGGCGCAGGTTTCCTCACCGTGCTCGGCCTCGCCATCACCCTCTCACTGGCGGGTTTCTTCGCCCCCGACCTTTCGATCTATCAGCTGGGCTACAACCGGCGCGAGCAGATCCGCCGGGAGCTGCCGGACGCCATGGACCTGCTCACCATCTCGGTCGAGGCCGGTCTGGCGTTCGATGCCTCCCTCTCGCAGGTGGCCCGCAACACGACCGGACCGCTCGCCGACGAGTTCTTCCGGGTGCTGCAGGAGATGCAGATCGGCCTGGGCCGCGTCGAGGCCCTCCGTGCTCTCGGCGAGCGCTCGGACCTGCCCGAGCTGCGCGGCTTCGTCACGGCCATGGTCCAGGCCGACGCCTTCGGCATCCCGATCGCCCAGGTGCTGCGCGTGCAGGCCAAGGACATGCGCACGAAGCGACGCCAGCGGGCCGAGGAGCTGGCGCAGAAGGTGCCGGTGAAGATCCTTTTCCCGCTGATCTTCTGCATCCTCCCGGCCCTGTTCGTCGTCATCCTCGGTCCTGCCGCCATCACGATCTTCCACTCCTTCAGCGGTCGGCTCACCTGACCGTGGCGCGCGTCCTGGTCGTCTCCCGCAACCCCGCGATGGCGATGGGGCTGTCGGCGACCGACTACGAGGTCGTCGACCTGCGTCCGCCGGAGTTCGGCGACTGGATCGCCGGGACCGAGCACGCGGACGCGCTCATCCTCGACCTCGAGAACCCGCGCCTCGCGGTGGCCGCCGTCACCAACCTGCGGGCGCACGCCAAGCTCGCACCGGTGCTGCTGGTCTCGAGCGACCGTCCGGGATGGGACGAGCCGGAGATGCGCCAGCTGCCGGCCGCGGCGGTCCTGCCGCTACCGATCTCCAAGCCGGCCCTGCTCGCAGCGCTGGAAGACTTGCTCTGCGAACCGTGGGCGCACCAGACGATGCCGCCGCAGCACGCCGAGGTGACCCAGGCGCTGCAGGAACTGGTGCTCGACCGGGACGACCCGCTCACCGAGGACGACGACCTGGTGGCCCGCCTCACGGCTCCCCGCCACGTGCTGGATGCACCCGTGCCGATTGGCGACCTCGCCTCGGCGGCTGCACCGGCAGCAGATGCCGCGATGCTCACTCCCGACGCGGGGACGCCGCGGACGAACCGCGGCGTGGTGGCAGCCGAAGCCGAGCTGGCGACCCCGATCGCGGCTGCGGTCTCCGCCGAGCCGCCGCAGACCCCCTGGCGGCCGGACCTGCCCTCGGCACCGGAAGACGAACCGGTCCGGCAGGTGTCCTCCCCCGTCCCGGCCACCGGGCTTCCTCCCGAGCGGGTGACCTCGCACGGGCTTGCCACACCGCTGCCAGCGTCGGACGACCCCCCGGACGACGATGGAGGACCGGCGCCGGGGGACGTCGAGTCCCCTCCGCTGTCCGCGGTACCGCGGACAAGGCGGAGCACCAAGCTGCCGACTGGTACCACGAGGTCATCCCTGCGCGAGATGGAGGCTCTCCGTCCCGCCGAGCGGCCGAAATCCTCGAAGTCCGCCACCACCCGTCGCCACGAACGCACCGGGCCGGACCGGCCGGCCGGTGGCGCCGATCCACGTCCGGCACAGCCGACAGCCACGGCAGCACGCGTACCAGCCCCCGTCCAGCCGGACGACGCCGTCGACCTCGTCAGGCGGCTGAGCAGGATCGTGCACACCCTCTACGGCGTGCCGGAGACGGCGGAGGTCGTCGTCCTCGACGCGGTCGAGCGCACCCACGCCGACGCCGGCGCGCTGATGGTCCCCGACGACGATGCCTGGCGGGTCGCCGCGGGCACCGGACTGCGGCGCCTGGAGCACCGGTACGAGCTGCACGCCGAGTCGTGGCTGGTCCAGCAGGTGGCCCAGGCCCACAAGGGCGTCATCATCGAGGAGAGCGACATCGCCCGCGAGCAGCTGCAGGGCGCCCCGCTCGCGAGCTGGCGGCATCTGCTGGCAGCCCCGATCCCGCAGATCGAGGCGCTCCTCCTGCTGGCCCGCCGGGACGACCCGCCCTTCGACGAGGACGACCTCACGATCCTGGCGGGCCTCGGGAACGAGGCCGGCCCGCTGCTCGGCGCGGCGGTCGAGACCAGGACGTTGGCCCGCACGCTCTGGGAGTTCCGGGACGAGGCCGACCTGCCCCGCTGACGACTACTCGACGTAGACGCGCTCGTCGACCAGCTGCTCCGCGACGGCGTTGCCGTCGGTCTCGAAGCGACCCTGCTCGAACCGCTTGCGGAACTCGAGGTCGATCTTGTCCAGTCCCGAGCGGTTCTTCTCGATCGTGACGACCGCCCAGTTGCGGAACCGCTCGGCGTTGCCGACGTCGTAGACGAGGTGGTGGCGGGCCACGACGTCGTACTTGTCATTCATGATCAGGACGATGTCCGCCTCGTAGGCGAGGGCCGACGAGCCGCGCAGGTTGTGCACCCGCAGCCGGCGTCCCGCCGCCAGGCCCTCCTTGTCGGCGGCGACGATCGCGAGCACGGGCACCTCCACCTCGAGGGCGAGGTCCTTGAGCCCTTCGACGATCTTGGTGACGCGCTCCTCCTCGAGCTCCGAGCCGCCCGGGACGAAGACCTTCTGGAGGTAGTCGACGACGACCATCGGCGGCTGGCCGGTCAGCGCCCGCGCCTGGTCGACCACCTGCCGCACCGTGTAGACGCTCGTCTCGGTGCCGCTGGAGCGGTGGATGAAGAGACGGTCGGCGTAGGCCTGGACCGCCGCGACCGCGTCGCTGCCACCCACCGTGTTCCGCAGCCGGTCGGCCAGGCTGCCCTCGCGACCGTCGGAGGCCTCGAGCGACTCCCGGATCCGGCGCAGGGAGACGGCCTCGATGCCGGCCAGGCTCGCGGCCTCGATGGCGATCAGGCGCTCCAGGACGGTGGAGGCGTCGTGCTCGTAGGAGAAGTAGATGACTGCCTCGCCAGAGACAGCGGCGTGGCGCAGCATCTGCAGTGCGAACGTGGTCTTGCCGAGACCCTGCGGCCCGCCGAGCAGCGTCAGCTCACCGGACCGCAGGCCGCCGCTGAGGTAGGTGTCCAACGTGTCGAACCCGCTCGGCCACACCCGGGCCCCAGCATTGCGGCCCAGCTGCAGCTTCGTGTCGGCCTCCTGGAGAACGTCCGACAGAGACCGCAGCTGATCGTCCACCCCGTCATTGCACCAGAGCCGACACGCCCGGGGCGGCCGATTGGCCGAGAACGTGGCCCCGGCCCGGTCGCTGTGACAGCGTCACGGCATGGCCGTGTCGACCTTGACGACACTGCGACGGGACCAGCGAGTCGTTCTCGGGGTCCGCGCGGGGCTGCTGGTCGTGGGCGTCGTGCTCACGCTGGTGCAGCGAAACACGCGTGACGACGTCCTCGTCGTCGGGCTGCTGGTCGCCGTCGCGGTGGCTGCCAGCGTCCCGTTTCCGGAGTCGTGGCGAACCGCCTCGATGTTCCGGCCCGTCGCGGAAGCCGTGCTCGCGTGCACCGCGATGCTCATCCTCGAGCCCCTGCCCGAGACCTTGCTGCCGTATCTGATCGCACCGGCCCTGGCTGCCGGGCTGGCCGGCGGGGTCCGGACAGCCGTGACCGCCTCGGGGCTGAGCGCGCTCGCCCTCATGCTCGGACGGCTCGTGGGCGACGAGTCGCTCGGCTGGAGCAGCTACCTTGCGCTGGAGAGTCGCTGGACCCTCATCACGCTCGCCGTCGGCCTGCTCGGCGCCTGGGTCGGCCGGCTCCAGCAGGCGAGCAGCGAACCGACCGAGAACGTCGCCTACGCCGCCGCGTACCGGCTGATCTCGCAGCTCCGGCTGGTGGCCCGGCAGCTCTCCGGCGGCCTCGACCCGGTGAGCCTCGGTCAGCAGATGCTGGAGCAGGTCGACAGGCAGGCGCCCTTCGACCGTGGCGGCGTCTACGTGCGCTCCAGCGGCGGTCGGCTCTCCCCCGTCACCTACCTGGGCGCCGACCGCCTGGAGTGGGACGTCGACAGCGCCCTGTTCGACGAGGCCTGGGCGTCGAGCACGGCGATGCGCTCGTCGCAGCCCCTCACCCCGGGCACGACAGGCTGCTCCGCGGTGCTGCCCCTGCGGATCGGCCTGCGCACGTTCGGCCTGATCGCCATCGAGCGGTCCCAAGGTGCTCCCTTCGAGCAGTCCCAGCTGGCGGCCGCCGAGGCGGTGCTGGAAGAGCTCGGCCTCCGGCTCGAGACAGCACTCCTGTTCAGCGAGGTCCGCAGCCTGGCCACCGCCGAGGAGCGGCGCCGCCTCGCGCGGGAGATCCATGACGGCATCGCGCAGGAGCTCGCCTCCATGGGCTACGTGGTCGACGACCTGGCAGCCAGAGCGCGCTACCTCCCGGACCTGGAGGCCGACCTGAAGACCCTGCGGTCCGAGCTCACCCGGGTCATCACCGAACTGCGGCTGTCCATCTTCGACCTGCGCAGCGAGGTGCAGACCACGACCGGGCTGGGCACCGCCCTGTCGGACTACGTGCGCCAGGTCGGGGCCAGCTCCAACCTCACGGTGCACCTGGTGCTGGACGAGACACCGATGAGGCTGCCGATCGACTCCGAGACCGAGCTCCTGCGCATCGCCCAGGAGGCTGTCACCAACGCGCGCAAGCACGCCAACGCGCACAACCTGTGGGTCACCTGCCGGATCGACCCCCCGAGCGCCTACCTGTCGATCGCCGACGACGGGTCAGGCCTCGGCACGCCGCGCGACGACAGCTTCGGCCTCGAGGTGATGCGTGAGCGGGCCACCCGCATCGGCGCGCGCCTGGCCGTCGGGAACCGGCCCGAGGGCGGCACCGCGGTCGAGGTGTCGCTAGGTGCGACCCTGGTCGCCGACTAAGGTGTCATCCGTGTCCACGACGGTAGTGCTGGTCGACGACCACGAGCTGATCCGGCAGGGGTTGCGGCGGGCCTTCGAGCGCACCGGTGACTTCAGCATCGTCGGCGAGGCCGGCACGGTCGCCCAGGCCCTGGAGCTCATCGGCTCCGCGGAGCCCGATGTCGTCATCTTCGACGTCCGCCTGCCCGACGGGAGCGGCCTGGACGCCGCCAAGAAGGTCCGCGACGCGTTCCCGACCATGGGCATCGTCGTCCTGACCATGTATGCCGGCGACGACCAGCTCTTCGGCGCGCTCGAGGCCGGCGCGTCGGCGTTCGTCCCCAAGGACGCGCCGGCCGACGACGTCATCTCGGCCGCCCGCCACGCCGCGGTCTCACCCCGCGCGTTCACAGCGAACGACCTCGCCGGTGCCATGCAGCGCCGGCTCACGCCCTCGGGGCCGCAGCTGAGCCCGCGCGAGCGCGAGGTGCTCGGGCTGCTCGCCGACGGGCTGGGCGTGGCGGCGATCTCCAAGCAGCTCTTTATCAGTGAGTCGACCACCAAGACGCACATCTCCAAGGTCTACGAGAAGCTCGGCGCGGCCAACCGCGCCCAGGCCCTGATGACCGCGATGCGCCTCGGCCTGATCCGGAACCCAGCCGACAGCGGCTATTGAGCACCCACCGCAGGTTTCCTTTACCCAACCTTGGCCTCAACCGTTCGTACCATCTCCTCCCATCTGCCTGAGCGATACCCCATATCTGTGGCACCGTCCATCCTTGAACAGCACCGCTGGGCTCGTGGGGGGGTCCCAGCTTCATCATCGGGCCCATTCGGAGGATGCAACATGCTCGCCTACATCCGTAAGGTTGTCGCGCACAAGAAGGAGGAGGGCGCCTCGGCAGTCGAGTACGGCCTCCTCGTCGCCGCGATCGCCGCGCTCATCGTCATCGTCGTGTTCGCCCTTGGTAACGTCATCAAGGGCGTCTTCTCGGACACCTGCAACGCTGTCGCTACCGGCGGCGGCGGCGCTGCCAACAGCAGCTGCAACGGCTGATTCACTCGTAGCGAAAGGTGCCGCGAGGCCGGCCGGTCTCGAGGCACCTTTCGGCAGAACCGACGGCGCCCGCGGCCGATCAGCGCAGGGGGCCGCGAGCGAGACAGCTATAAGATCCATCCGACTGAGTGAGCGATGAGTCGACGACCAATCTGGTTTGACGCGGCGCTGGTGTTCTTCGGCCTGACTCTGCTCTACGTGGCGACAGCAACATACGCCGGTAACCAGATGAACGACGCTGCGTCGGCGTTCACCTCCGCATGGTCGGTGACCCAGCATGGCACTTTGGATATGTCTGTCTCACCTGCACCCAAGGTCTGGTATGTCGAAGTTGATGGGGAACTCCTCAGCGACCGCATGCCCGGTATCATCGGCTGGGCCATCCCGTTTTACGCGGTCCTGGGTCGCACTCCGACCCCGACGAGCTTCCCGGCAGGTGTCGCAGCCGCGACAGCTACAGGTCTTGCGATGTCCCTGTTGTTCTGTGTCTTCGCTCGATTGTCGACTCGCCGCATCGCCGCGGTCGCGGCGGTCCTTGTTGGCCTCTCCACCAGCACCTGGACGGTGTCGGCGCACACACTGTGGCCCCACGGCATCGACCAGATGTGGCTCGCGGCGCTGCTCCTGGCAGCGGGCTCGCAGCGTTGGTGGGCCGCTGGACTTGCATCGGCAGCGGCCATCGTCACCCGCCCCCCTCTCGCGATCTCGAGCGCCGTTCTCGGGGCGCGGGCGACCTGGCGGGCGCGAAGCCCACGGCCTGCAGCCACCATCGGCGTGATTGCCGTCCTTGGTCTAGTCGCTCTGGTCGTTTACAACTGGACCGTCTTCGGCCAGGCTCATCTCTACGTTGGGAGTTACGAACGCGTGGCTCGCGCGTATACCGGCGACAGCAGAACAGCCGACGCATTCGACTGGCGCTTCCTCCTGGAGAACCTCGCTGGCGCCCTCGTGTCCCCGGCTCGAGGACTGTTCGCCATCACTCCAGCGCTACTCCTGCTGGTGCCTGGAGTTGGTCAAGGGTGGCGTTTCAGTCCCGGATGGGTCCGCGACAGTGCCCTCGCCGGCCTGGCTGCAAGCGCCCTTCAGCTCGCAACGGTCAACTTCTCTGGTGGCAGCGGCTTCTATGGTTATCGCTACACCCTCGAGGCGCTCACCCTTTGCTCCCCATTCCTCTTGATGTGCTGGCTGCAATGGACTTCCGAGTTCAGGTGGCGACGGTTGACGTTCTTCTCGCTCTGCGGGTTCGGGATCTGGGCGAACGTCGCATCACTACTCTCGCCGCCCGCGGCCAACACCAGCGAGGGAAAGGCCTGGCATCATTACCAGCTCTCGGAGGCTGTCCTGAGCCTCGGCGCCGTCGACAGGAGTCTCTTGTCGGCCGTCGGAGTGGTCCTTGCCCTAGCTGTTTGGCAGCTCGAGCGCAGGTATCGGCAGCACGAGGCGATGACCGGTGACAACTGGGACGTCAGGGAGTGTCCTGAGTCTCCGGTACCTCAGTCCCAGTGAGCAGGTCCATCAGTCGCTCAGCGACCCCCGGCCAAAGGAAGCGGCTGGACACCCATGCCCTACCAGCGGCACCGAGACGGTTAGCCAGCGCCCGGTCGGACAGCAGAACCGATAGATGCTCTGCGACTTGGTCGATGGAGTTGCCATCGACGATCCTGCCGGTGACGTCATTACGAACGGCATCTGGGGCACCGCCTGAGTCCCCAGCCACCACCGGCAGACCGGACGCGGATGCCTCGAGGTAAACGATGCCGAGGCCCTCTACCTCAAAGCCACGTTTGCGCGTCCGACTGGGCATACAAAACACGTCGCCCGCCGCAAAATAGCGTGGAAGCTCGGACCACGGCTTTGCGCCGACGAAGACCACGTCCGGTCTCACTCCGAAGTCATCAGCGAGCTGAACCAACTTCGTCCTCATGGGCCCGTCGCCAATCAGTAAGACGGCAGCGTCGCTGACTGAGCGCTGCACCAGCGGCAGCGCCCGGATCAAGACGTCCTGGCCTTTGCGCTCGACCAATCGCGAGACACACACGATGACCGGCCTGTTGCCAAGCCCGTACATGTCCCGAACCGGCCGCCCGTCCACGGAGGGATTAAAAGCCTCCACGTCCACCCCGGGGGTGAGCTGGACCATCCGCGCGGCGGCTGCCGAAGACAGCGAACGGGCAATTTGAGACCGGGTGAACTCACCAAGGAAGGTCAGGACGTCATTCGTTTCGCCGATCCGGTGCAGCAGTTGTCGCGTCGCCGGCGCCTTGGCCCACCACACCTCGTGCCCGTGGGTTGTCGCCACGGTTCGTCGCACATCCGCGCGAGACCGGAGGGCCGGGGCCATCAGTCCCAACGGCGCTGCGGCGCCGAACCAGACTGAGTCACACCAGTGGTCACGGGCAATCCCCACCGCCCGCCTCGTGATCGCCGGAGAGGGGAGCATGATCCGCGACCGGTCCCTGATGACAGGGAAAGCCAGATCCGCGTCAAAGGCCGCGTCGCCTGGCTGCCGAGCCGTATGAACCACGACCGTTCCAGGATCCATCTGCCTCACCATTGCGAACACGAACGACTCGATTCCGCCTACCCGGGGCGGGAAGTCGTTCGTGATCACAAGGGTGCGACGGGTCACGGCGACCTCATCGTGCAGCCGACGGCGCAGGGCTGCGGACTCAGCAGGTGGCAGCGGGCCCGGAGGACCCTCCCTTGATGTTCTTGCAGGTGTCGTCGTAAAGGGTCGTCTTTATGGTGTTGCCCAACGCAAACACCACCACCGTGATAACTGCAGCGATCGCCGCAACGAGCAACCCATACTCGACAGCGGAAGCACCATCGTCGCGACGTGCGATCTTGCGGATGTATCGCGACAGCACGCAACTCACTTCCTCTCACCACGATGGCCTGTCTTGATGATCGGCGGCCAGACGCGCTTGGTGCATCGGCCGCTTGTCCATTTCCGCATCCACCGATCGGTGCAACTCGTCGAGCTGAACTACGGTTTGGTAGCCGCAGCTCAGTAAACTCGATGCCGGATATTACCGCAGAGTCCGATTTTGCGCGTGCAGCCGTGATGACTGACCAGTGCTCCGGCCACGGCGCAGAACCGGGGGCACCGACTGCTGGTGCAGCCGCGCCCAGTCGTGGGCCAGGGCGATCCGTTGCGGCCCGGACGGGTGCGTCGCGAACAGCCCGAACACGAGCGGCGACGGGTCGAGGTCGGACAGGTTGGTCGCCGACAGCCGGCGCTGCATCTCCACCATGGCGGCCGGCTCCCGGGTGAGGTCCAGCGCGTGCACGTCGGCGCGGGTCTCGATCCGCCGCGACAACAGGTTCTGGCCGGGCCCGGCCACCGCCGAGAGCAGCGCCACGAGCGCGAGCACCACGGCGACCGCGCGGGCGTCGCCGAAGGACACGACACCCGCGCGGTCGAGCAGCCACGACCACCGACCGAGCAGGCCGAGGACGCACACGAGCACAGCGACCCCGACGGCGCCCATCAGGGTCCCCCACACGACGTCGCGGGCCTTGGCGTGGCCGAGCTCGTGCGCCACGATCAGCCGCACCTCGCTCGGCGGCGCCTGCTCGACGAGGGTGTCGTAGACGACGACGCGGCGCGTCGCGCCGAGGCCGGACACGTACGCGTTCAGCGACGACGTGCGCCGGCTGGCGTCCGCGACGAGCACGTCCCGCACCGGTACGCCGTCCTCCCGGGCGAGCTCGAGCAGCGACGTCCGGAGCGGCCCGGCCGGCAGCGAGGTGAACCGGTTGAAGACCGGCTCGACCACCACCGGGTAGGCGAAGGACACCAGCACGACCAGTGCCGCCCCCAGCCCCGCGCCGAGCGCCCACCACCGCTCGGGCTGCCACCGGGCCAGCCCGACCACGAGCAGCAGCGCCGCGAGGGTCAGGACCAGCCCGACGCCGTAGGACTTGGCGACGTCGACGACCCAGCCCATCCAGCTGCGGGTCGACAGCCCGTAGCGCCGACGCACCGACTCGGTCCAGGCGTCCCACGGCAGGGTCAGCAGCCGGCCGACCAGCGTCAGCGCTACCGTGCCGAGCAGCACCCGCCACGCCCAGCCACCTCCCACGGGCTCGGCCACCCGTGCCACGAGTCGCGCACCGGCGGGGGTGAGGCCGAGCGCCGCCGCGACGAGCAGCCCCAGCAGGTACGACGTGTACGCCGGCACCCGGACCGCCGCGTGGTACGCCTCCTCGCGGGCGACCTGCGCCGCGCTGAAGTCCCGGGCCGGGTCGACCGGTGTCGGCGACAGGCCGTGCAGCGGCAGCGGGCGCCACGGCACCAGCAACGTCACCAGGGCCGCGAGCACGACCGCCAGCACCGCCGTGGTGAGGAGCAGCGCAGCTCGTGAGGTCACGCCGCGGCCTTGTCGCGGAGGTAGGCCTTCCAGTCCCGCACCAGGGTCCGCTCGCCGATGCCGAGGACCTCGCGCATCTCGTCGGGGTAGCCGGCGCCGCTGCTGTCGGTCACGGCGGCGTACAGCGCGACCAGCTTCTCCTCGCCGTACCGCTGGGCGATGAGCCGGCAGGCCAGCCACGCCCCTTCGTACGCCGCGCTGATGTTGCCGCGGGAGGCGTCGAAGTCGTCGTCGGTCGGCAGCTGCTGGGGGATGTTGCCGTCGTCGAGGACGTCGCTGGCCACGATCGTGACCGGCACCGGGCTCGCCTGGTAGGCCACGTAGTCGGCGAAGCCCTCGGACAGCCAGATCGGCGGCGCGGTGACGCTGCTCGACCGGGTGGCCACGTGCGTCATCTCGTGGGTGAGCACGACCCGCCGGCCGAGGGCGCCGAGGGTGTCCCACGCGGCCGGGTTGATGACGATCCGGTCACCGCGGCTGAGCCCGGACTCGAAGGAGCCCGTGGTGACCGCCGCGATCTGTGCGAGGCCGTCGCCGTCACTGTTGATGAGCGTCGCCATGTCCTGCTGGCTGCGCGGCAGCACGACCAACGGCTCGCGGGACCACTCCCCCGTCCACACGTCGTCGACGTCGTGGACGGCGAGATCCGCCTCGTCGGCGATCCTGCGGACCTGCGCCTTCGTCGCGCCGCGGACGTCGGCCAGGACCAAGCTGCTCGCGCCGCGGACGACCCGGACCGGCCCGAGGTCCCACAGGTCCCGCTGGGTGTCCAGACCCGCCGCGCTGGCGTCGGTGTCGGCGGCGACCAGCCACCCGCCGCCACGCGGCACGACGGTGAGGTACTGCTCGCGGTCGGTGGTGGTGTCGGTCCCGGCCAGCCGGTAGGTGAGGCGGACCCGGACGATGACCGAGCCGGTCGGCAGCTCGGCCGCCCGTTGCGGGGTGAAGCCCGGCCCGTCGCCGGTGACGGCGTAGGACCACGCCGCCAGCTCGAGACCGGCCACCCGGTCGAAGAGCTCGCCCTGGGTGGCGTAGAAGTCGGTGGCGGCGGGATCGACGGTGGCGAGGAACAGGTCGCGGTCGCGGCTGGTCACGGATGTGCCGCGCTGGGCGAGCAGGGACGCCAGCGCCGCGGTGCGGGCGGCGGTGTCGTCCGGCGACGGGGTCGCCGAGCCGGAGGCCGTGGAGCTGCCCGAGGCGGTGGCCGTCGGCGGACCCGTCGGCGTCGGCGACGCCGCGCCGGGGCCGGCGAGCACCAGCCGTGAGAGCACCAGCGCGATCGCCACTCCGGCCACCGCCGCGAGGCCGACGAGCAGCAGCAGGGCGGCGCGACGGCGGGGTGGGTGCTCCGGCGCACGGGACGGCTCCGGCGTCCCGGGAGGCTCGACCTCGGCGCCCGGGGCGTCGTACTGCGGCACCCGGTCAGACTAGGCCGCGGCGGAGGGCCGGGCCGGGACGCGCGACGGCGGGCCGCCGGACGGCCGGCGCGAGCGGCTAGGGGCGCCCGGCGCCGACGATCGGCATCGAGTTCAGCCCGGTGATGTGCACACTGAGCCCCGGGTACGGCGCGTCGATGATCCGGCCGCCGCCGATGTAGATGGCGACGTGACTGATCGGGCTGTAGTAGAAGACCAGGTCGCCGGGCTGGAGGTCGGAGAGCGACACGTGTCGGACGGCCGAGTACTGCGCCGCGGACGAGTGCGGTAGGGAGACGCCGGCCGCGGCCCAGGAGTACATGGTCAGGCCGGAGCAGTCGAAGGAGCCCGGCCCGGCAGCGGCCCAGACATAGGGGTCGCCGAGCTGGGCGTAAGCGGTGCGGACGGCTTCGGCGGCGCGACCCGACGCCGGCCCGGCGGAGCTCCCGCCGCCACCACCGGTGCCACCGCCACCGCCACCGGGGTCGCTACTGCCACCGGGGTCGGCACCCGAGGTGCTGTCGTCCGGTCGCGAGGAGCGGGAGGAGCGGGGCGCGTCCGAGCGCGCGGCCAGCGCCCGCTGCTGGGCGGCGCGCTGCAGGGCGAGCAGCCGGGCGCGCTGCTTGGCCTCCAGCCGGGCCAGCAGGTCGCTGGCCTCGGTGAGGCGGCCCTCGATCGCGGCCTTCTCGGTCGCGAGCCGGTCCTGCAGCGCGGCCGCCCGGGCCCGCTGGTCGGCGACGGCCTTGCGGTCGACCGCTGCCTGCAGCCGGGCCGCCTCCATGCCCTGCAGCAGGGCGGACTGCCGGCGGTTGACCTGGGACAGGTCGGAGGCCTGCCGCAGGAAGGCGGTGGGGCTCTCGGACAGCACCAGCGCGACCGTCGGGTCCATGCCGCCGGACTTGTAGGAGGCGACGGCTATCCGGCCGACCAGCGCCTGCATCGAGTCGAGGTGGCGCTTGGTGACGGCGTAGCGGTTGCGCGCGGACCTCATCGCCCGGGCGGTCTCGGTGACCTGGACCTTCGCGGTGTTGTACCGCTCGGCGGCGTCGCCGGCGTCCTGACGCAGCGCCTCGACCCGGCGCTGCACCTCGGCGAGCGAGGGCGCGGGGTCGGCCGAGGCGGACCCGGGCAGCACGGCGACGCTCACGGCGGCCAGGAGCAGACCCGCGAGCAGGCGGAGGGGGAGCGTCGAGGGGGTCATCTGCGCGCGAACCTTACGTGACCAGTTCGTGATGATCAAATGGTCACGGCGCGCCTCCGAGGGATTGATCGTCACGTCTGGTACTCGACCCGGGCTGCGGCGCGCTTGAACAGGCGGCCGACGCCGCTCGCTCGACACGCGGGCACCTCGCGTCCGGATGGTGGACAGCGGGGTGGGGCGCCGAGCCGGCGCCGGGTCGCGTCCGGGCTCAGCCCGCCCCTCCCGGCGTCAGCCGGCGGCCGCCCGGCCGCCGGCCACCTGCTGGCCCGGTGGTCCGCGCCGTACCACCTCGACCGGAACCACCAGCCGCAGCGGCGGGACCAGGCCCGAGCCCGCGAGCACGTCGAAGGCCGCGGCCTCGTCGTCGTCGATCTCGCCGGGCGGTCCGCCGAGCAGGGCGCTCACGACGCAGTCGCCGCACGCCAGGCCACGCACCTCGCAGCTGTTGCAGTCGATGATCACAAAGACCTCCTCGATGTCGTCTGCGCAGGACGCTACGAAGACCCCCGGACACAACCCCACGGGCGAGCGCGACGAGCGTGGACGCGTGGTGGAGGGAACCGCGGGGAGGGCGGTCGACCGGCTGCTGCGGTCAGCCCCGGTCCAGCCGGCGTACCAGCGCCGCCGAGGAGACCGCGCGGGCGCCGGAGCGCCGGACCCCGTCCGCGACCTCGCGGTCGCTCGAGACCACGCACACCGGCCGGCCCTCCGGCTCCGCGCGCACCAGCCGCCGGATCAGCTCGTCGGCGGCCTCCCCCGGCTTGCTGAACAGCACCCGCACGCCGCGGGCGCCGGCCGCGGGCACCCGGCCCTCGAGCGCCGCACCGTCGAAGCAGCAGGTGACCTCGGCGCCCGACCGGGCGGCCAGGTGGGACAGGCCAAGGAGCAGCCGGTTGCGCTGGTTCTCCAGCGACAGCTCGGGATAGCCGGTCTTCGTCACGTTGTAGCCGTCGACCACCAGGTGCGCCTGCGGCAGCGCGAGCAGCTGGTCGAGCATTGCCGGGTCGTCGGAGCGCAGGGCGCGCTCGCCGACCGAGGACACGGCCGACCCGGGGGCCGCCGCGTCGACCAGGTCGGCCGGCCGGGTCTCGACCGGCGGCAGCGCCAGCTCGCGGCGCAGCGCCGACGCCGCGTCGACGACGGTGTCGAGCAGCAGCCGCACGCGGGTGTCCTCCAACGACCGTCCCTCGCGGACCGCGCGCCGGCTGGCCTCCAGGGCCGCCTCGACCTCCGTCACCCGCGCCGCGGCCCGGGCGACCTCCGTCTGCGCGGCGACCCCGGCCTCCGCCGCCCGGGCGTCCGCGGCCGCGACGGTCTGCTCCGCCTCCGCGGCGACCCGCTCGGCGCGGCGCCGGGCACCTTTCTCCTCGCGCAGCGCCCGGGACACGGTGGCCGCCTCCGACGCGGCGGCCTCGACCTGCGCGGCCATCGCCGCCAGCTGCTCCTGGTGGCGACCGCGCTCGGCCGCGAGCTGCTCCGCCAGCCGGGCGACCTCGGCCGCGGCCCGGGCACTGCCCTGGTCGGCGGTGGCCCGCTCGGCGGCAGCCCCGGCGGCGCCTACCAGCGCGGCCCAGCCCGGCGTCCGGGCCAGGTAGGCGACCGCGGCCACCTCGGCGGGGTCGGCGGCCGGCGGCGGGCTGCCCGCGTCGAGCGCGGCCGCCAGGTCGGGCAGCGCCGCGCGCGCCGCGGTCGCGACCCGCTGCCGGAACAGCACGTCGCGCTCCACGGCGACGGCCAGCGGCGTCGCCGCCCGCGTGCGCCGGTGCTGCGGCGCCCACGAGCGGAACCGCTTGAGCGCGGCCGGCACCTCGTCGTCGGCCAGGCCGCCGAGGGTGTCGGCGGCCAGGGCCACCACCCGGCTCCGGACGGCGTCCGGGAGCGGACCGTCCCAGGCCGGGTCGGGCTGCCCCGGGGAACCGGCCGCCCCTGGCTCGTCCTCGTGCGGCCGGCCGTGGTGCCGCTCGTCCGGGTGCGGCTCGTCCGGGTGCGGCTCGGCGCTCACGGGCTCACCCGCCACCAGGGGTGCCGTCGTCGGTCGGACCGTCGGCCGGTCGCGGGACCAGCTCGACCGTGCCGACGCCGTCGCACCAGCGGCAGCGCACGGTCTCGACCTGCTCGGCCAGCACCTCACGCTCCTCGACCACCTGCTCGCCGGAGAGGTCGACGTGGACGAACTCGCGCACCCGCGAGCTCCTCGTGACGTCGAAGCGGGTGAGGTTGCCGCAGCGCGTGCAGCGCCAGCGCGTGGTGCTCGTCGGCAGCGGCGTCCCGGTCACGCCCCGAGGGTACGGCGGCGACCGTCCGGACCTGCGCGTCGTGGCCGGACGCGCGGGTGGAAGCCGCCGGCCCCGCTTGCCGGAACGCCCCGGACCGACCCGACCGACCCTGGACCAATCCGGTGCCCCCGGGGCACCGAACGCCCCACGCCTGTCCCCTGTGACCTACGTCACAGGCCGTCACTGCCCCTCTACGAAGGGAAGCCAGCATGTCCCGACCCCGTCCCACCGGCCGGACCCGAGCAGGTGTCCTGGTCGTCTCGGGCGCCCTGGTCGCCGCCGGCGGTATCGCCGGACTGGCGCCCACCGGCGCCTCGGCGTCCAGCCACCGCGAGGCACCCGGCATCACCGACGCCCCGAAGTACGACAACACCGACCTCTACGCCTTCGTCAGCCCTGACAAGGGCAGCACGGTGACCCTGGTGGCCAACTGGATCCCGATGGAGGAGCCCGGCGGCGGCCCGAACTTCTACCCGTGGGCCACCGACGCGCACTACGACATCAACATCGACAACGACGGCGACGCGAAGCCGGACCTGATCTACCGCTGGACGTTCACCGACAGCAGGGTCCCCGGGGACGGTCCGAACAAGGACAGCTTCACCGGCAACGGCACGTTCCTGTACAACAACGGGCCGGTCACCTCGCTCACCGACGACAACCTGCTGTTCCGGCAGACCTACGACCTCACGCTGATCCGCAAGGACGGCACCCAGACCCAGCTGCTGCACGGCGCGCCCGTGGCGCCGTCCTACGTCGGCAAGGCCTCGATGCCCGAGTACGGGAGCCTGCGGAACGCCGCCATCGCCCGCTTCGGCGGCTCCAGCGGCAAGTCGTCGAGGTCGTTCGCCGGTCAGGCAGAGGACCCCTTCTTCCTCGACCTGCGGGTGTTCGACCTGCTCTACGGCGCAGGCTGCGGCACCGAGGTCGGCAACGACACGCTCAACGGGTACAACGTCAACTCGCTGTCGCTGCAGGTGCCCAAGCAGGACCTGGTGAAGGGTCCGGGCGTCGGCAGCGAGCCGGTGATCGGGGTGTGGAGCACCACCTCCCGCCGCAACGCAGACGGCACCTACACGCAGGTGTCCCGGCTGGGCAACCCGCTCGTCAACGAGGCGGTCATCCCCTACAAGGTGAAGGACACCTTCAACGCCATCGACCCGACGCAGGACGCGGCGGCCCTGCCGTTCGTCGTGAAGCCCGAGCTGGCCTCGCTGCTGAAGAACGTCTGCGGGCTCACGCAGGTCCCGACCGACAACCGGCAGGACCTGGTCACGGTGTTCCTCACCGGGATACCTGGCCTGAACCAGCCGCAGGGTGTCACCCCGAGCGAGCAGCTGCGGCTGAACGTGAACAAGATCAAGAACCAGAAGTTCAGCCGGCTCGGGGTCATCGGCGGCGACAACAACGGCTTCCCCAACGGGCGCCGGATGCAGGACGACGTCGTCGACATCGCCTTGCAGGTCGTGGCCGGTGAGGTGGCGGGGACGCTCGGCGGCACCAGCGGGAACAAGGACTTCCCGAACAACCTCGGCGACGCCGTGGACCGCAACGCCTCCGGTTTCGACGAGGACTTCCCCTACGTCGCCCTGCCGCACTCCGGCTCGGTGGCGCAGTCGTCGCCGCCCGCTTCGCACGGCGACGACGGCCAGCTGGAGACCGAGACCATCCTCACCGGTGGCGACGGCCGCAGCCCGTCGGGCGGCCTGCCGACCGCTCCGCTGGGCGTCGTGGGGCTGGGCGCGCTGCTCGCGCTCGCCGGGGTCCTCGTGGCCCGTCGCTCCACAGGTCGGCTCGTCACGGCCTGACCCGCCCCGGGAGGGGCGCCGTCCATAACGGGCCGGCGCCTCTCCTGGCTACCCGCCGTTCGGCTGACCCCTGGTCAGCCGAACGGTCAGTCATGACCCTGGACGGACCACGCCCGGCGTTGTTCCGGTTGTCACCAATCCGGAACAGGCATGGGGCACGAAGCACACCTCGTAGCCCGTTCGTGTGACAGCCGTCACCTCGAGTAGCGGGCCGAACAAACCCCCTTGAGGGAGGGATCCATGTCTCAGTCGAGACGAACTCGCACGACTCGGGCGACTGCCCTGCTCGGCGTGGGTGCACTGGCCGTCGGTGGCACTCTGGCGGCGCTCGCGCCGTCAACGTCCACCGCCTCCAGCCACCGTGAGGCGCCGGCGATCGCCAACCAGCCGGCGTACGACAACACCGACGTCTACGCCTTCGCGCAGCCGAACGGGATGGTCAACATCCTTGCCAACTGGACTCCGTTCGAGGAGCCGGCCGGAGGCCCGAACTTCTACCCCTGGGCCACCGACGCGCACTACAAGATCAACATCGACAACGACTACGACGCGAAGCCTGACGTCGTCTACACCTGGAAGTTCCGGACCACCCGGACTCCCAAGGCGTCCGACAGCTTCACCGGCAACGGGACGTTCCTGTACAACAACGGTCCGGTCACCTCGCTCGACGACCCCAACCTGCTGTTCCGTCAGCAGTACACCCTGACCCGCACCTCTGTCCGCAAGGGCAAGGACAAGGTCCGGACGCTGATCAAGAACGGCAAGGTGGCACCGTCCAACACCGGCAACGCCGGCATGCCGGACTACGCCGCGCTGCGTAACGCGGCCGTGCAGGGCTTCCAGGGCGCCGGTCGCAAGTCGTTCGCCGGCCAGGCAGCAGACCCGTTCTTCCTCGACCTGCGGGTGTTCGACGTGCTCTACGGCGGCGACTGCATGACCGAGGCGGGCAAGAACAGCCTCGCCGGCTTCAACGTCAACACGCTGGGCCTCCAGGTCCCGCGTCGCGACCTGATCCACAACGGCCGGTCCGTCGTGGGCATCTGGAGCACGACCGACCGCAAGAACAGCAAGGGTCACTACAAGCAGATCTCGCGTCTCGGCCAGCCCCTGGTCAACGAGGTCGTCATCCCCTACCAGGTCAAGGACACGTTCAACTCGCTCAAGCCCCGTCAGGACGCCGCGGCACTGCCGTTCGTCCAGAACTCGGAGCTCGCTGCGACGCTGAACGCCGTCTGCGGCACCAAGATCCAGGTCAAGAACCGCAACGACCTGGTCCAGGTGTTCCTCAAGGGTGTCACCGGCATCAACAACCCCCGCGGCAAGGAGCGTGCGGCCGAGTACCTGCGGCTGAACACGACCTGGCAGGACGGTCAGCCCTACAGCCGCCTCGGTGTCATCGGTGGCGACAACAACGGCTTCCCGAACGGCCGCCGTCTCGGTGACGACGTCCTCGACGCGTCGCTCCAGGTGGTCGCCGGCGAGCTGATCGGCAACCCGAACGACCTCGGCGACGGGGTGGATGGTCCGGACAAGGCGTTCGGCGACACCTTCCCGTTCGTGGCCATGCCCTACAGCGGCTCGACCACGAAGACGTCGACCGACAAGTAAGGCCACGCAAGGAACCGTGACCGGTCGGTCGGCCTCGGCCGCCTGACCAGCCACACCCCGTCCCGGTCGCGCCTCGGCGCGGCCGTGGCGGGGACCTCCCCGCAGGAAGGACCACCCGCATGCGACCGCTGCTCCGGCCCGTGCTCCTGGTCGCCGGCGCCACAGCGCTGGCGGTCGTCATCACCTTCGGCGCGGCTGCCCTCCTGGGCGGCTCGCACGACACCCGCCCGCAGGCGCTCCCGTCCGCCGCCGGCCGATCGACACCCGGTGTCGACCCCGCCGCCGTGGCCGACCCCAACGACGCCATCGCCAGCCTGCAGGCCCGGCTGCGCCGCACCCCCAAGGACCACCGGTCGTGGTCGACCCTGTCCTTGTCCTACGTCGAGCAGGCGCGCATCACCGCCGACCCCACGTACTACCCCAAGGCCCAGGCTGCGCTCGCGAAGGCCGCCGCGCTCGCCCCGCACGACTCGGTGATGCTGACCGCGCGCGCCACCCTCGAGACGGCCCGGCACGAGTTCACCGCGGCGCTGCGCTCCGCCGACGAGGCGCTCACCATCAACCCGTACAGCGGCGCCGCCGAGGCGATCCGCACCGACGCGCTGACCGAGCTCGGCCGCTACCCGGCGGCCCAGAAGGCCGCCGGCCGGGCCGACGACCTGGACCCCGGCCCGTCCACCTTCGCCCGGCTGTCCTACCAGGCCGAGCTGCTCGGCGACCTCACCGAGGCGACCCGGCTGATGCGGCTGGCCCAGAAGGAGTCCGGCACCAGCGCCTCGTCCTACGCCTTCGCCACCTTCCACCTCGGCGAGCTGGCCCGGGCCGGCGGCGACCTCCGGCTGGCAGCCCACCACTACCGGAACGCGCTCGACGCCGACCCGACCTACATGCCGGCCCTGGCCGGACAGGCCCGGCTCGCGGTCGCCGCCGGCGACGTCGCCGGCGCCGTGAAGGACTACACGCGCGTCGTGCAGCGGCTCCCCCTCACCGAGTACGTCGTGGAGCTGGGCGAGCTGTACCAGGCCACCGGCCGCCAGCGGCTCGCCGACCAGCAGTACGCCGTCGCCACCGCGTCCGCCCGGCTGCTCGCCGCCAACGGGGTGGCCACCGACCTGGAGACCGCGGTCTTCCAGGCGGACCACGGCTCCCCCGCCGCCGCGCTGGACGCCGCCAGGGCGGAGTGGGCGCGCCGGCACTCGATCCACACCGCGGACGCGCTGGCCTGGGCCCTGCACGCGACCGGCGACGACAAGGCCGCTCTCCGCTACGCCCGGCAGGCCAACCAGCTCGGCACCCGGGACGCACGCATCGTGTTCCACCTCGGTGCGATCGAGGCCGGCAACCGGCTGGCCGCCGCCTCGACGACCCTGCGCGAGGCACAGACCCTGGACTCCGGGGTCAGCCCCTTCCGGGACCAGCAGATCAGCACGCTGCTGGCAGGTCTCCGGTGAGCCGCCGGCTCGGCCTGCGGCTGGGCGTCGTCGCTGCGGCCGCCGTCGCCCTCGTGGTCGGTCTCCCGACCGCCGCCAGCGCGCACCCGTTGGGCAACTTCACTGTCAACCGCTACAGCGGCGTCGTGGTGGGCACCGACTCCGTCACCGTCCAGCACGTCCTGGACATCGCCGAGATCCCGACCGCCCAGCGCACCCCCACCGTCGACACCAGCGGCGACGGGACGATGTCGGCCGCCGAGCTGGCCACCTGGGCCACCGGCGCCTGCGACGCCGCACGCTCGGCGCTGCACCTCACCGTCGGGTCCCGCCGGGTCCCGCTGACGGTGACCTCGTCGGACGCCAGCACCAAGCCCGGGCAGGCCGGGCTCCCGATCCTGCGCCTCGAGTGCCGGCTCACCGCCCCGGCGGACGTGACCGGCCGCACCGGTGTCACGCTCGTCGACCGGGCCGCCGACGACGAGGTCGGCTGGCGGGAGATGACGGCGCGCGGCGACGGCACGACGCTGGCCCGCTCGGACGTGCCGACCCGCTCGCGCAGCAATGTCCTCACGGCGTACCCGAAGGACCTCCTCAGCAGCCCTCTGGACGAGCGGGCCGCGCAGCTGTCCGTGACGCCGGGCGGTCCTCGGCTGACCGCGTCGTCGGACGAGACCACACCGGCGGCGGACCTGACCCGCGGCAACGACCGGCTCACGCTCGCGTTCGAGGGGCTGCTCGCCCGGACGGACGGGAACCCGTGGCTCGGCCTGGTCGCCGTGCTGGCCGCGCTGGCGCTCGGCGCCGCCCACGCGGTGGCCCCCGGTCACGGCAAGACGATCATGGCCTTCTACCTGTCCGGCCGGCGCGAGGGCGCCCTCAAGGCCGCCGCCACCGTCGGCGCGACGGTCACCGCCACCCACACGGCCGGGGTGCTGGCCCTGGGCCTGCTCGTGAGCGCCGGCACGGCGTTCGTCCCGGCGCGGGTCTATCCCTGGCTCAGCGTCGCCAGCGGCCTGCTGGTGGTGCTCGTGGGTCTCGCCCTGCTGCGCGAGTCGGCCCGGCGCGCCCGGCGTGCCCAGCAGCACGACGACGGCAGCCACACGCACGGCCTGTTCGGACGGGCGCACGCGCACGGCGTCCCGGCACCGCACGGGCATGACGACCACCAGCACCCGCACGACCACCAGCACCCGCACGACCACGAGCACCCGCACGCGCCGGACCCGCCGGCCTCCCGGGCGCTGGCCGCGGTGGGCAGCGACGCGACCGGGAGCACCGTGTCGCGGCCGGTGGTCATGGGCGCGCCGGTGCCGCAGGAGCCGCACCAGCCGCACGCCCTGCACGACGGTCACACCCACCACGACCACGACCACGACCATCACGATGCCGACGTCGACGTGGTGCGTTCCGACGACGGCGAGCCGCCGTCCCGCCGCCAGCTGGTCGCCATGGGGCTGGCCGGGGGGCTGCTGCCCAGCCCCTCCGCGCTGCTCGTGCTGCTCGGCGCTGTCGCACTCGGTCACCCGTGGTTCGGCGTCGCGCTGGTCGTCGCGTTCGGGCTCGGGATGGCCGCCACCCTGGCCGTGGTCGGGCTGGTCGTCATGCGGCTGCGGGAGCGCGCCGAGTCGCGGCTGGCCAGCCACCCGGGATCCCGGTTCGCCCCGGTCCTCCGGCTGGCGCCGATGCTCACGGCGGTCGTGGTGGTGGTGCTCGGCCTCGCGCTGACCTGGCGCGGCGTCGGCGGCACCGGCATCGTCTGACCGGCGCCGGCCGACCCACGGCCGACTTGTGGCTCGCGGTGCGCCTCCGGGGTTGTGTCCCTAGTCCTGCCTACCGTCAGGTGCATGTCCTCGCCGCCGCTCGCCACCCGGTCGTGGCAGGGCGCGCCGCAGTTCAGCCAGGCGACGTTCGACGAGCTCGGGACGCCGCTGCACGAGGTGACCTTCGTGGTGGTCGACCTCGAGACCACCGGCGGGTCGCCGCACAGCTGCGAGATCACCGAGATCGGCGCGGTCAAGGTCCGCGGCGGGCAGCTGCTCGGCGAGTTCCAGACGCTCGTCAATCCTGGCGTGCTGATCCCGCCGTTCATCTCGGTGCTCACCGGCATCAGCGACGGCATGGTCTCGACGGCGCCGCGGCTGCCGGTCGTCGTGCCGGCCTTCCTCGAGTTCGCCGGCCCCGACTCCGTGCTCGTCGCGCACAACGCGCCGTTCGACGTCGGCTTCCTCAAGGCCGCGTGCGCCGCGACCGGTCAGGAGTGGCCCGGCAACCGGGTGCTCGACACCGCCCGCCTGGCGCGGCAGGTCGTCACCCGCGACGAGGCACCCAACTGCAAGCTGTCCAGCCTGGCCCGGCTGTTCCGCGCCGGCACCACGCCCGACCACCGCGCCCTGTCCGACGCCCGGGCCACCGTCGACGTGCTGCACGGCATGCTCGAGCGGCTCGGCAACCTCGGGGTGCGCTCGCTCGACGAGCTGTCCACCTTCTCCTCCCGGGTGTCGCCTCAGCAGCGGGCCAAGCGGCACCTCGCCGAGCCGCTGCCGCACCTGCCCGGCGTCTACCAGTTCGTCGACGAGCGCGGCGAGGTGCTCTACGTCGGAAAGAGCAAGGACCTCCGGTCGCGGGTGCGCAGCTACTTCACGGCCGGCGAGACCCGAGGCCGGATGGCCGAGATGGTCGGGCTGGCGACCTCGGTGGTGCCGATCGTCTGCGCCACGCCCCTCGAGGCCGAGGTCCGCGAGCTGCGGATGATCGCCGCGCACAAGCCGCGGTACAACAGGCGCTCCCGCTTCCCCGAGCGGGCCCACTGGCTCAAGCTCACGGCGGAGGCGTTCCCCCGCCTGTCGCGGGTGCGCGAGGTGCGTGCCGACGGCAGCACCTACCTCGGACCGTTCTCCGGCACCCGCCAGGTCGAGCTCGCCACCGCAGCCCTGCACGAGGCCTTCCGGCTGCGGCAGTGCAGCGGCCGGCTCTCCCCCAGCCGGCCGACCACGGCCTGCGCCCTCGCCGAGATGGGTCGCTGCGGGGCGCCGTGCGACGGTCGCGAGTCGGTCGACGACTACGCCGCGCACGCCGACGCCGTCCGCGCCGCGATGCTCGGCGACGTCCGCCCCGTCGTCGCGGCCCTGGGTCGCAAGGTGTCGCGGCTGGCCGAGGTGGAGCGCTACGAGGAGGCCGGCGTGCACCGCGACCGGCTCGCCGCGTTCGTCCGTGCCGCGTCCCGGCTGCAGCGGGTGTCCGCCCTCACCGGCTGCGCCGAGGTGGCGGGCGCCGCCCAGCGCCCCGACGGCAGCTGGGAGATCGTGGTGGTGCGCCACGGCCGGCTGGCCGGCACCGCGGTCGCCGGCCGCACCGAGGACCCGCGTGCGGTCGCCGCCTCGCTGATCGTCACCGCCGAGGTCGTCACACCCGGCACCGGGCCGACCCCGGCCGCGAGCGCCGAGGAGACCGAGTGCGTCCTGCGCTGGCTCGAGCAGCCCGGCGTGCGGCTGGTGGCCCTGACCGGCACCTGGGCCTGTCCGGCGTTCGGCGCCGGCGGCGTGCAGCTCTGGGCCGACGCCGCCGGGACGGGCCGTGACGCGCTCGACCCGTTCGGTGGCCGTCGCGACATCCGCCCGGTGCACCAGCCGGGCGCACTGGCCGCGCCTGTCACTCGGATCGCCGGCTGAGCCGCTGCGGCCCGGGCGATCAGACCGGCCGGACCGGGGGCAGCTGACCGTCGTACGCCGCCACCAGCACCTCACGCAGGTCCCGGCGCACCGCCTCCACCCGCGACCGGCCCAGGACCTCGGCCCACTGCTGCTCCAGCTCGGCGTAGACCTCCGCCACGACGGCCAGCAGCCGGCGCCCGCGGGCGGAGAGCACCAAGGGCTTGGCCCGGGCGTCCTGGTCGGACTGCTGCCGGCGCAGCAGCCCGGCCTCGACCATGCTGTCGGTCAGCCTGGACGCCGCCTGCTTGCTCACCCCGAGCAGCGCGGCGACCTCGCCGGAGGTGGTCGGACGGTCGCGGCAGGCCAGCAGCACGTAGCCGTACTGCGGCCGCACGTCGGGCCACCCCCGAGCCGCCAGCCGCTCGTGCAGCCCGCTGATCAGCAGCCGGTACGCCATCGCCATCAGCCGGGCCAGCGGCATGGCCTGGTGCGCTCCCGCGTCCGACGAGCCCGCGTCCGGGACCGTTCGCGGTCGGCTCACAGCGCCCAGGGCGGTGTGAACGGCTCGCCGCCGGGCAGCTGCGCCTGGCCGCCGACCGGCAGGCAGCACAACAGTCGCAGGGTGTCCGCGCCGCCATTCGCCAGCGAGAACGGCACCCCCGGCGGCACCACGATCGCGTCGCCCGACATGGCCGTCGAGGGCTCGCCGTCGATCTCGACCTGTGCCGTACCGGCCAGCACGACGAAGATCTCCTCGTCGGTCAGGCGATGCGGCGTCGCCGGCTCACCCGCCGGGAGCTCGACCTGCCAGACGCTCGTGCGCCGGCTGCCGCGGCTCGGAGTGGCAAGGGCGGTGAACCGGGTGTCCCCCACCTGGTGGGTCGCGACCTCGGGTGCGGTGATGACGGGCATGGGCGCCTCCTCGACGCATCGGTCAACCACGTTGACCTCTCCGCCGAGCATGACGGCTCGGACCCGGTTGGTCAACTGTGTTGACTACCTTTCAGGTCGGTGGCACGGTCCGGCCACCGGCGGCTGCCTGGCCGGGCGCTGGTCGCTAGGCTCGGCGCACCCGCGCGACAGGACCTCAGGAGGCATCCGGTGATCACCGCGATCGTGCTCGTGCACGTGGAGTCCGACCGCATCCCCGAGGTGGCCGAGGCCATCGCGGCGCTCGAGGGCGTGAGCGAGGTCTACTCGGTCACCGGCGGCGCCGACCTCATCGCGATGGTGCGGGTCCGCGAGCACGACGCACTGGCCGACGTCATCGCCGACAGGCTGAGCAAGGTCGACGGCGTGCGCGCCACCGAGACCCACATCGCCTTCCGCACCTACAGCCAGCACGACCTCGACGCGGCGTTCTCGCTCGGCGCCGAGGGTTCGGACTGACGGCCGAGCGACCTACCGGCTGACCGACCCAGCATTCAGGTGACGTGCTCGGCGGAGTCGTCCGGTTCCGAGGGGTCCGGGTGCGCCGCGGGGTCAGGGGGTGGCGCAGGGTCAGCGGGGGTGAACGTCAGGCCCGGCGCCAGCACCAGGACCCCGGCGACAACCAGGGCCGCCGTGCCGGCCAGGACCAGCAGACCGGCCAGGTAGGCGGTCCCGTCGACGAACGTGCCACCCGGCCGGAGGCCGACGAGCTCGGCGACCGTGGCCAGCACGGCCCCCGCCGCCAGCAGCAGACCTCCCGCGACCAGCAGCCGTCTCGCGGTCCGCCGCTCCGCCTCGGTGCGGCGGTCGGCCACCGTGGACCGGTCCTCGACGAGCAGGACGGCCAGGGCCACCGCGGCGACCCATGCCCCGACGACGAGGAAGGCCGCGACCGAGTCGCTGGGGCGGTGCCAGCCGGCCGACATCGTGGCTGCGGCCGTCACGGTGGCGTAGGCCGCACCGGCGACGGCCAGGACCGGGCGCAGCCGCCCGGGCAGCACCACCAGACGCGCGGCGACCACCGAGAAGGCCACCGTGCTGTGCCCGCTGGGAAGGCTGTTGAGGGTCGCGGGCGTGCGCTCGGTGAGCCCCAGGTCGGGTCGGTGCAGCAGCACGTTCTTGAGCAGCTGGCTGGTGACGTTCGCTCCGACCAGCACCACCAGGGCGGCCAGCCCCACTGCCCGGCGCAACCGCACCAGGGCGATCACCGCGATCAACGCGGCCGCCCCGAAGAGCGAGGCGACCGACACGACGTCGAGCACACCCTGGACGTAGTCCGTGACCGCCGACCGGCTGGCGACCGCTCCTCGCAGCGCGTGCCCGTCGAGCACCCGGCCGGAGACCGTCCGGACCGCGACCCGGTAGGCCAGCGCGACACCCGCGACGCAGCCGACCACCATCCCCGCGGCCAGCAGCACGGCGGCCGTCCGGTCCCGACGGACTCCGGCGATCGGGTTGCGCACCCGGTGACCGTACGCCCGGTCAGCCGGCCGCGAGGGACCGGCTGGTCCCGACCCAGCCGGCCAGCGAGCGGGCGGCCGCACCGCTGTCGACGGACTCGGCCGCCCGGGCGAGCCCGGCCCGCAGCGCGTCGGTGAGCGACCCGTCGGGAGCCGGCTCCAGGGCCACCAGGGCCGCCGCCGCGTTGAGCAGCACCGCGTCGCGCACCGGGCCGGTCTCGCCGGCGAGGAACCTCCGGGCCACCTCGGCGTTGTGCGGCGCGTCGCCGCCGCGCAGCGAGTCGACCCCGGCCCGGGTCAGCCCGACGTCCTCGGGGGCCACCTGCTCGTGGGTCACCGCTCCATCGCGCACCACCCACACCTGTGAGGTGGTCGTCGGCGTGAGCTCGTCGAGGCCGTCGTCACCGCGGAAGACGAGCGCCGACGCGCCGCGGTCGGCAAGCACCTGCGCGATGACGCCGGCCAGCCGCCCGTCGGCGCAGCCGACCGCCTGGGCCGACGGCTGGGCCGGGTTGGCCAGCGGCCCGAGGATATTGAAGAACGTGGGGATGCCGAGCTCCCGGCGCGGGACGGCGGCGTGCCGGAGCGCCGGGTGGAAGCGCGGCGCGAAACAGAAGGTCACCCCGGTGGCGTCCAGGCAGTCGGCGGCCTGCGCCGGCTCGAGGTCGACGACGACCCCGAGCTCCTCGAGCAGGTCGGCGGACCCGCACGCCGAGGACGCCGACCGGTTCCCGTGCTTGACCACCCGGGCTCCGGTGCCGGCCACCACCATCGCCGACATCGTCGAGATGTTGACGGTGTTGGCCCGGTCGCCGCCGGTGCCGCAGGTGTCGACGGCGGGGCCCTCGACGGTGAACCGCGACGCCAGCGCCAGCATCGCCCGGACCAGGCCGGTGATCTCGTCGGGCGACTCCCCCTTGGCGCGCAGCGCCACCGCGAAGCCCGCGACCTGCACCGGGGTCGCCTCCCCGAGCATGACCTGCTGCATGGCCCAGGCCGTGTCCTCCGCCGTCACGTCGCTGCCCGCGAGCAGCGTCGAGAGCAGCCCCGGCCAGGTCCTGGCCGACCGCTGGTCGCTCACCCGGTGCCTAGGAGCGCAGCTCGGCGCCGCGGCGCCGCATCAGGTCGGCGACGGTGCGCCCCAGGACGATCGGGTCGAGCGGGTGCGGCACCGCCGCCTCCGCGCGCGACCAGTTCGCCAGCCAGCCGTCCTGGACGCGTCCGGTGAGCACCACGATCGGCGGGCACTGGAAGATCTCGTCCTTGGCCTGGCGGGCGATGCCCATCCCGCCGGTGGGCGTTGCCTCACCGTCGAGGATCGCGACGCCGATCTCACCGGTGTCCAGGGCCGCGATGACTGCGGGGCCGGTCGCGCACTCCAGCCACTCGACCTTCGGGACGTCGGCGGCCGGCCGCCGGCCGATCGCCAACTTCACGCGCTCGCGGGTGTCGACATCGTCGCTGTAGAGCAGGACCTTCATGGTCGCGTCCGGCGCCGGGCGCGGCACGTCGGCGCCCGCGGAGGGCAGCGCGCGGGGCTCGGTGGTCGAGATCGACTGGATGCGGGGCGCCTCGGTCACGCGCTGATGCTACCGACCTGCCGGCGGCCGGCCGGCCGTCGGTGCCACCTCGGCCCGGGCGGCCCGCGCCGCCTCCTCGTCCAGGCGGTCCAGCCGCCGGTCCTCCCGCCGGCCCTCCCGCTCCGAGGCCTGGGACCACTGCACGAACAGCACCGCCAGCACCAGCAGTGCCACCAGGTCGCCGCTGGCCCAGAGCAGGCCGCCGCCCCAGTGCTGGTCGGCGAGCGGGGTCAGGCCCCAGTGCCGGTCCACCGCCGTGTACCAGTCGCCCGCGATGAGAGTGGTCTGGCTGAGGATCGCGACGCCGAGGAAGGCGTGGAACGGCATCGTGGCGAACACGGCGAGCAGCCGCATGGGGTACGGCACCCAGTTGGGCATCGGGTCCAGGCCCAGGATCGGCCAGAACCACAGGCAGCCGAGCACCACGAAGTGCAGGTGGTTGAGGTCGTGCAGCCACGGGTGCCGCAGGGTCTCCTCGTACAGCCCGGTGAGATACAGCGCGAAAGGGTTCGCCACGAACAGCGCGCCGGCGACGACCGGGAAGGTGAGGACCTTGGCGACCCGGCTGTGCAGCACGGACAGCACCACCCGCCGGCCGGGCCGCGGCAGCGTCCTCAGCGCCAGGGACACCGGCGCCCCGAGCGCCAGGAAGACCGGCGTCAGCATCGCCAGCACCATGTGCTGGACCATGTGCACCCAGAACAACGTGGTGTCGTACACGGCCAGGGCCGAGGTGGTCATGAGCAGGAACGAGCCCAGCCCGAGACCGACGAAGAACACGGTCCGGGTGACCGGCCACCGGTCGCCGCGGCGGCGCAGCCGTGACACGCCGTAGAGGTAGGTCCCGGCCACCAGGACCACGCCCAGGACGGGCAGCCAGGGCCACTCCCAGGCGGTCAGGAGGCGTCCCGGTGTCAGGGGCGGCAGCTTCCCGCCGGCGCCGCCGTGCGCGGGCAGACCGAGGACGACCACAGCCTGAGCGTACGGCGGGACGGACGGCTGCGGCTTTGTCGGGGGGTCGGGGGTGCCGAGAGGGCCGGGGACCGCAATAATGCCGATCGTGGCGACTGCAGCGGCTCCCGGAACGTCGACAGGTCCAGGCCGTCCGAGTCACGTCCCGGCATCCCGGCCGGACACGACGTCGGTGGGCACCATCGTGTGGCTCTCGTCGGAGCTGATGTTCTTCGCGGCGCTGTTCGCGATGTACTTCACGATCCGCTCGGTCAGCCCCGAGCTCTGGGACACCGAGCCCGAGCTGCTCAACATCCCGTTCTCGACCATCAACACCACGGTCCTCGTGCTGTCGTCGGTCACCTGCCAGCTCGGGGTGTTCGCCGCGGAGAAGGGCGACGTCATCCGGCTCCGGATGTGGTTCATCATCACGTTCTTCATGGGTTCGTTCTTCATCGGCGGCCAGGCCTACGAGTACGCCTCCCTCGTGCACGAGGACGGCCTCACCCTCAGCTCGAACGCCTACGGGTCGGTCTTCTACCTCACGACCGGTTTCCACGGCCTGCACGTCACCGGCGGCCTCATCGCCTTCCTGCTCGTTCTCGGCCGCACGTTCACGGCGAAGCGGTTCACGCACGGTCACGCCACCAGCGCGATCGTCGTGTCCTACTACTGGCACTTCGTGGACGTCGTCTGGATCGGCCTCTTCGCGACCATCTACCTGATCAAGTGAGCGAGCCCGTGAGCCGTCCCACCACCCCGTCGGTGCTGCGCCGTGTCCTGGGCGCGGTGTCGCGCCGCCGCCGGCACCGCTTCGCACCCGTCGTCCTCCTGTTCATGGCGCTGGCCGCGACCGGCGGGGCGTACTCCGCGTTCGTGCCGACCAACGACGCGCAGGCGTCGGCCGGCTTCGGCAACCAGACGCTCGCGGAAGGCCGCTCGCTGTTCCTCAAGAACTGCGCCACCTGCCACGGGCTCAACGCGGAGGGCAGCAGCGACGGCCCCACCCTGGTCGGCGTCGGCGCCGCCTCGGTCGACTTCCAGGTCGGCACCGGCCGGATGCCCGCCCGCGAGCTCGGTGCCCAGATCGAGGCCAAGCGGGTGGAGTTCACCCCGACCGAGATCGCGTCGATGGCCGCGTACATCGCCTCGCTCGGGCCGGGGCCGGCCATCCCGTCCAAGCAGGACGTGTCCGCGGTGAACGCCGACATCGCCCGCGGCGGCGAGATCTACCTGCGCAACTGCTCGATGTGCCACAACTTTGCCGGCGCCGGCGGCGCCCTGACCCGCGGCAAGTACGCCCCGTCGCTGAAGAAGACGACGGCCAAGCACATCTACGAGGCCATGGTCACCGGCCCCCAGTCGATGCCGGTCTTCGCCAACACCACGATCACCCCGCAGGACAAGCGCGACATCATCGCGTTCCTCAAGACCACCCGCTCCGAACCGACACCGGGTGGTGCCTCGCTCGGCAAGCTCGGGCCGGTGACCGAAGGAGCCGTGGGCTGGCTGGTCGGGCTCGGGGCCCTCATCGGCTGCGCGGTCTGGCTCGGGGCCAAGGCCCGATGACTCATCCCACGAGCGACGACAGCATCCGGACCGGGCCCGAGGGAGGAATGACAGACGTGCAGGACTCCACGACGGCGACCGGCGCCTCGAACACCGAGGTGATGGGCACGGAGGCCACCGGCGCTCCGGGCAGCGGGAGCCAGGTCGAGCTGGCCGGGCAGTACGAGAACCCCGGCCTGCCGGCGCACGTCTACCGGCGCTCCGACATCGACCCCAAGGCCGCTACCCGCCGTGAGCGCGAGGTCGCGACGTTCTTCGGCCTCTCCACGCTCGGGACCGTCCTGTTCATCGTCGCCTACTTCGCGATCAAGCCGGCCGGCAAGAGCGGCGACGAGCTGCTCTCGCAGGTCGGCCTGTCGACCAAGCTGCTCGGCCTCGGCCTCGGGCTGGCGCTGTTCTGCATCGGCGCCGGCGCGATCCACTGGGCCAAGACGCTGATGCCCGACGACGAGGTCATCACGCCGCGCAAGCCGCTCCGCTCCAGCGACGAGGACCGCGCCGAGGCCGTCGCCGCCCTGCGCGACGGTGCCGCCGGCGCCGGGATGGGTCGCCGCAAGCTGATCCGCAACAGCCTGCTCGGGGCGCTCGCCCCGCTCGGCCTGCTCGCGATCATCCCGCTGCGCGACCTCGGCCCGCTCCCCGGCGCCGCGCTGACCGGCACCTGGTGGACTCCCGGCAAGCGACTGGTCTCCGACCCGCAGGGGCGCCCTCTCAAGGCCTCGGACATCCCGATCGGCGGCGTCGTGCACGTGCTGCCCGAGGGCATCGAGAACGCCGAGCAACCGCTGGCCGAGGAAGGCAAGGCGACGGTGCTGGTCATCCGGCTGGCACCGGACGACATCCAGGACGCCAAGGAACGGCGCTGGAGCGTCGACGGGATCGTCGCCTACTCCAAGATCTGCACGCACGTGGGCTGCCCGGTCGGCCTCTACGAGCAGCAGACCCACCACCTGCTGTGCCCCTGCCACCAGTCGACGTTCGACGTGACCCGGGACTGTGCGGTCATCTTCGGCCCGGCGGCCCGTTCCCTGCCCCAACTGCCGCTGGACGTCGACAGCTCGGGCTACCTGGTCGCAAGGGAAGACTTCCACGAGCCGGTTGGCCCGAGCTTCTGGGAACGAGGGGAGCGATAGATGGCACTCGAGCGGATCGCCGGCACGGCGGCCAACGAGATCGACGAGCGGTTCGGCTCGGCGAACTTCGTCAAGCGCAGCGCCCGCAAGGTCTTCCCGGACCACTGGTCCTTCATGCTGGGCGAGATCGCGCTCTACAGCTTCATCATCCTGCTGCTGACCGGCACGTTCCTGACGCTGTGGTTCAAGCCCAGCCAGACCGAGGTCATCTACCAGGGCTCCTACATCCCGCTGCACGGGCTGAAGATGTCCGAGGCCTACGAGTCGACGCTGCACATCTCGTTCGACGTGCGCGGCGGCCTGATCATGCGCCAGATCCACCACTGGGCCGCCCTGATCTTCGTCGCGGCGATGGTGGTGCACATGTGCCGGGTGTTCTTCACCGGCGCGTTCCGCAAGCCGCGCGAGACCAACTGGCTGATCGGCGTCATCCTCATCACGCTCAGCTTCCTCGAGGGCCTGGCCGGCTATTCGCTGCCCGACGACCTGCTCTCCGGGGTCGGGCTGCGGATCACCCAGGGCGTGCTGCAGTCGTTGCCGGTGGTCGGCACCTACCTCTCATTCTTCCTGTTCGGCGGACAGTTCCCGGGTGAGGACATCATCCCGCGGCTGTTCACCGTGCACGTCCTGCTGCTCCCCGGCGCCTTCCTGGCGCTGATCACCGTGCACCTCATCCTGGTCTGGTACCAGAAGCACACGCAGTACCCGGGGCCGGGCCGGACCGAGAAGAACGTCGTCGGCTACCCGTTCTTCCCGGTCTACGTGGCCAAGGCCGGCGGCTTCTTCTTCATCACCTTCGGAGTCACCGTCCTGCTCTCGGCGTTCGCCACGATCAACCCGATCTGGGCGTTCGGCCCGTACAAGCCGACCGAGATCTCTGCCGGTTCCCAGCCGGACTGGTACATGGGCTTCCTCGAGGGCTCGCTGCGGATGTTCCCCAACTGGGAAACCCACCTCCTGGGCTTCACCATCCCCTGGAACGTCCTCGGCCCGGCGCTGATCATCCCCGGCCTGCTGTTCACGCCGATGATCATCTACCCGATGCTCGAACGCTGGGTCACCGGTGACAACGAGGAGCACCACGTCCTCGACCGGCCCCGCAACGTCCCGACCCGCACGGGCCTGGGCGTGATGGCGCTGACGACCTGGCTGATCCTGCTGGCCGGCGGCGCGAACGACCTGCTCGCGGTGACGTTCCACCTGTCGATCAACTCGATCACATGGGCGTTCCGGGTGCTGATCTTCGTGATCCCACCGATCACCTACGTCGTGACGAAGCGGATCTGCCTGGGCCTGCAGCGCCGCGACCGCGACCTGGTCCTCCACGGGCGCGAGACCGGCCGCATCGTCCGGCTCCCGCACGGCGAGATGATCGAGGTCCACGAGCCGCTCTCGGACGCGAAGAAGTGGGAGCTCACCCAGCACCTCGTGGCGGCGCCGTATGAGGTCGGGCCGTCCACCGACGCCAACGGCGTGCCCCGCCGGCGGCTGCTCGCGGCCAAGGCGCGGGCCCGGGTGTCGCGGTTCTACTTCGAGGACCGGGTCGAGACGCCCACCCCGGCCGAGGTCCGCAAGCTGGAGTCGAGCGGGCACCACTGATCAGCACCACCGACGGTGAGTAGCACCCACCCATGACCGATGCCCTTACTCCGACGTCCGCAACATCCCCCACCATGTTCTGCCTCGTCACCGGCGCCTCCGGGTACATCGGCGGCCGCCTGGTGCCCGAGCTGCTCGACGCCGGCCACCGGGTGCGGGTGCTGGCCCGGCGTCCGGAGAGCCTGCGCGACCACCCCTGGGCCGGAACGGTAGAGATCGTCGAGGGCGACGCCTCGGACGCCGGCTCGCTGGCGCCGGCGATGGCCGACGTCGACGTCGCGTACTACCTGATCCACGCACTGGGGACCGAGGGCTTCGAGCAGACCGACCGGGAGACCGCGCGGACCTTCGGGGCGGCCGCGCGCGCGGCCGGCGTGGGCCGGCTGGTCTACCTCGGCGGGCTGGCACCTGACGTCCCGGCCGCCGACCTGTCGCCGCACCTGCGGTCACGGCAGGAGGTCGGCGAGCTGCTGCTCGGCTCCGGCGTGCCCACGGCGGTGCTGCGGGCGGCCGTGATCATCGGCTCCGGCTCGGCGTCGTTCGAGATGCTGCGCTACCTCACCGAGCGGCTGCCCGCCATGATCACGCCGCGCTGGGTCGACACCCGGATCCAGCCGATCGCCATCCGCGACGTGCTGCGCTACCTGGTCGGCTGCGCGACGCTACCCGCCGTCGTGTCCCGGTCGTTCGACATCGGCGGACCCGACGTCCTCACCTACCGGCAGATGATGCAGGGCTACGCCGCGGTCGCGGGGCTGCGCCGCCGGATCATCGTGAAGGTGCCGGTGCTCACCCCGACCCTGTCCGGGCACTGGGTCGGCCTGGTGACGCCGGTGCCGAACTCCATCGCCCGGCCGCTGGTCGACTCGCTCAAGGTCGAGGTGGTCGCCAAGGAGCGCGACATCGTCGAGCACGTCCCGGACCCGCCCGAGGGGCTGCTCGGCTTCGACCGGTCCGTCGAGCTGGCCCTGCAGCGCATCCGGGACGCCGACGTCACCACCCGCTGGTCGTCGGCCTCGCTGGCCGGCGCTCCCAGCGACCCGCTCCCCACCGACCCGGACTGGGCCGGCGGCAGCCTCTACGAGGACCTGCGCCGGCAGCCGGTCGATGCGTCGCCGGAGTCGCTCTGGCGGGTGCTCGAGGGCATCGGCGGCGACCGCGGCTGGTACTCCTTCCCGCTGGCGTGGCGGGTGCGCGGCCTGCTGGACCGCTTCGCGGGCGGCGTCGGGCTGCGTCGCGGCCGGCGCGACCCGGACCGGGTCTACGTCGGCGAGACCATCGACTTCTGGCGGGTCGAGGAGCGTGACGTGGGCGAGCTGCTCCGGCTGCGCGCCGAGATGCGGCTGCCCGGGCTGGCCTGGCTCGAGCTGGCGGTGGAGCCGGTCGACACGGGCGCTGGCCGGCGGTCGACGTACGTCCAACGGGCGCTGTTCCACCCCCGCGGGCTGTTCGGGCACGCGTACTGGTGGGCGGTCGCGCCGTTTCACGGCATCGTCTTCGGCGGCATGGCCCGCAACATCGCCCGGGCCGCCGAGCAGCTCGAGCGCGGCGAGCAGGTCACCACCACCCCGTCCTGACCCCCTCCCCCGTCCCGGCTGACCGCCATCCCGGACCCACGATCCCGAAATGATCACGGGACCGAAATGATCACGGGACCGTGGTCATTTCGTCCCGACCGTGGCGTGCATGCCACGGTCGGCGTCAGTTGACCACGGGACCGTGATCATTTGCGGGCAGTCACCGGGCGGTCCGGGGACGCTCGGGGGCGCCGTCGGGGACGGTCAGGTCAGGGGCTCGGGGGACGCGCGGCGGCCGGCCGGGCCCGGCTGCCTGCTCAGTCCAGCCCGCGGGCCGCTCGCAGGCGCTGGCGCGCCTCGTCCTGGTCGACGATCGGTGCCGGGTAGCCGAGCCGCTCGCGGTCGTCCTCGGGCAGCAGCCACGGCTCGTGGAGGTAGACCTCGTCGACGTCGGCGAGCTCCGCGACGTACCGGCGGACGTAGGCGCCGTGCGGGTCGTGACGGCGCCCCTGCAGGGTCACGTTGTAGGCGCGGTTGAAGCGGCTGTCCGTGCCGGTGCCGGCCACCCACTGCCAGTTCATCGTGTTGCTCGGCACGTCGGCGTCGAGCAGCAGGTCGACGAAGTGCTGGGCGCCCTCGCGCCAGTCGATGTAGAGCGTCTTGCAGAGGAAGTGCGCGGTGATGAGCCGGGCGCGGTTGTGCATCCAGCCCTCGCGGGCCAGCTGGCGCATGCCTGCGTCGACGACGGGGTAGCCGGTGCGGCCCGCCTTCCACGCCGCGAGCTCGGCGCCGCTGTGGTGCCAGCGGTCGCCGCGCGGGCGGTAGTCGACGGTGGTCGCGTCCGGGCGGGCGGCGAGCACCTGGGCGTAGAAGTCGCGCCAGGCCACCTGCCGGACGAACGCCTGCGCTGCCGTGCTGCGCGACTCCCCCGCCTTCCTGGCCAGCTCGACCGGCGACAGGGCACCGAAGTGCAGGTACGGCGACAGCCGGCTGGTGTTGTCGTTGCCGAGGGCGTCGTGGTCGTCGTCGTAGTCCTCGAGGCCCGCACGCAGCCACGACGCCATGCGCCGCCGACCCTCGGACTCGCCACCGGTGGCGAGGTCGGGCGACACCGCACCCTTGGCCACCGCGTCGGCCGCGGGCAGCCGTCCCTTGGGGAGCCCGGCCGGCAGCTCCAGCGCCCGCGGGGTGGGTGCCGGCGCGCGGGTGCCCAGCGACGACCACTTGCGGAAGTACGGTGTGAAGACGGCCATGTGGTCCTTTCCGGCGCCGCTGGGCAGCAGGGCACCCGGCGGGACCACGAACAGCGTCTCGTCGTGCACGACGAGGTCGACGCCGGCCGGCAGCGCGTCGCGCAGCCGTTCGACCCGTCGCCGGGCGTAGGCCGTGACGTCACCTGCGACATGGATGCTGACGGCCCGCACCTCGCGCGCGACCCGCATGACCTCGCGGACCCACTCGCCCTCGCGGACCACCAGCCCGGCCCCGCGCTCCTCGAGCGACGTGTCGAGGTCACGCAGGCACTCGACGAGGAACCGGGCCCGGTTGGGCCGGTTGTAGTCCGAGCGCAGGATCGCGCGGTCCAGGACGAACAGCGGCACCACGGCGTCGCCGTCGGTGGCCGCACCGTGCAGCGTGGGGTTGTCGTGCACGCGCAGGTCGCGCGTGAGGACTGCGATCGAGACGGTCGGGCTCACAGGTGGGCTACTGCCCGCTCACAGGCCCCGGATGCACGCCGTCAGCCCTGGAGGGCGCTCCCGGCCAGCCAGTCGTCCCAGGAGACGTTCCAGTCGGTGTAGCCGTTGCCGGGCTCCAGCTGCCGCGGTGAGCCGACCACCTTGACGATGTCGCCGACGCTGGACTGGTTGAACAGCCAGATCGCGTTGGTCATGCTCATGCCGACGCAGCCGTGGCTGACGTTGTCGCGGCCCTGGTCGCCCGAGGACCACGGAGCGGCGTGCACGAACTCGCCGCTCCAGGTGACCCGCATCGCGTAAGGCACGTCCAGCCGGTAGTACTCCGGCGAGCCCTGCGAGATGCCGATCGTGCTGGCGTCCATGACCTTGAGGGTGTGCTTCTCGAGGATGACCTTGGTGCCGTTGCGGGTCAGGAAGTCGGCCTTGCCGGTGGTGACCGGGATAACGCGGCTCTTCTTGCCGTTGCGGTAGACGGTCAGCGTGTGGCGGTCGACGTCGACGACGCTCACCATCGAGGAGCCGGTGCGGAACTTGATCGTGCGGCTGCTCATGCCCCAGACACCCTTGCCGGCGTCGACACCCTTGAGGTTCACGTCGAGCGTGACGTCGTTGTAGGCGTGCCAGTACTCCTGGGGCCGGAAGTGCACCTCGGTGTCACTGGTCCAGCTCCAGGCGCCGTCGATGGGCTTCTTGCTGGTGACGACCAGGGCCTGCTCGACCGCGGCGCGGTCGCGGACCGAGGCGTTGAACCGGACGACGATCGGCATCCCGACGCCGACCGACTGGCCGGACAGCGGGGAGATCGACGTCTCGAGGACCTTGCGGGGTGCGACGGTGGCGAAGAATCCGGTGCGCTCCGTGCCGACGCCGTCGGCGTCGACCGCGGCGGCGACCACGCGGTAGTGCTGGGCGACCTTCAGGTTGCCGGTGGCGGTCCAGCCGTGCTTGTCCGCCGCGAGGTCACCGGCGACCTGGCGGCCCTTGGCGTCGGTGAGCACGACCGAGGTCAGGGTGCCGTCGCTCGCGGTGACGGTGACGGGCTGGTCGACCTGGACGTCGGTCGAGGCGCTCGCGGGCAGGAGCTCGATGCCGGCCCGGGAGACTGACGGCACGGATCCCCCCGACGAGGCGGCGTGCGCCTCAGGAGCGGCAGCGGAGGGGCTCCCGGACGAGGAGCAGCCCGCCGTGAGCACAACCAGCGCCGCGGACGCGACGAGCACGCCCAGCAGTCGTCGAAGCGCCCCCTCGGAGCTGCGCCGGGGGCGCAGCACTCCCCGATCCCCCACTGACGTCCTCCTCGCTAGCGCCCCCTCCAGAAGGATGACGCGTGACCAGTCTGACCCGTTGCTCTCCGAACCGCCAATCCCGCGCGGGTGCGCTGGATAACGAATCGGCACGGGGACCGGTCGGGCTTGAGCGCCTGGCGGCCGGGGGTTGGGCGGGCGGGAGCGTCAGTGGGCGGGCTCGGCCCGGTAGTACTCGAAGACCATGCCGACCACGGAGAGGCCGCCGGCGATGGCGCCGATGAGGAACAGCCACCAGCCGAAGACGATCCCGAGGAACGCGATCGCGGCGCTCGCGGCGACCGCCAGGGGCCACCAGCTGTGCGGGCTGTAGAAGCCCAGCTCGCCGGCACCGTCGGCGATCTCGCCCATCCGGTTGTCCTCCGGCCGGGCATCGATCCGCCGGGCGGTGAACAGCAGGTAGTAGCCGACGAGGAAGGCCAGGCCGGCGGTGAACCCCAACGCCACCGTGCCGACCACCTCGCCGGACAGCAGGCCGTAGATCACGGCGGCCAGCCCGAAGAAGAAGAAGCCCGCGGCGAACAGCCAGCCCTCGACCTTCATCGTCGACCCCCCGTGCCGCCCTCGAGATCGGGCTCGCCGAACACCTGGTCGAGCAGGTTCTTGTTCTCCGTCGGGGTGTCCATCGCCGCGACGTGCGGGTAGTGCAGGTCGAAGGCCGGCGACTCGGACCGGATACGCGGCAGCTCGAGGAAGTTGTGCCGCGGCGGCGGGCAGGACGTGGCCCACTCCAGGGAGCGGCCGTAGCCCCACGGGTCGTCGGTGGTGACCTTCGGCCCCTTCATGGACTTGATGACGTTGTAGACGAACGGCAGCGTGGAGGCACCCAGCAGGAACGACCCGATGGTGGAGACCGTGTTGTACGTCGTGAAGCCGTCACTCGCGAGGTAGTCGACGTAGCGCCGCGGCATGCCGATGACACCCAGCCAGTGCTGGATGAGGAAGGTCAAGTGGAAGCCGACGAACAGCGTCCAGAAGTGGATCTTGCCGAGCCGCTCGTCGAGCATCCGGCCGGTCATCTTCGGCCACCAGAAGTAGAACCCGGCGTTCATCGCGAACACGACGGTGCCGAACACGACGTAGTGGAAGTGGGCCACCACGAAGTAGGTGTCGGAGACCGGCCAGTCCAGCGGCGGCGAGGCCAGGATGACACCGGTCAGGCCGCCGAAGAGGAACGTGACCAGGAAACCCAGGGTCCACAGCATCGGCGTCTCGAAGGTCAGCGAGCCACGCCACATCGTGCCGATCCAGTTGAAGAACTTCACCCCGGTCGGCACCGCGATGAGGAAGGACATGAAGGAGAAGAACGGCAGCAGCACCGCGCCGGTGGCGAACATGTGGTGGGCCCACACGGTGACCGACAGGCCGGAGATCGCGATGGTTGCGAAGACCAGGCCCTTGTAGCCGAACACCGGCTTCCGGCTGAAGACCGGGAGGATCTCGGACACGATGCCGAAGAACGGCAGCGCGATGATGTAGACCTCGGGGTGGCCGAAGAACCAGAACAGGTGCTGCCAGAGCAGCGGCCCGCCGTTGCCCGGGTCGAAGATGTGGGCGCCGAACCTGCGGTCGGCCTCGAGGGCGAGCAGCGCGGCAGCCAGCACCGGGAACGCCTGGAGCACCAGGACGCTGGTGAGCAGGATGTTCCAGGTGAAGATGGGCATCCGGAACATGGTCATGCCGGGCGCCCGCATGGTGAAGATCGTGGTGATGAAGTTGACGGCGCCGAGGATCGTGCCGAAGCCCGTCAGCGCGAGGCCCATGATCCAGAGGTCGGCGCCGACGCCAGGGGAGAAGGCCTCGCTGTTCAGCGGAGCGTAGGCGAACCAGCCGAACGCGGCCGCCCCGCCGGGGGTGAGGAAGCCGCTGACGACGATCAGGCCGCCGAACAGGAACAGCCAGTAGCTGAACATGTTCAGCCGCGGGAACGCCACGTCCGGCGAGCCGATCTGCAGCGGCATGATGACGTTGGCGAAGCCGACGAACAGCGGTGTCGCGAACAGCAGCAGCATGATCGTGCCGTGCATGGTGAAGAGCTGGTTGTACTGCTCGCCGGAGAGGAACTGGTTGCCCGGCCGGGCCAGCTCGGCGCGCATGATCATGGCCATCAGGCCGCCGATGAGGAAGAACGCGAACGAGGTGATGAGGTACATCTGCCCGATCACCTTGTGGTCGGTGCTGGTGATCCAGTTGACGACCGCGCTGCCCTTGCGGCGGGTGCGCAGCGCCCCGGTGGCGCCGGGTCGCGAGGCGGCGATGGTCACTGTGCGCTCCCGTTCGCGAGCCGCTGCTCGAGCTGGCTCAGGTAGGCCTGGTACTCGGTCGGCGTGACGACCTTGACGTTGAAAAGCATCCGGGCGTGGTCCTGGCCGCAGAGCTCGGCGCACTTGCCACGGAACCGGCCCAGCTGCTTCGGGGTGATCTCGAACTTGTTGGTCCGACCCGGGATGACGTCCATCTTGAAGAGGAACGCCGGCACCCAGAACGAGTGGATGACGTCGTTGGAGTGCAGGCGGAACTGCACGCTCTCGCCCTCGGGCAGGTAGAGCGTCGGCGGCTTGCCCGGCGTGCCGGTCACCGTGGTGTCCGGCCCGCTGTCGCTGGCGTAGGTGAACTGCCACGACCACTGGATGCCGGTGACGGTGATCCGGTGGTCGGGGTTGGCCGAGGTCTGCATGATGCGGTCCTCGTCACGCGCCGTGAAGTAGAAGAAGACGGCGACCATGATGAGCGGGACAGCGGTGTAGAAGACCTCGATCGGCAGGTTGTAGCGGGTCTGCGGCGGCAGCCCGGTGGCGTTGCGCTTGCGCCGGTGCGCCACGACGGGCCACAGGATCAGACCCCAGGTGATCACGCCGACCGACAGCGCGGTGATCCAGGAGCCCTGCCACAGGGACAGGATCCGGTTCGACTGGTCGGTCGCGTCGCGCACCGGCATCGCGAAGGTCGGCAGGTCCTCCGACGCGCACGCGGTGAGCGACATGAGGAGCAGGCCACCGAGCGTGAGAGCTCGGCCTGCGCGCCGCAAACGACGCGGCTGCTGCGTGCCGGACGGACCCAACGTTGCCCCTTGTCGATGGTCGTGCCGGAGGCCACTCCCGGCGGTCGTCAACGCGGTCAGCACCCTACTCCAGAGGCCACTCCGGAGGGGGCAGCGGGAGGGCTTCGGCGAGGAGCGCCAGGTAGGCGGGACGGGCCACCTCGACCGCCCCCATCGAGACGAGGTGCTCGGTCGCCCACTGCACGTCCAGCAGCCGGTCCCGGCCGTCGGCCCCGAGGAGCCCGACCAGCCCGACGAGCGCCGCCTTGGAGGCGTCCCGCTCCCGGTGGAACATCGACTCCCCCGCGAACAGGCCGCCCACCGACACGCCGTAGAGCCCGCCCGCCAGCCGGTCCCGGCCGTCCGGCCCGGTGGACCACGCCTCGACGCTGTGCACCCAGCCCAGGTCGTGCAACCGGCGGTAGCCGGCGCGGACGTCCTTCCGGATCCAGCCGCCCGGCCTCTTCGGGTCGGCGCAGCCGCGCACCACCTCGTCGAACGCCGTGTCGACCCGGATCTCGTAGCGCCGGCAGGCCTGGCGCAGCGACCGCGGCACCCGCAGCGCCCCGAGCGGGAGGATCCCGCGCGGGTCGGGCGAGAACCAACCGACCGGACCGCGGCGGGAGACGGGCATCGGGAAGAGGCCGGCCCGGTAGGCGCCGAGCAGCGTGCCCGGGTGGAGGTCGGCGCCGACCGCCAGCAGCTCCTCGCCGGCCGCCGCCGCGCCGACGTCGCCGAAGGCCCACCGCGACGGAGGCGGCTCGACAGGCACGTGCGTGGACACCACGGGGGCTCGCGGGGAGCGCGGTCAGGCGATCAGGGCCGGGGGCAGCGCACGCGCGGCGCGACGTCAGCCGCTGCGTCCGGGCCGTAGGCCGCCTCGAACCGCTCGAGGAAGCGACGCTGGCCCAGCTCGTACTCCTGGGTCCCCTTGGTCTCGATGACGTAGGTCGCCAGGAGGCTGCCGATCTGTGCGCACCGCTCCAGCGGGAGGTCCCACTCGAGCCCGGCGAGGAAGCCGGCGCGGAAGCCGTCGCCGACCCCGGTCGGGTCGACCTTGCGGTCCTCGGGCGCGCACTCGACGTGCAGCGTGGGCTCGCCCTTGCGGTCGATGCGGGCACCCTTGGCACCGAGGGTCACGACGCGGGTGCCGACGCGGCCGAGGATTTCCTCGGCCGACCAGCCGGTCTTCTGCTCGGCGAGCGCGGCCTCGTACTCGTTGGTGAACAGGTAGGTGGCGCCGTCGATGAGCTGGCGGATGCCCGCGCCGTCCATCCAGGCGATCTGCTGCCCGGGGTCGGCGAGGAACGGGTAGCCGCGGGTTCGGCACTCCTCGGTGTGCCGCAGCATCGCCTCGGGGTCGTTGGCCGAGATGACGACCAGGTCGATGCCGCCCATGCGGTCGGCGACGGGTGCCAGCTCGATGTCGCGCGCCTCGCGCATGGCACCGGCGTAGAAGCTGGCGATCTGCGCGTGGTCGTCGTCGGTGGTGCACACGAACCGGGCCGTGTGCCGCAGCTCGGAGACGTGCACCGAGCCGGTGTCGACGCGGTGCCGCTGCAGCCACGACCGGTAGTCGGCGAAGTCCTGGCCGACGGCACCGACCAGCACCGGGTCGAGCCCGAGGCAGCCCATGCCGAACGCGATGTTCGCGGCGATGCCGCCTCGACGTACGTCGAGGTCCTCGACGAGGAACGACAGCGAGATCTTGTCCAGCTGGTCGACGACGAGCGAGTCGGTGAACCGGCCCTCGAAGGTCATCAGGTGGTCGGTGGCGATCGAGCCGGTGACGGCGATGCGCACGGGTGCTCCGGTGGTCGGACGGGCGTACGGCGACACGGGAAGACTACCGACCGGTAGGCGTTCCGCCTGCAGTGGCGGCGTGCGACGCTCGACAGGTGACCTCCACCGTGCCGCAGGCCGACGGCCCCTCCGGGACCGAGTCGGGCTCCCTCGACGACCTGGTCGCCGACGCCGCCGAGGTCACCCGGCACCTGCTCGAGGTCCCCATCCCGAGGCGGCGGGTGCTGCTCATCCCGGAGCGGGCCCGCAGCGTGGTCGCCGGTCTCGACAGCTACGGCGACTGACGGAACCCGTCACCGGCGCGCTGCGTCGGACAGGCATGGGAGACCGGACCGCACACCGCTGGGCGCCGCTCGCTGTCGCCGTGCTCGTCCTCGTGGCCGTGGGCGGCACCTGGCTGGCCCTGCGGGGTGACGTGGCCGGCGTCGGCCCGGGCTCCGGCGGCAGCGACGCCGTCTCACGGAAGCCGCTGCGGCTGGTCGGCTGGACCCCGGCCGACGGCGCCACCGCAGACCCGCGCTACTCCCTCGCCGACGGCGCCGACCTGGCGGACGGCCCCGGCACCGCGAGCGTGCGGCGGCTCGCCCCGGTCGACCCGTCCGACCTGAGGGCGGCCCTTGCCGGCCTCGCGCCCTCTCTCTCGGTCGATGCCTCCGGGCAGTGGACGACCGGCAGCACCGCCACGGTCGGCTGCGCGGTCGCGCCGCCCCCGGACTCCCCTGTCGCCTCCGACGACGTCATCGCCGAGCTCCCGTGCACCCGGATCGCGGACACGAACGGGAGCAGCACGACCGAGGTCGCTCCCCCTGTCGCCCTGCCGACCCGCGACGCGGTGCTGGAAGCCCTCGGGCTGGGCAACGACCAGGCGCACGACAGCGGCCGGGTCGAGCAGCCCGACGGCACCGAGCTGTACTCCCTCGACCCGCGAGTCGGCGGCCTGCCCACCTGGGGGCTGCGCACCACGCTCGTGCAGGACCGCGACGGGGCGCGCGTGTACAGCGGCTCCGGCTGGCTGGTGCAGGCCGGTGCCGACGGCAACTACCCCGTCGTATCCGCCGCCGACGCGTTCCAGCTGCTGCGGCGCACGCCGCTGCCGATGCCGCTGATGGCCTGCCCGGAGCCGCTGCCCGAGGGCAGCGACCCGGTGCCGTGCGGCGGTCCGGTCACCGTGACGGGCGCCGACCTCGGCCTGTCCCTGCAGCAGTCGTCCGACGGCTATCTGCTGGTGCCGGCGTGGTTCTTCCGGGTCGAGGGCTCCGACTACCCGCTCGTCCAGGTGGCGGTCGAGCCGCGGCTGGTGCAGCGCGCCGACGCCACCAGCGGCGGCTCGTCCGGCGGCTCCTCGGGATCGACCGGCTCGGGCGGAGTCGCCGTGCCACCGGTGACGCCGAGCGCCGTACCCCCGTCGACCGGGCCGGGCGAGCCCGTCCCCGACCCGCAGTCGCAGTTCACCTCCGTGACACGCGGCGCCGACGACCGCACGCTCGACGTGACCTTCTGGGGCGGCGTGGCCGGCTGCTACTCCTACGGCATCCGCACCGTGCAGGACGACCGGCGGGTACGCCTCTGGTTGATGCCCACCACACCGCAGCCGGGAAAGGTCTGCATCGACCTCGCCCAGGAGCGGCACCGCACGGTGACCCTCGACGCGCCGCTCGGACTGCGCACCGTCGAGGACGGCGCCACCGGCACGGTGCTGCTCGGCCCGGTCAGGTAGCACCGGCAGCCGGGACGCGCGACGGCCCGGCCCCTCGGGAGGGACCAGGCCGTCGACGTACGGACGCTGCGACCGCCGGTGTCAGCCGGCCGGCCGCGGGTGGGTCAGTGGAACGAGTCGCCGCAGGCGCACGAGCCGCCGGCATTGGGGTTGTCGATCGTGAACCCCTGCTTCTCGATGGTGTCGACGAAGTCGATGGTCGCGCCGGCGAGGTACGGCGTGCTCATGCGGTCGACCACGACGCCCACGCCGCCGAAGTCGGTCGTCACGTCGCCGTCGAGCGTCCGCTCGTCGAAGAAGAGCTGGTAGCGCAGGCCGCTGCAGCCACCCGGCTGGACGGCCACGCGCAGGGCGAGGTCGTCACGACCCTCCTGCTCGAGCAGGCTCTTGACCTTCGACGCGGCCGTGTCGGTAAGGACGATGCCGGTCGCCGGCTCGGTGGCCTGCTCGGTGGTCTGGTCCTGGACGGTCATCTGGGTGCTCCTGGGAGTTCCGGGGTCAGGCGGGAGGGTGCTGCTCCTCCGGCGAACCTGTCGCCGGCGCTGTTCATTCCGTCTGGTGCTTCTCGTCCATGGTGACACAACAACCCGGCTCTGCCCGGCCGGTGCGCCTGCTGTGGCCCGCGTCACGCCGCCGCGCGGCCGGCGCACCCGTCAGCGCGACCAGGTGCGGGCGACCCGCGCTGCCAGCACCGAGAGCCGGTCGGCAGCCCCCAGCGGATCACCGCCGAGCGGCAGGTCGGCCACGGCGTAGGCCGCGTCGACCCCCGCCGACGACAGCTCGCGGCGGCCCACATCGACCCGGTCGGCCAGCACCACGGTGGGACGGCCGGCGTGCTGGGCGGCGCGCGTCACACCCACGACGACCCGGCCGCGCAGCGACTCCCAGTCGAAGACCCCGAGGGCGGTGAGCGCCAGGTCGACACCGCGCACCCGTTCCTCGAGCCCCGCCAGCTCGGCGACCAGGGCGGTCCCGTTGACGCGCTCGGCACCGAGGAGCAGCAGGCCGAACCCGATGCCGCCGCCGGCGCCCGCGCCGGGACGCACCGCCAGCCCGCCGTCGGTCTCGGTGGCCCAGGTGCGCAGCTGCTCCTCGAGCAGGTCACGGGCGTGCCGGTCGGCCCCCTTGGCCGAGGCGAAGCCGTGCGCGGCACCGGAGTGCCCCATCAACGGCGCGTCGGTGGCGGTGGCGGCGACCACCTCGCAGCCGGCCAGCTCGTCGCGGCGTCCCTCCAGGGCGCGGACCAGCCCGCGCCCACCGTCGGTGGTCGCGGTGCCCCCGACCCCGACGACCAGCCGGGTCGCGCCGGTGGCGGCCGCGGCGAGCAGCAGCTCCCCGACGCCGTACGACGACGCCTGCAGCGGGTCCCGGTCGGCCGGGTCGACGAGGTGCAGGCCGACCGCCTCCGCGGCCTCGACATACGCCGTGCCGCCCTGGGTGAGGACGCGAGCGGGCACCGGGTCGCCGAGGGGCCCGCGCACCGTCACCACACCGGTCTCGGTGCCGTCGCCGAGGGCAACGGCCAGGACGTCGACGAAGCCGGGGCCGCCGTCGGACAGCGGCAGGAGGTCCAGCTCGTCATAGGGGGCGCTGCGGCTCCACCCCAGCGCCACTGCGTCGGCAGCCTCGGCAGCGGTCAGCTCGACGCCGTAGCGGTCGGGGGCGACGAGGACCTTCACCCGCGCATCCTCCCGTGCCGCGTGCGTCGAGCAGCGCACGGGTGACCGTGTCGACGCCGTGACGTGTATTGGTCAGCGCTAGCCCGCGAGGCCGGGCGCACCCCAGACCGGGAACCAGCGCGCGAGGTCGGGCTCGACCGGGAGGTCGGCGCCGACCGCGGCGCGCATCTGCAGCTCGTAGGCCGTGTCACGGCTCTGCGCGCCGGTGGGCGCGAACGGGTAGAAGGTACCGCGCTTGTAGAGGTAGACGAGACCGACGCGGCGGCCCGCACCGTCGTCCAGGGTCACGAGCGAGCAGAGCAGGGTGGGCCCGAACCCGGCGGCGACGAGGTCGGAGTTGACCGCGTGCAGGTCGGTGACCAGCCCGGGGGTGTCGGCAGCGTCGTGCCGCAGCAGCAGCCAGGTGTAGCCGAACGAGTCGACGCTGCGCTCGACATCCGGCCCGCCGCCGGACTCCACCAGCGCCTCCGCGTCGGCGGTGACGTCGCCGGACGCGCGCCCCTCGGCTGCCCGGTAGGCGACCGAGCCGAGACCGGTGGGCCGCAGTCCGATCCCGGCCTGGAGGGTGAGGGTGGCGTCGGTCAGGGCGAACAGCTGGTCGAGCGTCGGCTCCGGCGGGGTGCTGCGGCCGAGCAGCTTGCCGAGCAAGCTCACGGCCGCGACAGCGTCGCGGAGATCTCGGCGAGCTGATCGAGGCGCTTCTGCAGCGGCGGGTGCGTCGAGAACAGCGACGAGAGCGTGAAACCCGGTGCCACGGCCGGAGCGAAGAAGAACGCGTTGTAGGGCTCGGCCTCGCGAAGGTCGCGGCTGGGGATCCGACCCATGTCGCCGCTGATCTTCGTGAGAGCGGAGGCGAGCGCCGACGGCTGGGCGGTGAGGAACGCCCCGGCGCGGTCGGCCGCGAGCTCGCGGTAGCGCGAGAGCGCGCGGGTCAGCAGGAAGGCCAGCGCGTAGACCACCATGGACACCAGCATCACGACCAGCACGGCGGGCGCGCCGCCGTTGCTGTCCCGCCGGCGGCCCATGCCCGAGAACATGACGATGCGGGTGAGGAACCCGGCGAGGACACCGACGACGGAGGCCACCGTCATCACGGTGACGTCGCGGTGCGCCACGTGTGACAGCTCGTGGGCAAGCACGCCCTCGAGCTCGCGCTCGTCGAGACGCGCCATGATCCCGGTGGTCGCGCACACGACTGCACGCTTCGGGGTGCGGCCGGTGGCGAAGGCGTTGGGCACGTCGGAGTCGGCGATCGCGACGGTCGGCTTGGGCATGTCGGCCAGCGCGCAGAGCCGGTCGACGATGCCGTGCAGCTCGGGTGCCTCCGCCGGGGTCACCACCCTGCCGTGCATGGCGTAGAGCGCGATCCGGTCGCTGAAGTACCACTGCGCGAACAGGGCTCCGCCGGCGATGACGAGCCCCAGCGCGAGGCTGGTGTAGCTGGTGACCAGCGCGATCAGGGCGACGTAGAGCAGCCCGAGCAGGAAGACCGTGAGACCCATCCGGGCGGACAGGCCGCGGTCGGGGACGTATCGGGTGCGTGCCATGGGTGCCTCGGATCAGCCGGGGATGAGGCCCTCGTCCGAGTCGGTCAGCATCAGGCGGACCTCCTCGAGCGTGCTGCTCTCGTCGGGCAGCAGGGCGTCGGATTCCTGGAGGGAGTCGTCGGACAGCCGCTCCCCCACCGCCCGCACCTGCGCGAGCAGGTCGGCGAGCGTGGACCGGAAGCCGGCCTCGTCACTCGCCTCGACTGCCCGTTCCAGGCCGGCGTCGAGACCGTTGAGCAGCTCGGCGTGCGCGTCGTCGACGGTGTACTGCCCTTCGCCGAGCACCCGGACGATCACTGCTTCTCCTCCTCGACCGGCGTCGCGGTGGGGGCGGACGTGCTGCCGGTGCTGCCGGGGCTGCCGGCCTCCAGGGCGTCCGGGGTGGGGCCGGCGCCGATCTCGCCCTTGAGCCGGGCCAGCTCGAGCTCGACGTCGCTGGTGCTCGACATCCGCTCCAGCTCGGCGGTGATGTCGTCCTTGGCCGTGCCGGACGCGTCGTCGAGGGCGCCGCTCGCCAGCAGCTCGTCGATCGCCCCGGCGCGGGCCTGCATCGCCAGGGTCTTGTCCTCGGCCCGCTGCACGGCGAGCCCCACGTCGCCCATCTCCTCGGAGATGCCGGAGAAGGCTTCGCCGATCTTCGTCTGCGCCTCGGCCGCGGTGTAGGTGGCCTTGATGGTCTCCTTGCGGGTGCGGAAGGCGTCGACCTTGGCCTGCAGCCGCTGCGAGGCGAGGGTGAGCTTCTCCTCCTCGGCCTGCAGCTGCGCGTGCTGTGTCGCCAGGTCGGCCTGCTGCTGCTGCACGGCGGACCGGCGCGTGAGCGCCTCGCGAGCGAGGTCCTCGCGCCCGGCGGCCAGTGCCTGGCGGCCCTGGGCCTCGAGCTTGTCCGACTGCGCCTGCAGCTTCTGCAGCTGCAGCTCGAGGCGCTTGCGCGAGGTGGCGACGTCGGCCACGCCGCGGCGTACCTTCTGCAGCATCTCGAGCTGGCGTTCGTAGGAGTAGTCGAGGGTCTCGCGGGGGTCCTCGGCCCGGTCGAGCGCCTTGTTGGCCTTGGCGCTGAAGATGAGCTTGAGCCGCTTCATGACGCTCATGAGATTCCGGTACCCCCTTCGTCGCGGCGCCTGGTCGGGGCCGACAGGTCCAGCCTAGGACCGACCACCTGCACCTGCCGACGCGCACGGGGGTCGCGGAGTTCCCGACGTCCGCGCGGGGGTGACGGGCCGGTCCGGCCGCAGCGACCCACCGGTACGCTGACGCCCGTGTTCGGACGCAGCAAGACCGCCCCCGCCGAGGAGACGGCCCCCTCGTCGGCGACCGGCCGCGACGGTGGCAAGGGGCGGCCGACGCCGAAGCGCCGCGAGGCCGAGCGCGGCAGACGCCGCGCCATCACGGCGCCGAAGACGCGCAAGGAGGCCTACCGGGCCATGCGCGTCAAGAAGCGCGAGGAGCGCGGCACGCAAGTGGCGGCCCTCAAGGCCGGCGACGAGCGCAACCTGCCGCCGCGCGACCGCGGGCCGGTGCGGCGCTACGTCCGCGACGTCGTCGACGCCCGGCGCACGGTCGCGGAGTTCTTCCTGCCGTTCGCGGTGCTCATCCTGCTGCTCTCGTTCAGCCCGAACGACCAGGCCAAGCGCATCGGCAGCGCCCTGTGGCTGGCGCTGGTCGTGCTGATCGTCCTCGACTCGGTGGTCCTCGCTGTGAAGCTCCGGCGCGGGCTGGCCCGCAGCTTCCCCGACGAGAACGCGCGCGGCGCGCTGCCGTACGCCCTGATGCGCAGCATGCAGATCCGGCGCTTCCGGCTGCCGCCGCCGCGGCTGCGCGGCTCCCGCCGCCGCCGCTGACCGACGCCCACCGCCCACCGCCGGACGCCGGACGCCGGGCCCATCCCCGCCCGCCGCCCCCCGCCTGCCGCCCCCCGGTCCGGCGATCACGTAAACGTGATCGACTGTCGCCTTGCACGGGTTGCACGCCATGCAAGGCGACGGTGGATCACGTAAACGTGATCGACTGCGGGACCGGTCGGGGCGTTCGGCGGTCGGTCAGGTGGGTCGGGTCGTGGGGGCGTTCTTGGCGGTCTCGGCGGAGTCGCGGACGACGACGTCCCCGAGCGTGGCGTCGATGCGGGTCATCAGCTCGCTGGGGATGCGCACCCCGGCGGCCTTGACGTTCTCGGCGACCTGCTCCGGCCGGGACGCGCCGACGAGGGCCGCGGCCACGTTGTCGTTCTGCAGCACCCACGCGATCGCGAGCTGGGCCATGGTCAGCCCGACCTCGTCGGCCACCGGCTTGAGCCCCTGGACGGCGGTCAGCACGTCGTCGCGCATCCAGCGCTCGATCATGTCGGCGCCGCCCTTGTCGTCGGTCGCCCGCGACCCGGCGGGCAGCTCACCGCCCGGCAGGTACTTGCCGGACAGCACACCCTGCGCGATCGGCGACCACACGATCTGGCTGATGCCGAGCTCCTCGCAGGCCGGCACGACGTCGGGCTCGATGACCCGCCACAGCATCGAGTACTGCGGCTGCGACGAGACGAACGGGACGCCCATCTCCTGGGCGAGCGCGTGGCCGGCGCGGATCTGCTCGGCAGTCCACTCGGAGACGCCGACGTAGAGCACCTTGCCCATCCGCACCAGGTCCGCGAACGCCTGCATCGTCTCCTCGAGCGGCGTCTCGGTGTCGTAGCGGTGTGCCTGGTAAAGGTCGACGTAGTCGGTCTGCAGCCGGGTCAGCGAACCGTCGATCGACTCGAGGATGTGCTTGCGCGACAGGCCGGAGTCGTTGTGCCCCCCGGGGCCGGTCGGCCAGTAGACCTTGGTGAAGATCTCCAGCCCTTCCCGGCGCTCGCCCTTGAGCGCCTCGCCGAGGACGGTCTCCGCCTTGGTGTTGGCGTAGACGTCGGCGGTGTCGAACGTCGAGATGCCGGCGTCCAGCGCGGCGCGCACGCACGCGGTCGCCGTGTCGTTCTCGACCTGGGACCCGTGGGTCAGCCAGTTGCCGTAGGTGATCTCCGAGATCTTCAGGCCGCTGCGGCCCAGGTAACGGTGCTCCATGCAACGACCCTAGGTACGGCGACTGCCCCCCGCCGCGCCGGGTCAGATGATGGAACCGCCGGCGCCCCCCGTGTCGGGCCGCGGGCGCACACCCCGGCGGGCCAGCCACGAGTCGGTGAGGATCTCGGTCAGCTCGTCGACGTCGAGCCGGTCGAGCCAGGCCCACACGGACACCTTCACGGCGAAGTTGTGGACCACGAAGAACGTGTCGCGGCGGTCGGCGAGGGCCGACCCGGTGGCCAGGTCGAGCGACCAGAACTGCAGGATCTCGCGGCCCTCGTCGTCCCAGCGCAACCGCGCGAACGGATGCCGGCCGACGTCGATCGTGGGTGACCCCTCGTGCGCCACCCCGGGCACCGCGCGGTCGAGGGCCAGCGCGATCCGCTCGACGTCCGCCCAGGTCGCCACCGCTGCGCGCCGGAGGGTTGAGCTCAGTCGGCGGCGTGCAGGGACATCGGGCCGTACACCTCGCGGTCGCCCTCGAGCAGAACCACCCGGTCGACCCCCTGAGCGGCGAGGTCCTGCCAGGCCTCGCCGATCCACGACTCGGCGTCGGCCTGGCTGGGGAAGCTCTCCGTCGCCACGCCGTCGACGACCACGCCCTCAGAGGTCTCCAGCCGCCACGACCACGTCATCGACGCACTGCTCCTCACCGACCCGGCGACGCCTGTCCCGGATGTTCTCGACGCTTTGACGCGAACCTACCGCGCGTGGTCGGATGCGCTGCCGGCGCACGTGCGCCGGAGACACACAACTGCAGACGCGCCCTCGCAGGGGAAGCCGGTCGGAATCCGGCACTGACCCGCAACCGTAGGCCGCGCCCGGAGGACCCGGGCCCGCGGCGAGTCGGAGCACCTGAGAGGGCGTGAGCGGCTCCACTCATTCCGTCGAGGTATGCGGGGCGGAGCCCGGACGCACCGTCGTCCGCACCCACCGCCCCCGCGCGTGACCCGTCCCCGGACGACGTCGCGTCGGGGGCGCCGTCGTGCGCGGCCCGGAGCCCCGGGGATCCGTCGCGGATCGCTCCCGTGAAAGGACCCACCGTGCTCGGACGCACCACCACCCCTCTGCGCGCGCGGCTGCTCGCTGCCGCCGCGCTCGTCGCCGTGCCCGCCGTCGTGCTCGCCACCCCAGGCACCGCGGAAGCGGCCACCACGAAGAACCGTGCCGACGCCGCCGCCGGCTGGCTCGGACGTCAGCTGGACGACGACCACCTCATCACCACGACGTTCGACGGCCAGTCCTACCCGGACTACGGCCTCACCGGCGACACCGTCCTGGCGCTGGACGCGGCCAAGGTCGGAAAGGCCGCGGCCCGCCGCGCGACCCGCGCGCTGAAGGCGCACGTCCTCGACTACACCGGCGGCGGCGACGCGACCGAGTCCTACGCCGGTGCCTACGCCAAGCTCGTCGTCGTGGCTGCCGCCCAGGGCGTCGACCCGGCTGCGTTCGGCACCGGGCCGCGCAAGGACCTGCTCGCCGGGCTGCTCGCGCTCGAGTGCGGCACCCGGACACGCACGGACTGCGCCGCCACCGCTGCCGGCCGGTTCTCCGACCGGAGCGCGTACGGCGACTTCAGCAACACGATCGGGCAGTCGCTGGCCCTGATCGGGCTGGAGCGTGCCACCAAGCGCGGCGCATCGCACCAGTCCGTCGGCTACCTGCTCGGCCAGCAGTGCCCGAACGGATCGTTCCCGGAGGTGTTCGACGGCGCCACCTGCACGGGATCGGCGGACTCCACCGGCTTCGCGGTGCAGGCACTGGTGAACGTCGGCACCCCGGCGGCCGTGGCCGCCGCCACGGACGCCGGCCGCTGGCTCAAGAAGCGTCAGCACGCCAACGGCTCCCTGTCCGGCAACGGCAGTCGCAACGCCAACTCGACGGCGCTCGCCGCGCAGGCCTTCACGGCGCTCGGCCGCGGCAAGGCTGCCGCGAGGGCGCGGCACTTCCTGCGCACCCTGCAGGTCGGCTGCGGCGCGAAGGCCGGTGTCCGTGGTCAGGTGCGCTACGACCGGGACGCCTCGGGCGACCCGGTGCGCGCCACCAGCCAGGCAGTCCCCGCGCTGGCCCGCGCCACCCTCGCCGACATCGGCACCGACGGCTCGTCGCGACGCCTGCCGCGACTGGCCTGCTGAGGGACCACGGGGTCCCGCCGGTGCCGCCGGTCCGTCGCGTCGTCGCCTTGCTCCGTCCCGCCGCGCTCGGGGGCGCCGGGGTGGTCGCGGTGCTCGCGCTGCTCGGACCGGCGGCTCCTGCGGCCGCGTCGACGACCCCCTGCGTGGGGGTCGTCGTCGACGGCCGGCTCACCGGTGGTGCGCTGCGGACGGCCTGCGCGCCGGGCGACCCGGACAGCGGTCTCGAGGCGCTGACGAAGGCCGGCATCTCCTACGCCTTCGTCCCGCGCCAGCCGGGCCAGGTCTGCCAGCTCGACGGCTTACCCGCCTGCAGCGACACCGGGGCCGTCACCTACTGGTCGTACTGGTGGCGGGCCAAGGGGTCCAGCCGGTGGGTGTACGCGACGACCGGAGCGGGCAGCCACGACCCCGAGCCGGGTGACACCGAGGCCTGGGTCTGGCAGGACGGCGGCAGGCGACAGCCCCCGGACGTCTCCTTCGCCCGAATCTGCCCGCAGGCAGCACCGGCGGCCCAGGGATCGCGGACCGCGACGCCCGGCACGGCGAGCGGGCCGGCGCGGTCGTCGTCGACCGAGGCGGTGCAGGTCCCGACCGCCACCTCGACGTCGTCGACGACCCGCAAGGCGACGACCGGCAAGGCGACGACCCGCGGGCCGACGACGGCGGCCACCCCGTCCACCCCGTCGACCTCGTCCACCGGCACACCCAGCCCGGCAGCCGCGGTGTCGAACACCGGTCCGGCGGCCGCGGCCACCCGGCCGGGCGCCGCCGGTCCGGACGACGACCCGGCGTCCGGGGCCCCCTGGGCCGGGCTCGCGGTCGGCACCGCCCTGGTCGCGGGGCTGGGCGGCGCCGCGGTCGTCCGGACCCGCCGGCGGCCGACGTGACCGGCGCTCTCAGCCGGCGCCGCCTGCAGCCACTGCACCCCGGGGCCTGGTGGCTGTGGGCCACCGGTCTCGCCACGGCGGCCAGCCGCACGACCGACCCGCTGCTGCTCGCGCTGGTGCTCGCGGTCGCCGGGTACGTCGTCGCCGCGCGCCGCACCCGGGCGCCGTGGGCCAAGGCCTACGGGTTCTACCTGCGGATGGGGCTCGTGGTCGTCGCTGTCCGCGTCGTCTTCGCCACCGTCGTCGGCGCGCCCGTTCCCGGCACCGTGCTCGTCCACCTGCCGCAGGCGGCTCTGCCCGACTGGGCGGCGGGGGTGCGGCTCGGTGGCGACCTCACCCTGGAGGGTCTGCTCGGCGCGGTCTACGCCGGCCTGCAGCTGGCCACGATCCTGGCGTGCGTCGGGGGGGCCAACGCCCTGGCCAACCCACGCCGGCTGCTGCGTGCGGTGCCCGGGGCGCTGTACGAGGTCGGGGTGGCCGTCGTGGTCGCCCTGAGCTTCTCCCCGCAGCTGATCGAGGGTGTCTCGCGGGTCCGCGCCGCGCGGCGGCTGCGCGGCCGCCCGCACACCGGGCTGCGCGGTCTGCGTGGCGTCGCTATGCCGGTGCTCGAGGGCGCGCTGGAGCGGTCGGTGGACCTCGCCGCCGCGATGGACGCCCGCGGGTTCGGCCGCGGCGCCGACCAGCCCGGGCTGCGGCGGCGCTCCGGCGCGCTCACCCTGGTCGGCCTGCTCGGCGTGTGCGCCGGGTTGTACGGGCTCCTGGACGCCAGCAGCCCGGCGGCGCTCGGCCTGCCGCTGCTCGCGGGCGGGGCGCTGGTGGCCGCCGCGGGGCTCGCCGTCGGCGGCCGGCGCTCGACGCGTACCCGCTACCGGCCGGACCGGTGGGGACCGCTCGAGTGGGCGGTGTCCGCGAGCGGCGCGGTGGCTGCGGTCGGGATGCTGGTCACCGCCGGGGTCGACCCGTCGGCAGTCGCTCCCTCGACGTCGCCGCTGGTCGCGCCGGGTCTCCCCGTCGTACCCGCCGTCGCGCTGCTGGTCGCCCTGCTGCCGGCCTGGCTCGCGCCGTCGCCGGACACTGAGGCCGAGCGCGAGCCGGCGGCCGCGGCGCCCTCGCACCGCACCCGCGTCGAGGAGACCGTGTGATCACCTTCGAGCAGGTCGGGGTCCGCTACACCGGCTCCGGCGCGGCCGTCCTCTCCGGCGTCGACCTGCACGTGCCGGAGGGCGAGCTCGCGCTGGTCGTCGGCCGCACCGGGTCCGGGAAGTCGACCCTGCTGCGGGCCGTCAACGGGCTCGTCCCGCACTTCACCGGCGGGCTGCTCACCGGGCGGGTGACGGTGGCGGGGCGCGACACCCGCGAGCACCGGCCGCGCGACCTCGCCGACGTCGTGGGCTACGTCGGCCAGGACCCGCTCGCCGGCTTCGTCACCGACACCGTCGAGGAGGAGCTGGCGTACGGCATGGAGTCCCTCGGAGTCGCGCCCGAGGTGATGCGCCGACGGGTCGAGGAGACCCTCGACGTCCTGGGCATGGCGGCGCAGCGGAACCGCCCGCTCGCCACGCTGTCGGCCGGCCAGCAGCAGCGGGTCGCCATCGGCTCGGTGCTCACGCCGCACCCGAAGGTGCTCGTGCTCGACGAGCCGACCTCCGCCCTCGACCCGTCCGCCGCCGAGGACGTGCTCGCCCTCCTCCAGCGGCTGGTGCACGACCTCGGCATGACGGTGCTGATGGCCGAGCACCGGCTCGAACGCGTCGTGCAGTACGCCGACCGCGTCATCCTGGTCCCCGGCGGCGGACGGCCCGTGGTGGTCGGCGACCCGGCCGAGGTGCTGCAGTCGGCGCCCGTGGCGCCACCCGTCGTCGAGCTCGGCCGGCTCGCCGGGTGGTCGCCGCTGCCGCTGTCGGTGCGCGACGCGCGTCGACGCTCGAGCGGCCTGTCCGCGCGGCTGCGCGCGTGTCCCCCGCCGGTCGGGGCGCCTCGGGCGAGCGGCGAGGTCGTGGCCGAGACCCGCAACCTGGTCGTCCGGTACTCCGCCGGCGAGCGGCCGGCCCTGCGCGGCATCGACCTCACGCTGCGCGCCGGCGAGGTGGTGGCACTGATGGGTCGCAACGGTGCCGGGAAGTCGACCCTCTTGTCGGCGCTCGTCGGGCTGCGCCGTCCCGACACCGGAGCCGTCCAGGTCGGTGGGTCCGCACCCGCCGAGCTGACCGCGCGCGACTTGGTGCGCAAGGTGGGCATGGTGCCGCAGCAGCCGGGCGACCTCCTCTACGCCGACACGGTCGCCGACGAGTGCGCACAGTCCGACCGCGACGCCTCGGCCGCCGCCGGCACCACCCTCGAGCTGCTCACCCGGCTGCTCGGCCCGGTCGACCCGCACGCCCACCCCCGCGACCTGTCCGAGGGGCAGCGGCTGGCCCTCGTGCTCGCAGTGGTCCTGGCCGGCCGACCCCCGGTCGTCCTGCTGGACGAACCCACCCGCGGCCTGGACTACCCGGGCAAGGCGGCGCTGGGACTGGTGTTGCGCGACCTCGCGGCGCAGGGGCACGCGGTCGTCCTCGCGACGCACGACGTCGAGCTGGCCGCGACCGTCACCGACCGCACTGTGGTCCTTGCCGACGGCGAGGTCGTGAGCGACGGACCGTCGCGGCAGGTCGTCGTGTCCTCGCCGGCGTTCGCGCCGCAGGTGGCGAAGGTGCTCGCACCGCTCCCGTGGCTCACCGTCGCCGAGGTCGCCGCCTCGCTGGCCGGCTGAACCCCATGACCCCGACGACCCCGGCCCCGAGCACCCCGGCCCCGAACACCCCGGCCCCGAACACCCCGGCCGCGACCACCCCGGTCCCGACCACCGAGGCCGCCTCCCCCACGGATGCTCCTGTGCGACGTTCGCCGACCCGACGTCGCACCCGAGCGGACTCGGCGGTACGGGTCCGGCCGCGGGCGTCGCTCGCGCTGGTCGTCGTCAGCGCGGTGGGCCTGCTCGCGTTCTGCTGGCCGCTGTTCGTCCAGTCGGGGTCGACGCTGGCCGGGCGGGCGGACGCCCCGTGGCTGTTCGTCGTGCTGCTGCCGCTGCTGCTCGCCGTCGTCCTGGCGGAGGTCGCCGACGGCGGCATGGACGCGAAGTCGGTGGCGGTCCTCGGCGTCCTGGCTGCGGTGGGCGCGGCGCTGCGACCTCTCGGCGGTGGCGTGGCCGGGTTCGAGCCGGTGTTCTTCCTGCTGGTGCTTGCCGGCCGGGCGCTCGGTCGCGGGTTCGGCCTGGTCCTCGGGTCGGTGACGCTGTTCGCCTCCGCCCTGCTGACCGCTGGTGTCGGGCCGTGGCTGCCGTTCCAGATGCTCGCCGCGGGTTGGGTGGGCTTCCTCGCGGGCTGCCTGCCCCGGGCCTCGGGCCGGGCTGAGGTGGCCCTGCTCACGGCGTACGGCGCGGTGGCAGGGCTCGGCTACGGGCTGCTCATGAACCTCTGGCTCTGGCCGTTCACCACCGGGCTGGACAGCGGCATCTCCTACGTGGCCGGCGACCCACTGACCCAGAACCTCGGCCGCTTCCTCGCCTTCACCCTCGTGACGTCGATGGGCTTCGACCTCCCGCGCGCGCTGACCACGGCGGCGCTGGTCGCCGTCGCGGCCCGGCCGGTGCTGCTGGCACTGCGGCGGGCCGCCCGGCGGGCGGAGTTCGGCGCGGTGGGCGAGTTCGCACCGCCGGACGGCACGATGTCCCGATGAGCGACGGCCCGGTGAGCACCCCGACCCTGGAGGAGCTGGCGGTCACCGTGGAAAGGCCGGACGACGCGGCGCGAGCGGACGCCCGGACTGCGCTCGGACCAGACACCGGCATGCTCGGCGACGTCGCGACGTGGCTGGCCGCCGTCCAGGGCCGCGCGAGGCCCGTCCCGCCGTCGCGGGCGCGGCTGCTCGTCCTCGCCGACGAGGTGCCGGCCCGCACCGCCGCGGTGGCCGGCAGCACGTCGGTCGAGGTGCTCCACCTGCCGCGCCGCGGCACCGTCGCGGCCGACGCGACCGCTGACGCCTGCAGCCGGGACGACGCCCTGGCGGCGGTGCTGGCCGGTGCCGCGCGTGCCGACGAGGAGGCGGACTCCGGCACCGACCTGCTCCTGGTTGCCCTCCCCGGACCGGACCTCGCTGTCCCCGCCGCGACGCTGGTGGGGCTGCTCACCCGGTCCGACGCGGCGGCGGTCACCGCCACCGACCTGGCCGACGCCGAGTGGATGCGCGCCTGCGCGGCGACCCGGGACGCGATGCGGCGCGGCCGGCCCGCGCTCGCCGACCAGGCGGCCCTGCTCGGCGCGGTGGCGGGAGCCGACCTGGCGTTCATCACCGGGCTGCTGCTGCAGGCGGCGGCCCGCCGGACCCCGGCGGTCCTGGACGGCCCGGTCAGCGCCGCAGCTGCTCTGGTCGCGGCCCGGCTGTCCTTCCGCGCCCCGGCCTGGTGGCTGGCCGGCGGCGTCTCCCCCCACCCGGCGCACCGGCTGGCCCTGGCCCGGCTCGACCTCGAGCCGGTGCTCGACCTCGGCCTGCGGGGCGACGACGGCACCACGGCGCTGCTCGCCGTCCCGGTGCTCCGGGCCGCTCTCGCCTGAGCCGATCAGGGGACGGCGGTGAGGGCCCGGACGACCTGGTCGGCGTGCGCGTCCGCGTCGCCCACCGAGGTGTCGACCACCAGGTCGGCCACCGAGCGGTACAGCGGCTCCCGGCCGGCGTACAGGCGGCGCAGAGCGGCCTCCGGGTCGGGCTGCAGGAACGGCCGGCCGGCGCCGTCACCGACCCGGCGCACGAGCTCGTCGACCGGGGTGTGCAGGTAGACCACGAACGCGTCGGCGTCCCGCAGCGCCTGCACGTCGGCGTCCGACTCGACCACGCCGCCGGCGACACCCGCGACGTTGGGCGGCGGCGCGACCAGCGCGTCGTGCAGCACCTGCGCCTCGGCGGCCCGCAGCGCGCCGGTGCCGCGCTGCTCGTGCAGCTCGCGGGTCGGGAGCCCGGTCAGCTCCTCGACCGCCTCGTCGTTGTCGCGATAGCGCCAGCCGGTGCGCGCCGCGACGCCGCGGCCGACCGAGGTCTTCCCAGCACCCATCATCCCGAGCAGCAGGACCCGGCGGTCCCTCATCGGCGCCCGGTCATGACGTCGACGACCTGACGAACGGCGGCTTGACCACCCGGAAGCGGGCCGGCCGGCCGCGCACGTCGACGAGGACCTCGTCGCCCTCGGCAGCGGACCGGCCGAGCAGGGCCAGTGCGATACCGACCTTGCGGGTCGGCGAGAACGTGCCGCTGGTCGTCTCGCCGAGCGGCTCCCCGGCGGTGGAGGACACCGCCATGTGCGCGCGCGGGATCGCCCGCTCGAGGCCCTCGAGCCCCCAGGCGAGGCGTCCGGCGCCGGCCTCCGTCTCGGCCAGCAGGACGGCACGGCCCCAGAACGCCGGCTTCGTCCAGCCGACGGCCCAGCCGCACCGGGCCTGCACCGGCGTGATCTCCGACGACAGGTCCTGGCCGTGCAGGGGGTAGCCCATCTCGGTGCGCAGCGTGTCGCGGGCCCCGAGGCCGGCCGGCCGGATCCCGTGCGCCGCACCCGCGGCGAGCAGCGCGTCCCACAGGTCCGCGGCGTCGCCCCACCGCGGCAGCAGCTCGTAGCCCCGTTCGCCGGTGTAGCCGGTGCGGCACACCACCACGGGGCGGCCGTCCCACTCCGCGTCGGCGAAGGACATGTAGTCGTGACCGGTCGGCATCCCCAGCGCCGCCAGGACCTCGTCGCTCCGCGGACCCTGGACTGCGAGCACGCCGTAGTCCTCGTGCTGGTCGACGACCTCCACACCATCGGGCGCGGACGCCGCCAGCAGGCGCACCACCTCCGCCGTGTTGGCGGCGTTCGGGATGAGGAACACCTCGTCGGCCGCGCGGTAGTACGCGATCAGGTCGTCGACGACGCCACCGGTCGCGTCGTCGCAGCACAGCGTGTACTGCGCCTTGCCGGCACCGACCCGCTCGAGGTCGTTCGTGAGCGTGGCGTTGACGTACGCCGCCGCGCCCGGCCCGCGGACGACGGCCTTCCCCAGATGGCTCACGTCGAAGACGCCGACCGCCTCGCGCACCGCGGCATGCTCCTTGACGACCCCGCCGCCGTCCGACGCCTGGTACTCGATCGGCATCAGCCAGCCGCCGAAGTCGGCCATCTTGGCGCCGAGGGACTCGTGGCGCTCGTGCAGCGGGGAACGGCGAAGCGTCGACTCGGTCTGGTCGCTCATCCAGCGGACGCTAGCCACCCCGCGAAACCCGCCGCAAGCCACCCCCGCGATGCCCCTGGGCGTCCCGAAGGTCCGTTCCGCCGGCGGGCGGGGTTAGCATCGCGAATCGTTGCCCTTCGCGGCGACGCCAGCCTCCCCGAGCAGGACGGAAGAGCCTTGACCACGGTCAGCTTGAGCACCAGCAAGCCCGCCACCCTGAAGGTGGACGCCCTCGTCGTCGCCGTCGCCAAGGGCGACGACGGCTTCGTCGTCCTGCCCGGCGGCGAGGAGGTGGACAAGGCGTTCAAGGGCCGGATCGCCGCGACCGTGGCAGCCATGGGCAACCTCGGCTACCCCAACGAGGTCTCCAAGCTGTCCTCGATGGGCGCGACCACCGCTCCCGTCGTCGTCGCCGTCTGCGTCGGCAAGGCCACGACCACCAAGGGCAACGAGCGCCCGGCGTACCGCGCCGAGGTGCTGCGCCGCGCGGCCGGTGCCGCCGCCCGGGCCCTCGCCGGCACCGGCACGGTCGGGCTGGCCCTGCCCGCGGCCACACCCGAGGAGGTGGCCGCGGTCACCGAGGGCGCGCTGCTGGGCGCGTACGCCTTCCGCGCCTACCGGGTGACCAGCGCCGAGCGCAACCGGCCGCCGGTCGAGAAGTTCACGCTGTGCAGCGACCTGGCGCGCGACAAGGCCGCCAAGGCGGGCGTGGCCCGGGCGCACACGCTCGTCGAGTCGGTGCACTGGGTACGCGACCAGGTCAACACCCCGCCGGCGGACCTTCCCCCCGCGGTGTTCGCCGACCGTGCGGTCGCCGCGGCCAAGGCCGCCGGCGTCGCCGTCGAGGTCCTCGACGAGAAGGCGCTGAAGAAGGCGGGCTACGGCGGCATCCTCGGTGTCGGCCAGGGCTCGTCCCGCCCGCCGCGGATGGTCCGCCTCAGCTACAAGGGTGGCGGTCGCAACGCCCCGCACCTGGCGCTGGTCGGCAAGGGCATCACCTTCGACTCCGGCGGCCTGTCGCTCAAGCCGGCGGCCGCGATGGAGTGGATGAAGTCCGACATGGGAGGTGCGGCCGCGGTCATCGGCGCCGTCACCGCCATCGCCCGCCTCGGGATCAAGGTCGACGTCACGGCGTACGCGCCGATGGCCGAGAACATGCCGTCGGGCACCGCGCAGCGGCCCTCCGACGTCCTCACGATCTACGGCGGCACGACCGTCGAGGTGCTCAACACCGACGCCGAGGGACGGCTGGTGCTCGCCGACGGCATCGTGCGGGCCGGCGAGGACAAGCCCGACGTGCTCGTCGACGTCGCCACCCTGACCGGCGCGCAGCTGGTCGCCCTGGGCGCGCGCACCTCGGCGGCGATGGGCAACGCCGACCCGGTCCGCGACGCGATCGTCGCGGCGGCCGACGATGCGGGCGAGCAGATGTGGGCGATGCCGCTGCCGGTGGAGCTGCGCGCCTCGATGGAGTCCAACGTCGCCGACATCGCCAACCTGGGCGACAAGTACGGCGGCATGCTGGTGGCCGGGCTGTTCCTCAAGGAGTTCGTGCCGAACGGGCTCCCGTGGGTGCACCTGGACATCGCCGGACCGGCGTACAACGACGCCGCCCCGCACGGCTACACCGGCAAGGGCGGCACCGGGCACGCGGTGCGGACCCTGGTGCGCTTCGCCGAGGAGCTCGCCGCGGACGGTGTCCCGGTCGCCTGAGCGGTCGCCCCCCCCCCGGTCCCGGTCCTGCGCAGGGGCCTACGCGCGCTCCGGAGGCAGAGACGGGGCAGTCGGGTGCCCCGAACGGGTGAGGATCGCCTCACGATCGGTAACGAGTCCATGACGGACAGCGATGGGCTTGGTGTAGCCGGAATCGGCCGCACCTGTGCCTGCTCGTCCGCACCGTCATCGCCCTCGTCCCGGAGGTCCTCCGTGCTCGTCCGTCTCGCCACCACCCTGGCCCGCAACGCGCGGATCGGCTCCTTCGCGGTCGCGGCCGCGATGATCGGCGCCGGTGGCGCCGCCGCTGCCGTCGTGAACGTCGCCGACTCGGCACCGACGACCGACCAGACCGTCGTCACCTCGACACAGGCCACCGACGCGGGTGCTGCCGACGACCAGGGCGAGGACGGGGACGACCAGGGCGAGGACACCGACGAGACCGACGACGTCACGCCCGCGCCGGCCACGACCACGGCTGCCCCGAGCGACGAGTCCGACGACCAGTCCGACGACCAGTCCGACGACCAGTCCGACGACCAGTCCGACGACCAGTCCGACGACCAGTCCGACGACCAGGGCGAGGACGAGTCGGACGACGAGTCCGACACCACCGCCCCGGTCCCGACCACGGCGCTGGCTCCCGACGTCGCCGCGGCGATCGCCGCCGCCTGCGCGACGGCGACCAACCACGGTCAGTACGTGTCCTTCGTGGCGCACGCCACCCAGGGCTCGCCGGACCACGGTGCCCTGGTCAGCGCCGCCGCGCACTCCGCCTGCGGCAAGGGCGGCACCGACGCGACCAGCACCGATTCACCGGCCACCGCCGACGACACGACCGCGACGACGGCCCACGGCAAGGGCGCCGCGAAGCACGCCGAGAAGGCGGCTGCCAAGGCCGCCAAGCGCGAGGCGAAGTCGGTCGCACAGGCGGCGAAGCGAGCGGAGCGGACCACTGCCCGTGCCTCGAACCGCGAAGAGCCCAGCACGTCGACGCACGGCAAGGCCGCCGGCCACGGCAAGGGCCGCGCGAAGCACAGCGGCTGAGGGCCGCCGCGAGGCGCCCCCACGGCCGGCCGGACTCCCCCACCCGCCGCCGGTCACGGCTGAGTCGTCCGGCAGCCGCGCAGTCCCCAGCGCGGTCGGCCGGACGCCTCAGCCGCTCGGGTCCTCGCGGGCCGCCTTCTGCCGGGCGTTCCAGTCGCGCATCCGCTGCGGGTAGCCCACCACCGCGGCGTCGTAGGACGGGATCCCGAGCCGGTGGGAGAGCTCGTGGGCAGCCCGCGCGTCACGCACCCGCCGGCGGGTCCACTCCCCCGTGCTCGCCACCATGACGACGGTGGTGGTCGAGACCGCGGTCGGCGGCTCGACGAACGCCTCGACGCCGGTGTGCGAGCGTGCGAACGCAGCCAGGTGGTCGGTGTCGGCGCTGCCGGCCTGGCGGACGACACCCGGCCTGGACTTCCTGCGGAACAACCCCACGAACACCCTCCAGCCGACCCGTCTCCCGGGGCCGCCGACGAGGTCGTCGGCGGGCCCTCGTTTCGTCCCGGCAACGGTAGGGCACGGGGCGAAGGTTCCACGGGGTCCGCCGTCGACCCGCTTGCCCGTGAGCGTGCTCCCGGTGACAGGATGAGGTCGACAGTCGGATCTCTGCGACCCGATCGCCCTGCTCGACCGCAAGGAGTGCACCCGTGGCGGACCAGCCCGGCAAGGACGCCGACGGCTCCGTGGTCGCCGATGCCGGCAGCCAGCCCTACGACCTGGTCGTGCTGGGCGGCGGCAGTGGTGGCTACGCCTGCGCGCTGCGGGCGGCCCAGCTCGGGCTCTCGGTGGTCCTCGTCGAGAAGGCCGAGCTCGGCGGCACCTGCCTGCACCGCGGCTGTGTCCCGACGAAGGCGCTGCTGCACGCGGCCGAGGTGGCCGACTCGTCCCGAGAGAGCGAGCAGTTCGGCGTCCGCTCGACCTTCGAGGGCATCGACATGCCCGCGGTCAACGAGTACAAGGACGGGGTCGTCGCCCGCCTGCACAAGGGCCTCCAGGGGCTGGTGAAGAGTCGCAAGATCACCTACGTCGCGGGGATCGGCCGGCTTGTCGGTCCGGCCGCCGTCGAGGTCGACGGGACCCGCTACGAGGGTCGGCACGTCGTCCTGGCCACCGGCTCCACCGCCCGCAGCCTGCCCGGGCTGGAGCTCGACGGGCAGCTGGTGCTCAGCAGCGACCACGCGCTTAGGCTCGAGTCGGTGCCCAGCTCGGTGGTGGTGCTGGGCGGCGGGGTCATCGGCTGCGAGTTCGCGAGCGTCTGGCGGTCCTTCGGTGCCGACGTGACGATCGTCGAGGCGCTCCCGCACCTCGTGCCGCTGGAGGACGAGCAGTCCTCCAAGGCCCTGGAGCGCGCCTTCCGCAAGCGCGGCATCTCCTACCAGCTCGGGGCGCGGTTCGCCGGGGTCGAGCACACCGAGAAGGGCGTCAAGGTCTCCCTCGAGGACGGCAGCTCCCTCGAGGCCGACCTGCTGCTCGTCGCGGTCGGCCGCGGCCCGGTGTCCCAGGAGCTCGGCTACGAGCAGGTCGGCGTCGAGATGGACCGCGGCTTCGTCGTGGTCGACGAGCAGTGCCGCACCAACGTGCCGACGATCTCGGCCGTCGGCGACCTGGTGCCGACCCCGCAGCTCGCGCACGTCGGCTTCGGCGAGGGCATCATGGTCGCCGAGCGGCTGGCCGGTCTCGACCCGGCCCCCATCGACTACGACGGCGTCCCGCGCGTCACCTACTCCGACCCCGAGGTCGCCTCGGTCGGCCTCACCGAGGGCAAGGCCCGGGAGACCTACGGCGAGGACCAGGTCGAGACGGTCACCTACGACCTGGCGGGCAACGGCAAGAGCCAGATCCTCAAGACGGCCGGGTTCGTGAAGCTGGTGCGGCAGAAGGACGGCCCCGTGGTCGGGATCCACATGGTCGGCGCACGGGTCGGCGAGCTGATCGGCGAGGCCCAGCTGATCTACGGCTGGGAGGCCTACCCCGACGACGTCGCCCAGCTGGTGCACGCCCACCCCACCCAGTCCGAGGCCCTCGGCGAGGCGCACCTCGCCCTCGCCGGGAAGCCGCTGCACGCGCACGGCTGAGCACCCCGAAGATCAGTCACCGCACGAGTTCCGACCGCAGCACCGACGAGCAGCCCCACCGCCGACGAGAAGGAGCACGAGAGCCGATGTCGACCTCTGTCACCATGCCGGCGCTGGGCGAGAGCGTGAGCGAGGGCACCGTCACCCGGTGGCTCAAGCAGGAGGGTGACCAGGTCCAGGCCGACGAGCCGCTGCTCGAGGTCTCGACCGACAAGGTCGACACCGAGATCCCCTCGCCCGCCTCC
>JBBRVW010000001.1:0-237111 GCA_038246545.1 Actinomycetes bacterium | reverse complement strand
CGGTGCCGCTGGGCGACACGCGCACGCTCGTCGGTCTGGCCGGCTCGGTCACGACCGTCGCGGCCATGGCCCTCGACCTGCCGGCGTATGACCGCGACCGCATCCACCACGCGCGGATCCCGGCTGCCGCGGTGCACCGCGTCGCCGCCCGGCTCCTGGCCATGTCCCGCGAGGAGCGCGCCGCGCTGCCCTTCATGCACCCCGGCCGGGTCGACGTCATCGGGGCCGGTGCGCTGGTGCTGGCCGTGCTCATGGAGCACCTGCCGGTCGACGACGTCGTCGTGTCCGAGCACGACATCCTCGACGGCATCGCGTGGTCACTGGTCGACGGTGCGCGATGAGCGGGTCCAGGTGGTGGCCGTTGCACAGGCTGTGCTTGACGACCGGTGATGTCGTGCTCACGGCGATGACCGAGGCAGACCTCGACGAGGCCGCCCGGGTTCTGCCCGACGACCTCGAGCTGAACCCGACGGCAACCCGTTACTCCCGGTTCGACGAGCGGACCTGGCGCGGCACGGTCGTGCACCAGGAGTACTGGAGGTCGATGGGCAGTTGGTCGCCGGACGACTGGGAGATCTACTTCCTGGTGCGTCGCCACGGTGAGCTTCTCGGCCTGCAAGGGCTCGAGGGGCCGGACTACCGGACCCTGCGCACGGTCGACACGTCATCCTGGCTCAGCACCTCGGCCCGGGGGACGGGCGTGGGCAAGGCGATGCGACGAGCGGTGCTCGCCCTCGCGTTCGACCACCTCGGTGCCCGGGCCGCGATCACGTCCGCGTGGCACGACAACGAGGCGTCGCTCGGAGTCTCCCGGGCGCTGGGCTACCGGCCGAACGGCGAGTCGCTGCTGGCCCGCGAGGGCGAGGACCGCGGTGTCGACACCCTGGTCCACCTGCGGATGACCCGGGCCGACTGGCTGGCGTCGGGCGGTGCGCCGGACGTCGTGGTCGACGGGCTCGACGCCGCGCTGCCGCTGTTCGACCTGCCGGACTGACGACGCCTCAGACCGGATGTCAGCGCGCTGTCTGCGCGAGCACGATGCCGACGAGCACGACGACGGCGCCGGTGAGCTGTATCGCGCTGAGTGCCTCGGCCAGCCACGCCCACGCGATGACGCCGGCGAGCACCGGCTCGAGCATCCCGACCATCCCGACCCGGGTCGCGGGCAGGTGGTGCAGCCCGGAGAGCACGAGGACGAACGGCACGATCGTGCCGAGCACCACCATCGAGGTCATGAGCACCCACAGCGGCAGCGTGTGACCGTCGAGGTTGCCGAGCAGCGGTGCGCTGCCGCGGGTGGAGTCGAACGGGAAGCTCCACCACGGCTGGACGACCGACCACAGGACGGTGGCGAAGACGAACGCCCAGAACGTGGTCGACAGCGGGTCACGGTGCCCGGTGCTGTGCTCGCCGAGGAGGTAGTAGACCGCCAGTGCGACCGCGGCGGCCAGTGCCGCCGCGACGCCGAGCCCGTCCAGCCCGCCGCCGGTCCACACCTCCGCGACCAGGGCGAGGCCGGTGAGGGACAGGGCCAGCGCCGCCCAGACCCGGTTGCGGACCCGGGCGTGCATGACGAACCTGGCCCAGAGCGCAACCATGAGCACGGCGGTGTACTCCAGCAGCAGCGCGATGCTCACCGGCATCCGGGCGATCGCCACGAAGTAGAAGTACTGCGTCAGGGCCACCCCGGCGACGCCGTACGCCGCGAGCAGGGGAAGCTCCTTCCGCGCGACCCTGATGCGGGCCGGGGCCACCACGAGCAGCACGAGCCCGAGGCCGACCGCCGCGCCGGCGCAGCGCAGCTCGGTGAGCCGCATGGCAGTGAGCCCGCTTGCCAGGATCACCTTCGACACCGTGCCGTTGAGGGCGAACAGCGCGGCGGCGACCACCAGGTAGACGTAGCCGCGGACCGGTCTGGGCTGCCGCTCCGGTTCCGAGACGGCGACGGGCAGCGCGGTCTCGACCATCCAGAGAACCTAGGTCATCGTGGGTGCCGAGCATCGCACCGTCCCGCCCACTACCTCAGGAGGCAGCAGTGCATGTCCTGCGCATCGAGCACCAGGTGTGCCCGACTGCGACCGGTGGCGGGCGGCCTTCGACGCCGACCCTCTGGACCGGATCGGGTCGGGCGTACGCGGCTACCGGGTCTTGCGCCCGGTGGACGACCCCCGGTATGTCCTCATCGACCTCGAGTTCGACACGGCTGCGGAGGCCACCGACATGCACGAGCGGCTCCGCGGGCTGTGGGCCGGCCCGGGCGGTGATGATCGCGCCCACCGCCCGCACCGTCGAGGTCGTGGACGCGGGGGGCCTCTGAGCCTCAGAAGCCCAGCCGGCGGTGCAGCCGCAGGAAGGTGGGCCGGTAACCGAGCCGGGGCCAGGTGCGCGACGACAGCAGGTTGGTGGCCCGCCAGTCCGTCACCAGGCTGGTGAACCCCTCGGCCGCGGCCCAGTCGTGCACCGCCTCGCCGAGCGCGCGGCCCGCGCCGAGCCCGCGGGCCTCCGGCAGCACGGCGGCGAACCCGAGGAAGCCGGCGCGGTCCGGCCGGGTCACCGGCTCGTACATCGACGACTTCTCCAGCGGGCAGCCGACTGCGGCCCCGACCACCCGCCCGTCGTGCTCGGCGACCAGATAGGCGAAGCCCTCGTCATCGAACGACTCCTCCCAGTCGGCGATCGCCTCCTCCAGGGTCGGCAGCCCGCCGGAGGAGAACGTCGGCGCCAGCCCCTGGTGCTCGGGCAGCACGAGGTCGAGCTGCCCGAGCACCGGGATGTCGCTCCGCTCGGCTGCCCGGACCTCGAGGCCCGGGGGAGCGGTCGCCGGCGCGGTGGGCAAATCGCGGATCGCGTGCACGTGCTGCTGGCCGAAGCCGAGCCGGAACCATGCGTCGACCAGCGCCTCGTCGTACGCCGGGATCATCGCGTAGTGCACGTCGTGCCCCCCGGCGACCCAGGCGGTGGCCGCGAGGGCGTAGAGGTCGCGAGCCACCTCGGCGTCCCGGACCGCGTGCCCCGCTGCCTCGACCCAGCGGTTGGCGCCCCACGACGTCGACGGCTTGTGCTGACCGAGCAGGTAGCCCACGACCTCGTCGCCCGAGACGGCGACTGCGCCGGTGGCGCCGGCGTCCAGCGCGGCGCGCACCTCGGTGACGGCTCTCTCCGGGTCCTCGTACGACCTCGACAGCAGCGGCTCGGCCCGTCGGTGCGCGGCGTGCCGCTCGGCCAGGAGCCGGCCCGCGGCGGGGACGTCGGCAGCGTCGAACGGGCGAAGGACCGGCCTGGTCATGGCCGACGACCCTAGGGGCGGGCCGGCCTCGCCGCGACCGGTTTCCGGCCGCCGCGACACCAGACCGGCGGAAAATCGGTGACCTGACCCTGGCGTACGGCGCCCCCGGAGTGGAAAGGTCACCAGCGCCAGCACCCTGGCGTCACCGCGGCGCCGCACGCCGAGCGCGAAAGAGGTCCCGCCCGTGGGCGAGATGGTCAGCTTCCCCAGCAACGGCGACAGCTGCGAGGCCTACCTCGCGATCCCCGACTCCGGCTCGGGGCCGGGAGTGGTGGTGGTCCAGGAGTGGTGGGGCCTCGTCGAGCACATCAAGGACGTGAGCGACCGCTTCGCCGAGGCGGGCTTCGTCGCCCTCGCGCCGGATTTCTTCCACGGCGAGCAGACCGACGAGCCCGACGACGCCCAGCGGCTGCTCATGTCGATGGAGATGGACCGCGCCGCCAAGGACATCCAGGGCGCCGCGCACTACCTCGCCGGTCGCGACGAGGTCGACGGCCACGGCATCGGCGCTGTCGGCTTCTGCATGGGCGGCTCGCTAGCGCTGTGGAGCGGCGCGCTCGACGAGGAGGTCAAGGTCGCCGTCGGCTTCTACCCGGCACTGCCCTGGGACACGATGTCGCCGACGTGGGGCAACTACGCGAACAAGAGCGCGATGATCCACGCCTCCGAGGCGGACGGCACCTCCAAGGCCGACGGTGTGCAGGCGGCCGTGCGCGGCATCGAGAAGGCCGGCGGCGACGTCGAGGTCTACGACTACCCCGGCTCCTCACACGCATTCTTCAACGACAGCCGCCCCGAGGTCCACGACAAGGAGCACTCCGACGCGGCCTGGCGCCGCACCATCGACCTGCTCCGCAGCCGCCTCTGAGTGCGCGCCGCGGCCCCGTCCCGCCGGGCACCGGCTGGCCGGACGACCCGGCCGACGTGGCCACGCCGGTCGCCGGCTCGGCCGACGACGTGCGCCGCCTGGCCGCCGCCCCCTCGCTGGAGGCCCTCGAGGCCGCAGTCTCGGTCTGCCGGGCCTGCCCACGGCTGGTCGAGTGGCGGGAGCGGGTCGCCGTCGAGCGGCGCGCGTCCTACGCAGGCGAGCAGTACTGGGGCCGCCCCATCGCCGGCTGGGGACCGGAGGACGCCGCCGTTCTCGTCGTGGGCTTGGCCCCGGCCGCGCACGGCGGCAACCGTACCGGCCGGATCTTCACCGGCGACCGAAGCGGCGACTGGCTGTTCGCCGCCCTGCACCGGGCCGGTCTTGCGGCCCAGGCCACCAGCACCCACGCCGGCGACGGCCAGCGCCTGATCGGCACCCGGATGCTCGCCGCCGTCCGCTGCGCACCGCCGGCCAACGCTCCCACGCCGGGCGAGCGGGACACCTGCGCGCCCTGGATGGACGCGGAGGTCGCGCGGCTGCCAGGGCTGCGCGTCGTGGTCGCCCTGGGCGGTTTCGCGTGGCAGGCGGCCCTCGGAACGCTGGCCCGGCTCGGGCGCGAGGTGCCCCGCCCCCGGCCGCGGTTCGGCCACGCCGCCGAGGTGGTGGTCGGTGACCTGACGCTGCTGGGGTCCTTCCACCCCAGCCAGCAGAACACCTTCACCGGCCGGCTGACCGAGCCGATGATCGACCAGGTCCTGGACCGGGCCGCGACGCTGGCGGGTCTGCGCAATACGCTCTGACCATGGCGATCACGCCCGCCGCGTCACCCGAGCGGACCCGCATCCTCGTCGTCGGCGGCGGCTACGTCGGCATGTACACGGCGATCCGCCTCCAGCGCCGGCTCGGCAAGGAGATCAGGGCCAAGCGCGTCGAGGTCATCGTGGTCGACCCACGGTCCTACATGACCTACCAGCCGTTCCTCCCCGAGGCCGCGGCCGGCAGCGTCGAGCCGCGGCACGTCGTGGTACCGCTGCGGCGCGTCCTCGACAAGTGCGAGGTGCTCACGGGCCGGGTCGAGTCGATCGACCACGAGCGCCGCACCGCGCGCATCCTCCCGGTGCGCGGCCCGGCCTATGACCTGAGCTACGAGATCGTCGTGGTGGCGCCCGGCTCGATCGCGCGCACGCTGCCCATCCCCGGACTGGCCGAGCAGGGCATCGGCTTCAAGCAGGTCGAGGAGGCCATCGCCCTGCGCAACCAGGTGCTCGAGAAGCTCGACATCGCCACCACGATCACCGACCACGCCGTCCGCCGGAAGCTGCTCACGTTCGTCTTCGTCGGTGGTGGCTACTCCGGCATCGAGGCGCTCGCCGAGCTCGAGGACATGGTGATGTACGCCACCCGCTACTACCCCGACCTCGCCAAGAGTGAGATCCGGTTCGTGCTCGTCGAGGCGACCGGCCGGATCCTGCCCGAGGTCGGCGAGGACATGGGCCGCTACACCGTGCGCGAGCTGATGAAGCGGAAGATCGACGTCCGCCTCAACACCCGGTTGGAGTCGTGCGTCGACGGTCACGTGGTCCTCTCCGACGGTGCGGAGATGGACGCCGAGACCATCGTGTGGACCGCGGGCGTCAAGGCCAACCCGATGCTCGCGCGCACCGGCTTCCCGCTCGACGAGAAGGGCCGGGTGACGTGCCGGGCCGACCTGCGCGTCGAAGGCGTCGACGGCGCGTGGTCCGCCGGTGACGGTGCCGCCGTGCCTGACCTCACCGGACCGCCCGGCGCGAAGACCGGCCCCAGCGCGCAGCACGCCGTGCGACAGGCGAAGGTGCTCGGCGACAACATCGCCCGGGTGCTCAACGGCCGCGCACCGGAGCCCTACGCGCACAAGTACGTCGGCTCGGTGGCCTCGCTCGGCCTCTACAAGGGCGTCGCCCAGGTCTACGGCGTCAAGCTGCGCGGCTTCCCGGCCTGGTTCATGCACCGCACCTACCACGTGAGCCGGGTCCCGACCCTCAACCGCAAGGTCCGCGTGATCCTCGACTGGACCCTCGCGTTGTTCTTCCGCCGCGACATCGTGTCGCTCGGGTCGCTGCAGCGGCCCCGCGAGGAGTTCAGCGAGGCGTCCCGATGACGCTGCTCGCCGTCACGGTGCTCGGGCACGACCGGCCGGGCATCATCGCCGAGACGACGGGCGTGCTCGCGGAGCTCGGGGCGAACCTCGAGGACTCGACGATGACGATCCTGCGCGGCCACTTCGCGATGGTCGTCGTGGCGTCGGCCGAGGTCACCCCGGCCGAGGCGGAGGATGCCCTCCGGTCGCTGTCGGCCGACGGCACGCTCCAGGTGGCGGTCCGGGAGATCCCGCACGAGGACGCCTCGGCCGCTCTCGGCACGACGTACCTGCTCTCGGTGCACGGGGCCGACCGGCCGGGGATCGTCGCCACCGTGACCGGGCTGGTCGCCGAGGCCGGGGGCAACGTCACCGACCTCTCGACGCGGCTGTCCGGCGAGCTCTACGTGCTGCTGGCGGAGGTCGACCTGCCGGGCACCGTCGACCCGGAGGAGCTCAGCCGGGACCTCGCCGGGGTGGGCGACGACCTCGGCGTCGACGTCTCGCTGCGCGTCCTCGACCCCGACCTGCTGTGACCCTGCTCCCGCCCCTGCCGCCAGGGCGGGTGCGGCAGCCGCTGCGGGCACCCGCCGCCGTCCTCTCCGCCCGGGCCGACGAGGTGGACCCGCTGGACCCCGACGTCGTCCAGCTCTCAGCGGACCTGCTGGCCACCCAGGTCGCGGCAGCGGGCTGCGTCGGGCTGGCCGCGCCGCAGGTGGGGGTGCCGGCCCGCCTGTTCTCCCTGGACGTCACCGGCCACCCGCGCACCCGCACGGGGCACGGGCCGCTGGTGCTGGCCAACCCGGTCGTGGTCGCCGCGAGTCGGTGGGAGCGCGGCCGCGAGGGCTGCCTGTCGGTCCCGGACCTCACCGGCGACGTGAAGCGGGCGACCCGCCTGGTCCTCCGCGGCCTCGTGCCGGGCACCGGGCAGGAGGTCGAGGTGACGACTGACGCCTTCGAGGCCCGGGCCCTCCAGCACGAGGTGGACCACCTCGACGGGCTGCTGTTCCTCGACCGGGTCGCGGGTGCGCACGCCCTGCACGCGCGGCAGGTCTACCTCTAGCCTGGCCGGTAGGCCCCTGTAGCCCAACTGGCCGAGGCGCTCGCCTTAAAAGCGGGTTCAGTGTGGGTTCGACTCCCACCGGGGGCACGCTCGCCGGTCCGGTCCGCGCGGTCCGGAACCGGGGGCCTGGAGATTTCGTTACGCTGTGAAGGATCCAGCCCCGCGACTTCCCGCGGGCACCCCCACGGAGGAGTGTCATGGAGAGCCGCAACCCGGTCTTCAACAACAGCAAGGCGTTCTCGCGCAAGGGCTACGCCACGTTCAACGAGCAGTCGGCCGTGCCGACCGCGACGGCGGGCCAGCTCGAGGACATGTACAACGCGCCGCCGGCGGGCGGCGTCGACACCGGCCGCATGACGATGGACGACGTCGTCATCAAGACCGGTCTCATGTTCGCGGTCCTGCTCCCCGTCGCCGTCGTCAGCTACGCGCTCGAGAGCCCGGTGCTCACCTTCGGTGGCGCCATCGTCGGCCTCGTGCTCGGGCTGTTCATCTCGTTCAAGCAGGTGACCAACCCGGTCCTCGTGCTCGGCTACGCCGCTGCCGAGGGCCTGTTCGTCGGCGGCCTCAGCCGCTTCTACGAGAACCAGTGGAACGGCGTCGTCGCCCAGGCCGTCATCGGCACCCTCGCGGTCTTCGCGGTCGCTCTCGCCGCGTACAAGAGCGGTCTGGTCCGGGCCACCCCGAAGTTCCGCAAGACCGTGCTCATCGCGATGGGCGGCTACCTGGTCTTCTCCCTGATCAACCTGGTCGTCCTGATCGCCGGCGGCGGCGACCCGGTCTGGGGCCTGCGGGCCGGACCGTTCGGCTTCCTCATCGGTCTGTTCGCGGTCGGCCTCGCCGCGGCGATGCTGATCCTGGACTTCGACTTCGCCGAGCAGGGCGTCAAGAACGGGCTTCCCGAGCGCTACTCCTGGCTCGCGGCGTTCGGCCTGGTCGTCACGCTGGTCTGGCTCTACATCGAGATGCTGCGCCTGATCGCGATCCTGCGCGGCAACGACTAGCCAACCCCGCTCACGGACGGGCCGCACCCCTCGGGGTGCGGCCCGTTGTGCGTGGCGCGTGAGGTGCGAGCCTGCGGCGCCGTCGTGGGGACGGCCAGAGGGGCTGGACGGGCGGAGGTCCGGGGTGGCTGCTCGGCGCCCGCGGGTCCCCGGTCGCGAGTCCTCCGTGACGGCACCGCCGACCGACGAGCCGCGCACGGCGGGCAAAGAGGCACCCGCTGCGCCTGTCCTCGGCGCACTGACAGCCGCCGCGACGGCGGGAGGTGGACTCGCCGACGTACCTCAGCCGGCGACCGTCGGTCCTGCCCGCTCGATCTCGAACCGCACCAGGACGCGCTGCTCGCGCTCCATCGCGGCGCGGTAGTCGTCCCAGTCGGGGTGCTCGCCGGAGATCCGGCGGTAGTAGTCGACCAGCAGCCCGATCGCCTCGGGCCTCTCGACGATCTCGGCGGTGCCCTCGACCTGGCCCCACTCGCCGTAGAACCGGTCGTGGAGCAGGCACAGGGCGATGCGCGGGTCCCGGCGCAGGTTCTTGACCTTCATCGCCGTCTCGCGGGTGGAGATCTCGATCCGCCCGATGTCGTCGACGCCGACCGTCACGGGGGAGAGCTGCGGTCGGCCGTCGCGACGGAACGTGGCGAGGACGGCGTGGTGCTGGGAGCGTGCGAGCTCGCGCGCGTCGTCAGGTGTCAGGACCGCCGCCGCGCTCCGCGGCGCTTGTCGTGCTCGTGCACGATCGCCGAGGCGTGGCCGTGCGGGATCCCGTGCTCGTCGCTGAGCCAGTTGACCCGCTCGTCGAAGCGGAGCAGGCCTGGTCCGTTGTCGAGGGCTTCGAACCACTGGGGCAGGTCACGACCGGTGACCTGCGGCACCCGCTCGACGAGCTGCTGGTGGGTTGCCTCGGAGTGGTGCAGGGACATCGGCGCCTCCAGTGGGGACTCAGCGAACACTCAGCGAACCATGGGTCGAGCCTGCCGTAGGACTCCGCGGGCCACAACCCCTGGCTAGGGTTCTGGCGTGCCCGACCGTGACACGCCCACCGCGGACGCGTGGGAACCGCTGCGCTCCGAGCTGGCCGCCGACCTCCGCCGGGTCGCCGACCGGCTGCGCTCGATGTCCCAGACCCGGTTGGAGGCTCAGGTCGTCCCGCCCGAGCACGGCATGCCGCCGTGGGGCAGTCGGGCCGCCGCGGCCCGAGGGGTCGCCACCCTGATGTCCGACGTGGCGTCGGCGCTCGAGGCTGCGGCCGCCGGGGGTGGCTACCCGGGCTACCGGCCGCTGCCCGAGCTCTCGGTGCACGCCACCGGCGACCAGGTTGCGGTGGCCGGGCATGACCTGCAGGCCGCGCTGGACCTGGTCGGTCCGGACGACCCGGCGTGGTTCGGCCCCTACGACCGGCGCCCGGCCCGTGGCGGGGTGCAGCCGGCAGTGCGGGTGCTGGCCGACGTGCGGCGCCAGCTGTAGGACCTAGCTCAGCCGCTGCAGCACCATCGCCATGCCCTGGCCGCCGCCGACGCACATCGTCTCGAGGCCGAACTCCTTGTCCCGGCTCTGCAGCCCGTTGAGCAGGGTGGTGGTGATCCGCGCGCCGGTGGAGCCGAACGGGTGGCCCAGCGCGATCGCGCCGCCGTGGACGTTGAGGCGGTCGAGGTCGATGCCGAGGTCGCGGTAGGACGGGATGACCTGGGCCGCGAACGCCTCGTTGATCTCGACGAGGTCCATGTCGCCGATGCCCAGGCCGGCCAGCGCCAGCGCCCGTCGCGACGCCTCGACCGGGCCGAGGCCCATGATCTCCGGGGACAGACCGCTGACGCCGGTGGACACGATCCTGGCCAGCGGCGTGAGCCCGAGCTCGGCCGCGCGGGTGTCGGACATGATCACGACGGCGGCGGCGCCGTCGTTGAGGGGGCAGCAGTTGCCCGCCGTGACGGTGCCCTCCTCGCGGAAGACGGTCCTGAGGCCGGCGACGCCCTCCATGGTCACGCCGGGGCGCGGGCCGTCGTCCCGGCTGACCACGGTGCCGTCCGGCGTCGTGATCGGCACGATCTCCCGCTCGAAGAAGCCGTCGGCGATGGCTTTCTCGGCCAGGTTCTGCGAGCCCACGCCGAACTCGTCCTGGTCGGCGCGGGTGATGCCGCGGGAGGTGGCGAGGTTCTCGGCGGTCTGCCCCATCGAGATGTAGACGTCGGGGAGCAGGCTGTCCTCGCGCGGGTCGTGCCAGGTCTCGTTGCTCGCCGCGGTCGCGTCGGTGCGTGCCCGGGCCTGGTCGAACAACGGGTTGACGTACGACTCGCTGCCCCCGCCCGCCCCGGCGAACGCCGGGTAGCGGGAGACGCACTCGACGCCGGCGGAGACGAACGCGTGACCCTCGCCGGCCTTGATCGCGTGGAAGGCCATCCGGGAGGTCTGCACCGACGACGCGCAGAACCGGTTGACGGTGGTGCCGGGGAGGCTGTCGAAGCCGAGGGCCACGGCGACCCGGCGGGCCATGTTCACGCCCTGCTCGCCGTCCGGCTCGGCGCACCCGAGCATGAGGTCGTCGAGCGTGGCCGGGTCCAGCCCGGGCACCTTGTCCAGCGCGGCGCGGATCACCGTGCCGGCCAGGTCGTCGGGCCGGACGTCCTTCAGCGAGCCCTTGAAGGCGCGGCCGATCGGGCTGCGCGCGGTCGCGACGATGACTGCCTCGGGCACAGGACCTCCTGGGGACCTGGGCGGTCGGAGTTACCAGCCGGTAACAAGGTCAGGCTACTGCAGCCGGCCGGCCGCGGCCGGGTGCCCACGTCGGCCCGGCCGACGGGTGACGGCTACTGACTCGGGGTTAGTTGTCGACGATCACGGTTCCCCGTGGCCCGTCGTCGTGCCATCCTGCGACCAGCGTCGGCCTCCGAGGAGAGACACATGCGGCACCCACGGCTGTTCCTGCCCGTCATCGGCGTGCTCGCCCTGCTGCTGGCCGCCTGCGGTGGCAGCAGCGGCAGCGGCACCGTGTCGTCGACCGGCGGCGGGAAGTCCAGCGCCGCGGCGAGCGGGGTCTGTGCGACGAACAAGACGTCGGGTGACCTGCTGGCGAAGGTGTGCGCCGCGGGGAAGGTCACGGTCTCCACCGACCCGGCCTATCCGCCGCAGTCGTCGCTGGACAAGAAGACCGGCGGGTACGAGGGCTTCGACATCGACGTCGCCACCGAGCTCGCGCGCCGGCTCGGCGTGGAGATCGGCTGGCAGACCCCGTCGTTCGACATCATCACGGCCGGCAGCTGGAACGACCGTTGGGACATGAGCGTCGGCTCGATGACGCCGACCAACGACCGTCAGAAGGTCCTCGACTTCACCGAGCCGTACTACTTCACGCCGGCCGTCGTGGTCGTGCACAAGGACAACACCAGCATCCAGGACCTGTCGACCGACCTCGACGGCAAGAAGGTCGGCGTCTGCAGCGCGTGCACCTACCAGCAGTATCTCGAGAAGACCCTGAAGATCAACGGGTTCACCTTCGACTTCGCGATCGACGACGCGAAGGTCTCCGGGTACGACACCGACACCACGGCGCTGCAGGACCTGGCGCTGGGCGACGGCGTGCGGCTCGACGCCGTGATCACGTCGGTGACCACGGCGCAGGGCTACATCAACGCCGGCAACCCGGTCAAGATCGTCGGTGACCCCGTCTTCTACGAGCCGCTGTCGGTGGCCGTCGACAAGAGTGCCCAGGAGGACCCGACGAGCTTCGCTGCCGCCGTGGACACGCTGGTGCAGCAGATGCACGCCGACGGCACCCTGACCACGCTGTCCACGAAGTGGTACGACGGGGTCGACCTGACGACGCAGCAGTGACGGCGGCCGGCGACCCGGCCGGCGCCCGGCACGCTCCGTCGGGTGCGTCCGACCGGCTGGACCGGCTGGCCCTTGCCAGCGCGCGCGTTCCGTTCCGCCTCAAGGTCGCCATGGTGTGGCTCGCCATCTTCTGCGTGCTCGGTGTGCTGTCGTGGATCGCGAAGTTCGACACCGGCTGGATGGCGGACAACTGGCGCTTCATCGCCGGGGGCCTGCAGTACACGATGTACATCGCGGTCGGTGGCATCGTGCTCGCCATCGTCCTGGCGATCCTGGGCGCACTGGGCCGGATCTCGTCGAACCCTCTCGCGTACGGCATCTCCGGCTTCTACGTGTCGTTCTTCCGTGGCACGCCACTGATCGTGCAGATGTTCCTCATCTACCTGGCGCTGCCGCAGTTCGGCAACAACCTGGTCCTGCGCTATCCCGGGTTGGGGGTGGGCTTCCGGGACGCGCTGATCCTGGACGCGGCCTACGCAGGCACCCTCGCGCTCGGTCTCAACTACGGCGCCTACATGACCGAGATCTTCCGCGCCGGGATCCAGTCCGTGAACGCCGGACAGGGTGAGGCCGCGGACGCGCTGGGCATGACGTACGGCCAGAAGATGCGCAAGGTCGTGTTGCCGCAGGCCTTCCGGGTGATCATCCCGCCCACGGGCAACGAGTTCATCGCGATGCTGAAGGACACCGCGCTCGTGTCGTTCCTCGGGGTGACGCTCGCGAGCGCCGAGGTCTTCCGGCGCGCCCAGCTGGTGGGCAAGCGCGACTTCCAGAACCTCGAGGCCCTGCTGGTCGTCGCCGGCCTCTACTGGGGGCTCACGATGATCTTCACGTTCTTCCAGCGGCGGCTGGAGTCTCGGATGTCGGCAGGGTACGTCCGGACGGGCCGGGCCGAGATTGCACAGCAGCCGCACGGCGGCAGCGCGTGAACGAACGCGACGTGATCGTCCGGGTCGAGGGCCTGCACAAGCGGTTCGGCCGCCTCGACGTGCTCAGAGGTATCGACATGGAGCTGCGCCAGGGTGAGGTGGTGGTGATCTTCGGCCGCTCAGGGTCGGGCAAGTCCACGCTGCTGCGGTGCGTGAACTTCCTCGAGGATCCGACCGAGGGGACGATCGAGGTCGCCGGCACGCGGCTGTCGGGCGGCTACCGGACCCGCCGCAAGCGGGCCCAGATCAGGCAGCTGCGGCTGCAGGTCGGCATGGTGTTCCAGCAGTTCAACCTGTTCCCGCACATGACCGTCCTCGACAACGTCGCGGTCGCGCCGCAGCTGGTCAAGGGGCTCTCCGGCAAGGAGCTCCGGGTGCGCGCCATGGGGCTGCTCGAGCAGGTCGGCCTGTCGGACAAGGCGGACGAGCACCCCATCCGGCTGTCCGGTGGCCAGCAGCAGCGGGTGGCCATCGCGCGGGCCCTCGCGATGGAGCCGCAGGTGATGCTCTTCGACGAGCCGACGTCTGCCCTCGACCCCGAGCTCACGGGCGAGGTGCTCGCGGTGATGAAGTCGCTGGCCACCGAGCTGCACATGCCGATGATGGTGGTCACGCACGAGATGGGCTTCGCCCGCGAGGTCGCCGACCGGATGGTCTTCTTCCACGAGGGAGTGATCCTCGAGGAGGGCACGCCGGCCGAGATCTTCGGCAGCGCCCGGTGCGCCGAGACCCGGACCTTCCTCGACGCCGTCCTCTAGCCCCGGCCGTCAGCGTCGGGCGTCAGCGGGTGGCGGCGAGGTCGGTGAGGACAGCCTGGCTGGCGAGCTTTCCCGGGGCCCCCATCACGCAGCCGCCGGGGTGGGTCCCGGAGCCGCACTGGTAGTAGCCGTCGATCGGCGTGCGGTACCGGCTCCACCCGGGGGCCGGCCGGAAGAAGTACATCTGCGGCGCGAAGAACTCGCCGGCGAAGATGTTGCCCTCCGAGAGCCCCGTGACCCGCTCGATGTCCAGCGGTGTCACGACCTCCCGGTGCAGCACCAGGTCGCCGAACCCGGGGAAGAACTCCTCGATCGTGCGCTGGACCGTGTCCGCGAACTTGGTCCGCTCGGCGTCCCAGTCGCCGTCCTTGAGGTGGTAGGGCGCGTACTGGATGAAGCAGGACATGACGTGCTTGCCGGGCGGGGCCATGTCAGGATCCACCACCGACTGCACCGCGCCGTCGATGAACGGCCGCGAGCTGTACCAGCCGTACTTGGCGTCGTCGTAGGCGCGCTCGAGATAGGTGATCGACGGTCCGATGTTGACGAACCCGCCGAAGTGGTCGCTCCGGCCGGCCAGTGCCGGGAAGGTCGGCAGGCTGTCGAGCGCGAAGTTGACCTTGGCGGAGGTGCCCTGGAAGCGGAACCGGTCGATGCTCTCGACCAGGTCGCTGGGCAGCTCGCGCGGGTCCACGAGCTCGGTGAACGTGCGCCGCGGGTCGAGGGCGCTGACCACGACGGGCGCCGACAGCTCGGTGCCGTCGCGCAGCGCGACGCCGGTCGCGCGGCCGTTCGACGTGATCACCGAGTCGACCGGCGAGTCGAGCAGGATCTGCGCACCGTACGCCTGCGCGGCCCGGGCCAGGACCTGCGTGAACCCTCCGTTGCCGCCCTTGTGGAACGCCCAGGAGCCGAAGCTGCCGTCGTGCTCACCGACCTTGTGGTAGAGCAGCACCAGGCCAGAGCCCTGTGACATCGGGCCGATCTTGGTGCCGATGATCGACGAGGACGCGATGCTCGCCTTGACGATGTCGCTCTCGAAGTAGTCGTCGAGGAAGTCCGCGGCACTCCCCGTCAGCAGCCGGACGAGGTCGTGGACCACCTTCGGCTCGGCGCCCCGCAGGTGCGCCGCCAGCTGGGCGACCTCGGCCAGGTCCTCGGGGGACGAGCCGAAGATGTTCGGCGGCGCCCGGTCGAGCAACGGCTTCACCAGCTGGCACACCCGTGCCATGTCGTGCTCGAAGCGCTCCATGGCGTCGGCGTCGTGCGGCGAGTGCCGCGCGATCTCCTTGGCGTTCTGCGCATGGTCCTGGGTCAGCAGCAGGTAGTCGCCGTTCTCCATCGGTGCGAAGGACGACGGCATCAGCAACGGCAGGAAGCCGTGCTTCACCAGCTCCAGCTCGTGGACGATGTCGGGCCGCAGCAGGCTCAGGGCGTAGGAGAACGTCGTGAAGTGGAAGCCGGGATGCAGCTCCTCGGTGATCGCGGCACCGCCGACCAGGTGCCGCTGCTCCAGGATCACCGTGCGCAGTCCGGCCTTCGCCAGGTACGCGCCGTTGACGAGCCCGTTGTGCCCACCGCCGACGACGATGGCGTCGAAGGTCCGTGCTGTGGTCATCGCGTCACGCCGTCTTCCGCTCGGGTGCGAACAGGGGCAGCCGGTCGACCTCCGCGGGGACCGTCCGGTACTCGTGGTGGATCGTGATCTCGACGTTGACCCACGAACCCTTGGCGGCGTGCGCCGGGTGCACCCGCGCCATCGCGATGTGGCGCTGCAGGACCGGGGAGTACATCAGGCTGGTGGCGTAGCCGATCCGACCACCGTCGTCGTCGTACAGCATCGATTCGTAGCCGAGCGGGTGCTCGTCCTTCGGCGGGATCAGGCCGGCGTCCGCATACAGCCGGTCGTACGCCTGCCAGTCGATCCACAGACCCACGCTCGCCCAGCGCGAGGTCTTCTCGGCGAGCTCGCGCCGGATCGCTCGCCGGCCGACGAACGGCCGGGACTCGTCGTCGAGCCCGCGCAGCATCCAGCCGAAGCCGAGCTCCTTGGGCGTCACCCGCCCGTGGTCGGTGAAGGCCAGCCGGCTGGAGGAGAACTCCACGTTCATCAACGCCAACCCGGCCTCGATCCGCAGCATCAGCAGCGCCTTCTCGCCGAAGGGCCGGACGCCGCGACCCGAACCGGCATCGAGGACGTCGTCGAGCACTCCTACGGCGTCGTCGGCCGCGACCATGACCTCGTAGCCGAGGTCGCCGGTGTAGCCGGTTCTCGAGATCGTCACCGGTGCGGGGCCGATCTTGGCCTGGGTGTGGCCGAAGTACGGGATCTCGGCCACCTCGGGTGCCAGCCGCGCCAGGATCTCGCGGGAGCGCGGCCCCTGGACCGCGAGCATGCCGTAGGCGCCGGTGACCTCCTCGATCGAGACGTCGAGCCGACCGACGAGGTCGCTGAAGTAGCCGAGGTTCGGTGCGGCGGCGGTGAGCAGGAACTCGGTGTCGGAGTGTCGGAACACCACGCCGTCCTCGATGACGTACCCCGCGTCGTCGCACCACACCGTGTAGTGGGCTCGCCCGGGACGGCAGCTGCGGATGTCCCTCGTCAGGACTCCGGCCAGGAACGCCTCGGCGTCCCGGCCGCGGATCCAGTACTTGTGCAGGGGGGAGGTGTCGAACAGGCCGGCGGAGTTGCGCACCGCGAAGTACTCGTGCTTGGGCGACGGGCCGTACTGCAGCGCGGACAGATAACCCGCCCAGTGCGTCCACAGCTGCGACTCGTTGAGCTCGTTCAGCCTCGGGTAGAACGGTGTCCTACTGATCACCGAGTCAGCCTAGCCCTGCCGCTAGCGCGGCGGGGCGTCCTCCTCGGCGGTGGCGATCAGCTGGCCCGCCTCCGGGTTGTCGGCACCGTCGCGGTGCCGGAGCAGCGCCCACCGCCCCCGCGGGCCACGGTCGCGGCCGCCGACCTGGGCCGCGGCCACCTCCGTGCCGGGGACGTCGGCCGCCTCGGCCGCGGCCAGCGAGATCGGCCGGACGCCCTCTCCGCGCCCCAGGTCGGGGGCGAGCTCCCGGTCGCCCCCGAACCACAGCCCCAGGGCCGCGCACATCGAGGGCAGCATCACGGCCGCCGCGCTCGCGTAGCCGGCGACCGACGGGTGGAACCGGTCCGGACCGAACATCTCCGAGGGCGACGCCGCGAACTCCGGCCCGAGGACGTCGCCGAGGGACACGGTGCGACCGCCGGCCTCGACGACGGCGATGGTCTGGGCCGCGGCGAGCTGGCGGCTGGCCCGCCGCGCGATCCAGCGCAACGGCTGCGGTACCGGCTCGACGCTGCCGAGGTCGGGACAGGTGCCGACGACGACCTCGGCCCCGAGGTCGCGGAGCCGCCGGACGGCGTGGTCCAGGTGGCGCACGGCCGTGGGCGGCCGGACCCGGTGGGTGACGTCGTTGGCACCGATCATGATCATCGCTACGTCGGGCGCGGTGTGGGCGATCTGCTCCACCTGGCCGGACAGGTGACTGCTCTGTGCGCCTACGACCGCCACCACGGTGACGTCGACCGGCCGGTCGGCGCACTCGGCGATCCCGGAGGCCAGCATCGCGCCGGGGGTCTGGTGCGGTGCCTCGACGCCGAGCCCGCACGCGCTGGAGTCGCCCAGGACGACCATCCGCAGCGGCTCGCCGCCGTGGTGGCCGCCGTACCGCCCGTCGGTGTTGGGCGGGGTGCCGGAGGGCTCGCCGATGGCGCGCCGGGCCAGGGCCGCCTCGGCCCGGATCAGGCCGAACGCGCCGGCCGAGAGCAGGCCGAGCCCGCCGCCGCCGTACGCCGCGGCCATGGCGATCCGCCGGGCGACCCGTGCCTTGGTGACCACTCGCCTCAGCCTCTCCGCGCGGCGAGGAAACCACGGACCGCCTCGCGGGCGCCGTCGCGGATCTCGGGGCCGTGGGTGAACGCCGCGACGTCGTAGTCGAGCTCGCCGAGCCGGTCGGCGGTCTGCCGGGTGAGCGCGACGTCGGTGCAGAACGACGCGAGCGGCCAGCGCATCCGGGAGAAGACGTTGAAGATCGAGTCGCCGGTGATGAGCACCCGGCTCGGCTCGTGCAGGAGCGCGACGTGGCCCGGGGTGTGCCCCGGCGTGTGGACGACCCGCACGCCACCGGCGACGTCGAGCAGCTGCCCGTCGGAGAGCTCGTCGTCGACCGGTGTGGGTGCCGACCGGCCGTTGCGGCGGAACAGCCGGCCGCCGAGCGTCCCGCGGTCGAGCACCGGACCGCGGCCCTCGCGCACGTAGGCCGCGTCCCGCTCGTGGACGGCGACCGTGGCCCCGGTCCGGCCGCGTAGTCCGGCCAGCCCGCCGACGTGGTCGGGGTGCGCGTGCGTGACGAGGATCCGGGTCACGTCCGACGGACCCGCCCCCAGGTGCGCGAGACCGGCGACCACCGCCTTGGTCGCCCGCTTGAGCCCGGCGTCCACCAGCGTGACCTGGCCGTCGTCCTCGACCAGTGCGAAGGAGTTGATCAGGTCCCGCGGAGCCGTGGGGATGCGCCAGACGCCGGGCGCGAGCTGCACGGCAGGAGGGCGGGACACGCCCGCGAATCTAGCGGACGCGTGACGGACCCCGCCGGGTCCGGCGCCGTGATGTCACGCCCTACGCTCCTCCCCATGCAGGTCTACGAATCCATGGTCGACCTGGTCGGCAACACCCCGCTGGTCAGGTTGAAGTCCGTCGCCCGGGACGTCCCGGCCACGGTGCTCGCCAAGGTCGAGTACCTCAACCCGGGCGGGTCCGTGAAGGACCGGATCGCCGTGCGGATGGTCGACGCCGCCGAGGAGTCCGGGGAGCTGAAGCCGGGCGGCACGATCGTCGAGCCCACCTCCGGCAACACCGGGATCGGCCTGGCCCTGGTGGCCCAGCAGCGCGGCTACCAGTGCGTGTTCGTGCTCCCCGACAAGGTGAGCCAGGACAAGATCAACGTCCTCACGGCGTACGGCGCCCGCGTCGAGGTCTGCCCCACCGCGGTGTCGCCGGAGGACCCCCGCTCCTACTACTCGGTGAGCGACCGGCTGGTCCGCGAGATCGACGGCGCCTGGAAGCCGGACCAGTACTCCAACCCGAACAACCCCCGGTCGCACTACGAGACCACCGGCCCGGAGATCTGGGAGCAGACCGACGGGCGCGTCACGCACTTCGTCACCGGCGTGGGGACCGGCGGCACGATCAGCGGCACCGGGCGGTTCCTCAAGGAGGTCAGCGACGGCAAGGTCCAGGTCGCCGGCGCCGACCCCGAGGGCTCCGTCTACTCCGGGGGCACCGGCCGCCCGTACCTCGTCGAGGGCGTCGGCGAGGACTTCTGGCCCGCGGCGTACGACCGGTCGGTGACCGACGAGATCGTCGCAGTGTCGGACCGAGACTCGTTCCACATGACCCGGCGGCTGGCCCGCGAGGAGGGCCTGCTCGTCGGCGGCTCGTGCGGGATGGCGGTCGTCGCGGCGCTGCAGGTGGCCGAGCGGCTCACCGCGGACGACATCGTTGTGGTGCTGCTGCCGGACGGCGGTCGCGGCTACCTCGGCAAGATATTCAACGACGACTGGATGGCCGACTACGGCTTCCTCGACGGCGACGCCTCGGCCGGCACCACGGTCGGCGACGTGCTCGCCAGCAAGGGCCCCGAGGTGCCGACGCTGGTGCACGTGCACCCGTACGAGACGGTCCGCGAGGCCATCGACATCCTGCGCGAGTACAGCGTCTCGCAGATGCCGGTGGTCAAGGCGGAGCCGCCGGTGACGGCCGGCGAGGTGGTGGGGTCGGTCAGCGAGAAGGAGCTGCTCGACCTGCTGTTCTCCGGCAAGGCGCACCTCGCCGACGCCCTCGAGCGGCACATGTCGGCGCCGCTGCCGATCGTGGGCTCGGGCGAGCCCGTGGGTGCGGCGACCGCGGCGCTCGTCGGCTCCGACGCCGTCCTCGTGCACGAGGACGGCAAGCCGGCCGGCGTCCTGACCCGGCAGGACCTGCTCGGGCACCTCGCCGCAGGCTGACCGAGGGCGTCACGCCCTGGTTTCGGGAGTGGCCGTCGGGTAGGACGGGATTGCGCCCGGACGGCCGGGCGTGGACGTTCGACCGAGAGGGAGGACACGGATGGCTCTCGACGACGAGACCACGACCCCGCAGGAGCACGGCCCGGCCGACGGCGGTGCCGGCGGCGCAGGCGCGGACGGTGGCGCCGACGGAGGCGCGGACGGAGGCGCGGACGGCGGTGCCGACGGCGGTGCCGACGGCGGCGGCGGTGACAAGGGTGCCGACGGCGGAGCGGACGGCGGTGCCGGTGACAAGGGTGCTGACGGCGGTGCCGACGGCACGGCCTGAGACGGGCCTCCGCTGAGCGCGATGTACGACTCCGCGGGCGGGTCGGGAGGCAGTGCCTCCCGACCCGCCCTGCGGCGTTGCGTCGGCGTCGACCCGGACACGTTCGCGCACGATGTCTGGTCGCGGGGGCCGTTGCTGTCCCGGGTCGCGGACCTGGCCGCTGACGGCCGCACCGGGTTCGACGACCTGTTCTCGTTGGCCGCGGTCGACGAGCTGCTCTCCCGGCGGGCGCTGCGCACACCGTTCCTCCGGCTGGCAAGGAACGGCCTGGTGACACCGCCGTCGCGGTACACCCGGTCGGGCGGCACCGGCGCCCTGGTCGCCGACCAGGTCGCCGACGACCGGGTGCTGGAGCTGTTCGCCGACGGGCACACCGTGGTCTTCCAGGGGCTGCACCGCACCTGGGGCCCGGTCGCGGACTTCGCGTCCGACCTGACGACCGAGCTGGGTCACCCCGTGCAGGTCAACGCCTACGTCACCCCGAGCTCGTCGCAGGGCTTCTCGGCGCACTACGACGTGCACGACGTGTTCGTCCTGCAGATCGCCGGCGAGAAGCGCTGGCGGATCCACGAGCCGGTGCTGCACGCCCCGATGCGGGACCAACCGTGGGAGGGGCGTCGGGCCGAGGTCGAGGCCCGTGCCGCGCAGGAACCCGTCATCGACGAGGTCCTCCGCCCCGGGGACGCGCTCTACCTGCCACGCGGCTGGCTGCACGCGGCCGAGGCCCTCGGTGACGTCACCTGTCACTTGACGGTAGGGGTCCACCCGGTGACCCGGCAGCACGTCCTCGAGGCAATGCTCGCGCTGGCCGCCGACGACGAGGCGCTGCGGCGCTCGCTGCCGATGGGTGTCGATCTCGGCGACCCCGCGGCCGTCGAGGCCGACGTCACCGCGACGGTCGCTGCTCTGGCCGAGCGGCTCCGGTCGATCACCGCGGCCGACGTCGCGGACCGGCTCGGGGCCTCCCTGGTGGGCACCAACCGGCCGGAGCCGGTGGCGCCGCTGGCCCAGGCGGCTGCGCTCGCGGCCCTGGACGCCGACACCGTGCTGCGGGTCCGTCGGCACCTGCGGCACACCGTCGCCCTCGACGGTGACGATCTCGTCCTGCGGCTGCACGACCGGACGGTGCGGCTGCCTGTGGGCGCAGCCAAGGCGGTCCGCTCATTGCTCGACGGCGAGACCCTGCGGGTCGGCGACCTGCCCGGCCTGGAGGCCGACGAGGGAGTGGCGCTGGCGCGGCGGCTCGTGCGCGAGGCCGTGGCGCTGGTCGTCCCGCGTTGACCGACCCCGGCGCGTCCGCCGTGCGGTGCGCTGTCGCGGCCCGGCTCCGCGGCGACCCGATGGCGGGCACCGCCGCTCCGGCCGCCGGCTACCTGCTCCTCGAGCAGCCTGGTGGGTGGGGACGGCAGGCGCTGACCTCGTCCCGGCTCGCCCCCGCTGTCGGAGCCGCCGTTTCCCGCCGGGCCATCCGGCAGGGGCTGCGCGTGCTGCTGATTCGCCGTCCCGGGCGGCAGTCGGTGCCGCAGCGGCGCGCCTGGGCGGTCGTCAGCTCGCGACCGGGTCGCGAGCTGACGTGGTGGGGCGACGTCGGGGCCGACGACGAGCTGCTCAGCCTGCCGCTCGACGGCAGCGCGGGCACGTCCTCGGGAGCGCCGTTCTACCTGGTGTGCACGCACGGCCGCCACGACACGTGCTGCGCGGTCGAGGGCCGGCCGGTGGCCGACGCCCTCGCGCGGCTGCGCCCCGGTGCGGTGTGGGAGTGCTCGCACGTCGGCGGTGACCGGTTCGCGGCCAACGTCGTCGCCATGCCGCACGGCCTCTACTACGGCCGGGTCGAGCCCTCACGGGCCGAGGACCTGGTCGCGGCGCACGAGCGCGGCGAGGTGCTGCCCGACCTGCTGCGGGGCCGCTCGACCCAAGCGCCGGCGGCGCAGGCGGCGGTCGCGTACGTGCGGCGCGACCTCGGCGAGGTGGCGGTCGACTCGCTCGCCCCGGCCGGCACGCTGCACCTGGGCGAGGGCCGGTTCCAGGTCCGGCTGCGCCGCCAGCCGCGCAACCTCATCGTGACGGTGCAGGCCGGCGCCCGGCCGGAGCCGGGGCTGCTCACGTGCCACGCCCGCAACGAGGCGCACCCCCCGGAGTTCACCGTCGTCGACGTCACCGAGGTCGGCTGAGCGGCTCGCGTGGTCCAGGGCTGACCGGTCGTCGTTGCTGCGGTCAGTGCGCCAGGACGGGGAGACACTCACCTGCTGGGCCGGCCGTCGTCGTCCACCCCCTCTCCCTGTGCGTCAAGTGGCGCGCTGTTGCTGTTCCGTACCGACGCACACTGCAACAACGCGCCACTCGACGACATCGGGTCAGGCGCGGACGGTGAGGTGGCGCATCTGCAGCCGAAGCCGCTCTGACAGCACGCCGCACGGCGGGTCGGTGGCCACGACCTGCCCGGCGCCAGCCGCTCAGGCCTCGGGGAGCTCGACCTTGGTCGGGGCATCCTGCCCGTGTGTCGAGGCGTCGTAGGCGACCTGGCAGAAGCCGTGGTTGCAGTAGCCGCGCGGGTTCTTGTGCAGGTACCCCTGGTGGTGGTCCTCGGCGTACCAGAACTCGCCGGCCTCGGACGCCGGCCGGATCTCGGTGGTGATCTCGCCGAAGCCGGCCTCCTTGAGGGCCTGCTGGTAGCGGGACCGGGACTCCTCGACGGCGGCGAGCTGGGCGTCGCTCGTGGGGTAGACGGCCGACCGGTAGGTCGTGCCGACGTCGTTGCCCTGGCGGTTCAGCGTGGTCGGGTCGTGGTTCTCCCAGAACGCCTTGAGCAGCGTCTCGATCGACATCTGCGCGGGGTCGTAGACCACGCGGACGGCCTCGGCGTGGCCGGTGAGACCGGTGGTGGTCTCCTCGTACGTAGGGTTCGGGGTGTACCCGCCCTGGTAGCCGGCGGCGGTGGTCCACACGCCGGGGAGCTGCCAGAAGATCCGCTCGGAGCCCCAGAAGCAGCCCATGCCGAAGAAGATCTGCTCGAGGCCGTCCGGGACGGGGGACTCGACCGGGGTGCCGAGGACGACATGGTCCTTGGCGACGTGGAAGCGGCGCTCGGGGCTGCCGGGGAGCGCCTCGGTGCGGGTGGGCATGACGGGCTTGCGGCCGAAGAACATGTGACCTCCTGTGCCACTCCCAACAGGTTCGGCGCCGCCGGTGTTCCGGCTCGCTCCGTCCGCTGTCTCGCGACCTGCCTCAGACGTGACGCAGCAGCGGCCGGGTGAGGCAGGTGGGGCCACCGTCGCCCTTGTTGACCTGGGAGGCGGCGTAGGTGTGCACCTCGACCCCGGCCCGCTCCAGGGTGGCGCGGGTCCGGGGGGCGCTGTCGGCCATCACGACCACCCCGGGCCGGACGGCGAGGACGTTGCAGCCCTGGTCGTCGAGCTCGTCCGGGTCGGCGGGGACGGTGCGGTAGCCGCGGTCGGCGAGCAGCTCGAGCAGCGGCACCGGAGCGAGCGGCTCGAACACGACGGCCAGGTCCGGGGCGACCGGGGACACGACGGACATCAGATGCATGACGTGCGCCGCGCCGAGGTGGTGCGGCAGGTCGGCGCGCTCGACGGTGACGCCCTCGGGGGCCAGCAGCTCGGCCAGCTGGGCGTGCGCGGCGGCGTTGGTGCGGTAGCCGCGCCCGACAGCGAGCGTCGACTCGTCCAGCCAGAACATGTCGCCGCCGTCGGCGGTGGCCGGGCCGGTGAGCCGGCCGAGGATGGGCACGCCGACCTTCTCGACCTCGGCGACCAGGAACGCCGGCTCGTCCTGCCGGGCCGGCTTGGCCATCCTCAGCTCGATGGCGCCGGCGCCGGTGACGAAGACGGGGTCGTAGGCGAAGCAGGCGTCGACCATGCCCTCGGGTGCGTCGACGACGACCACCTCGACGCCGAGCCCGCCGAGGAGGCCGACGAACGCGTCGTGCTCGCGCAACAGCTCGCCGGTGTCGGGCTGGCGCCAGCCGGCGCCGGCGAAGTCGCCGGTGGTGCTCGGTCGGACGGTGAGCACGCGCTGCAGGGGGGCGGACATCGAGCGGACGCCGTAGGTGCTGCCGGTCGCTGAGGGGGTCATGCCGGCATCGTGCCAGGATCGGCCCATGACAGTGGAGAGGTTCGAGGCGCCGGTCGACGGCGGGGCCGGTCCGAACGGTTCGGTCGGGTCCTTCCTGGCCGGCACGGTGACCGGCGACGGGCCGCCGGTGCTGGTGCTGCACGGCGGCCCGGGTCTCTCGGTGTCGATCGTCGACGGGCTGGTCGCCGACCTGGCGCCGTCGTACCGGGTCGCTGCGTTCCAGCAGCGCGGCATCGAGCCGTCGACGACCGAGGGCGTGTTCACCATCGACGAGGCGCTGGCCGACGTGGTCGCGGTCCTCGACCATCTGGGCTGGGAGCAGGCCTATGTCGTCGGCAGCTCCTGGGGCGGCCACCTCGCCTTCTGGGTGGCCGACCGGCTCCCGGGCCGGCTGCTCGGCGTGCTCGCGGTCGACCCGCTCGGGGCTGTCGGTGACGGCGGGAACGAGGAGTTCGAGGCCGAGATGAGCCGGCGCACGCCGGAGAAGGACCGCGATCGGGCGGCCGAGCTGGACCGGCTCGCACAGGAGGGTGAGGTGACCGAGGAGCAGGCGCTGGAGAGCCTCCGGCTGTTCTGGCCGGCCTACTTCGCCGACCCGTCGACCGCGCCGGCGATGCCGCCGATGCGGTTGTCGATCCCCGCGTACTCGGGGCTGTTCACCGACCTCGTGGCCCGGCTGCCGGAGCTCGAGGCGTCGTTGCCGTCGATCCGCGTGCCGCTCGGAGTGGTGGTCGGAGAGCAGAGCAGCATCCCGAACAGCGCTGGTCGCGACAGCGCCGGGCGGATCCCCGGCGCGTGGACCGAGGTCGTGCCCGGGGCCGGGCACCTGCCGTGGCTCGAGGTGCCGGGGTCGGTGCGTCAGGCGCTGGACCGGCTCGCGCGCCACTCGTCGGCCAGCAGCGCGTAGTCGTACTCGTCGCACCACTCGCCCTTGACGAACTCGTTGCTGACGAGATGTGCCTCACGGCGCATCCCGAGCCGCTCGAGGACCCTGGCGGACGCCGCGTTGCGTGCGTCGATGCGGCCGACGACGCGGTGCCAGCCCATGTCGTCGAACGCCAGCCGCAGCATCTCCGCGCTCATCTCGGTGGCGTAGCCGCGACCCTGGTGTGCCGGGTGGACGACGTAGCCGACCTCGCCGCCCTGGTGCGCCTCCGAGGTCCAGAACAGCGTGGCCTCCCCGACCCGCTCCCCGGTGGAGCGCAGCACCGCGACCAGGTTGAGGGCGTCCCCCTCGCCGCGCAGGACGAAGCGTGTCCGCTTCATCCCGAACGAGAGGAGCACCTCGTCGCGGGTGAGCGGCCCGTAGTAGAGGTAGCGCGTCAGGTCGGCGTCGCTCTGCAGCTCGTGGAGGAGCTCGACGTCGTCCTCCTGGTAAGGACGGAGGTCGAGACGCTCGGTCAGCAGCGGGTACGTCGGCTCCAGCACGGACCGGAACCTAGCCGGAGCCGGTGACGGAACGCGACAGCCCTACCCTGTCCACCATGCACTTCGAGACCCTCGCGATCCACGCCGGCCAGGAGCCGGACCCGTTGACCGGCGCGGTGGTCCCGCCGATCTACCAGACCTCGACGTACAAGCAGGACGGCGTCGGCGGGCTCCGCGGGGGCTACGAGTACAGCCGCAGTGCCAACCCCACCCGAACCGCGCTGGAGGAGTGCCTGGCCGCGATCGAGGCCGGCCGGCGTGGCCTGGCTTTCGCTTCCGGGCTCGCCGCCGAGGACACCCTGCTGCGCACCGTCTGCCGCCCGGGCGACCACGCCGTCATCCCGGGTGACGCGTACGGCGGCACCTACCGGCTCTTCGCCAAGGTGCAGGAGGCCTGGGGGCTGTCGTACACGCCGGCCGGCGGCCACGACGCCGACTCGGTGCGTGCCGCGGTCCGGCCGGGCGAGACCAAGGTCGTGTGGGTCGAGACGCCGACCAACCCGCTGCTCGGCATCGCCGACATCGCCGCGATCGCCGAGGTCGCGCACGAGGCCGGTGCGCTGCTCGTGGTGGACAACACGTTCGCGTCGCCGTACCTCCAGCAGCCGATCCCGCTCGGCGCCGACGCCGTCGTGCACTCGACGACGAAGTACCTGGGCGGCCACTCCGACGTGGTGGGGGGCGCACTGGTGCTCGCCGACGACGAGCTGGCGGAGAAGGTCGCCTACCACCAGAACGCGATGGGCGCGGTTGCCGGACCGTTCGACTCGTGGCTGGTGCTGCGCGGCATCAAGACTCTCGGTGTGCGGATGGACCGGCACTGCGAGAACGCCGAGCGGGTCGTCGACCTGCTCACTGCGCACCCGAAGGTCACCGAGGTCTACTACCCGGGTCTGCCCGGGCACCCCGGCCACGACGTCGCGGTCAAGCAGATGAAGGCGTACGGCGGCATGGTGTCGTTCCGCGTCGTGGGCGGCGAGGAGGCCGCCGTCGAGGTGTGCAACCGCGCGCAGGTCTTCACTCTCGGCGAGTCGCTCGGCGGCGTCGAGTCGCTCATCGAGCACCCCGGCCGGATGACGCACGCGTCGGCCGCCGGCTCGCCGCTCGAGGTGCCGGCCGACCTGGTGCGGCTCTCGGTGGGCATCGAGGCCGTCGAGGACCTGGTCGAGGACCTCACCCGCGCGCTCGCCTGACGTGCCCGCGGTCGTCTGCGTCGACGTCGGCTCGACGTACACCAAGGCCGCCCTGGTTGACGTCGACGACGGCACGCTGCTGGGGACGGCGTCGCACCCGACCACGATCGCGACCGACGTCATGGACGGCGTCGACGCGGTGCGCGCCGAGCTCGGCGCCGGGCCGTCGGTGGAGACGCTGGCCTGCTCGTCGGCCGGAGGCGGGCTGCGGCTCGCCGTCGTCGGCTACGAGCAGCTGGTCACCGCCGAGGCCGGGCACCGCGTCGGTCTGTCGGCAGGCGCGCGGGTCGAGCACGTCGCGGCCGGACGGCTGGACGACCACGCCCTCGACGCCCTGCTCGCCTCGCGCCCGGACGTCGTGCTGCTGGTCGGTGGGACCGACGGTGGCAACAGCGAGACCCTGCGCCACAACGCCGGGGCGCTCGCCGGGCGGCGGCTCGCGGTCCCGGTGGTGGTCGCGGGAAACGTCGAAGCGCGTGACGGTGCGGTGGCGGAGCTGGCTGCGGCCGGCGTGCCGGTCACCGCCACCGCGAACGTGCTGCCGGAGATCGGTCGGCTCGACCCGATGCCGGCACGGCTGGCGATCCGCGAGGTGTTCATCGGCCACGTCATCGGCGGCAAGGGGCTGTCGTCGAGAGCCGACTTCCCCGCGATGGTGCGCGCCGCGACACCCGACGCCGTGCTGGCGGGGGTCGAGGTTCTCGCCGACGGGGCCGGCCACGCGCCGGGTGCGGGCGACGTCCTCGTCGTGGACGTCGGCGGCGCGACGACCGACGTCTACTCGGTCGTGACGCCGCAGGGCGAGGACGCCGTGCTGCGCAAGGACGTCGTCGAGGTGCTCTGGCGCAGCCGCACCGTCGAGGGCGATCTCGGCATGCGCTGGGGCGCGGCGGGTGTCGTCGCGGCCGCGGTCGCAGAACGGCTGCTCGAGGAGGTGGAGGCCGACCGCCTGCGCGCCGCCGCCGCCGTGCGGGTGGCCGAGCCGGCGTACCTCCCCTCGGACGAGCAGGGACGTGACGACGACGCGCGGCTGGCGCAGCTCGCCGTCACGGTCGCGCTGCGACGGCACGCACGCGGTGGGAAGGACCTGCGCCAGGTCGGGCTCGTCGTCGGGTCGGGCGGCGTGCTGCGGCACGCGACAAGGGGGCGCGCCGCCCTCGTGCTGGGGCCGGCGACGAGCGACCTCGCCGGCGGCTGGGCGGTCCCGGAACAGGCCCGTACCGTCGTGGACACCCGGTACGTGCTCGCCGCGGCGGGACTGCTCGCGCAGCAGCACCCGGAGGCCGCCGGGATGCTGGTGCGGGCCGGCCTCCAGGGCTGATCTGAAACGTCGGGCGGGCGACAGCGCACGTGGCAGCGGCATCACCGACCCTGCTCGAGAGTCAGCCACCCCCGCGTCACCTGGCGTCCCGTGGTGGTGCCGGCCCGGCAGCTACGCCGTGAGGTCCCGCCCCATGCTGACCCGCGGCCACGCGTCGAGGCCGTGCGCCCGCTCCTCGGAGCGGACCCGTCGCAGCTGCTGGCCCTCGTCGGCGGGGCCGAGCTGCCGGAAGCCGAGCCGCTCGTAGTAAGGCGCGTTCCACGGCACGTCGACGAAGGTGGTCAGCGTCATCACCGCGAAACCTTCCGCCGCGGCCCAGCTCGCCACGTGCTCGACCAGGGCGCGGCCGACACCGCGGCGCGCGGCCTGGGGATGGACCGTGACCTGCTCCACGTGGGCTGCGCCGTCGACGACGTCCAGCACCAGGTAGCCGACGGCGTCGGCGCGGTCGTCGGCCCACGCGACCCAGACGTGTCCGGCCTCGACGTAGGCCCGGAGCTCGTCGACCGTGATCGGGTCGTCGTCGGCGACCAGGTCCATGCCCAACGGGCGGAACATCTCGCCGGCGGCCACCTCGATCTCCTGCAGGCGGGTGATGTCGCCCACGTCAGCCGGCCGGATCACGAGGCCGGGCGGGAGATGGCGTCCCGACGGGTCACGGCAGCCGTCGCCGACCGGCGAAGCCGAGGTCGGTGCGGTGGTACCACTCGAGGGCGCGGTCCCCCTCGAGCCAGCAGAGCAGCACGTCGACACCGTCGAGCTGGCTCGGGAAGTCGACGAGCAGCGGCGCGAGGCCTTTGAGCTCGGCGCCCGTCTCCTGCACCTTCGTGAGCAGCTCGTCGAGCCGGGCCTGGGCAGGCTTGAGCTCCGGGAGGCCGCCGAGCGACGTCGGCCTACCTCCGGGGGTCGCAGCCGCTGCGAGCTCGGCTGCCTCGGCGCGCAGCGTCACGATCTCGTCGAGCACGGGCAGCAGGCCCTGGAGCTCGGTGATCGCCTCGTCGACCGTGAACAGCGGCATGCCGACCAGGGTCCCACCGGTCAGCTGCGCGACCCACCGCCTGGCTCGGTGGTTGCCAGCTGGAAGTGCCAGACGATCGCGACCGGCATGCGGTGGTAGGCGGCGTTGGTCGCCGCGGGTGCGAACCGGTGCAGCGACCAGATGTCGCCGGGCTCGCCCGGGTCGTAGGGCGGCACCGGGTTCTCGTCGGCCGTCGGGGTGCCGTCCGGCCCCACCAGTGGTGACGGCCGTTCGAGCTCCTGGCAGCTGCGCACCTCCAGGCCGAGCGGCAGTGCGGCAGCGAGGTAGTCGCTCGTCCGTCGGAGCCGGTTCGGCAGGTACACCTGACTGCCGTCGGAGGCTGTGGTGACCATCGGCACGCCGAGGTCCTCGAGAATCCCGCGCGAGTCGGACAGCACCAGGTGGCCACCGGGCCGGAGCACCCGCGCGAGCTCGGCCAGGGCGGACCCGAGGTCCGTCACGTGGGTGAGGGCGAGCGCACAGATCACGAGGTCGACGTGATCGTCGGGCAGCGGCAGCCGCTCCAGCGTTCCCTCGCGGAAGTCGGCGGCGGGCACCTTCGTGCGAGCCAAGGCCAACATCTCCGGCGAGGAGTCGACGCCGATGACCTGGTGGCCGAGGTCGGACAGGTGGGCCGAGTGGCGCCCGGTACCGCAGGCGGCATCGAGCGCCGCCCCGACCGGTAGCCGGTCGAGGATCGCGCGAACCACGGGCTGCTCGAGGTCGAGGAGCTGGTTGCCGGGGGAGTCGTAGGAGGCTGCCCACGCCCGGTAGCCCTCCGTCGTCGAGATCGGGTGCGCGGTGGCGCCGTCACCGAGCTCGGCGGCCCGGTCGAGAAGGGTGCGGATCTCGGCCAGGCGGGCCAGGGTGAACGCGCGGTCGTGCTCGCCGCCGTAGGCGCGCAGGAGCGCGATGCCCTCCAGGCCGAGGAGGTACGCCAACGGGTGCTGGTAGATCACCCCGCGGACGCTAGGTCGACCGCTGCGGCTCGTCCACGGGGTTTCACCCGCTGCCCCCGTTCTGCTCCCTGGACTCGGGTGAGCAGTGGGGTCGCGGGCCGTGAGGTGGATCACTCGGTCAGTCGTCCAGCTGGTGGCTCAGCATGGGCCTGACCCCCGACCGGTGATCACGCTGACACCGTTGCCGGGCAACGGGTCCCAACCCTGCTCCGGAGCATCACCCCGTGGTACCCGGAGCGGGCTCGGCATCCACCCCACCCGAGTCCACCGTCTCGTCATCGGCACCGGGAACCCGGCGCGTCTCGGTCGAGAGGAACGCGGTCAGGAGACCCGCGGCGACGACACCGGCGGTGACGCCGAACGCGGCACCGAACGAGTAGCGGTCGGCGAGCTCGCCGGCGACGAGCGGCCCGACGACGGCGCCCAGGTCGGCGGACATCTGGAACGCCGCCACGACGGTGCCGCCCTTGCCGTGGACGACGTCACCGACGACTGCGCTCGGAGCGACCGACAGGAACGCCGCGCCGGCGCCGAACAGCGCCATGGCGACCGTGTAGACGACGAGCGAGTCGCTCAGTGCGAGCCCGAGCATCGAGACCGTCGCGGCCGCCCCACCGATCAGCAGCGCGGGGCGGCGTCCGACCCGGTCGGTGAACGATCCGGCGACCAGCAGCAGGCCACCCTGGGCCGCCGCGGAGACGAAGAAGCCGATGCCCGTCCAGGTTGCCGATGCCCCGATGCCCTCGGTGACGAACAGCGGGATCAGCGAGCTGCGGACGCCGAACAGCGCCCATCCGTTGCCGAGGTTTGACGTCAGCGCGGCACGGTAGCCGGAGACCCGCAACGCCTGCGGCAGGGTGACGGTGGTCGCCCGCGACGTCGAGGTGTCGACGTCGTGCAGCGACGCCTTGGTCAGGAACAGCAGGCCGATGCCGCCGGCGACGGTGAGCGTCCCGGCGTACACGAAGAACGGCGCCCGCAGCGAGATCGCGGTCAGCGGACCGCCGATTGCGGGTCCGGCGATGGCGCCGAGCAGGAAGCCGGACTGCCACATCCCGGTCGCGCGCCCGCGCTGGTCGGCGTCGACCACCCGGAGGAGCAGGGAGATGGCCGAGACGGTGAACATCGCCGAGCCGACGCCACCGATCCCGCGCAGCACGAGCAGCTGGGTGTACGTCTGCGCGAGGCCGGCCAGGGCGCTGCTCACGGCCACGATGGCGATGCCGGTGGCCAGGACCAGGCGCTCGCCGATCCGGTTCACCAGACGACCGCTGCCCAGGGCCGAGACCAGCCGCATGAACGCGAACGCCGAGATCACCGCGCCCGCCGCTGTGCGCCCCACCCCGAACTCCCGGGCGTACACCGGGATGGCCGGCGCCACGACACCGAAGCCCACCGCGACGGCGAACGCCACGGCCGTCAGCACGCCCACCTCGCGGGGCAGCCCGGCCATCGGGTTGCGGCGGCGTGGGGGTCGGGCACCCTCGTCGCTGGTCGTCACGCGGTGACGGTAGCCGGGGCGCCGAACGCCCGCTGAGCAGGCCGTCGAGATCCTTTGGGCGCTGCCCACCAGGCTCGCCGGTGATGCGGTGTGTCGCCGCACAAAGGATCTTTGGCTCGGACGACGACGCCCCGCCCGGCACGAGTGCCGGACGGGGCGTCGATGGACCTGAACCTTCTCGTGTGGTCCTGGGTCAGTCGTCCCAGGGACCGAAGTCGTCCTCGACCATGTTGGTCTCCTTCCGTGCTGCGCCGCCGGCGACCCGCATCTCTCTCACGGGTCCGCGTCGACGGCTGGTGCGTGTCCTGCCCTGAGGTACGGCGGTCAGGCACGCGTCAATCTCGCGGATCTGATGTCGCCGGCCCCTCGGGGGCGGGGTACCGGGCGCCCGACTGGGGCACTCCGGGCAACCTCTGGGTGGGCTGCTGCCGTCCAGTGTATCGGACATCCGGCCGGAGAACTTGAGCCACCAGCCGGGCGACCTGGTGAGCGCCCGGCCACGCGGTGGTGCCGGAAGATCGTTCGCGACCTCGTTCCCCCACCGGTCGGGCCACCCGGCGGCGTGTCGGGGGGCCCAGGTCGCCGGCGAGCGGGTCGTGGGCGGGCGCCCCGAGGGGGTCAGCCCGCGCGGCGGGACCGCTTGCCGCTGCGTCGCGACAGGTAGTCGCTGACGACGAACTGCCCGAGCCGGCGCGGGTCGGGGAGCAGGACCCGGCCGCCGTTGCGTCGCGCCAGGTCCTGCATGAACGCCGTGAGCCGCGGGTCGTCGTCGAGCTGGAACACGTTGAGGGTCGCGCCGCGTCGCGTCATCCGGTCGACCTCCACGACAGTCGCCGTCAGGGTCTCGGGCTCCGGCGGCCACGCGAAGTACGGACGGCCGCCGGGCAGCAGGTGCGCGGTCGGCTCGCCGTCGGTGACGACGAGGACAACCGGTTCGTGGTCGGGGTGCTTGTCGAGGAACTGCCCGGCCAGCGCCAGCGCGTGCTGCAGGTTGGTGCCCTGCACGTAGTCGGCGTCGAGGCTCGCGAGCTCGGTCGCCTGCAGGGTCCGTGCGTACGACGAGAACCCGATGATGGTCAGCGCGTCCTGCGGGAACTGCCCGGACACGAGTGCGTGCAGCGCCAGCGCCGTCGCCTTCGCTGCCCCCCAGGTGTCGCGCAGCACCATCGAGTACGACAGGTCGACGAGCAGGCAGACCGCGGCCGAGGTGCGCCGGTCGGTCTCGGCCACCTCGAAGTCGTCGGAGGTCAGCTTGATGCCGCCCGTCCAACCGCCGCTGCCCGTCCTCGCCGCTCGGGCGCGCACGGCGTTGGTCAGGGTGCGGACGACGTCGAGCGGCTGCTCGTCGCCGAAGTGCCACTGGCGGCTGGCGCCGGTGAGCTCACCGGCCTGCCCGGCGTCCGGCACGTCATGTCCGCCGCGGCCGGCCGAGCGGAGGTCGGCGAAGACGTGCCGCAGCGCGGTCTGGCCCAGCCGCCGGACGGCCTTCGCGGTGAGGTCGAGCCGGTCACCGGACCGGTGGAGGTACCCCTGCTCCTCGAGCTCGCGCTCCAGCCGACGCAGCTCGCGCAGGTCGTCGGCGGCACCGCGGCCGAGCGCCCGCTGCACCGCCTCCTCGTCGACGTCCTCGAGGCTGGCCCCGGGGTAGTCCTGGCCGAGGGTCGACTCGAGGTCGTCGAGGTCGGCCAGGTCCTGGAGCGCGCTGGTCGCCTCGCCGGCGCCCATCGGCTCGTCGCCCTCCATCCGCTCCCGGCTGCGCCGGTCCAGGTCCGGACGGCGTGCCCGCAGCGCCTCGTTCAGCTGCTGCATCTCGCGCGCGAGGTCCATGTCCTCCAGCGCGCCGGCCATCAGCGCGGCCAGCTCCTCCCGCTGCTGCGGCGACATCGACCGCATCATCCGCTCGGCCGCGGCAGCCCGGCGGGCCAGCGAGTCGACGAGCTCTTCGAGGTCGCGGGGCTGGTCCGGGAACAGGTCGCCGTACGTCCGCATGAAGTCGTCGAACTGCTCCTGCGTGTGCTCGCCCTTCGCGTCGGCGGCGAGCATCGCGTTGAGGTCGGCCACCATGTCCTTGATGCGGGCCAATGACGATGCAGACTCGGGATCCTGTGCACTTTCCAGTGCTTCCTTCATCCCGCGGAACTGCGTGTCGAGCACCTCGCGCCGCAGCAGGTCCTTGACCTGCTCGAAGGTCTGCGCGGCCTCGGCCGAGCGCCAGTCGTAGGTCTCCAGCTGGCGGACCGCGCGCGCCGGGTCGGACGGGAGCGCGTCGAGGCCGGCCTCGCGGAACCGCGCGTCGTCGGAGGGGTCGGGGAACAGCTCGGACCGCTCCTGCCCGACCGCGGTGTCGATCAGCCGGCGTACTTCGTCGAGGGTCCCGCCGAGCCGTCCCTGGTCGCGCAGCTGCCGCCGCTGCTCACGGATCCGGCGCAGCATGTCGTCGAGGCCGCGCCGTCCCTGCTCGTCGTCGCCGCGGCGCATCATCCGGCGCAGCGCGTCCCGCGGGGTCGACCCCGCGAGCACGTCGTCGCCGAGCTGGTCGAGCGCCCGCCGGACGTCGTGCGGCGGCGCGAGCGGGTCAGGACCCTCGTGCCAGCTGCCGTAGCGGTAACCCCGGGGCACGGCTAGTGCCCCTGCCGGGAGCGTTGCTCGGTAGCGAGCGGCGTTGCTCCGGATGCATGGCTGGGCGGAGCAGCTCCGCGTAGCGGTGTTCTACGCGGGCCGACGACAACAACGCAAGGCGCCGGTGCGGCGGCGCGCAGCAGGGCGAATGCTTCTGGTGGGGACACTAGGACCCGTAGCGGATGCCGCCGGAGGGGCTGTCGTCCTTGCTGATGCGCCGGTTGAGGAACAGGCCCTCGAGCGCGAACTCGAGGGCGGCCGCTGCCAGCTCGGGGGTCTCGGCGCCCTCGTCGACGCCGAGCAGCTCGAGCAGGTGCGCCAGCCCGGGCAGCGGGCCGACCTGGTCGAGCAGCCGGCGTCCCGGCACCAGGTCGCCGCTCTCGACCAGCAGGCCCTCGTCGAACTTCTCGATGAGCGCCTTGAGGTCGGAGGCGCCGAGGTGGTGCCGGAAGCTCTCGGCGGTGGCCTTGCGGAGCAGGTGCGCGAGCACCTCGACCTCGCGACCCTCCTCGTCGACCTCGAACTCCACCTTGCCGAGCAGGCTGGGCACCACGGCGGGCAGGTCGCAGATGCGGGTGACCGCAGGCTGCTCGCCGGTGAGGGCCGAGCGGCGCAGCGCGGAGGCGGCGGCGGTCTCGGTCGCCGCGACGCCGAAGCGCGCGGACACCCCGGACCGCGCGTCGACGGCCGGCGACTCGCGCACGTGCCGGGTGAACCGCGCCACGACCTCGAGCAGGAAGTCCGGCACCAGCGCGGCGAGGTCGGCCTCCTGTCGGATGACGCCCATCTCGTCCTCGAGCAGGTCGGGGTAGTGCGTGCGGATCTCGGCGCCGAAGCGGTCCTTGAGCGGGGTGATGATGCGGCCGCGGTTGGTGTAGTCCTCGGGGTTGGCGCTGGCCACCAGCAGGATGTCGAGCGGCAACCGCAGCGCGTAGCCGCGGACCTGGATGTCGCGCTCCTCCAGCACGTTGAGCAGGGACACCTGGATCCGCTCGGCGAGGTCCGGCAGCTCGTTGATGGCGAAGATGCCGCGATTGGTGCGCGGCACCAGGCCGTAGTGCACGGTCTCGGGGTCGCCGAGGGTGCGACCCTCCGCGACCTTGATCGGGTCGATGTCCCCGATCAGGTCGCCGACCGAGGTGTCGGGGGTCGCGAGCTTCTCGCCGTACCGCTCGCTGCGGTGCTTCCAGCCCACCGGCAGGTCGTCACCGACCTCGGCGTGCAGCCGGCGGCAGCGCGAGCAGACGGGCATCTCGGGGTGGTCGTTGATCTCGCAGCCGTCGACGACGGGCGTCCACTCGTCGAGCAGCGTGGTGAGGGTGCGGATCAGACGGGTCTTGCCCTGTCCGCGCTCGCCGAGCAGCACCAGGTCGTGCCCGGCGAGCAGGGCGCGCTCGAGGGCGGGCAGCACCGTCTCGTCGAACCCGACGATGCCCTCGAACCGGGGCTTCCCCGACCGCAGCAGGTCGAGCAGGTTCTCGCGGATCTCGGTCTTGACCGGGCGGTAGGTGTGGCCGCTCTCGCGCAGCTCGGCCAGGGTCGTGACGGTGGGGGTGGACGCGGTGGGTCGCTCAGGCACGTCCTCGACCGTACGTCGGGTGGCGGCTGTTTCCCAGGCCGGTCCGGGGCGAGGATGGGGCGGTGCGACCAGGCGGGCGGACCAGCAGCCGGGCCGGGGTGCGCTGCGGCGACGGCCTGGCGGTCGACGCCGACCTGGTGCGGGCCGCCGAGGCTGCCACCCGGGGGGCGCTGCTGGCGATGGGCGGTGCCGCACCGGACCTCGCGCTGGTCTTCGCCTGCGGTGCCGAACCGGACGACGTGGCCGCGGCGCTCGAACGAGCCGGTGAGCTGACCGGTGCGCCGACAGCGATCGGGTGCAGCGCCCCGGGCGTGATCGGTGGCGGTCGCGGTGTCGAGCTCACGTCCGCGGTCAGCGTGTGGGCCGGCAGCCTTCCGGGCGTCGATGTGCGCTCCTTCCACCTCGAGGTGTTGCGGACCTCGGAGTCGATCGCTGTCGTCGGCATGCCGGTGCACCGTGCCGACGACCGCGCGGCTGTCCTGCTCGTCGACCCGTGGTCGTTCCCGGTCGACGCTTTCGTGGAGCAGGCGAACGAGGCGCTCCCCGGGCTGCCGATCACCGGGGGCAACGCCTCGGGCCTGCGCGGCGCCGGATCGACCCGGCTGCTCGTCGACGGCGTCGTGCGTGACCGCGGCGCCGTCGGCGTCGTGCTCGGCGGCGACGTCGTGCCGGTGCCGGTCGTGAGCCAGGGCTGCCGTCCGGTGGGGCCGACCATGACGGTCACCGCGGCCGAGGGCAACGTGGTGCTCGGGTTGGCCGGCCGCCCGGCCACGGCCAAGCTCGAGGAGGTGCTGGCCTCGCTCCCGCCCGCCGAGCAGGCAATGGTGAGCGGTGGCCTGCACCTCGGCGTCGCCATGGACGAGTACGCCGACGAGCACGACCTCGGCGACTTCCTGGTGCGCGGCGTGGTCGGTGCCGACACCGAGCGCGAGGGGCTGGTCGTCGGCGACCTCCTGGAGGTGGGCCAGACGGTCCAGCTCCAGGTGCGCGACGCGGAGAGCGCCGCGCACGACCTCGATCGGGTGTTGGCCACCGTGCCGGGTGATGTCGCGGGTGCGCTGCTGTTCTCCTGCACCGGCCGTGGCGCCGACCTGTTCGGCACGGCCGACCACGACGTGCAGGCGGTCCGCGCCGGGCTGCGGACCTCCGGCGTCGCCGGGTTCTTCGCGGCCGGGGAGATCGGGCCGGTCGCCGGTCGCAGCCACCTGCACACGTTCACTGCCTCGGTGCTCGCTTTCCTGGACCGGCCCTGAGCTGACGCGACCGGATCGGACCGGCACCCCTGGCACACTGGCGGCCATGACGACGCCGTCGCAGCACCTGCCGGTGACGGTGGACGACGTCAAGGCCGCACGCGCGCTGCTGGAGGGCGTCATCCGGGACACCCCGGTCCAGGGGTCACGCCCGCTGTCGGAGCGGCTCGGCGGGCCGGTCTGGCTCAAGTGCGAGAACCTCCAGCGCGCCGGATCCTTCAAGATCCGCGGCGCCTACACGCGCATCGCCCGTCTCTCGACCGAGGAGTCCGCGCGCGGGGTCGTGGCCGCCAGTGCCGGCAACCACGCCCAGGGCGTCGCCCTCGCCGCCAGCCTGCGTGGCCTCCGCTCGACGGTGTTCATGCCTGAGGGCGCTCCCATCCCGAAGGTCGAGGCCACCCGGGCGTACGGCGCCGAGGTGCGCTTCCACGGATCGTCGGTCGACGAGGCGCTGGTTGCCGCCACGGCCTTCGCGGCGGAGACGGGGGCGGTGCTCGTTCACCCCTTCGACCATCCCGACATCGTCGCGGGGCAGGGGACCGTCGGCCTGGAGATCCTCGAGCAGGTGCCCGACGTCCGGACGGTCGTCGTGTGCACCGGCGGCGGGGGACTGCTCGCCGGCATCGCGCTCGCCGTGAAGTCGACCCGGCCGGACGTGCGGGTCGTCGGCGTCCAGGCCGAGAGTGCGGCCGCGTTCCCCGGCTCGCTCGCGGCCGGGCACCCGGTGCCGCTGGACCGGATGTCGACGATGGCCGACGGCATCGCGGTCGGCTGCCCGGGGACGGTGCCCTTCCAGATCGTGCAGGAGCTTGTCGACGACATCGTGACGGTGTCGGAGGAGTCGATGTCGCGGGCGCTGCTGCTGTGCCTCGAGCGGGCCAAGCTCGTCGTCGAGCCGGCCGGTGCCGCGGGCGTGGCCGCCCTGCTCGACGACCCGCGCGCGTTCGAGCCGCCGGTGGCGGTCGTGCTCTCCGGCGGCAACATCGACCCCCTGCTGCTCATGCGGGTGCTGCGGCACGGACTCGCCGTGGCCGGCCGGTTCCTCGCCTTCCGCGTCCGGATCTCCGACAAGCCAGGTGCGCTGGTCGAGCTGCTCACCGAGGTGGCGGCGGCCGGCGCCAGCGTGGTGGAGGTCGAGCACGTGCGCACCGACGCGCGCCTCTTGGTCGACGAGGTCGAGGTGCGCCTCGAGCTCGAGACCCGGGGGGAGGAGCACTGCGAGCAGGTGCTCTCGAGACTCCGCTCGGCGGGCTACCCGCTGGTCTTCTGACCGGCGAGCCCGCCGCGTGCTCGCGTGACCGATCGCGATGTATCGTGTTCCTGAACGCGATACATCGTGAATCGCGGACCGGCCGATGAGAAACGGCGTCGCGGGATGTCTGACCGTTCGACGAGGATCGACGACACGGCGGGACCATCGGAGGAGCAGCAGGTATGACGAACGCGATCGTGGCCGAGGGGCTGGTCAAGCGCTACGGCGCGGTGACGGCGCTCGACGGGCTGGACCTCAGTGTCGCCCAGGGCACCGTGGTGGGCCTGCTGGGGCCCAACGGCGCCGGCAAGACCACCACCGTGCGCATCCTCACCACGCTGCTGGAGCCCGACGAGGGCCACGCCACCGTGGCGGGGCTGGACGTCGTCCGGGACGCGCGCCGGCTGCGCCGGGTCATCGGTCTCTCCGGCCAGAACGCCGCGGTCGACGAGCACCTGACCGGCTTCGAGAACCTCGACATGGTGGGCCGGCTCTACCACCTCGGTCGCACTGCGAGCCGCGAGCGTGCCCACGAGCTGCTCGAGCTGCTCGATCTCGTCGAGGCCGGTGGACGTCCCGCCAAGGGCTACTCGGGCGGCATGCGTCGCCGGCTGGACCTGGCGGCCGCGCTCGTCGCGTCGCCGCCGATCCTGTTCCTCGACGAGCCCACCACCGGCCTCGACCCGCGCAGCCGCCTCGGCATGTGGGACGTCATCGCCGACCTCGTGCGGGGCGGCACGACGCTCCTGCTCACCACGCAGTACCTCGAGGAGGCCGACCAGCTCGCCGACCGCATCGCGGTCATCGACCACGGCAGGGTCATCGCGAAGGGCACCGCCGACGAGCTCAAGGACCAGGTCGGTGGCGAGCGGCTGGAGCTCACGGTGGCCGACGCCGCCCAGGTCGCCGCCGCCCGACGTGCCCTGGAGCCGGTCGGCTCGGGCGAGGCCCAGCTCGACCGCGACGGCCGTCGCCTCACGCTGCCCGTCGACGGTGGCTCGGCCGTGCTGGTCGCGGCCATCCGCGAGCTCGACGCCGCGGGGGTGACCGTGTCGGACATCGGCCTGCGGCGCCCGACCCTCGACGACGTGTTCCTGAGCCTCACCGGACACGCGGCGGAGGACGCCGTCGACCCCGGTGAGGACCCGCCCGCCGGGCGCGCCGGTACGACCACGAAGCAGGAGGTGGCGGCCCGATGAGCGCTCTCACCGAAGCGGTCGCCGACTCCGCCGTCATCACCAAACGCAACCTCATCAAGATCAAGCGGGTCCCGGACCTGCTGGTCTTCACGACGCTGCAGCCGATCATGTTCGTGCTGCTGTTCGCCTACGTGTTCGGCGGCGCGATCAACGTGCCCGGTGTGGGCTACAAGGAGTTCCTCATCGCCGGGATCTTCGCCCAGACCGTCGTCTTCGGTGCGACGTTCACCGGCTACAGCCTCGCCGAGGACCTCCAGAAGGGCATCATCGACCGGTTCCGGTCGCTTCCGATGGCGCCGTCCGCCGTGCTGTTCGGCCGCACGGTCAGCGATGTCGCCATCAACGTCATCAGCCTCGTGGTGATGGCCGGCAGCGGTCTGGTCGTCGGCTGGCGCATCCACACCGGGTTCTTCCCCGCCCTCGGCGGCTTCCTGGTGATCCTGGCCTTCGCCTACGCGGTGTCCTGGGTGATGGCGTTCGTCGGCCTGCTCGTCCGGACGCCGGAGATCGTCAACAACGCGTCGTTCATCGTCATCTTCCCGGCGACCTTCATCGCCAACACCTTCGTACCGTCCAGCACCCTCCCCGGCCCGCTCGAGGCCTTCGCCAACTGGAACCCGGTGTCCGCCGTGACCCAGGCGGCCCGCGAGCAGTTCGGCAACACCAGCGCGAAGCTGCCGCCGCCGGACAACTGGGCCATGCAGCACCCGGTGCCCTACACGCTGCTGTGGGTGGTCCTCATCCTGGCGGTGTTCGTGCCGCTGTCGGTGCGCCAGTACCGCAAGGCGGCCAGCCGCTGAGCGCGCCCAGGATCGAGGAGCTCGCCTGGCGTGCGACACCGATGGGCGAGATCTCCCTGCGCCGGCGCCGCGACCCGCAGCTCGATGTGGACGTCTTCGAGGTGAAGCTCGGTGACGAGTTCCTCATGTCCAGCCTCTTCACGGTCGCCGAGGTCGAGCTGGCGCGGCTCGGTCTGGCCACCCTGCCGGACCGGCCGGTCGACGTCGTCGTGGGCGGGCTCGGTCTGGGCTACACCGCCCGTACGGCCCTGGCGGACCACCGGGTGCGGTCGCTCACGGTGGTCGAGGCGCTCGGCGAGGTCGTCGACTGGCATCGCCGGGACCTGCTGCCGGACACGGTCGGGCTCTCCGGCGACCCGCGCGTCCGACTGCTCGCGGGCGACTTCTTCGCGCTGGCGGCCGCCGACGGCTTCGACCCCGGGCGGCCGGGTCGGCGCTGGGACGCGGTGCTGCTCGACGTCGACCACTCGCCCCGGCACGTGCTGCACCCCAGCCACGCGGCGTTCTACACGACCGACGGTCTCCGGGCGCTGCAGCGGCTGGTGGCCGACGACGGTGTCTTCGCGCTGTGGTCCGACGACCCGCCCGATGCCGACTTCCTGCCGGTCCTGCGCGAGGTGTTCGTCGACGTCGACGCGCACGTCGTGGAGTTCGCCAACCCGCTCACCCGCGGAACGTCGGCCAACACGGTCTACGTCGCCCGGGGCTGAAGGCCCCGGCGGGCCGTGGGTCGGCGACGCTCAGCCGGCGAACGGCTCGGTGTCGACGACCTCGACCTCGATCTTGTTGCCGTTCGGTGCCTTGTACGACGAGGTGTCGCCGATGTGCTTGCCGTTGATCGCCGAGCCGAGCGGTGACTTCTCCGAGTAGACCTCGATGCCGTCGCCGGCGACCTCACGGGAGCCGAGCAGGAAGCGCATGGTCTCGCCGGCCACCTTGGCCGTGACGATGGTCCCGGGCGCGACGACGCCCTTCGGGGCCTTGGGCGCCTCGCCGACCTGGGCGCTGTCGAGCAGCTGCTGGAGCTGGCGGATCCGCGCCTCACGCTTGCCCTGCTCGTCCTTGGCCGCGTGGTAGCCGCCGTTCTCGCGGAGGTCGCCCTCCTCGCGGGCGGCCTCGATCCGCTGGACGATCTCGCGGCGGCCCTCGCCGGCCAGGAAGTCGAGCTCGTCCTTGAGCCGGTCGTAGGCCTCCTGGGTCAACCAGGTGACGTTCTCGGTGGTCTCGGTCACGGCAGGGCTCCTTCCTCGTGCGTGGGTACGACCTGGGCGACCGTCGGCGCGGACGGCGCCGGTCGCGTGGTGGTGATGACGTCGAGGCTAACAACGACCGGGTGGGTCGCGTCTACTTCGCGCTCCCGCTCAGCCTGCGCCCGGTCGCACGCACTCGTCCAGGACGGCGGTCACCGCGATGGCACGGGTGCGCACGGGCACGGTGGTCTCGACCCGTCCCGACGACGGTACCCGCACCCGGAGCGTGGTCGCCCCGACGGTCTCCCGGTCCTTGTCCAGCGCCCGCAGCGGGCAGGACACCCGGCCCTCGTCGGCGCCGATGACGACCTTCACGCGGATCTCCTGCGGACCGGTCACGACGAAACCGGTGACCTGGGAGGTCACGTCCGGGGCGATGGCCCCCAGGGCGGCCCAGACCACCCAGCCCACGAACGCGCTGGCCAGCACGACGACGCCGGCGACCAGGCCCGGGGAGGGCCGTCGCTGCCGGCCGCCGTAGCGGGCGGCGAGGGGGCCGTTCACGGCGGGTTCGGTCACGCGGAGCCACCTGCTGGGTCGTCGTGTCGGTCGGGTGCACGATGATTGTGCCCGTGAGCGAGCAGCTGCGGATGATGGCGGTCCACGCGCACCCCGACGACGAGTCGAGCAAGGGCGCGGCGACGATGGCCAAGTACGTGTCCGAGGGGGTCGACGTCCACGTCGTCACCTGCACCGGGGGCGAACGGGGGTCGATCCTCAATCCCAAGCTGGAGCACGACCCGGAGGTGCTGGCCAACCTCACGGCGGTGCGCCGCGCCGAGATGGATGCGGCTCGCGGGATTCTCGGCGTCCGCCAGGACTGGCTCGGCTGGGTCGACTCCGGCCTGCCCGAGGGCGACCCGCTGCCGCCGCTGCCCGACGGCTGCTTCGGCGGCATGGACGTCGAGGTCGCGGCCGAGCCGCTGGTGCGGCTCATCAGGTCGTTCCGGCCGCACGTCATGACGACGTACGACGAGAACGGCGGCTACCCGCACCCGGACCACGTCATGTGCCACACGATCTCGGTGTTCGCGTTCGACGCCGCCGCCGACCCGGCGCGGTACCCCGAGGCGGGGGAGCCCTGGCAGGCGCTCAAGCTCTACTACAACCAGACCTTCACCAAGGCGCGCACCGTCGCGCTGCACGAAGGCATGCTGTCGCGTGGCCTCGAGTCGCCGTACTCCGAGTGGCTGAAGAACTGGGAGGACCGCGAGGAGCGCACCGTCACCACCCACGTGCCGTGCTCGGAGTTCTTCGAGCTGCGCGACCGGGCCCTGCTGGCGCACGCGACCCAGGTCGACCCCGACGGGCCGTGGTTCCACTGCCCGATCGAGGTGCAGCAGGAGGTCTGGCCCACCGAGGACTTCGAGCGGGCCCGGGCCGTGATCCCCGTCGCCGACACCGAGGACGACCTCTTCGCGGGCATCCGCGGGACGGAGCTGGCTCGATGAACCTCTCACTCACCGCCGCTTTCCTGGTGCGGGCCGCGGCCGCTGACAACACCGTCAGCCCGGGGGTGCTCGGCTTCGCGGTGGTCGCCCTGCTGGGCGTCGCCACCTGGCTGCTGGTGCGTTCGATGCGCCGGCAGATCAAGCGGATCGACATCCCCGAGGGCGGCACGCCGACCCGGGCGGAGCCGGTCGACCCCGACGGCCCCGGTCCGGTCGACCCCTCCGGCGGGACGGACGAGACGCACGGACCGCGCCGGCGGCAGTAACGACCGGCGGTCGCCGTTGCGTGTCGGGCGTGCTCAGTGCGGGACGGTCGACCCCGGCTCGCGGGTCCGGGCGATCTCCTCGTGCCAGTTGCCCTCGCCGGGCAGCTGCAGGCCGGTGAGGAAGGTCGGGATCCGGTCGGCCGGCATCGGCACCGCCAGGTGGAAGCCCTGGCCGACGCTGTAGCCCAGCGACAGCAGCGAGGCCCACTGCTCCGGCCGTTCGATCCCCTCGGCGACGATCGCCGAGAGGCCGAGGGTGCCGGCCATGTCGCGGATCGTGCGCACCAGGCCGGACTCGCTCTCGGTGCCGGGCAGCGCGTCGACGAACTCCTGGGCCAGCTTCAGCCCGTTGACCGGCAGCATCTGCAGGTAGGACAGCGACGAGTATCCGGTGCCGAAGTCGTCGATGTAGAGGTGGACGCCCAGCGCCGACAGGGCGTGCAGCCGCTCGACGACCGTGCCGTCGCCCGGCAGCAGCACGCTCTCGGTGATCTCCAGCACGACGGTCGAAGGCTTGATGCCGCTGGCCTTGATGGCCAGCCGGACGTCGTCGACGATGCTCGCGTCCTGCAGCTGGCGGCCGCTGACGTTCACGGCGATGTGCAGGTCCTGGTGCAGCTCGTGGTCGCGCTGCCAGCGAACGGTCTCGTGCAGCGCGGTCTGGAGCACCATGCGGCCGAGCGGAACGATCAGGCCGGTCTCTTCCGCCAGGGTGATGAACTGCCCCGGCTGCAGCATGCCGAGGCGAGGGTGCTCCCACCGGACCAGCGCCTCGAGGCCGATGATCTTCGACGTCTGCAGGTCGACCAGGGGCTGGTAGTGCACGACCAGCTCGTTGCGGTCGATCGCGTGTCGCAGGTCGCTGGTGAGCGAGAGGCGGGCCAGGGCGGTCTCGTGCATCGTCGGGGCGTAGACGGCGTACCGGTTCTTGCCGGCCTTCTTGGCGTCGTAGAGCGCCAGGTCGGCGTTGCGCATGAGGTCCTCGGGCGAGGCCGACCGGGGTGGCCCGGCCTGGCCCAGGGCGATGCCGATGCTGGCACCGGTGGTGACCTCGGTCCCGGCGATGTCGAACGGCAGGGCGAGCGCCTCGAGCAGCCTGTTGGCGATCACGATGCAGTCGGCGTCGCCCTCGACGTCCTCGAGCAGGATCGCGAACTCGTCGCCGCCGAGCCGGGCGGCGGTGTCGCCGTCGCGCAAGCAGGTGCGCAGCCGCTTGGTCATCTCGCGCAGCAGGTCGTCGCCGGCTGCGTGACCGAGGCTGTCATTGACGGTCTTGAAGTCGTCCAGGTCGATGAAGAGCACGCCGTAGCCGGCGGTGCCGCGCGCCCGGGCCATGGCGTGCCCGAGCCGATCGCGGAACAGCGCGCGGTTGGCAAGCCCGGTGAGCGAGTCGTGGAAGGCCTGATGCGTGAGCTGCTGCTCGAGCTCGTGCCGGTCGGTGATGTCGTGGCAGGTGATGACGAAGCCCATGAGGTCCTGGTCGATGACCTCGGTGACGACCGCGTCGACGTGCGGCGTGTGGCCGACCTCGCTGATGAGCCGGATCTCGCCGCGGGCCGGGCGACCGCCCTGTGCGAGGCTGACCAGGTCCCTGGCGGCGTCGCGGTCCCGGTCGTCGACGACGTCGAGCCAGTTCATGCCGAGCAGCTCCGGCGCCGGCAGGCCGACGATGGGCTCCACGGCCGGCGTGACGTGCACGATCGTGAGGTCGTGGTCGAGGATGCAGATGACGTCCGAGGCGTACTGCAGCATCAGCCTGAGCCGGCGCTCGCTGCGCCGCTCGACCATGATCTCGCCGACGTCGAGCCGCTCCAGAGCGAGGTTCATCGTCGAGGCCAGGCCCTCGAGGGCGGACACGGTTCGCGGGCCGGGGGCGCGGTCCACCACGACGATGCCGCCCTCACGAGCGACGCCGCGGGCCGGCAGCGCGATCAGGACGAGCGTCGCGGTCGACGGGACGGCGAGCGAGGCGTGCAACAGCGACGGACCGGCCAGGACACCGATGCCCTGGTCGTGCTCGGGGAAGGCCGACAGCTCGGCGGAGTCGAGGAACGTCGCGAGGTCGGCGTCATCGGTGGCCTGCGCGACGGTGCCACCGGGGTCGCCGTCGACCCGCCAGGACCGGGTGCCCGGCTGGTCGAGCATCTCCGCGGCCGCGACGAGGGCTGCGTCGCGGATGCCGGCCCGGTCCGCGGCACCGACGAAAGCGCCGGTGGCCGAGCGCAGGACGTGCTCGCGGCGCAAGGTCCGGCGCAGCCGGGAGAGGAGGCTGACGATCCGCAGCACGGCGAGGGTGAAGAGCATGGCGGCTCCGCCGAGGACCACGGCGCTCTTGGTGAGGCCGTCGTTCACCGGGTGGGTGACGACCATGACGGGTGAGACCAGGCAGGCCAGCCCGAGCAGCACGACGAAGCGCCAGGTCGTGGTGAGTCGTTCGGTGCTGACGACCGGACGGGGGCGGGCCATCGTCGGGTGCCCGACGGCGCAGACCACCAGCGCCAGCCCCACCAGCCAGCCGGCCGCGAGCTCGGGACGGTCGGTGATGTCGGCAGTCAGGCCGGCGGCGAGACCGGTGAAGAGCCCGGCCAGCAGGAGCCGGGCGGCACCGTCGGTCGCGCCGGCGACCGCGAACCCGAGCCGGGTCGCGACCGCGAGGACGAGAAGGTGGCCGAGGGGGTAGGCGCCGCTGACGAGGGTCGCGAGGGGTGTGGCGTCCGGGTCGTTCAGGAGCGGGTCGATGAGCACCAGCCAGCCGGCCTGGGCGGCGGCGACGGTGACGACCAGGGCGTCGAGGAGGCTGTCGCGGTCGTGCCGGATCCGGTCGCGCTGGAAGGCGGTGACGGCGGCAGCGAGCACGGCGTAGGCCAGCAGCCGGGACGCATCGGCGTACGAAGGTGCGTCCGGGCCGGAGATCTCGAGGGCCTGGCCGAGGGTGAGCAGCGTGAGACCCGCGGCGAGCAGGTAGCCGGGGACCCGGTCCTCGACACCGTCGCGGTGCGTGAGCAGCAGGACCGCTCCGGCGGTGGCCAGGGCGGCCACCACCCAGACGAGGGAGCGGACGGGGTCGGCGGGCAGCGCGAGGTAGCCGCCGGTCAGCGCCGCAGCGCCTCCGACCAGGACGGCAGTCTGCCGTCCGGTCGCTTCCCAGCGCCGCATCAGCGTCCTCCTCGTGTCCCCGCCCCGGACCGCGGGGCCTCCCTGCTCTATCGGCCCGGCGCGTCCCGACTTGAACATGGCGGCCGGACTTCCCGAGCGCCGGCTCACCCGCGCGAGGACGCGAGGGATGTCGCGGCCTGCTTCGTGGCCGACACGGCTCGGCCCCGACCGGCCGTCTTCGCGGTGTAGAGGGCCCCGTCGGCAGCACGGAGCAGCCGGGCGGTGTCGCGCGCGTCACGGGGTGCGCGGGCGATGCCGATGCTGGTGCTGACCCGCACGTCGTGACCTTCCACGGTCACCGGCTGCCGTACGGCGGCCAGGATCCGGTCCGCGACGACCTGGGGGTCGGCTGTCGCACCGAGGAAGACCGCGAACTCGTCACCTCCCAGCCGGGCCACCACGTCGCCGGGCCGGACGAGCAGGCCGACCCGCCGCGCGATCTCGCGGAGGACCTCGTCGCCGGCGTGGTGCCCGAAGGTGTCGTTCACCGGCTTGAACTCGTCGAGGTCGAGCAGCAGCAGCGCGGACGCCGGGTCCCTCGCCTCCAGTACGTCGTCCATCGCCAGCCGCAGGCCGTCGCGGTTGGCCAGTCCCGTCAGCGGGTCGGTCAGGGCGCGTCGCTCGCTCACGACCGCACTGCGGTGCAGCCGACGGTGCTCGCGCAGCATGGCCCACCACGACCAGCCGAGCATCGAGAAGGCGAGCAGGAACACGACGGGCAGCACGACGCCGAGCCGTCCCAGCAGTCGCCGCTGGTCCTCCTGCGCCGCGTTGGCCTCGGCACGGTGGCCGTCGACCGCGCCGTCGATCAGCCGCTGGATGGCGTCCAGCGCGGGTCCCGCTACCCGGTCGTCGCGGGTACCGGCCGCGGGGGCGTCGAGCTCGGTGCGTACCTGGCCGGCGTAGCGGGCGTTGAGCACCTGCACGTAGGAGAGCAGCGCGCCATCCTGTCGGTCGCCGACCGCCCGCACGGAGTGGACGGCCTGCTGCACCCCGCGGATCAAGCGCTCCAGCCGCCCGCGGGACGCCGGGCCGGGCGACCGGCGGTAGCCGGCCTCGGCGAACGCCTCTCCGCTGACGGCGCGCTGGAGGCCGGAGTACTGGACGAGCACCGCGCGCGCCTCGGTCACCCCCGCATTGCTCCGTGAGATCGCGAGCACAGATGCTCCGGTGGTCACGCCGAGTGCGAGCAGCGCGCCGCCGAGCAGCAGCGACACCGCCATCGTGGTCCGCGTCCGCGTCACCCTGGCTCCTCTCCGCTTTCCGTTCTGCATGCTCATCGGCACATGCGGCACGGTTTCGTGCCATTTTTTGGCAATGAACGGCGATTGAGCCCTCGCTCGGCCTCACGCGGCGGGCCGACTGCCGAAGAGGGCAGCATGGCCCCCCGCCCGCTGGTAGCCGCTCTGCTCGCCGCCGCTCTGGCTGTCGCCGGGGCCGCCGGCGCTGCCGCGCTGGCGCGGTCGGAGGACGGTGGTGCGCCGGTGCGCCTCACCGTGTGGCGGCACAGCGGGACCCCGAACGAGCAACGCGCGTTCGCGGCGCAGGTGCAGCGCTTCAACGCGGCCGGGCACGGTGTCCGGGTGGGCGTGCGCACGATCGCCGGGGGCGACTACAACGACCATGTCCAGGCCGCCGCGGCCGCCGGGCAGCTGCCCGACCTGCTGGACCTGGACGGCCCGACCGTGGCCACCTACGCCTACCAGGGCGACCTGCTGCCGCTGCGCCGGCTGCTGCCGGTCGGGATGCTGCGGGAGCAGCTGCCGTCACTGCGGTCGCAGGCCCGCTACGACGGGCAGACCTGGTCGGTCGGCACGTTCGACTCCGGCCTGGGCCTGTTCGGCGACCGGGCACAGCTCCGCTCGGCCGGTGTGCGGCTGCCCACCGGACCGAGGGACGCCTGGAGCGCTGCGGAGTTCGACCGGGTCCTCGGCGCACTGGCCGGCCACGACCGCGACGGGCGCGTCCTCGACGTCAAGGCGCACTACGGCGTCGGCGAGTGGCTCACCTACGGATTCACTCCGCTGGTCGCCTCGGCGGGCGGTGACCTGCTCGATCCCGCCACCGGCCGCGCGGGCGGGCACCTCGACGGCCCGGGCACCGTGCGGGCGCTGCAGGCCCTCGTCGCTGGTCCGCCCACGTCGACGAGAACGCCGACGACCGCGCGTTCGTGGACCGCCGGGTCGCCCTGTCCTGGGTGGGGCACTGGGCGTACCCCGACTATGCGGCGGCTCTCGGTGACGACCTCGTCGTGCTGCCGCTGCCGGACCTCGGTCGAGGCAGCAAGACGGGCCAAGGCTCGTGGGCCTGGACGGTCACCGCCGACACGTTGCACCCGGCCGCGGCCGCGACGTTCCTGCGCTTCCTGCTCGGCCCGGACGAAGTGCTCCGGATGGCCGACGCCAACGGTGCCGTGCCGGGGACCCGCCGGGCCCTGGACCGGTCGCCGCTCTACGGCGCGGACGGGCCGCTGCGACTGTTCGCCGACCAGCTCGTGAGCAGCTGCGGTTCCTCCCGACCGTCGCGGGGCTGCGTTGCTGTGCCCCGGCCGCAGACTCCCGGCTACCCCATGCTCACCTCGACCTTCGTGGAGGCGGTGTCGGTGGCCCTGGCCGGCGACGACCCGCTGCCGGCCCTGTAGGCCGCAGCCCGGGCGGTCGACGCCGACCGCGCCGCCAACCATCGGTGGCGCTGACCGCGCGCGTAGCCCGCCCGGGCGCAAGCCCCCCCCCCCCCGGCGGCGATCCGTCAGAGCGCCGGACCGGTCGCGTCCGTCTGATCCCGCTCGCCGAGCGCCGTGGCCAGCAGCACCCCGGCCGCCGGCAGCTGCCCCACCACGTCACCCGGTCCATGCCCGGGATCCTGCCCTGGCCACTGCGTCCGCGGCCCGGTCGGCGCCGGTCACGTGAACGGAACTGCGCGCGCGAGGGCTCGTCCTGGCTTGGGCAAGATCGTCCGGCCGGGGGAGGATGGCGGGGTGACCAACCGACTCGTGAGCGAGACGTCGCCCTACCTGCTGCAGCACGCCGACAACCCGGTGGACTGGCAGCCCTGGGGGGACGAGGCGTTCGCGGAGGCACGGGAGCGCGACCTGCCGGTGCTCGTGTCCATCGGCTACGCCGCCTGCCACTGGTGCCACGTGATGGCGCACGAGTCGTTCGAGGACGCCGAGGTCGCCGCGTTCCTCAACGCGCACTTCGTCGCGGTGAAGGTCGACCGGGAGGAGCGGCCGGACGTCGACGCCGTCTACATGGAGGCGACCCAGGCGCTGACCGGGCACGGCGGCTGGCCGATGACGGTGTTCACGACGCCGGCCGGAAAGCCGTTCTACTGCGGAACCTACTTCCCGCCGGTGCCGCGGCACGGGATGCCGTCGTTCCGGCAGCTGCTCGAGTCGATCGCGCAGAGCTGGTCGCAGCGCCGCGAGGAGGTCGTCGCCGCGGGACAGCGGATCGTCGACGGGCTGTCGGGACACGGCCTCACCGGCGGTGACGGGCCGCCGACCCCGGACGACCTCGACCTGGCGGTGCGGTCGCTGGCGTCGTCGTACGACGAGCAACGGGGCGGTTTCGGCAGCGCACCGAAGTTCCCGCCGTCCATGGTTCTTGAGCAGCTCCTGCGCCACCACGCCCGAACCGGCGACGAGCATGCGCTGGCGATGGCCGAGCGGACCTGCGAGGCGATGTCCCGCGGCGGGATGTACGACCAGCTCGGCGGCGGGTTCGCGCGCTACTCCGTCGACGACGCGTGGATCGTGCCGCACTTCGAGAAGATGCTCTACGACAACGCCCTGCTGCTGCGCGTCTACACCCACCTCTGGCGCGCCACCGGCTCCGCGCTCGCCCGCCGGGTCGCGCTCGATACCGCCGACTGGATGCTCCGCGAGCTGCGCACGTCCGAGGGCGGCTTCGCGTCCGCGCTGGACGCGGACACCGACGGCATCGAGGGCCTCACCTACGCCTGGTCGCCGGAGCAGTTGGCCGGGGTGCTGGGGAGCGACGACGGCGCGTGGGCGGCAGAGCTGCTGACCGTCACGGCGGCCGGGACCTTCGAGCACGGCAGCTCGACGCTGCAGCTGCTCGCCGACCCCGTCGACCACCAGCGCTGGGAGTCGGTGCGCGCGCGGCTGCTCTCGGCGCGCGACGAGCGACCGCAGCCGGCGCGGGACGACAAGGTCGTCGCCGCATGGAACGGGCTCGCCGTCGCTGCGCTGGCCGAGACCGGGGTGCTGCTGGACCGGCCCGACCTCGTCGAGGCCGCGACCGCGGCGGCCGAGCTGCTGGTCGACCTGCACGTGGTCGACGGCCGGCTGCGGCGGGTGTCGCGCGACGGCATCGTCGGTCGCCCCGCGGGCGTCCTGGAGGACTACGCCGACGTGGCCGAGGGCCTGCTCGCGCTGCTGGCCGTCACCGGTGACCAGCGCTGGCTCGGCCATGCCGGGGCGCTGCTCGACACGGTGCTCGAGCACTTCGGCGACGATGCGGGCGGCTTCTTCGACACGGCCGACGACGTGGTCGACACGGCGCTGTCGGCGATGCGCCGACCGCAGGACCCGACCGACAACGCGACCCCCAGCGGCTGGTCGGCCGCAGCCGGTGCGCTGCTGAGCTTCGCCGCCGTCACCGGCTCCGCCCGGCACCGGACCGCGGCTGAGGCGGCTCTCGGTGTCGTCACCACGCTGGCCGGGCACGCCCGGTTCGCCGGCTGGGGGCTGGCTGTCGCCGAGGCGCTGGCCGACGGGCCGCGGGAGGTCGCCGTCGTCGGGCTGCCCCACGACCCCGGCACGGCAGCCCTGCACCGCGCCGCGCTGCTCGGCACCGCGCCGGGAGCAGTAGTCGTCGCGGGCGAGCCGGGCACCATCGGTGTCCCGCTGCTCGACGACCGGCCGCTGGTCGGGGGCCTCCCCACGGCGTACGTCTGCCGGCACTTCGTGTGCGACGCCCCCACGACGGACCCGGCCCGGCTGGCGGTCGCCCTCGGTGCCCGAATACAGGTGTAGAACGTCACCGGCGGCGGACAGGATGGTGGCATGCACGAGACACCCGACGAGCTGAGCGCACTCGACCGGCTGCTCACCGAGTCCCTGCACCGCTCCACCGAGCACCTGCGCTCGATCGTGACCGAGGGTGAGCACACCCTGGACGCGGCCGAGACCTGCCAGGTCCTCACCGGCATGCGGACGCTGGCCCTGGCAACCGTGACCGCACGCGGCGAGCCCCGGATCAGCGGCGTCGACGGCCACTTCCTGCACGCCACGTGGGTCTTCACCACCAGTGACACGTCGGCGAAGGCCGGGCACCTGCGCAGCCGGCCGGCGGTCTCGGTGGCGCACATCATCGGCGACGACCTGGGGGTGTTCTGCCACGGGCAGGTCGAGGAGCTCACCGAGGACCACCCGGACCGGGCGGCCGTCGAGGCGCACCTCACCGCGCACTACGGCAGCTCGCCGAGCAGCTGGGGCCCGGAGATCCTCTACGCGCGGGTGCAGCCGGACTGGATGGTGACCTACGCGTTCGCCAAGGACCGGATCCTGGCGGACGCCGCAGACGGGGATGCGGCCACGTGAGCATGCGGGTGCGGGGACTGACCTCCGCCGACCTCGACGACATCGCCGGCTGGCGGTACGGCGGTCGCTGGGAGGTCTACGACTCCGACGGCCCGCTCGACCCGGCGCTGGGGTACTGGGCGGTGGTGGACGGCGAGGGCGAGACCGAGCGGCTGGTCGGGTTCGGCTGCCTCGGTGAGGACGCCCGGGTGCCCGGGCTGCCCGAAGCAGAGGGGACTCTCGACGTGGGGGTCGGGATGCGTCCCGACCTCGTCGGCCAGGGGCTCGGCCCCGCGTTCGCGAGCACCGTCGTCGACTTCGCGGCCACACGTGGCGCGACGACGCTGCGCGCGGTCGTGCAGGACTGGAACACGCGCAGCCTGCGGCTGGTCGAGCGGCTGGGGTTCGTCCGCACCGGCAGCCATGACGTCGGTGACGTCACCTTCGTCGTGGTGGAGCGGGAGTCAACGTGAGCGACGGGTGAGCGAGCTGACCATCCGGTCGGCGACGGACGACGACTGGCCGCGGATCTGGCCGTTCTTCGACGCGATCGTGCGGGCCGGCGAGACCTACGCGTTCCCGGCCGACCTCACCCTCGAGTCCGGGCGGCAGTGGTGGATGGAGCAGCCACCGTCGTACACGCTCGTGGCTGTCGACGCCGACGGGACCGTGCTCGGGTCGGCGAAGTGGGGACCGAACCGGCCCGGCCGCGGCGGGCACGTCGCGACCGCGAGCTTCATGGTCGCCCGGGCGGCCCAGGGGCGGGGTATCGGCCGGGCCCTCGGCGAGCACGTCGTCGACGCCGCCCGCGAGGCGGGCTTCGACGGGATGCAGTTCAACGCGGTGGTCGAGACCAACATCCCCGCGGTCGCACTGTGGCGGGCGCTCGGCTTCCAGGTGGTCGGCACCGTGCCCGGCTCCTTCGATTCGGTGGCGCACGGCAAGGTGGGGCTGCACGTCATGTACCTGTCGTTCGTCCCTGGGTGAACACCGCAGATCCGGGCCGATCCGGCCTTGACCTGCTTTGTAATTGTGTAATCCTTGTTGCATGACAACGGACAACGCGGCATGACCGCACGGAACGCACCCGACGACAGGTCGGAAGAGGCGCGCGGCTGGTTCACCGGCCGCCTGGCGCAGGACTGGTTCACCGGGCCGGTCGACGTCACCGTCGACCGCGAGGAGATCACCGTGGTGGGCACCCTGCCCGCCCCCGAGGTCGCCGACGGCGCCTCGGACGCCGAGAAGGCGGCCGCGGCGGACGGCAGGGCCCGGCAGTTCCGGGAGGCCACCCGCGACCAGCGGATCGCCATCGCCCGCGAGGCCGAGCACCGGTTCGACCGCAAGGTCGCCTGGGGCGTCGAGGTCGACGGCCGCCGTCTGCTCTTCACTCATCTCGCGGTGCCGGTGATGACCCGGCTCCGCCAGCCGGAGCGGCTGGTGCTCGACACCCTCGTGGCGGCCGGGGTCGCCCGGTCGCGCTCCGAGGCGCTGGCCTGGTCGGTGCGGCTGGTCGGCTCCAACGCCGACGCCTGGCTGGGTGAGCTGCGCTCGGCGATGGAGCAGGTCGACCGGGTCCGAGAGCAGGGGCCCGACCGCCCGCAGGACTGACGTACGCCGACCAGCTGCCACCGCCCGCCGCTACAGTCGCGTAGTGACGGAGCTGCGGGAGGTGGTGGCCGCGGCGGCCGCCGAGTCGGGCTTCGCCGGCGTCGTGCGCGTCGACCGGGCCGGTCGCACCGAGTACGCCGAGGCGTTCGGACTCGCCGACCGGGCTCACGCCGTGCCCATGACGCTGGACACCCGGCTCGGCACCGCGAGCGTCACCAAGGGCTTCACCGCGGTCACCGTCCTCAGCCTGGTGGTCGACGGTGTGCTCGCGTTGGACATGGCAGCGCGCTCGTTGCTCGGCGACGACCTTCCCGAGATCGACGACGCCGTCACCGTCGAGCACCTGCTCGCCCACCGGTCCGGCATCGGGGACTACGTCGACGAGGCCGCGATGGCCGAGGTCACCGACCACGTCCTCGACGTCCCGGTGCACCGCCTCGTCGCGACCGAGGACTACCTCCCGGTGCTGGCCGGCCGACCCCAGGAGTTCGCCCCGGGGGAGTCGTTCGCCTACTGCAACAGCGGCTACGTCGTGCTCGCCCTGCTCGCCGAGCGCGCGGCCGGCCGGGCGTTCCACGACCTCGTCACCGACCGCGTCTTCGTCCCCGGCGGGATGACGGACGCGGCGTTCCTGCGGTCCGACGAGCTGCCCGCGACCGCGGCCCTCGGCTACCTGGCGGCCGACGGGCTGCGGACCAACGTCCTGCACCTGCCGGTCCGCGGCAGCGGCGACGGCGGGGCGTACGCGACCGTCGACGACCTGCACCGGTTCTGGGGCGCGCTGCTCGGCGGCCGGCTCGTGCCGCCGTTCCTGGTCGAGGAGCTGTTCCGGCCGCGCAGCGACCGGCCCGAGGACTCCCGGCGGCACGGGTTGGCGTTCTGGCGCTACGCGACGGGCGAGGCTGTCTTCCTCGAGGGATACGACGCGGGTGTCTCGGCGCGAACCCTGCACGACCCGTCGCGCGACCTCACCTGGACCGTGCTGTCGAGCTGGAGCGACGGCGCGTGGCTCGTCGCCCGCCGGCTCGCGGCGGTGCTCGACGGAGGCGGTCCGCCCGGTCAGGCCTTGGCGTAGGTCGCGGCGCCGGTGAACTCGATGCCGACGTACTCCTCGTCGCCCTCGACCCAGGCGTCGTGGCCGGGTGCGATCCGGTAGACGTCGCCCGCTCCGACACTGGCCCGGGTGCCGTCCTCGTGCACGACGGTGATCCGGCCGGAGGTCGCGTAGCCGATGTGCTCGACCTGGCACGACTCGGTGCCGACGACCGGCTTGATGCACTCCGACCAGCGCCAGCCCGGAGCGAAGCTGAACCTGCCCACCTCGGTCCCGCCGAGGTGGACGACCTCGACGCGTGTCTTGTCCGGCGTGCGCGTCTCGTCCGGGTGGTCGAAGCGCCTGCTCTCGATGGCTGCCATCTGGTCCTCACCTGGTCGGCGGGTCCCCGTGCACCTCAGGCGTAGCACCGCCGATCGAGGCCGACAAGGGCGACGGCGGCTTGGCGGTGAGGGCGCAGACACCAGGCGGCACCGTGGCAGAGTGAGCGCCATGTGCCGCAACATCCGGACCCTGCACAACTTCGAGCCTCCCGCCTCCGCTGACGAGGTGCACGCGGCTGCGCTGCAGTACGTCCGGAAGGTCAGCGGCAGCGCGAAGCCCTCGACGGCCAACCAGGCGGCGTTCGACGCCGCCGTGCAGGAGATCGCGCACATCACGGGGCACCTGCTGGAGGAGCTCGTGACGAGCGCGCCACCGAAGGACCGCGAGGTCGAGGCGGCCAAGGCGCGGGCCCGCAGCGCCGAGCGCTACGCCAGGACCTGACCGCTGGGCAGTCGGGTCAGGCGGGCGTGCTGTAGGTCGCGATCGAGATCGCGACGTAGTGCGCGACGAACGCGATCAGGGTCAGTGCGTGGAAGACCTCGTGGAAGCCGAACCACCGCGGCGACGGGTTCGGCTTCTTGGTCGCGTAGACGATGCCGCCCACCGTGTACGCCGCGCCGCCGACGGCGAGCAGCGTGACGACCGCGGGGCCGCCGGTGCGCAGGAGGGCGCCGAGGTAGAAGACCGCGACCCAGCCCAGGCCGAGGTAGACCGGCGTGTACAGCCAGCGCGGGGCGCCGACCCAGAGCACCCGGAAGGCGATGCCTCCCAGGGCCGCGAGCCACACGATCCAGAGCAGGGTCGTGCCGCCGTCGCTGCCGAGGAGGATGACGCTGAAGGGCGTGTAGGTGCCGGCGATGATGAGGAAGATGTTCGAGTGGTCGACGCGCTTGAGCCGTCGCTCGGCCTTCGGGGACCAGTTGCCCCGGTGGTAGAGCGCGCTGATGCCGAACAGCAGCGCCGCGCTGACGGCGTAGACCGCGGTGGCGACCGTCTCGCGGGTGCCGTCGGCCAGCGTGACCAGCACGATGCCGGCGGCGACGGCGAAGGGGAACGTGCCGGCGTGCAGCCAGCCCCGAAGGTGCGGCTTCACGGCGCGCACGACGTCTCCGACGGCGGCGCGCGCCTCGTCGACCGGGTGCGTCATCCCGCCACCATAACCTACGGTGGCGTAAGTTACCCACCGGTAGATTCGATCGTCCGGGTGATCACCGGCGCGGGTCGGCGGCCTTCCCGGCGTCCGGGGCTACCCTGGGCGACCGTGCGAGACCTGTTGTACGGCTTCTACGCGAAGCGGATCTCCGCTTCGCTCGACCCGACGCAGATCCCGCGGCACGTGGGTGTGATCCTCGACGGCAACCGGCGCTGGGCGAAGGCTGCCGGCGCGACGAAGTCGGGCGGCTGGAAGGCCGGGGCCGACAAGGTCGAAGAGGTCCTCGGCTGGTGCGACGAGGTGGGCGTCGAGGTCGTCACACTGTGGCTGCTGTCCACCGACAACCTGGGGCGCCCCGCGGTCGAACTCACGCCGCTGCTGGCCGTCATCGAGGGACTGGTCGACCAGGTCGCCGACAGCGGCCGCTGGCGGCTCAACCCGGTCGGTGCGCTGGACCTGCTGCCCGACCACACGGCCCGCACCCTCAAGCAGGCGGCCGCCCGCACGGTCGACGTCCAGGGCGTGCACGTCAACGTCGCCGTCGGCTACGGCGGCCGCCGTGAGATCGCCGACGCGGTGCGGTCGCTGCTGCACGAGCACGCATCGAGGGGCACCTCCATCGAGGACCTCGCCAACGTGCTGGACGTCGAGCACATTGCCGAGCACCTCTACACCAAGGGCCAGCCCGATCCCGACCTGGTGATCCGAACCTCGGGGGAGCAGCGGCTGTCCGGCTTCCTGCTCTGGCAGAGCGCGCACTCGGAGTTCTACTTCTGCGAGGCCTACTGGCCCGACTTCCGCAAGGTCGATTTCCTGCGGGCGATGCGTGCCTACGCCGCCCGCCACCGCCGCTTCGGCGGCTGACCGGCGCCTCGTGGTCCGTTCGGCCGCGCGGTGGGACGAACGGGTGAATGACCCGCGTGTCGGCTGAAGGTGGCCGGTTCTCCGGCGTACCGTCCGAGAGCAGCGGCCGACATCCGCGTCGTCCGCCCGGGAGGCTCACTCCGTGCAGATGCGCGTGCGCACCAGAGTCGCGGTGGAGAGGGCCGGTCGCCGGCCCGTGGGCCGGCACCGGTCGTCGTCACCTGGGGAGCCACCACGTGGTTGATGTCGCGCGTCACCGCACCTTCGTCCTCGACACCAGCGTCCTGCTGGCCGACCCGCACGCCTTGCGGCGCTTCGAGGAGCACGAGGTGGTGCTGCCCGTGGTGGTCCTGCTCGAGCTCGAGGGCAAGCGAGCCCACCCGGAGCTGGGGTACTTCGCGCGCCAGGCGCTGCGGCTGCTCGACGACCTCCGGGTGGGCAACGGCCGGCTGGACGAGCCGGTCCCGGTGGGCGACGTCGGCGGCACGGTGCGCGTCGAGCTCAACCACACCGACCCGGCCGTGCTGCCCGCAGGCTTCCGCCCGACGGGGCGGGTCACGGACAACGACACGACGATCCTCGCGGTCGCGCGCAACCTCGAGACCGAGGGCCACGCCGTCACCCTGGTGAGCAAGGACCTGCCCATGCGGGTCAAGGCGAGCGCCGCCGGCCTGCACGCCGAGGAGTACCGCGGGACGGCCGTGGTCGAGTCGGGCTTCACCGGCATGGCCGAGGTGGCGGTCGGGAGCGAGGTCCTCGACACGCTCTTCGAGGCCGAGCGGGTCGACCTCGCGGAGGCGCGCGAGCTGCCCTGCCACACCGGTCTGGTCATGGTGTCCGACCGGGGCAGCGCCCTCGGCCGCGTGACGCCGGAGAAGCAGGTCCGGCTGGTGCGCGGTGACCGCGACGCGTTCGGTCTGCACGGCCGCAGTGCCGAGCAGCGGGTGGCGCTGGACATCCTCATGGACCCCGACATCGGCATCGTCTCGCTCGGCGGCCGGGCGGGCACCGGCAAGTCGGCCCTCGCGCTGTGCGCCGGGCTCGAGGCCGTGATGGAGAAGAGGCAGCACCGCAAGGTCGTCGTGTTCCGCCCGCTGTACGCCGTGGGCGGCCAGGACCTCGGCTACCTCCCGGGCAGCGAGTCGGAGAAGATGAACCCCTGGGCGCAGGCGGTCTTCGACACCCTCGGCGCCCTCGTCACCGGCGACGTCGTCGACGAGATCATGGACCGCGGGATGCTCGAGGTCCTGCCGCTCACCCACATCCGCGGCCGCTCGCTGCACGACGCGTTCGTCATCGTCGACGAGGCGCAGTCGTTGGAGCGCAACGTCCTGCTCACAGTCCTGTCGCGGATCGGTCAGGGCTCGCGGGTCGTGCTCACCCACGACGTCGCGCAGCGCGACAACCTGCGGGTCGGCCGGCACGACGGTGTCGCGGCGGTCATCGAGGCGCTCAAGGGGCACCCGCTCTTTGCCCACGTGACGCTGACCCGCTCGGAGCGGTCTCCCATCGCCGCGCTGGTCACCGATCTGCTGGAAGACCTGCCCGCCTGACCCGTCCTCCCCGGCGGCGGGAGTGATCACCCGTCGGGGAGGATGAGACGTGTGATGGGCTACGGGCACGACCTGCTCTTCGGCACCTTCCTCACGCCGGTCGCGGCCGATGTCGAGCGGGTGCTCGCGCTCGCCGGCCTCACCGAGCAGGTCGGGCTCGATCTCGTGACGCTGCAGGACCACCCGTACCAGGCCCGGTTCGTCGACACCTGGACGATGCTCTCGGTCATTGCGGCGCGCACCACGCGGGTCCGCATCGCGCCGAACGTCGCCAACCTGCCGCTGCGGCCGCCGGCGGTGCTGGCCCGCAGTGTCGCCACCCTCGACCTGGTCAGTCGTGGCCGGGTCGAGCTCGGGCTCGGCGCGGGTGCGTTCTGGGACGCGATCGCCGCGATGGGCGGGACGCGGCTCTCGCCGGGCGACGCGGTCGACGCGCTGGCGGAGGGGATCGACGTCGTCCGCGCGGTGTGGTCGGAGGGTGGCCCCGCGGTGCGGGTCGACGGCAGCCATCACCGGGTGCAGGGCATGCACCCGGGGCCGGCACCGGCCCCCGACGTCGGCATCTGGGTCGGCGCGTACAAGAAGCGGATGCTCGCGCTGACCGGTCGGGTCGCCGACGGCTGGCTGCCGAGCAGCAGCTACGCCGCACCGGACCAGCTGCCCGCGATGAACGCCGCGATCGACGCGGCGGCTGAGGAGGCGGGGCGCGATCCGCGGGCCGTGCGACGTCTCTACAACATCAACGGGCAGTTCACGAGCAGCGGCAGCGGTTTCCTCGACGGGCCGCCGGAGGAGTGGGTCGAGCAGCTGGTCGAGCTGGCGCTCGGCGACGGCATCAGCGCGTTCATCCTCGCGACGGATGACCCCGACACCATCCGCCGGTACGCCGGCGAGGTGGCCCCGGCGGTCCGCGACGCCGTCGACCTCGAGCGATCGTCAGGGGCAGGACCCGACCTGGGGCTGCCGGGCGTCGTCTCTCTCGGGGCCGGCTGCCGCCTCGGCGGTGCCCGCGACGCTCGGCGTCGAGCCGACACCGGACGACGGCAGGCGGCTGAGCGGCGAGCCGGTGTGGGACGAGTCGACCCGGCCCACCGGGCCCACGCCCGAGCCGGCCCGCGAGTACCTCGCTCACGACCGCGCGGTCGGCCAGCACCTCGTCGACGTGCACGACGGGTTGCGTGCGGAGCAGGTGCAGCTGCGGGGGTTGATCGAGCAGGTCGCCGCCGGCGCCCTCGACGCGGGCAGCGCGCGGTCGCACATCGCGGAGATGACCCTGCGGCAGAACGACTGGACCCTCGGCGCCTACTGCGCGTCGTACTGCCGGATCGTCGCCACGCACCACACCATCGAGGACCAGAGCATGCTGCCGCACCTGCGGTCCGCGGACCCGCGGCTGGCGCCGGTGGTCGACCGGCTGCAGGACGAGCACCTCGTGATCCACGACCTGCTCGAGCGCGTGGACCGGGCACTGGTCGGGCTGGTGTCCGAACCGGTCGGCGGGCTGGCCGGGCTGCGGGCCGCCGTCGACCTGCTGACCGACGGGTTGCTGTCGCACCTGTCCTACGAGGAGCGCGAGCTGGTCGAGCCGCTGGCCCGCCTCGGCCTGCACTGAACCCGGCGTCCGCCGCGAGCACGACGAGTCGCCCCGTCCTGACCCGTAGTCACCGAGTGTGACCGATGTCTCGGATGGTTGCGCGTGCACCGGTAGGTGTGACGGAGCCCACGTCCCGAGAATTCGCCATCCTGCGGGGCTTTCCTGCATGGTCAACCGGTAGCACCCCGCCGGTCGGCGTGTCGCAACAGTCACGCTGAGTAGTGCCGGCCGAGCCACCGAGACGATCCACAGGGGCCGGTGAGCCGGGGACGTCACGTCTGCCGCGCATGAGGTGGCAGGCATGCGCCGGAAGGATGCCGAGTTGCCCAAGCACCGCCGCCCGACCCGTGTCCGGCACACCGTTGCCGCCCTCGTCGTCGCTGCAGCCTCCAGCGCTGTGGTGCTCGGGGCCAACGCCTGGGCTGCCGAGGGGGAGACCCGCGTGCTCGAGCCGGCCGTCACCCGGATCGGTGACCTGCCCGACGGTGCGGCCGTCACCCGCGGCGGTCCGCCGGCCGCCGGCCATGCCCTGGCGAAGGTCGAGCGCCGCCGCGCGCGGGCCGTCAAGGCGGCCCGTGAGGTGCGCCAGCAGCGAGCCGCCGCGTCGCGGTCGGCGTCGCGCACCGTATCCTTCGGCGACCCGCGGAGCATCGCGCGGTCGATGATGGCCGAGCGCTACGGCTGGGGAGCCGGCGAGTTCTCCTGCCTGGACACTCTCTGGGAGCACGAGTCGAGCTGGGACCCCCGCGCCGAGAACCCGTCGTCCGGCGCGTACGGCATCGCGCAGGCGCTGCCCGGCTCGAAGATGAGCACCGCGGGCAGCGACTGGCAGACCAACACGGCGACCCAGATCTCGTGGGGCCTCGCCTACATCCGGCAGAGCTACTCGACTCCGTGCGGCGCGTGGTCGGCATGGCAGTCGAAGGGCTGGTACTGAGCTCCCGTACCTCCCGCGGCCCCTGCGGCTGCGCGACCACCCGGCTGTGATCCACAGTGGATCCGTTGGACTTTCTCCCACCGATCCACTGTGGATCATGGAAAGCGAGCGGCGGCGACGGGCGCTGGCGTCAGGGTCGTGTCATGCGCAGCACGTCGAGGGCCTCGTCGAGCTGCTGCTCGGTGATCTCGCCGCGCTCCACGTAGCCCTGCTCGACAACGACGTCGCGGATCGTCTTCCGCTCGGCAAGCGACTGCTTCGCGATCCGCGCCGCCGCCTCGTAGCCGAGGTAGCGGTTGAGCGGCGTGACCACCGACGGTGAAGACTCGGCGTACTCGCGGCACCGGTCGACGTCGGCGGTGATGCCGTCGACGCAGCGGTCGGCCAGGAGGCGCGACGCGTTGGTCAGCAGGCGTAGCGACTCGAGGACGTTGCGCGCCATCACCGGCATCATCACGTTCAGCTCGAAGCTGCCGGAGGCACCTGCGAAGGCGACGGCCGCGTCGTTGCCGATGACCTGCGCGCACACCATCAGCGTCGCCTCGGGCACGACCGGGTTCACCTTGCCCGGCATGATCGACGAACCCGGCTGGAGGTCGGGCAGGTGGATCTCGGCCAGCCCGGTGCGAGGGCCGGACGACATCCAGCGCAGGTCGTTGCAGATCTTCGTGAGCGACACCGCGATCGTCCGCAGGACGCCGGAGAGCTCGACCAGCGCGTCCCGCGCCCCCTGCGCCTCGAAGTGGTTGCGCGCCTCGGTGAGCGGCAGCCGCATGTCGGCGGCCAGTCGGCGCACGACCGCGTCGGCGAACCCGGGCGGCATGTTGATGCCGGTGCCCACCGCGGTGCCGCCGAGCGGCAGCTCGCCGACCCGGGGGAGCGCCGCCTCGAGCCGCTCCACGCCGAACGCCACCTGCGCGGCGTAGCCGCCGAGCTCCTGCCCCAGTGTCACCGGGGTTGCGTCCATGAGGTGGGTGCGGCCGCTCTTCACGACCTCCGCGAGCTCGGACGCCTTGCGGGACAACGACTCCTGAAGGTGGGTGAGGGCAGGCACCAGGTCCCGGACCACGGCGCGTGTCGCCGCGATGTGGATCGCCGACGGGAACACGTCGTTGGACGACTGCGACGCGTTGACGGCGTCGTTCGGGTGCACGTCACGGCCGAGGCGGCGGGTGGCGAGTGTCGCGATCACCTCGTTGGCGTTCATGTTGCTCGACGTCCCGGACCCGGTCTGGAACACGTCGATGGGGAAGTGCGCGTCGTGGTCGCCGCGCGCAACCTCAGCGGCGGCGTCGTGGACGGCCGTCGCCACGTCGTCGTCCAGCACGCCCAGCTGTGCGTTGACCACCGCCGCGCAGCCCTTGATGGACGCAAGCGCGCCGATCAGGGCGCGCTCGATCGGCGTACCGGAGAGGGGGAAGTTCTCGACGGCGCGCTGGGTCTGCGCGCGCCACAGGGCGTCACGCGGCACCTGCACGTCGCCCATCGAGTCGTGCTCGGTCCGGAAGTCGTCGCTCATGTCCTAGTCCTATCCCACGGGCCGCTCTCGTACCGCGCCGCTCGGGGCCAGGGGGCCGCGCGCAGTGGGGAGGACCGACGCGCCCCAGCGGCCGTCAGTGCGACGCGAAGGAAGCGGCCAGCTCGGGTGGCGCCTGCACCTGCCTCCCGAGAACGCCGGAGGCCCGGAACCACGGCCGGCGGACGGATGTGCCGTCGGTGAGGTGGAAGGCGAGGAAGTCCGGCGCCTCGAGCTCGTCGCTCGGCGACGCCTGGACCGGCGCGGCGAGCACGGCGTCGACGACCCGGCGTAGCTCCGCCGGGTCGTCGACCGTCGCGAGCACCGTCGTGCCGGTCTCGGCGTCGAGCAGGTCGATCGAGGCGACGCCGGCTCCGAGGTCGAGCAGGTCGGCGCCGCTGCGGGCGCCGTCGACCTCGGACACCTCGTACACCAGCCACTCGCCGTCGACGTTCGCGGTGAGCCGCAGGCGCGGGTCGGCAGAGCCGAACCGGTGCAGCTCGGTGCCGGCGGGGAGGAACGAGGCATCGCCGTCCCGCGCCCGGTAGCCGGGGTCGCCGACGACGTCGGCGATCCGGCACACGACGTGGGAGTCGACCGCCGCGACGTCGGCGGCATCGACGGTCGAGCCGGGCGTCGCGACGGCGCGGCTGTACACGCGGCCGTGGACCCGGACGAAGTCGACCCAGTCGATCACCGCGGTGCCCTCGGAGTCCGCCGGCGGGCACGGGGCCGGGGCGTCGACACCGGCCGAGACGACGGTGGTGGTCGGCGCCGCGTCCCCGCAGCCGCCGAGCGGCAGGGCGAGCGCCGCAGCCAGCAGGGGGGCGAGCAGGAGCGGCCGCGTCATGGCGCTTCGACGCAGCGGCCGCGGCGGAGGTTCCCGCCGCGGCCGCTCGTCCTCGCGGCCCTCCGCCGCCTTCCCCCTGGCTGGCGTCGAGATACGAGCACCCGGAGAACCCGGGACCGGGTCCCCGTGACTCCCGTGCCCCGCGATCCCGGTCCCCGGTCCTCCGTGCTCCCCGTGCTCCCGGCCCCCGTGCCCTCGAGCACCCCCGCTCCTTCGCTCCCCCCGCCCTCGAGCACCCCGCCCCGGTGACCCGTCGACCACTGAAGTGCACCGGGCAGGTCGGGCGCATGGGGCGTACCACCTCAGATCGCAGCCTGAGCTACCTCAGACCGGCCCGGCCCACCGCATTGACGTGATCGGCCTGGGGCCGGGACCGTGGGCAGATGTCCCGCCGCCAGGCCTTCGTCGGACGCGACGGGGAGCTCGCCGCCGTGCTCGGCGTGGCAGCCGCCGCGGCGGCGGAGGAGCGCCCCGGCCTGGTGCTGCTGCAGGGCGAGGCGGGCGGCGGCAAGACCCGGCTGCTGGACGAGGTGGTGGCGCGGCTACCGGCTAGCACCGTCGTCTGCCGCGGGACCGGGGTGGGGTTCCTCGGCGGCCGCCTCCCGTACGCACCCTTGGTGGCGGCGCTGCGCTCGTTGCTCGCTCGGCTGCCGCGGACCGAGGTCCCCCAGGTCCTGGGCGCCGACCCCGGCGACCTGGGGCTGCTGCTGCCGGAGCTCGGGGTCGCTCGCCACGGCACGTCGGACCAGGCCAGGCTGGTGTCGGCGGTATCGGGCCTGCTCGACCGGGCAGCCGACCAGCGGCCGGTCGTGCTCGTGCTCGACGACCTGCACTGCGCCGACGTCGCCACCCTCGAGGTGCTGGCCTACCTCTGCGCGGCTCTCGACCGGCAGCGGATCGCGGTCGTGGTGGCGTTCCGGCCGGACGAGGTCGACGACGTCCTCGGTGAGTGGCTCCAGGAGGTACGACGGGCGCCGAACGTCCTCGACGTCGCGCTCGGGCCGATGAGCCTGGCCGACACCCGGGCCCTGCTGGTCGACCTGCTCGGCGGCGAGAGTGCGCCGCTCGGGGACGCGCTGGTCGCCCGCATCCATGCCCGTTCGGGGGGCAATCCCTACGCCGCCGAGGCGCTGATGCGGGCCGCGCTCGCCGGCGACGAGGCCACCCTGCCCGCAAGCCTGCGCGAGGTCCTCGTCCGGCGGACCCGCGCGCTCGGCCCCCTCACCGCGCAGCTGCTCCGGCTCGTGGCAGCAGCCGGGGACCGGGTGCCGGCGACCCTGCTGGAGCGGGTCCTCGAGCCGACGGTGCCGGGGCCTGAGCTGGACGTCGCCGTCGACGAGGCATTGCGCGCCCAGCTCCTCGTCGTCGAGCCCGACGGCAGCCTGTCGTTGCGTCACGCCCTGCTGGCCGAGGCGCTGTACGCCGACCTGCTGCCCGGGGAGCGTCGCGGCCTGCACCGACGGCTGGTCGAGGTCCTGGAGCCCACGCCCGAGGTGCGTCCGGGCGTCGTCGCGGAGCACGCCGACCGGGCCGGCGACGCCCGGCGGGCGCTGCTCTGGTCGTTGCGGGCGGCGGTGGCGGCCGAGGACGTCTACGCCTACGACGAGGCGCACCGTCAGTACGAGCGGGTCCGGAGGCTGTGGCCGGCGGTTCCGGACGCAGAGGACCTCGCCGGCTCCGACGCCGTCGAGGTCTTCTCGCAGGCCGCCTCGATCGCGGCGATCTGCGACCACGACGTCGACGCCGTCGAGATCATCGAGCGGGTGCGGTCGTGGCTGCAGGCCGACCCCGAGGTGGACCCGGTGCGGCTCGGTGTCCTGGAGGCGAAGTACGCCCGCTTCCTGCTCGAGAACGGCCGCACCGACGCGGCCCTGGTGGCGGCCCGCCGCGCGGTCGACCTGGTGCCGGCCGAGCCGCCGACAGCCGAGCGCGGCGTCGTCGTCTCGGGTCTCGTGCACGTCCTGGACTGGGCCGGGGGCAGCCAGGACTGGGAGCCGCTGGCCGACGAGGCGGTCGACGTGGCCCGGCGCACCGGCGACCGGGCTGCCCTCGCGCGGGCACTGGTGATCCGCTGCACCGTGCAACCTGCGGCCGCGGGGCTCGTCGCGGACGCCCGGGAGGCGGTGGGCCTGGCGCTCACCGACGGCGACTCGGAGCTGGTGGGCCAGACCTTCAGCAACCTCGTCGACTGCCTCCAGTGCGCCGGGCTCGGCCGCGAGGGCGTCGAGGCGGCGGCCGCCGGGATCGCGGCTGCCACCGGCCGCGGCCTGGGCATCCGGTGCTCGTGGCTCAGCTCGCAGGCGGCGGAGCTGGCTCTCACCTACGGCTGGTGGGCGGAGGCCGAGGCGTTCGTCGCGACGGCGCTCGCCGACATCCGGCACGTCAAGGGCGCCAACCGGGACTACGCCCTGGTCATGCGGGCCAGGTTGTCGTCGCTGCGCGGTGACTGGGAGCGGGTCGGGTCCGACCTCGCCGCGCTGGGCCACCTGCCGGCGGTGCTGGAACAGCTGCGCTGCGAGGCGGAGGCCGAGGCGCTTCTGTGGCGCGGGCAGCCGGACCGTGCGCTGGGCCTGGTCGTCGAGCACGCGTCGTCGTCGACCGACCGGCTGCTCGCTCTGTCGGCGCCGCTGGCGTGGCTCGGGGCCCGCGCGCTCGCCGACGTGGGCGACGACCGGCGCCGCACCGGGTCCGGCGACCCCGGCGGTGCCGCCTGGCAGGAGACCGCGACGGTGGTCGACGACCTCGTCGACCATGCCTGCGGCCCCGGCGCGCTGCCGGGGGCACGGCCGGCGCAGCTGCGTGCGCTGTGCGTCGCGGAGCGCACCCGCTTCACCGACGGCTCGAGCATCGCCCCGTGGACCGACGCGGTCAACGTGCTGCTCACGGCCGAGCGGCCCTACGTGCTGGCCTACGCGCGCTGGCGGCTGGCGCAGGCGATGGTGGCCGAACGCGACCTCGGCGGGGCGGCCGAGAGCCTGCGGCAGGCGAGCGCGGCGGCCCGGCGGCTCGGCGCCGCGCCGCTGCTCGCCGAGATCGAGGCGATGGCCCGCCGGACGCGGATCGACCTGCGGCCGCCGCAGCGCGTCTCGACCGGTGTGGTCGCCGGTGTGGGCGCGACCCTCACCGCGCGCGAGCGGGAGATCCTGGGCCACCTCGCCGCCGGCCGCACCAACGGCGAGATCGCCAAGGCGCTGGTCATCAGCACGAAGACCGCCAGCGTCCACGTGTCCAACATCCTGCGCAAGCTCGACGTCGCCACCCGCTACCAGGCGGCCGAGATCGCCGAGCGCTACGTCGTCGACTGAGCCGGACCGGCCCAGCACACCTCGCCGTCCACGACCGTGGCGGTGGGGGCCAGTCCGAGCGACCGTGCGACCGCCGCGGACGCGGCGTGGCCGGGGTGCACGTGCGCCACGAACCTGCCTACGCCCCGGGCGGCCAGCCAGCGGGCCACCGCGGCCGCTGCCTCCCGGGCCAGGCCGGCGCCCTGGTGCGGCACCGCCACCACCCACGCCAGCTCGGCGACCAGGTCGCCGGTCTCGTCCGGCCACGTCGTCGCCTGCAGGTAGCCCGCCGCCCGGCCGTCGCCGCGCCGCCGCAGCACCCAGTTGAACCACTGCTGCGTGCCGTCGGCGGACCGACCGGTCACCTGCCGCTCGTAGCGGGCGGTCAGCTCCTCGGGGCTCGCGGGCTCGCCACCGGTGAACTCGTGCAGCCGGGTGTCGTCCAGCACCGCGGCGAGCTCCGGAGCGTGCCCCACGCGCAGCGGCTCGAGGACCAGCCGGTCGCTCGTGATCTCGGTGGCGACAGGGAGCCGGGACGGCGTCATCCGCGGTCGCAGGCGGTGAACAGGCCCTGGTAGCCGCCGAGGTCGGGGAGGACGGACATGCGCTGGCTGCCCGGGTTCTCGCCGACGTTCACGATCGCCACGTCGACCTGCACGGGGTACGGCGCCGGGCAGTCGACCGGAGCCCGGAAGCTGAGGGAGACCGGCAGGCGGTCGCCGGGCTCGAGCACCGCACTCGTCGCGACGTCGACCTGGGCGCCGCCGCAGGTCCGTCCCGCCGGTACGCGGCCCCGCGTCGGCTCCAGACCACTGGCCGGCCGGTGGGCCGACACCGACACCACGGTCACCCGGCCGAGGCCGTTGTTCTGCAGCCCGAACACCACGGTGAAACCCTGCCGTCCCAGCGTCAGGCAGGTGCCGGCGAGGGCGAGCGGTCCGGGCGACTGCGGCTCACCCGAGGGGGTCATGCTGATCGGCGACGGCGAGCGGACCGGGGACGCACCGTCGACCTGCCGCTCCTGCCGGGGTGCGTCGGCCGGGCGCAGTGCGACGTAGCCCGCGAGCACCACGGCGACCACGACGGCGAGCACCGAGAGCCAGCGGGGCAGCCGCACGGGGTCACGCTCGGCACCGCCCCCGGTGACCTCGTCGACCTCGTCGCCCGGCACGATCCGCGGTCAGGCCTGCGGGCCGCGTCCGATGGTCAGCGCCACCGGCCGGGAGGTCTCGGCGAAGAAGTCGTTGCCCTTGTCGTCGACGACGACGAACGCCGGGAAGTCCTCGACCTCGATCTTCCACACCGCCTCCATGCCGAGCTCGGCGTACTCGACCACGTCGACGCTCTTGATGCAGTCCTGCGCGAGCCGCGCGGCCGGGCCGCCGATCGAGCCGAGGTAGAAGCCGCCGAACTGCTGGCACGCGTCGGTCACCTGCTGGCTGCGGTTGCCCTTGGCCAGCATCACGAACGACCCGCCCGCCTCCTGGAGCTGCGCGACGTAGGAGTCCATCCGGCCCGCGGTCGTCGGCCCGAACGAGCCGGACGCGTAGCCCTCGGGTGTCTTGGCCGGCCCGGCGTAGTAGACCGCGTGGTCGCGCAGGTACTGCGGCATCGGCTCGCCGGCGTCCAGCCGCTCCTTGATCTTGGCGTGCGCGATGTCGCGCGCGACGACCAGCGGGCCGGACAGCGAGAGCCGCGTCCGCACCGGCAGCCGTGACAGCTCGGCGCGGATGTCGTTCATCGGTCGGTTGAGGTCGATCCGCACCACGTCGCCGTCGTCGGCGTCGAGGTGCTCGTCGGTGGTGTCGGGCAGGAACCGGGCCGGGTCGCGCTCGAGCTGCTCGAGGAAGACGCCCTCCGCGGTGATCTTCCCCAGTGCCTGCCGGTCGGCGGAGCAGGACACCGCGATGGCAACCGGGCAGCTCGCGCCGTGGCGCGGGAGCCGCACGACGCGGACATCGTGACAGAAGTACTTGCCGCCGAACTGCGCGCCGATGCCGAACCCACGGGTCAGCTCGAGCACCTGCTGCTCCAGCTCGAGGTCGCGGAACCCGTGTGCGGTGGGCGATCCCTCGGTCGGTAGTGCGTCGAGGTACTTCGCCGAGGCGTACTTCGCGGTCTTGAGCGCGTACTCCGCGCTGGTGCCGCCGACGACGATCGCGAGGTGGTACGGCGGGCAGGCGGACGTGCCGAGGGCGCGCAGCTTCTCGTCGAGGAACGCGAGCATCCGGTCGGGGTTCAGGACCGCCTTGGTCTCCTGGAAGAGGAACGACTTGTTCGCGCTGCCGCCGCCCTTGGCCATGAAGAGGAACCGGTAGGACGGGTCCGGGCCTGACGGGGTGGAGTAGATCTCGACCTGCGCCGGGAGGTTCGAGCCGGTGTTCCTCTCGTCCCACATCGTCAGCGGCGCCAGCTGCGAGTAGCGCAGGTTCAGCCGGGTGTACGCGGCGTGGACGCCCCTGCTGATCGCCTCGCCGTCGTCGCCGCCGGTGAGCACCCGCTCGCCCTTCTTGCCCATGACGATCGCGGTGCCGGTGTCCTGGCACATGGGCAGCACGCCGGCCGCGGCGATGTTGGCGTTCTTGAGCAGGTCGAGCGCGACGAAGCGGTCGTTGCCGCTGCTGTCCGGGTCATCGATGATCCGGCGCAGCTGCCCGAGGTGGGCGGGCCGGAGGTAGTGCGCGATGTCGTGCATCGCCTCGTCCGTCAGCAGGGTCAGGGCGGCGGGCGCGACGCGCAGGAACCGCTCGCCGCCGGCCTCGAACGTCTCGACGCCCTCGCTCGTCACGAGCCGGTACTCGGTCTCGTCCGGACCGAGCGGCAGGAGGTCGGAGTAGGCGAACTCGGTCATCGGTGCGGTCCTCGCAGGCAGTGGTGTCTCGACGGCGCACTTCGGTGCGGGCGCCGTCCAGGGTATGCCGCAGCCCGGTCGGGGCCGGCAGTGCCCGATGCGGCTCGTCAAGGTCCGGTCATGGTGTCCGTCGACCCGTTCCCGCCCGGCCCAGGACGACGTAGCGTGCGGGGCATGGACGTCGAGGCCACGGGCCAGGACGAGCCGGAGCCGGTGGCCGCCGGTGCTCCGGCAGGCAGCGACCGCCTGGACGACGACGCCGAGGCGGTGGAGGACCCGGTGCACACCGGGGACGCGCGCCACCAGCACGAGCACCACGAGCGGGAAGCGCGCGAGCGCGCCGGGCCCGGACCTGCGACCGGGTGACGCGCTGACAGGCGGACGGGGGCCCGATGGATGAGCGCTGAGGCCAGGATGCGACCCAGGTCGGTGACGGTCGTGACCGCGGTCGGGGTGCTCCTGGTCGCGCTGTCGGCCGCAGGCTGCGGGCTGGGGACCGGGGGTGACGCGACCACCTCGCCGGCGGAACAGACGCTCGCCCCGTTGGCGGCGACCTCCACGGTGACCGTCGGGAAGCGGGAGGTCGCCACCCGATGCGCCGGCAGCGCGAAGGACCCGTCGGTGCTGCTGGTGTCCGGCTACGACACCGAGCTGTCGCAATCATGGGACCGGGTGCAGCCTGCCCTCGGCGCGTTCGCGCACGTCTGCGCCTACGACCGGCTCGGTGTCGGCGGCAGCGACGAGCCGCCCGGGCGGCAGACCGTGTCCGACATGGGAGCCGACCTGGATGCGGTGATCGATGCCGTCGGCCTGACGCGGCCGGTGGTGCTCGTGGCGCACAGCCTCGGCGGGATGATCGCCGCGACCTGGGCCGAGCAGCACCGGGAAGACCTGGCCGCCCTCGTCTTCGTCGACGCGACGCCGCCGTCGTTCGTCGCGGCCGCTCTCGAGCAGCTGCCCCGTGATCCGGGCGCCAAGGGCGGCGAGTTCCGCAGCGGGCTCGCCACGCTGCTCACCCCGAGCGCGAACGCCGAGCACCTGGACGGCCGGGCTGCCTTCGACCCGCCCATCGTGTTCGGCCCGGTGGGCTCCCAGCCGGTGCTCGCGCTGACGCACAGCATCAGCGAGTGGGGCGACGTGCGCCGCCAGGACGCCGCCGCGCTCGACTCCGCCTGGGTCGGCGGCCAGCAGACCTGGGCCGACCTCTCCAACCGGGGCCAGGTGCAGATCGTCGACCAGGCCGGTCACTTCATCCAGAACGACCAGCCGGCAGCCCTGGTCGCCGCCGTCCGCTCGGTCCTCACCGGGTCCTGAGCTCCGATCAACGGCGGCTCGTGCGCCTGGGTCGAGCGACGTGGCCCCGCTGGACGGCTGCTTCCTGGCTGCCGAGCGGGGCCACTCCGCTTGTCTGCCCGCGGCTGACGGGCAGCCGTCAGCCGGTGCCGTCGAAGTCGACCGACGAGTAGGCGCGCAGCTTGTCCAGCCGGTGCTCGCTCTCGACGACGCGGATCGTGCCGCTGCGGGAGCGCATCACGATCGACGCGGTGCGGACCGTGCCGGAGCCGCCGTACCTGACGCCCTTGAGCAGCTCGCCGTCGGTGATGCCGGTGGCGACGAAGAACACGTCCTCACCGCGCACCAGCTCGTCGGTGACGAGCACCCGGTCGAGGTCGTGGCCGGCGTCGAGCGCCTTCTGCTTCTCGTCGTCGTCCTTGGGCCAGAGCCGACCCTGGATCACGCCGCCCAGCGTCTTGATCGCGCAGGCGGCGATGATGCCCTCCGGCGTACCGCCGATGCCGAGCATGAGGTCGAGGCCGGTGCCCTCGCGCGCCGCCATGATGGCGCCGGCGACGTCGCCGTCGGTGATGAACTTGATGCGCGCACCGGTCGCGCGCACCTCCTCGACTATCTGTGCGTGCCGCGGCCGGTCGAGGATGACGACCGTGACGTCGGACGGCGACTCGCTCTTCGCCTTCGCGACCCGGCGGACGTTCTCGGCGACGGGCAGCCGGATGTCGACGACGTCGGCGGCTTCCGGCCCGGTCGCGAGCTTGTCCATGTAGAAGACCGCCGACGGGTCGAACATCGACCCACGGGGCGAGACCGCGAGGACGGAGAGAGCGTTGCCCATTCCGAGGGCGGCCAGCCGGGTGCCGTCGATCGGGTCGACCGCGACGTCGCACTCCGGGCCGTTGCCGTCGCCCACGTGCTCGCCGTTGTAGAGCATCGGCGCCTCGTCCTTCTCGCCCTCCCCGATCACGACGATGCCGTCCATGGTCACGGTGTGGATGAGCTGGCGCATCGCGTTGACCGCGGCGGCGTCGGCGCCGTTCTTGTCGCCACGGCCGACCCAGCGGCCGGCGGCCATCGCCGCGGCTTCGGTGACCCGCACCAGCTCGAGGGCGAGGTTGCGGTCGGGAGCCTCGACCGGCGGCGTGAGCACCTCGGGGAGCCCCGCGTCGGTCCGTCCTGGCGTGTCGGTCATCCGTGCGTGCTCCCTCGTCGGTGGTTGCGTCGATCGTAGCCAGCCCCGGTGCGGCGCCCGCCCCGGCCGCCCATCGGCGGTCGGCACGCAAGTACGGCTCCTGCCCCGCTGGAGCGACCCGCAAGTGCGGCAGTAGACTGGCCAGTCATGAGCGTGCTGAAGATCGCCGAGGCTGCCGACCTGCTCGGGGTGAGTGAGGACACCGTGCGCCGCTGGGCGGATGCCGGCCGGCTCGAGACGACCCGGTTGCCGTCCGGCCGGCAGGGGGTGGACGGCCGCGTCCTCGCCGAGGCCGCCCGGCGGCTGAGCGGCGCTCCTGATCCGGGAGCGGTCGTCGCGCAGTCGGCGCGCAACCGGTTCCGCGGGATCGTCACGAAGGTCACCCGGGACGGTGTCATGGCACAGGTCGAGATCCAGGCCGGTCCGCACCGGGTCGTCTCGCTCATGAGCCGCGAGGCTGCCGACGAGCTCGGGCTCGAGCCTGGCGTCGTCGCAGTGGCCGCCGTCAAGTCCACCAACGTCGTCGTCGAGATCCCCGAGGCTCGTTGATGTCCACCCGGCGCCGCGCCGCCTCCGGGCCGGCCGTGGTCGCACTGCTCGCGCTGGCCGGCTGCGGGGGGTCGTCCGGGGGCGCCGCGAGCAGCTCGGGATCGCCGTCGGTGGACGCCATCAGCGGCACGATCGTCGTGCTCGCGGCCTCGTCACTGACCGAGTCGTTCACGACGCTGGGCACGACCTTCGAGTCGCAGCACCCGGGCACGACGGTGACCTTCAGCTTCGCCGCCAGCTCCGAGCTCGCGACCCAGATCGAGGGCGGTGCGCCCGGCGACGTCTTCGCCTCGGCCAGCCCGACGACCACCCAGCAGGTCGCCGACGCAGGTGACCTCGACGGCACCGCCCAGGTGTTCGCCCGCAACAGTCTCGAGATCGCCGTGCCATCCGGCAACCCGGCGACGGTCACCGGCCTCGCGGACTTCGCCGAGGCCCGGCTGACCATCGCTCTGTGCGCACCCGAGGTGCCGTGCGGGGCGGCCGCGGCCAAGGTCTTCGCCCTCGCAGAGATCATTCCGAAGCCGGACACCCTCGAGGCCGACGTCAAGGCGACCCTCGCCAAGGTGACCCTCGGTGAGGTCGACGCCGCACTCGTCTACCGGACAGACGTTCAGGCGGCAGGCGACAAGGTCGAGGGCATCGACTTCCCCGAGGCTGCGCAGGCGGTCAACGACTACCCGATCGCCGTCATCAAGGACGCCAGGAACCCGGCGACCGCCGAGGCGTTCGTCGACCTGGTCCGGTCGCAGGAGGGCGGGACAGTGCTGACGGCCGCGGGGTTCGACCTGCCGTGAGAGCCGCCGAGAGGGGCCGGCCGTCGCGGCGGCTCACCACCGGCCTGCCCGGCGCCCTGGTCCCGCTCGCCGCCGTCGCCGTCCTCTTCCTCGTCCTGCCGGTGGTGGGCCTGCTGGCCCGGACCCCGTGGACCACGCTCGGCGACGTGCTCACCCGCGACGAGTCGCTGCAGGCACTGCGGCTGTCGCTCGTGTGCGCCTCGCTGGCGACGCTGGCGTGCCTGCTGGTCGGAGTACCGCTCGCGTGGGTACTGGCGCGCGGCGACTTCCCCGGGCGCAGCCTGCTCCGGGCCGTCGTCACCATCCCGCTGGTGCTGCCCCCTGTGGTCGGTGGCGTCGCGTTGTTCACGGCGCTGGGGCGTCGCGGCATCGTCGGCCGCTGGCTCGACCAGTGGTTCGGCTACCAGCTGCCGTTCACCACGGCGGCGGTCGTCGTCGCCGAGGCGTTCGTGGCGCTGCCGTTCCTGGTCATCGCCGTCGAGGGCGCGCTGCGCGGGGCCGACCGTCGTTACGACGAGGCGGCGGCCACGCTCGGCGCGTCCCGCTGGTACACGTTCCGGCGCGTGACCCTGCCGCTCGTCGCGCCGGGCGTCGCCGCCGGGTCGGTGCTCTGCTGGGCGCGCGCGCTGGGCGAGTTCGGCGCCACCATCACCTTTGCCGGCAACTTCCCGGGGACGACCCGGACCATGCCGGTGGAGGTCTACCTCGCCCTCCAGCAGGACCCGGAGGCGGCGATCGCGCTGTCCCTGCTCCTGCTCCTGGTGTCGGTGGCGGTCCTCGCCCTGCTGCGCGAGCGCTGGCTGACGGCGGCCCGGTGAGCGGGCTCGACGCCGACGTGCGCGTCCGGCGCGGCTCCTTCGACCTCGACGTGGCGCTCGAGGTGGCGCCCGGGGAGGTCGTGGCGCTGCTCGGGCCCAACGGCGCGGGGAAGAGCACGCTGCTGCGGGTCCTCGCCGGTCTGCTGCCCTGCGACGACGGCTACGTGCGGCTGGCCGGCGCCGTCCTCGAGGACACCGCGTCGCGCGCCCGGGTCGACACCGACCAGCGCCCGGTCGGCGTCGTGTTCCAGGACTACCTGCTCTTCCCGCACCTCTCCGCGCGCGAGAACGTCGCGTTCGGCCTGCGCGCCCGCGGGGTCGACCGGGCCACCGCCCGGCAGCGCGCCGACGCGTGGCTGGACCGCGTCGGACTGTCGGCGTACGCCGGGCAGCGGCCGGGCCGGCTGTCCGGCGGGCAGGCCCAGCGGGTGGCGCTGGCGCGGGCGCTCGCGCCGGAGCCGACGCTGCTGCTGCTCGACGAACCGCTCGCCGCGCTCGACGCCGGCACCCGCCTCGGGGTGCGCGCCGACCTGCGCCGCCACCTCGCCGGCTACGACGGCGCCGCGGTGGTGGTGACCCACGACGCGGTCGACGCGATGGTGCTGGCCGATCGGCTCGTCGTGGTCGAGGACGGAGCGGTGGCGCAGTCCGGCTCGCCGCGCGAGGTCTCCGCCCGGCCGCGCACCGAGTACGTCGCCCGGCTGGTCGGGCTGAACCTCCTCCGCGGGACCGCCGTGAACGGGCGGGTCGACCTCGAGGGCGGGGCGACCGTCACCACCGTCGGTCACGCCGACGGCGACGTGTTCGTCGCGTTCGCCCCGGCGGCCGTGACGCTGTTCTCCGGCCGTCCCGACTCCAGCGCCCGCAACAGCTGGGCCGGGCGCGTCGAGTCGGTCGAGACGCACGGCGACGTGGTGCGGGTCGCGCTGACCGGCGCGGTCCCGGTGGTGGCCGACGTGACACCGCTCGCCGTCGCCGACCTCGGGCTGCGCGCGGGCACCGACGTGTGGGCCGCTGTCAAGGCCACCGAGACCACGGTGTACCCCGCCTGAGCCGGGCCGCAGGTCCGGACGCCTCAGCGGGCTCGGGCGACGAAGACCAGCTCCCGGCCGGGCCGGTCGGGTGCGTCACGCACGTCGATGACGTCGTACCCGTGCGTCGTGAGGTCGGCCTCGACCTCCTCCCTGCTGCGGAAGCGCAGCGTCGAGTCCGACGTCAGGGTCGCGCCGTCGGCAGCGAACACCCAGGTGGTCCGGAAGGTCACCAGCGGCAAGGACACATCGGTCAGCTCGACCCAGCTCTCGACGGCGCCGACGTCGGCGTTCCCGGTCGTGCGCCGCGACTCCGTCGCTGTCCATTCCTCCCAGCCTCGGTGGTGAGGGTCGCGCGTCTCGAGCACCAGGTGGCCACCGGGCACCAGGGCGGCGCGCACCGCGCGCAACGTGTCGGCCCATGCCACGGGTTCGACGATCGCCTGGGCGACGTTGCCCGTCATGGTGGCGAGGTCGACCAGCAGGGGCGGCAGCGCGGTCGCGTCGCCCCGGACCCAGCGCACCCGGTCGGCGGCCGGCTTGGCGCGCGCCACTGCGAGCGACGCGGCGGCGGGGTCGACAGCGACGACGTCCAGTCCCGCACCGGCCAGCATCAGGGCGAAGACGCCGGTGCCGCACCCGATGTCGAGCACGCGCCGCGCCCCGAGCTCGTCGACGATCGCGGCGTACACCAGGAGATCGCTGCGGTCGGAGTCCAGTGCGTCGTAGACCTCCGCGAGCCGGGGATGCTCGAAGATCGCGTCGCCCACGAGGCCACCGTAGGCGGACGGCTCCGGCCGTGGCGGTTCGGCCGTGGGGGAGGATGGCCGGGTGAGCGACCAGCAGCCACCGGCCCGGGCCGAGGCACCCGACGGGGCACCCGAGGGCGAGGTCGCTGCCGCCGGGCCGCCGCCACGCAGCGGGCGTGGTCGGAAGACCGTCGGCGACATGGTCCGCTCGCTGGCCGTCGTCCTCGTCCTGGTCTTCGTGGTGGTGGCGCTCAACGCCCGCGACGACGGCGGTGAGACGCTGCGCCCGCTGGACTTCTCGGGTGCTCTCGCTCAGGCCCGGAGCAGCGCACCCTACGACGTGCTGGCACCGATCGGGCTGCCCGGCAGCTGGGTCCCGACCAGTGCCCGGACGGGGCGCGACGGCGACGCCGTCACCTGGCACCTCGGCTACGTCACCCGCGCCGGGGACTACGCCGGGGTGGAGCAGGGCGACGGCGACCCGGGGTCGGTGGTGGCTGCCGTCGCGGACGGCGCGACCCCTGACGGCACCGCGACGATCAGCGGCCTGCGCTGGCGTCGGCTCGACGGCGGGCGGCCGGAGAAGCGCGCGCTGGTCCTCGACGGCGAGGCCGTGACGACCGTGGTCGCGGGCGGCGCGTCGTGGGCCGAGCTGACGGCGTTGGCCCGCTCGCTGCAGGCCGGGCCGGTCCCGGGCTAGTCCTGAGCCGGTCGCCCGCCGGCCCCGGCGGCGACAGCCGCGTCCAGCTTGGCGCGGGCGCCGTCGAGCCACTCCTGGCAGATCGCGGCCAGGGCCTCGCCCCGCTCCCACAGCCCGAGCGACTCCTCGAGGGTCGCTGCGCCGGTCTCGAGCCGGCGGACCACGTCGACCAGCTCCTCGCGCGCCTGCTCGTAGCTGGGACGGTCGCCGGCCGGCGGGGTCGAGGGGGCCACGGGCGCCACCCTACGGTCCGGCGTCGGGGGCGGCAGCCGCGGCGTCCGCGACCGTGACGGCGACCTCGCCCTCGCCCAGCCGGGCGCGCAGCAGGTCGCCGGGTGCCACGTCGACGGCCCGGCGGACGACCCGGCCGTCGTGGTGCTGCAGCACGGCGTACCCGCGCTGCAGGGTCGCGGCCGGCGAGAGGGCTGTCACGCGGGCGCCCGTGTGCGCGAGGTTGTCCCCGGCGCGGTCCAGGGCGGCGGACAGGACCCGACGGCTGCGGTCACGCAGCGCGGACACCTCGTCCTGGCGCGGCACCAGGAGGTTGTGCGGGTCGGCGAGCACCGGTCGGCTGCGGATCGCGCGTAGCGCGTCCGACTCGCGCTCTATCAGGGCGCGGACGGCCGACTCGGTGCGGCGGCGGAGCTGCGCGACCCGGTCGAGCTCTTCGGCGACGTCCGGCACGACCCTCTTCGCGGCGTCGGTCGGGGTGGACGCCCGGACGTCTGCCACCAGGTCCAGCAGCGGGGTGTCGCTCTCGTGGCCGATCGCGCTGACCACGGGGGTGCGGCAGGCCGCGACCGCGCGCACGAGCGCCTCGTTGGAGAACGGCAGCAGGTCCTCCAGCGAACCGCCACCACGGGTCACCACGATCACGTCGACCTCGGGGTCGGCGTCGAGCCGGCGCAGCGCCTCGATGACCTCGGTGACCGCGCTGGTGCCCTGCACCGCCACCTCCTCGACCCGGAACCGCACGGCCGGCCAGCGCCGGCGGCCGTTCTCGACGACGTCCTTCTCCGCGGCGGACGCGCGCCCGCACACCACGCCGACCACCCCGGGAAGGCAGGGCAGCGGGCGCTTGCGGTCGGCGGCGAACAACCCTTCCTGCGCCAGCACCGACCGCAGCTGCTCCAGCCGGGCGAGCAGCTCGCCGACGCCGACCTGACGGACCTGGTCGGCGGCCAGCGAGAGCGTGCCCCGGGTCGCGAAGAACTGCGGCCGTGCGTGGACCACGACGTGCGCACCCTCGACCAGGCCCTTGGCCGGGCCGTCGAGCAGGGCTACCGAGCAGGTGACGGTGAGCGACATGTCGGCGCTGGGGTCGCGCAGCGTGAGGAACGCCGTGCGCTGCCCGGGGCGGCGGGACAGCTGGGCGACCTGACCCTCGACCCAGACGTAACCGAGCTGGCCGATCCACTGCGCCATCAGCTGGCTCACCCTGCGGACGGGGACCGGCTGCTCGGGTGAGGTCTCCAGCGGCACCCGACCACGCTACCTGCGCCCCCGGCTGTCGCCCTGCTCACACGCGTGGTTCGGCCGGCCGCACCTGCGCGACCTACCATGGTCGGCATGACTGACAGTCCCCGTCGTGTCCTGCTCGCCGCCCCGCGTGGCTACTGCGCAGGTGTCGACCGGGCGGTCATCACGGTCGAGAAGGCGCTCGAGACCTATGGCGCCCCCGTCTACGTGCGCAAGCAGATCGTCCACAACAAGCACGTCGTCGAGACGCTGCAGCAGCGCGGCGCGGTGTTCGTCGAGGAGAACGACGAGGTGCCCGAGGGCGCCACGGTCGTCTTCTCTGCTCACGGCGTCGCCCCGGTGGTGCACGAGGAGGCACGGGCCCGCTCGTTGAAGACGATCGACGCCACCTGCCCGCTGGTCACGAAGGTCCACCACGAGGCGCGGCGGTTCGCCGCCGACGACGTCGACATCCTGCTCATCGGCCACGAGGGCCACGAGGAGGTCGTCGGCACGACCGGCGAGGCGCCGGAGCACATCCACCTCGTCGACGGTCCCGACGACGTGGACAACATCCAGGTCCGCGACCCGCAGAAGGTCGCCTGGCTGTCACAGACCACGCTGTCGGTCGACGAGACCCTCGAGACGGTGCGCAGGCTGCGGGAGAGGTTCCCCGCGCTGATGGACCCGCCCAGCGACGACATCTGCTACGCCACGCAGAACCGCCAGGTCGCGGTGAAGGAGATCTCCGTCGGTGCCGACCTCGTGATCGTCGTCGGGTCGACGAACTCCTCCAACTCCGTGCGCCTCGTCGAGGTGGCACTGGAGTGCGGTGCCACGGCCAGCAAGCTGGTCGACAAGGCCTCGGAGCTGGAGGACGCGTGGCTCGACGGTGTCTCGGCCGTCGGGGTCACCAGCGGTGCGTCGGTGCCCGAGATCCTGGTGCGCGGTGTGCTCGACTGGCTCGCCGAGCGCGGCTACGGCGACGTGCAGGAGGTCCGGTCGGCGGAGGAGAGCCTGCTCTTCGCGCTCCCGCCGGAGCTGCGCCGCGACATGAAGAGCGCCGGCGTCCCTGCCTGATCCGGGCCGACGCCGGTCCGGTCAGCCGGGCTGGAACGGCCCCAGCTGAACCAGGTCCGGCTCGCTGCGCTCGACCTGGGCGGCCACCTCGACGACCCGCACCCTTCGCGGGGCGTGCTGACCCGGTCGGGGACCCCGGCTCGTCGGGGAGAAGGGGGGGGCCGGTCACCCGGTGACGAGGCGACGCACGAGGCGCACCAGCACCACGAGGAGCGCGAGCGCCGTGGCGCCGAAGAGCAGCGGCGCGGAGAGCGCCAGGGTGGTGCCGACGTCGAGGACGAGCTCGCGCAGGCCGCGGTTGTTGCCGCTGAGCCGGGCTATCAGCGTGGTCGCCGCCGTGACCAGCAGCGGCGGCAGGACGGCTGCGGTCAGCAGCGACCGGAACCGGACGACGGCCGGGGCGGCGAGCGCGACGATCGCGACCGCGAGGCCGGTGCCGAGGCCGGGCGTCGCGTCGCGTCGCAGGTCGAGCAGTGCCCCGCCGAGCACCAGGAACGCGGACAGCGCGGCCACGGCCGGACCGGTCACGCCGTCGGTGCGCGCGCGGGCCACCAGGCCGGGAGTGCTGGCGGCCGGCGCCGTCACGACGAACGGCGCCCCGGCGGCCGGCGGCTGCGTGGAGCGCGTCGTCGGCTCGGACTCGACCTCGAGCAGAGGGGTGCCGTCCGTGCCGGTCGTGATGGTCACCCGCTCACGGTAGGTCGGCCGGACCCGCGCCCCCGGCAGACACGCCCGGCGCTGCGCGGTGCGGTGCCGGGGCGGCCGCGCCGAGCCCGGCCGGGTCCCCCCGGGAGCCCGTGCGGTGCGCCACGATGGCGGGATGGCAGATGGTGGGGACCTGGACCTGATCGGGCTCAGCCGGAGCACCGCCGACGGTCAGGGGGTCGCGTTCGCGGCAGCGCTGTCGCGGCAGCAGGACCGGCGCCGGACCGTGGCTCGGGTGCTCGCGTTCACCTGGCTCGGGCTGATGGTCCTGGGTCTGCTGGGCATCCTCGTCGTGGTCCTCGTCTGACGGCTGCCGATCACCGAGCCGCGTACCGCAGCTGCCACTCGTCGGGGCCGTCGTCCTCCTCATCCGGGGACAGCAGGTCCGGCGCGCTGAGCCGGCGGGTGGTGGCCACCACCGGCTCCGGTGCCACCAGGTCGGCGTCGGTGACCTGCAGCTCGGCCATCCGGCGGGCCTGCACCAGCACGGTGCGCTCCAGCGACCCGACCACCTTGTTGTAGTCGTCGACCGAGCGGTTGAGGGTGCGTCCCAGCTTGTCGACGTGCTCGCCGAGGGTGCCCAGCCGGCGGTAGAGCTCGCGCCCGATCTCGAACACGGACCGCGCGTGCTCGGTGAGCGCCTCCTGCTGCCAGGCGTAGGAGATGGTGCGCAGCATCGCGATCAGCGTGGTCGGCGTGGTCAGGAACACCCGCTGGGCCATCGCGTCCTCGAGCAGCTGCGGGTCGCGCTCGAGGGCGGGGGCGAGGAAGGAGTCACCCGGTACGAAGAGCACCACGAACTCCGGCGTGGGCTCGAAGGACCGCCAGTACTCCTTCGCCGCCAGGCCCTTGACGTGCTCGCGCAGGTGCCGGGTGTGGGCCCGCATCCGATCCTCGATCACGTCGGGGTCGCTCGACTCGGCTGCGTCGAGGTAGGCGGCGAGGGACACCTTGGCGTCGACCACGACCCGCTTGCCGCCCGCCAGCCGGACGACGAGGTCGGGACGCAGGGTGCCCTCGTCGCCGGTGACCGACTCCTGCTCGCTGAAGTCGCAGTGCTCGACCATGCCGGCCAGCTCGACGACGCGACGCAGCTGCATCTCGCCCCAGCGGCCGCGGGCCTGGGGCGCGCGCAGCGCAGTGACCAGGGACCGGGTCTGGTCGCGGAGCCCCTCGCCGGTGGAGGACAAGGCCTGGACCTGCTCGGTCAGCGCGCTGTAGGCGGCGACCCGGTCGTGCTCGAGGACCCGCAGGTGGGTCTCGACCTTGCCCAGCGCGTCACGCAGCGGGGCGACGGTGACGGCGACGTCGTCGCGGCGGCCGGCAAGGGTGTCGGCGGCGGCCAGCCGCTCGCGCAGGACCCGGACCTCGACGCCGGCCCCGGCTGAGCTCGCCCGGGCGACGAGGAAGCCGAGGGCGGCGCCGAGGGCGAGGCCGGTGATCAGCAGGGCGATCTCCATGTCCCCAGGGTGGGGGAGACCCCGGACACAACCCGGGAGATCGGGCCCGGGGCGGGGGCGTCGTCGATTCGGAGGACGGGCCGCACCCCCGTACCGTGGAGCCCGTGAGCCTCAGCATCGGGATCGTCGGACTGCCCAACGTCGGGAAGTCGACGCTCTTCAACGCCCTGACGAAGAACGACGTGCTCGCCGCGAACTACCCGTTCGCGACGATCGAGCCGAACGTCGGCGTCGTCGGGGTCCCCGACCCGCGGCTGGCCGTGCTGGCCGGCGTGTTCTCCAGCGCCAAGGTCATCCCGGCCACCGTGTCGTTCGTCGACATCGCCGGCATCGTCCGCGGCGCCAGCGAGGGCGAGGGTCTGGGCAACAAGTTCCTCGCGAACATCCGCGAGAGCGACGCGATCTGCCAGGTGATCCGCGCCTTCCGCGACCCCAACGTCGTGCACGTCGACGGCGAGGTGTCGCCGAAGTCCGACATCGAGACCATCAACACCGAGCTGATCCTGGCCGACCTGCAGACCCTCGAGAAGGCGCTGCCGCGGCTGGAGAAGGAGTCCCGGCTCGCGAAGGACAAGGACAAGGCCGGCCAGCTGGTCGCTGCGCAGAAGGCGACCGAGCTGCTGCAGGGCGGCACCACGCTGTACGCCGGCGCGGCTGCCGCCGGTATCGAGGCCGCCGACCTGCGCGAGCTGCACCTGCTCATCGCCAAGCCGTTCCTCTACGTCTTCAACCTCGACGAGGACGAGCTCGGCGACACCGCGTTCAAGGACGAGATGCAGGCCCTGGTGGCCCCGGCGGAGGCGATCTTCCTCGACGCGAAGGTCGAGTCCGAGCTCGCCGAGCTGCCGGCCGAGGAAGCGCTCGAGCTGCTGCAGTCCCTCGGCCAGGACGAGTCCGGGCTCGACCAGCTCGCGCACGTCGGCTTCCGCGCCCTCGGTCTGCAGACCTACCTGACGGCGGGCCCGAAGGAGGCGCGCGCCTGGACCATCCCGGTCGGCGCCACCGCCCCACAGGCCGCCGGAGTCATCCACACCGATTTCCAGCGCGGCTTCATCAAGGCCGAGGTCGTGTCCTTCGACGACCTCGTCGACGCCGGCTCGATGAACGAGGCCAAGTCCCGCGGCAAGGTACGCATCGAGGGCAAGGACTACGTGATGGCCGACGGCGACGTCGTGGAGTTCCGCTTCAACGTCTGACGGCGCTGGTCCTAGTGCTGTGACCTGCGCGTTTAACCCCGTTCAAGATCAGGAAGTCTGCACCTAGTCCGCAAGAAATCGCATCGGGTCGCTCGCCCGACTGCGCAGAGACGTGCACTCCGGCGTCGCGCACGCCCGAGGAGGTGGGTGCGACCGCCGGCGTCCGGGTGCGGCTTGCCTGTTCCCGCGCCGGCCTCGCCACAACTGTCGCCGCCTTCGGCGCCCCGCGCGAGCCGCACCGCGACCAGTCGGGGTGGGTTTGCCGAGGGGTGCCGAAGCCGTTGAAGCTCACGCGAGGTGAGTTGTCCACAGCGCAGGAGCCGCGCGCGGATGCAGGCTGACTGGGTTGCGCAGTGTAGGTCATAGATGTTGCGATATGTAGGCTACGATAGTTGCGCGATGTAGTCCGTATGCAGGAGGGATGGCTGGTGGTCAGCTACCTTCCCCGGCTCGCAGACGCTCAGCTCAATGACCTCCTGTCGGCGCTTGGCGCGGTCGTCATCGAGGGGCCGAAGGCGTGCGGGAAGACTGCGACCGCTCGACAACGAGCCGGCAGTGAGGTGCTCCTCGACGTCGACGTCGACGCGCTCCGTACGGCCACCATCGACCCGCGGCTGATCCTCGGTGGTCCGGTTCCTCGGCTGATCGACGAGTGGCAACGCGAACCGCGGGTGTGGGACGCAGTGCGGCGATCCGTGGACGACCGTTCGTCCGCGGGCCAGTTCATCCTCACCGGATCGGCAACCCCGAACGACGACGTCCCCAGGCACTCTGGAGCCGGGCGATTCAGTGTCATGCGGATGCGCCCCATGAGCCTGTTCGAACAAGGCCACTCGTCGGGCGAGGTATCCCTCGTTGCGTTGATGAGCGGGGAGGCACCCAACGCCTCACGTTGCGGACTCGATCTGAAGGCCTACACAGAACGCATCGTGATCGGGGGATGGCCGCGGCTGCTGGGGGCTGACTCCGCCATCGCCATGCAGTACGTGCGGGACTACCTCGACACCATCATCGAGCACGACATCGACGTCGTATCCGGCGCGCGTCGAGACCCACGCCTCGTCCGGCGATTTCTTCTCGCCTATGCCCAGTCGACTGCTCACCCCGCCCGGTTGAGCACCATCATCGACCGTGCTGTTGGTGGCGGGACCGACGACGGCGGAGACGGCCCGACCCGCTGGTCAGCGGAGCCCTACCTGCGCGCGCTGCGGCGCATGATGATCGTCGATGAGCTCGACGCATGGGGCCCGTCTCTGCGCTCGCGCAGCCGATTGATCAGCGTCCCGAAGCGGCATCTTGTCGATCCGTCGTTGGCAGCCAGCTTGATGGATTGCTCTCCCGATCGGCTGATGGGTGACCTCGACACCCTGGGTTTCCTGTTCGAGTCGCTCGCTGCAAGGGACTTGCGGATCTATGCCGAGGCCCAGGACTGGCATGTCTTCCACTATCGAGAGCGGGCGGGCGACCTCGAGGTGGATCTCGTCGTCGAGCAGCCGAACGGGGCCTGGGCCGCATTCGAGGTCAAGCTGGGGGGAGACCTGGTGGATGAGGCTGCTGCCGCGTTGATCCGGATGGCCACGACGCGCGTCACCCGTCCTCCCGCCGCTTTAGCGGTGATCACCGGAACCGAGTATGGCTACCGTCGCGCAGATGGGGTTGTCGTCCTGCCACTCGGCTGCCTCGGACCTTGACGTCGTCGGCTCTGGGCGGGACCGGTGCGTGGGAGCCGGAAGTCCGGCCACCGAAATCCAAGATCATTCAGGTCATGTCGCCAAGATCCTGCGCCCGGTCCGTCGGCCGGCAGGACCAAGATCGTTTTTCATGGCACCGAAGGGGTCGCCCGATGCGACGCGCGAGAGCGCGCGGGCTCAGAGCGTCTGCAGCGCCACGATCGGGTCGAGCCGCGCAGCCCGCCGGGCCGGGTAGTAGCCGAAGAACAGCCCGACCGCGAGGGCGAGGAGGAACGCGACGGCCAATGACGGCGCGCTGACCACCGTCTGCCACCCGAGGACGGCCCCGATCGTGCGCGTGGCGGTCAGTCCGGCGGCGACTCCGGCGATGCCGGCAAGCGAGGTGAGCACGGCGGCCTCCATGAGGAACTGCGCCTGCACCGTCCCGGGGGTGGCACCCACCGACTTGCGGATGCCGATCTCGCGCGTCCGTTCGCGCACCGACACCAGCATCATGTTCATGATCCCGATCCCGCCGACCAGCATCGAGATCCCGCCGAGGGCGAAGGTCAACGCCTGGAAGGTCGTGGTGGCCTGCTGGGCCTCCTTGACCGTGCTCGCCTGGTCCTCCGTGGAGAAGTCGTCGGCGTAGGACGCGGGCAGGTTGTGCTGACGCCGCAGGATGGCGCCGATCCGGTCCTGCACCGGTCCGATGTCGACCTCGGTGCGGACCTGCACGGCGACGCTCTTGGTGTTGGCCCCGCCGAGCAGGACACCGGTGACGATCGGCAGGGGCACGAACACCCTGTTGTCCAGGTTCTCCCCCCCGTTCTTGCCCTTCTTGGCCTGCACCCCGATGACCTCGAACTCGTGGCTGCCCACGCGCACGACCTTGCCGAGCGGGTCCTGGCCAGGGAAGAGCTTGTCCGCCGCGACCAGCCCAAGGACCATCACGCTGCGCCCGAAGGCGACGTCGCTGCCGGCGATGAGCCGGCCCTCCGCGGCGGACTGGTTGTAGAGGCCGGAGTACGACGGGGTGATGCCGAGCAGGTAGGTGGTCGTGCGGTAGCGGCCGGCGGCCACGGTCAGGCTCTCCATGTCCTGGCTGCGCGCCACCGCGGTGACCATCGGGAGGGCCGCGATCGACGAGACGTCCGCGGCGGTGATGGTCCGCTCGGTGGCGGACTGGCCGCGGCCGATGTTGATGAACTCGCCGTCGACGAGCACGACGTTCGCACCGAGGCGCCGGATGCTCTCTGACACCTGCTTGGCCGCACCGGCGCTGACGGCGTTCACGGTGATGACCGACCCCACACCGATGACGATGCCCAGCGCCGTGAGCACCCCCCGGAACCAGTTGGCGTGGAGGGCGCGCAGCGCGATGCGCAGGTTCTCCCGCAGCGTGGTCACGGCGAGGCCACCGGGCCTGACGTCAGGGTCTGGTCGCGCGCCTGGTCGCCGACGAGCACACCGTCGCTGATCCGCAGTCTGCGCGACGCGCGGTCCGCGACGTCGTCGGAGTGGGTGATCACCACGATGGTCGTCCCCTCGGCGTGCACCTGGTCGAGGACGGCGAGGACGTCCCCCGCGCTCTTGCTGTCCAGGTTCCCGGTGAGCTCGTCGGCGAGCAGCAGCGCGGGTCCGGCCACGAGCGCCCGGGCGATGCCGACCCGCTGCTGCTCACCGCCGGACATCTGCCCGGGCCGGTGCCGGGCTCGCGCGCCGAGCCCCACCTGCTCCAGGGCGGCCAGGACGAGGGGCGGCCGCCGGCGGGCGGAGATGCCGGCGTACACCAGCGGCAGCTCGACGTTCTCGTACGCCGTGGAGCGGGGCAGCAGGTTGTACGCCTGGAACACCACGCCGATCCGCCGCCCGCGCAGTCGCGCCCGCACCGTCTCGTCGAGACCGGCCACCTCGTCGCCCACCAGCCGGTACGACCCGGTGCTCGGACGGTCGAGGCACCCGAGGATCGACAGCAGGGTCGTCTTGCCCGAGCCGGACGGGCCTGTGACGGCGACGTACTCGCCCTCCCGCACCACGAGGCTCACGCCATCGAGCGCGCGGACGGACAGCTCGCCGACGCGGTGCGACTTGGTGACGTCGGTCAGCTCGATGACCGGGCTCGAGCTAGGCACCGCCGCCGCCACCCTTGGGCAGCACGACCTTCTCGCCCGCGCGCAGGCCGTCGACGACCTCGACCGACTTGTTGCTGGCCAGCCCGATCGACACCGTGCGCCGCACCGTCCGGCCGTGACTGAGGACGGTGACCTCGGCCTTGCCGTTGCCGCGGCGCTGGATCGCCTCGAGCGGCACCTGGACGACGTCCCGGCGCTGGTCGACGACGATGCGGACGCTGACGTTCATGCCGGCCTTGAGCCCGTCGGCCTGGGACAGCGTGACCCGGACGGGGAAGGTCACCACGCCACCGTTGTCGGTGCCGGTGGGCGAGGCGTACTGGACGGTGCCCCTGAAGGCACTGGTCCCGAGTGCGTCCACCCGCAGCACCGCGGGCATGCCGGCCTGGACCTGGGCGGCGTCGAACTCGCTGATGTCGATGTCCACCGCCAGCCGCGCGAGGTTGCTGACGGTCGCCACCGGCGTCGTCGGGTCGACGGGGGAGCCGCGTCGGGTCAGCAGGTTGGTGACGGTCCCGTCCGCGACGGCGCGGACAGTGAGCAGGCTCTCCGTGAGCCGGGCGGCGGCCAGCCGGGTGCCGGCCGTGTCGAGACCGACCGACGCGACCTCGATGTCGCGCGGGTTGGTCGGGTCGGCGAGCCGGGTCCGTGCACTGGCGACCTGGGCTTGCGCCGCGGCCAGCGCCGTCGCGGAGGGACCCGACCGCAGGGTCTGCAGGTCTGCCCGCGCCCGGGTCAGCTCCAGGCGGGCGACGGCGACGTCAGCTGCCGGCGGTGGGCGGCGCAGGTTGGCCAGCTTGGCGCGGGCGGAGCCCACCGCGGCGCGGGCGGCCGCGACGGCAGCTGCTGACGGCGCCGGCGTGGGAGTCTGCAGCGCGACGAGGTCGGCCTCGGCCTTGCGGACGTCGGCGTCTGCGGCCGCCACCTCGGCGGGGGCAGGCGGCCCGAGCAGGCTGTCGAGCCGGGCCTGCGCGGCGTCCCGGGCCGCTGTGGCGGACGCAAGCTCACCAGGCGTCGCCGGAGGGTTCTGCGCCCGGACGGCCGCGAGATCGGCCTCCGCCTTGGCGATCTCGGCGCGGGCGGCGCTCACGGCGGCGGGGTCCGGTGGGCCGGTGAGGGCGGCCAGCCGGGCGCGGGCCGCGGTCACCGCTGCCTGACCCGCCGCGAGGGCCGACGGTGCCGGGGGCGGCGGTGGGTCGACGAGTGCGGCGAGGTCGGCCTCGGCGCGGCTCAGCTCGGCGGCGGCGGCCGCGATGTCGGCGGCGGTGCGTGGGTGCTGCACGAGGTGCAGCCGGCGGGCGGCCTGCGTCACGTTCTGACGGGCGACGCGCTGGGCCCGGGCGCGGTCGCGGGAGGTCCCGCCGCGCAGCGCCTCGAGGTCGGCCCGCGCCCGGCGTACCTCGAACGAGAGGGCGCTGACGTCGGCCGGGGTCAGCGGGCTGCGGGCGCGGGCCAGCGCGATGCCGGCGGCCGCGACGTCCTGCTCGGCCTGCTGCCGGGCGCTCGACGCGACCCCGGCGTCGTCCACGACGGCCAGCGGCTGGCCCGCGACGACGGTCTGGCCGGGCTTGACCAGGACTCGCGCGACGGTGCCGCCCGCCCGGGGGAACAACGCGTCGGTGGTCGCCGGCGTGGCACCGCCCCCACCGCCGGCGCCGGTCGCGGAGCCGCTGGAGGCCGAGGCGGGGGCGACGGTCGCCAAAGTGCCGGAGGGGACGATGCGGCCCACCCCTCCGACGGTCACCGTGACCGTGCCGACCTCGGCGCTGGCCACCCGCGGCTTCGCCGCCGGCGCCGAGGAGGTCTGCCTCGCGTGGACCACGGCAGCGGCCACGACCAGGACGACGACGGCGGCGGCGAGGCGCAGCCGGCGAGCGGTCAGTGCCGGTACGGCCGTCATCGGACCGTTCCTTCGGGGCGAGCGAGGTGCGCGGCCATGGTGCGGTCCTTCCGCTGGTGGGCGCGCCCGGCGCCCCGTGGCGTGATGATGCGCCGCGGGGGCTGACTCCCCGCTGAATCTCCCCAGCCGTGAAGTGCGGCCCGCGCAGGAAGGCGGCACCCGCCACGGAACCACCGGTGCGCGAACCACCGGGCGACACCAACGATGCGCAGGGGTCGGACCTGACGGACCGCTGACCCCACCTGGGGCCTACCGCCACGTTGGTGTCGCTGAGTCGGCCGGTCGCGCCCTATGCCAACGTGCTGGACGAAGTCCTCGAGATCTTTCCGAGCACATTCATCCACATCCGGCGACGAGTGCCCGGAGGACGAGTGGCGGGCGAGCGATTCGGCGCAAGCCACGATGCTGGCCCTCGGCCTCGCTTCCGAAGACGAGCTGACGAGCTGGGTGATCCGACAGATGGCTGACGATCTGTCCGATCGCGGGCGTCGCTTGGTGGGATGGGATGAGCTTCTCGAAGGCGGGCTGCCAGCGGGCGCCACGATGATGTCCTGGCGCGGCGACTCCGGTGGGGTCGTCGCTGCCGAGGCAGGACTCGACGTGATTCTGACACCGGAGAGCCACACGTACCTCTACCGGCATCAGAGCGACGACCGGACACGGGAAGTCGCGGGGGGACCACCGATCCTGGATCTGGCGACGGTCTACAGCTATGACCCGATGCCGGCCGGTCTCTCGGACCGAGCGCGACAGCGAGTGCCCGGTTGTCAGTGTCAGATGTGGACCGAGTTCGTCTCCACGCCTCGCCAGATGGAGCAGAAGCTGTATCCCCGGGTTGTGCGCGTTTGCGGAGTCTGCGTGGTGCATCGACCGCGATCCTTGTGAGGCGTTCGTCGCACGGCTCGGCGGTCACGTCAAACGGCTTTGAGCGCTCGGCCTCGAGGTCTTCCAAGCCGGCGACTGGCTTCCTCCGCAGTAGCAGCAGCGCGCTATCGCTGAACTCTCGTTAGTGGGAGCCGTGCGTCGCTGCCGCGCGGTAAGCCGAGGGACGAGGGGCTGCCCCGCCACCGCTTCGAGCAGTGGCCGGTGCGACGGGCCCGGCTCGTGCCATCCCTCTGACCAGTTCCCAGTGGCTTGGCAGTGCGACGTGACCTTCCAGACGCGGCCCCTGACACCCTCGGCCGTCCACGCCAGCCGTGCCCTCAGCGCCGAACGAGTCCGTGGTCAGGACGCGTTGGCCGGCGCGGTGAGGGTGTCCATGGCCAGTGAGGCCCTGGCCATGCGTCCCGGTTGTCCGGGTGCGAGGGCCATGACGTGCAGGGCAGCCCGTGGAACGTGTCGCGGCAGACCTTGCCACCCGTGGTCCAGCATCACGCCTCGAGCGAGCTGCTCCAGGGTGCGGGGGTCGGTGCCGGTGACGTCGATGGTCTGGGTGCGCAGGTCCGGGTCGAGGGTGGCTCGCACGACTTCGGCGGCGACGGCGTGGACCGGCGTCCACGCGAAGGGGTTGTCTCCCCGCCCGAACACCAGGGGTCGATGACGACGCCCCGCTGTCTGCTCGAGGATCTCCACCCACGTCTCTTCGAACGCGTCCGGGCGGATGATCGTCCATGGGGCTCCACTGCGACGCAGGTGCTCCTCGGCGACGTATTTCATCCTGAACAGCTCCATGGGACTGTCCGGAGAGGCGCCCAGCACCGACACCAGGACCACGGCGGCGCCGGCACGTGCGGCTGCGTCGATGAACGCGATGTTGCCATCTCTGTCGACGCGGGCCGGTGGCTGCCGAGGAAACCCGGTGACGCAGGACACGGCGACCGAGACCCCGTCCAGGGCCTGGTCGGCGATGGCGCGCAGGTCTCCGTCCGAGTGTCGGCTCAGGGCGCGCACCGACGCGCCGCGCGCCGTGAGAAGCTCGACCACGCGCGATCCGAGGCGGCCTGTCCCGCCGGCGACCAGGATCATTGCCGCAGCATCCGCTCCACGGCTACCTCCGCGTCGGCGCTCACGGCCGTCGGGTCGTCGACTGGTTCGAGGTAGAACCGGGCCGCGCACGCAAGCCCGTCCCGCACGGTGAAGATGATGGGTCCACACATCCGGTGCGGTGTGCCGTCGGCGCGGGTGCCCCGCATCTCCCACTCGGTCCACACCGTGTCGCCCTGCTGCGCCGATGCGACGAGGGTGGCGGTGTGGTCGGGTAAGGCGGCGAAGATCTGACTCCAGTTGCGACGGACCTGGCCCCTGCCGGTGAACCCGCGAGCCGGGTGGGCGGGTGTCTGGTTGGCATAGTCCTCGGCGAAGCACGCCACCACCTCCGCGACGTCCCTGCTGTTGGTCGCGTCCCTGAGCCTGAGCGCGAAGGCTGCGTGTTCCATACTGCCCTCCGATAATTTAGATACAGTGATGTGTATCCAATAGCGAGGATGACCCGGTTGAGCCCACAGGTCAAGGTCCGGCAGTACGACGCATCGCGACGCAGACGGCTAGCCGAACAGCGGCGGGGCGCCGTCCTGGGCGCCGCACAAGAGCTGTTCTTGACCCAGGGGTACGCCGCGGCGACGGTCACCGGCATCGCCGAGGCGGCCGGAGTCTCACCTGAGACCGTCTACAAGCGGTTCGGCGGCAAACCAGGACTCGTCCGAGAGCTGCGTACCCGCGCCCTCCTCGGCGCCGGGACCATCCCGGCTGAGGACCGCTCAGATCATTTGCGCAACATGCCAGACCCCCGGGACGTGGTGAGGGGCTGGGCGGAGCTGGCAGGCGAGGTGGCGCCCCGAGTCGCGCCGATCCTCGGGCTGCTGCGTGACGCGGCCGTGCTCGACCCCACCATGCGGAAGCTGGTCGATGACCTGGATGCCGATCGGTTGCGACGCATGCGAGCCAACGCCCGCTTCCTCGCCGACGCGGGACATCTTCGTCCCGGCGTCACCCGCATCGAGGCAACCGACGTCCTGTTCGCGGTCTCGTCGCCCGAGATGTACGACCTCCTGGCGGTGCGCAGTGGGTGGTCCCCGCGCCGGTACACTCGCTTCGTCGCCACCACCATCGAGAACGCCCTGCTCTGATCCCACAGGCGCAGCCGTACACGGTGCTCGGTCGGCAACCGCAGGTGCAGCCCGACCTCTCGGGCAGCACGCGCAAACGCCTCATGCGTCACGTCCTCCGCCTCGGCGGGATCACCCGTCAACAGCACCAGCTGACGGATCACCCGGGGGCGTCGACCCGGCGTAGTGACACGGAGACCGAAGGGCTTCCGGGAGGGAAGTCCCGGGGTGAGATGAGATGCTCCGGCTCGCGCTGGGCCTGACTGCGCGACCGACCAAGGCAGGCATGTGCGATCGCACGGGCCAACGTGAGTGCACGCTCCCACTCGGGACCACACGCTGAGTCGCAGATCAGCCCGACGAGTGACAACGAGCAGCGCGGCCTGGCGAGAAGGCACGGGTTGGCTCACCGTGGTCGGGCGTTGACCAGGAGTGCGGCCAGCTTTTCGCGTGCATCAGTTGCCCCGCGCCGGGAACCATCGCGCCATGGGCAGGCACGGGGGGCGGAACCAGGTGCGCGCAGCGCTGCGGCCTCCGCGAACCCTCGCCGCGCTGGGCAGCGCGGCTGCCGGTGGTCTGGCGTTGAGCGTCCTGGTGCCTGGGCTCGTCCACCAGCGCGAACCCGCCTCCGCACCCGGTGCGGTGGTCTCCGAGACCTGACCTGCCTCGACGACCGCATCGTCCGCGCCGCCGACCTCCGACGCCCCGACGGCTACGGCGTCGAGTGCGCCGCCGTCCGTGCCGACGACCGACCCGACGACGCCGACCGCCGACCGCCGACCGCCGACCCTGACCACCGACCCGACGACGGCTTCGGAGACCGGTACGCCGACCGAGGCGGGAGTCGGCGCATCCTCGAGCCCGCCGCCCGGCGAGACGTCTGTCGTGCCCGCGCCACGTGCTGCGGCGCCGGCGACGGTGACGTCGCCGTCCACGGCCGAGCCGGCCGCGGCCCTCACCCCCGGTCCGACCGCGTCCTCAGCGGTGCTGGACGCGGCATCCAGCTGGCCGTCGGGATGGTCGCTCGCTGTGCGGGTGCGGGGGGAGAAGCAGCACCGATCGCGCAGTCACGGCGGAACCGCCGGCGCCGCCGCAAGCGCGACCCCGGTCCTGCCCGCTGCCGCTCGCGGCCGGGGCGACGGCGCCACGACCGGACAGCCTGCACCGGCCGTCCCGACGAGTACGTCGAGCGAGGACACCGCGACTGCTGGCCCGGCGGACTCCTCGCTGCCGGCGTCTCGTCGGCGGGATCAGGCCGACCCGGTCGACTACTCGTGGCACCTCACCCTCGACCGGGCGCCCGTGCTCTTCGTCTGCGGCGTCCTCGCCTTGGGCGTAGTCCTCGCTGCATCAGCCGCGGCCATGCAGGGCACCGGTGCGCACCGCCGCCGCTGACGGGGACGCGACGGCGCCGCCACCGATCTCCCACCGGCGCTGCGCCCCATGCGGTCGACCCGCCGGCGACCGTCTGGCGACCGAGGCGCCCCGACCGTTCGCCTCGACGCCTGAGTCGTGACGGCGAGTGATCATTTGTTCACGATCTTGGGTCTGGTCTCCGGTGGCAGGTCGGAGGACTCTGTCGATCATGCGGACAGCGTTCGAGTCGAGCAGATCGCCGGAGGACGCCGCCCGCGACGCCCGTGAGGCTGTCCTCCGGTCCGCCGCCCGGCTTCGGGTGGCGAGGTCGACCGCCCAGCACCGCACCGAGCTGGTCCTGGCCCAGCGCCGGGTCGAACGTGCCCGGCGTCAGGACGCCGAGGCAAACCGGCTCTGGTCGATGTACGTGCCGGTGAACCGGCTGCCTGTCCCGAGGGGGTAGGCGAAGCGGGCCCGGCCACGCCCCTCGGTGGCCGGACCCGCCCCCAGCTCGTCGACCGCTCGACGGTGTGTCTCGACCCATCTCGCGCCCGCAGGGAGGACGCTGGCGACGCGCCCGTCGCCGGGCCAGCCCCCCGGAACGGCGGCGGGCGCCTTGCGTTCTCCTGCCGGAGGTGGGTGCGGTCTGCTGCAGAAGGCCCGGCGCCGGGGGATGCGCCGGGCCTTCGACCGTTCGATGCGCGAGGGGGGACGCGTACCGGGCGGGTGCAGGACTCCTACGGTGCGGCAGGTCGCCGGCGGGGACATGCTGTTTGACCGCTCCATGGGCTGTCACTGGCCAAGAACTGTGAGTCCGCACACCCGCGGCGGCGGCCCAGGCGGCGATCACGGCCTACGCCGCGCTGCTGCTGGTCTTCCGGCCCGTGCTCCGCGGTGTCGGGCGGCACCCCTCGGTCACGGCCGCGGTGCTCGTGGTGCTTGCCATCGGGTTCTCGCGGGGTCGCGCTCTGCGCGCGCTACGTCTCCGACGTGTGCTGGCCGGCTCCGTCCTCAGCGCGGGTGCCCGCCACCGCCGCTGCCTTGAACGCCTGGCGCCAGGAGCAGGGAGAGCCGGCTGGCCCGTTGCCGGACGAGGGCACGGAGGCCGGGGTCGCTCGCCCACCCGGACCCTGGCTGAGGCGACCGTCGAGCCACCCGAGGCCCCAGCCGGTGACGTCCGCCGACTCGGCCTCGGACACCAGCTCCCCGAACGTGCGCATCGGTCGATTGTGCCGGGTCCTCGGTCGCGCGGAGTGCGGGCTGACCCGGCGCCGCGGGTGCATGCGCCGCCGGGGCCCGGCTCCGCTGGTCGATCGGCTCCGCTGCACTCGTGGTACCACGCGACGGCAGCCTGCTCCGTGAGGCCGGGCCACCGGCTCTCCGAATCCTCACGCCGTCCCGGCCGCCGCGACGGGTCACGCCCAGGCGGGGCGGGGCGCCGGCACGCCGCCCGCACCGAGGTCGGCGACGACGAGGCCGCCCTCGCCGCGCTTGGCCCGGTACAGGGCAGCGTCCGCGGCCCGGTAGAGCTCGGCCGGGTCCCAGCTGGTCTCGGGCGCGGAGAGCGCCATCCCGATGCTCGCGCTCACGACCAGACCCGGCGAGACGTCGTCCCAGCCCTGGTCCTGGATGCTGCGGAGCAGGTCTCGGGCCCGTTCCTGCGCGGTCGTCGGCGTCAGGTCGACCCCGCTGAGCAGCACCGCGAACTCGTCACCGCCGTGCCGCACCGCGAGGTCCTCGGGGCGTACGGCGGCCTGCAGCAGGCGACCGATCCGACGCAGCACCTCGTCGCCGCTGCTGTGGCCGTGGCCGTCGTTCACCTGCTTGAAGCCGTCGAGATCGACGAGGACCAGCGCGGTGATCCGTGGTGCCGACGACGGCGCCTGCCCCAGCCACGCGTCGAAGGCCCGACGGTTGTGCAGCCCCGTTAACGGGTCGGTGTTGGCGGCGCGCACCAGCCGCTCGTGCTCGCTGCCGCGGCGCTCGGCGCTGATCTGGGCGCGGGCCGAGACCAGCACCGCCTCCCGCGACTCCCAGCGCAGCCGGCCCAGCAGTCTCGCGTGGTCGGCCTGGGCGTGGACCGCCTCCGTGGGCTCCCGGCCGGCCAGCACCTGGGCGCGGACCCAGGTGAGGAAGCTGGCAGATGCCGACGAGGCCGACGCCGCGGTGGTGAGCCGCTGGCAGGCCGCGACGGCGGCGAGGTCGTCACCGGTCTGCCACAGCGACCACGCCACGGCGGCGTCCAGCAGGGGCAGCGCCTCGACGTCGCCGTCCTCGACGAGGGAGGCGCGGCGGGTCTCGATGTCGGGCAGCAGGGGGCCGGGCGCGCCGCCGGCGAGCAGCGACGCGACGACGCCCAGAGCCTCGACGTCGCGTCGCCAGAGGGGCGGGAGGTCCAGCGCCAGCGCGCCGGGGACGGCGGCCGCGGCCTGCGCGAGCCGGTCATGGCACTGCGCGGCATCGCCGCTCTCGAGCAGGGCGACCGCCCACTCGACGCGGGTCAGGACCCGGTTGATGGCGACGGCGTTGGCCATCGCCGGCACCTCGCAGCGAGCCTCCAGCGCGTGGGCCCGGCCGTAGAGCTCGTCGACGAGCTCCCACAGCCGCAGCGTGTTGAAGGCGGCTCCCGCGATGACGTAGCCGGTGCAGCGGTCCAGCGGCGGCTGCGACTCGTCGTCGAGCAGGGCGACCGCCAGGCTGGCGTCGGCCATCAGGCTCATGCTGTCCGACACCGTGCCCGAGGCGAGGGCGCGCAGCCCGAGGTTGACTGCGTGCAGGGCGGTCAGGCCGGCGTTCTCCGCCCGGCGGCACAAGGGCGTGACGTCGTCCGGGTGCACGGACCGGCCGGGGGCGGCGAGGTCGTGCACCAGCCGGGCGCCGTCGAGGACGATGCCGACGTCGGTCCAGCCGTGGCGGCGGGCCTCGGCGGTGGCGGCCGGGAGGGCGGCGTACGCCTCTGCCCGACGCTCGCTCTGCACGCCCTCGAACAGCGCGTAGGCAGCGTGGTAGTCCTCGGCGTGCGCGCTGACCGGTCCCACCTGCCCTCCTTGGACGAGATCCCGGGTCACACCGTCGTCGCAGGAAGCCCGTCTCGGAGAGCATCGGCCGGTCCCGCCGGGGACTTGACCGGCCCGCACCGGCCCGGTCGGCCGTCGCCGGTCGCTACGTCGGTCAGCTGGTCCCGCCGGAGTCGGTGCCCGAGCCGGAGAGTAACTGGTCGACGCGGGCGGCCAGCTCGACGTCCTTCGCGGTGACGCCGTCCTCGCTGTGGGTCCAGAGCCGCAGCACCAGGGCGTCGGGCTCGCGGGAGACGTCCGGGTGGTGGCCCATCGCGTCGCCGGCCTCGGCGAGCGACCGCATCATCGCCTCCTGGCTGGCGCCCGGGACGTCCACCCGCCGGGTGAGTGCGTCGCCGTCGTAGGCCCAGCCGGGCAGCGCCTCGAGCGCCGTCTCGATCTGGTCGTGGTCGAGGAGGTCAACCATGGGGTGCGGGCCTTCCTGCTCCTGGTGGCGTCACGAGGTCGTGACGTTCATGTCCTCCAGGTTGGCCCGCACACCTGCCAGCCGCGGGTTGCCGGACCAGAGCTGCTCCGCCTCGCGCATCGCCGAGGCCGACTCCCCGTCCTCGCCGAGGCCGGCCAGGGCCTCGGCCAGCGTCACGAGGTCGTCGGCCCGGGTGTACTGGTCGCGGTCCCAGGCGATGGCCTCCCGGGCGTGCCCGGCGGCCTCGGCGAGGCGGCCGTGCACGAGCTGGTGCAGGGCGTGCGTGCCGGCGAGCACGGTGCCCGTGCTCGCGGCCCGCTGCGCCTCCTGCAGCGTCACCGAGATCTCGTCCTCGACCTGGTCGAGCGGCAGCTGGTTGGACTCGACGGCGCACAGGAGGGCCCACACGTGGGCCGACAGCGCGTCCAGGCGTGCGGTACGGCTCCGGCCGACGTGCTGGGTCCAGGTGCCGGTCACCTCGGCGGCCTCGTCGAACCGGCCCTGCGCCGAGAGCGACCTGGCGAGGGTCTTGAGCGCGGCCACGTCGGACGGCTTGTCACGCAGCCGGTCACGGGCCTGCGACTCGGCGGCGTCGGTGTCGCCGGTGGACAGGCTTCGGCTCGCCGCCATCGTCGTCCGGCGGGGGATCTTGGAGCCGAGCCAGATCAGCGGGTCGTACTTGGTGTCGACGACGCGCTCCTTCATGGGGATGATCGCGTTGTCGGTGATCTTGATGTGTTCGGGGCAGACCTCGGTGCAGCACTTGGTGATGTTGCACATGCCGAGGCCGTGCGTCTCCTGGGCCTCGCGCTTGCGGTCCTTGCCGTCCAGCGGGTGCATGTCGAGCTCCGCCAGCCGGATGAAGAACCGGGGGCCGGCGAAGGACTCCTTGTTCTCCTCGTGGTCGCGGACCACGTGGCAGGTGTCCTGGCAGAGGAAGCACTCGATGCACTTGCGGAACTCCTGGCTCCGCTCGACGTCGACCTGCTGCATGCGGTACTCGCCTGGGGCGAGGTCGGCGGGCGGTGCGAACGCGGGGACCTCACGGGCCTTCTGGTAGTTGAAGGAGACGTCGGTGACGAGGTCCTTCACCACGGGGAAGGCCCGCAGCGGCGTGACGGTGATGACCTCGTCCTCGGTGAACGTGCTCATCCGCGTCATGCACATGAGGCGCGGACGGCCGTTGACCTCGGCGCTGCACGAGCCGCACTTGCCGGCCTTGCAGTTCCATCGGACGGCGAGGTCCGGCGTCTGGGTGGCCTGCAGCCGGTGGATGATGTCGAGGACGACCTCGCCCTCCTTCACCTCGACCGTGAAGTCCTCGAGGTCGCCGTCGGTGGCGTCGCCCCGCCACACGCGGAACCGCGCGTTGTACCCCATCAGGCGCTCTCCTCCGGCAGGATCGTCAGCTCGTCGTCGGTCATGTACTTGGTCAGCTCGTCGCGGTCGAACAGCGAGAGCAGCTCGGGCGGCATCACCGGGAGCGGCTGCCGGGTCACCTCGACGCCCTCGCCCGAGGGCCTGCAGATGAGATTCACCTTGCGCCACTCGGACGACATCGCCGGGTGGTCCTCGCGGGTGTGACCGCCGCGCGACTCCTCGCGGATGAGTGCTGCCCGCGCCACGCACTCCGAGACGATCAGCATGTTGGGCAGGTCCAGCGCCAGGTGCCAGCCCGGGTTGAAGACCTTGTCACCCTGGACCGTCATCTTCTTGGTCCGGGCCTTGAGCTTCTCCAGCTCCGCGAGGGCCTGCGTGACCTCGGCCTCGGTCCGGATGATGCCGACCAGGTCGTTCATCATCTGCTGCAGGTCGGCGTGGATCGCGTAGGGGTTCTCGCCGCCGGAGCCGGTGAAGGGCGCCTCGGCGTCCTTCTGCGCGATCTCGACGTCGTGATCGGTGATCACGGGGCGCGAGCGGCCCAGCGCGTCGACGTACTCGGCCGCGCCGAGACCGGCGCGGCGGCCGAAGACCAGCAGGTCGGACAGCGAGTTGCCACCGAGCCGGTTGGAGCCGTGCATGCCGCCGGCGACCTCGCCGGCCGCGAACAGGCCGGGCACCTTGGCGGCTGCGGTGTCGGGGTCGACCTCGACGCCACCCATGACGTAGTGACAGGTCGGTCCGACCTCCATCGGTTCGGCCGTGATGTCGACGTCCGCCAGCTCCTTGAACTGGTGGTACATCGACGGCAGCCGCTTGCGGATCTCGGCCGCCGGGAGGCGCGAGGCGATGTCGAGGAAGACGCCGCCGGCGGGGGAGCCACGGCCGGCCTTCACCTCGGAGTTGATGGCCCGGGCGACCTCGTCGCGGGGGAGCAGCTCCGGGGGACGCCGGTTGTTGTCGGCGTCGGAGTACCAGCGGTCGGCCTCCTCCTCGGTCTCCGCGTACTGCTTGCGGAAGACCGCGGGGACGTAGTCGAACATGAAGCGCTTGCCCTCGGAGTTCTTCAGGACGCCGCCGTCGCCGCGCACCGACTCGGTGACCAGGATGCCCTTGACCGAGGGCGGCCAGACCATGCCCGTGGGGTGGAACTGGATGAACTCCATGTTGACCAGCGTCGCGCCGGCCTTCATCGCGAGCGCGTGGCCGTCACCGGTGTACTCCCACGAGTTGGAGGTCACCTTGAAGGACTTGCCGATGCCGCCGGTGGCGAGCACGACGGCGGGTGCCTCGAAGACGACGAAGGTGCCGTCCTCGCGCGTGTAGCCCGCAGCGCCACACATCCTTCCTGAGTCGCCGGCTGTGCTGTCCCTGAGCAAGGCGGTGATGGTCACCTCGGCGAAGACCTTGATCATGGCCTCGGCGTCGCCCTCGCGCCGGGCGTCGTCCTGCTGCAACGACACGATCTTCTGCTGCAGGGTGCGGATCATCTCCAGGCCGGTGCGGTCGCCGACGTGCGCCAGCCGGGGGTACTCGTGCCCGCCGAAGTTGCGCTGGCTGATCTTGCCGTCCTTGGTGCGGTCGAACAGCGCACCGTAGCTCTCGAGCTCCCAGACGCGGTCCGGTGCCTCCTTGGCGTGCAGCTCGGCCATCCGCCAGTGGTTGAGGAACTTGCCGCCGCGCATCGTGTCGCGGAAGTGGACCTGCCAGCTGTCCTTGCTGTTGACGTTGCCCATCGCCGCGGCGGCGCCGCCCTCTGCCATCACGGTGTGCGCCTTGCCGAACAGCGACTTGCAGACGATGGCGGTGCGCTTGCCCTGCATCCGTGCCTCGATGGCCGCGCGGAGGCCGGCCCCGCCGGCGCCGATCACGACGACGTCGTAGCTGTGGCGCTCTATCTGGCTCATCGGTCGTTCATCCTTCGCCCCTTGAGGGAGTGCAGTGGGTCGGTCGGCCGACGTGCTCGCCCGTGCGCATGCGTCAGTTGATGATGCGTAGGTCGCTGATGGTGCCGCTGGCGACCAGCCACACGTAGAGGTCCGCGATCACGATGCTGTACATCGAGATGAACGCGAACTGCCCGTGGCGGGCGTTGAGCTTGGAGACCTGGGTCCAGACCCAGTAGCGCACCGGGTGCCGCGAGAAGTGGTTGAGGCGCCCACCGGTGATGCTGCGGCAGGAGTGGCAGCCGAGCGTGTAGGCCCAGATCAGGGCGGCGTTGACCACGAGAATCAGGGTCCCCAGCCCGATGCCCACACCACCACCGTCGCCGTGGAACGCGAGCACGGCGTCGTAGGTGAGGATCAGGCCGACGACGACTGCGGCGTAGAAGAACCAGCGGTGCGCGTTCTGGAAGATCAGCGGGAACTTGGTCTCGCCGGAGTAGGTCTTGTGCGGCTCGGCCACGGCGCACGCCGGCGGGGAGAACCAGAACGACCGGTAGTAGGACTTCCGGTAGTAGTAACAGGTGGCCCGGAAGCCGCCCGGCAGCGCCAGGATGATCATTGCGGGCGACATCCACGCCGGCAGGCTGCCGATCGGCTGCCCGAACGGCGACGTGCCGTCGACGCAGTCCGTCGACAGGCACGGGGAGTAGAACGGCGCGACGTAGTGGAAGTCCTCGACGAAGTAGGACTTGTCCCAGAACAGCCGGACGGTCGCGTAGAGCAGGAAGATTCCGAGGGCGACGGCGTTACCCAGCGGGAACAGCCACCACCGGTCCGTCCGCAGCGTGCGGGCGGAGATCTTCGCCCGTCGTCCGTCGCCGGTCAGAGTGCTGCTCATCGCCGTCCCTGGTGACTCGAGGTCGGTCGGAGGATCGAGCCCGTCGCGGAGGGCCGCGGCGAGCCGTGCGCCGGTGGCTGCCGCCGGTCAGTCTGTCATCCGGTCCCGAGGGGTGGACACGGGGGAGGGCGTGAGGTCGGCCACACCTGTCGCGCCGTCCGGGCGGCCGACCGCAGTGGACCGGCTCGGTGGTGCGGATCACCGGGCTCAGCCGGTCCACTTCGCAGCCGACGCCGATGCGCCTTCCGTTCACGGACGGGCGATCGGCCCGGCGCCCGTAGACTGACGCGTCCCCTTCCCCGTACGGATCGAGCGTTCTCGCATGCCCGCAGCCACCCGAGACGACCTGCGCAACGTCGCGATCGTCGCCCACGTCGACCACGGCAAGACCACGCTGGTCGACGCGATGCTCTGGCAGAGCGGTGCGTTCTCCGCCCACCAGGCCGAGAGCGGCGACGTCGACGTCCGCGTCATGGACTCGATGGACCTGGAGCGCGAGAAGGGCATCACGATCCTCGCGAAGAACACCGCGGTCCGGCACAAGGTGGGCGACCGCGAGGTCACCATCAACATCATCGACACCCCGGGCCACGCCGACTTCGGCGGCGAGGTCGAGCGCGGCCTGTCGATGGTCGACGGCGTGCTGCTCCTGGTCGACGCCAGCGAGGGGCCGCTGCCGCAGACCCGGTTCGTGCTGCGCAAGGCGCTGCAGGCCAGGCTCCCGGTGGTCCTGGTCATCAACAAGGTCGACCGGCCGGACGCCCGCATCGCCGAGGTCGTCGACGAGACCTACGAGCTGTTCCTCGACCTTGACGCCACCGAGGAGCAGATCGAGTTCCCGATCCTGTACTGCTCCGCGAAGGCCGGCCGTGCGTCGCTGACCCGGCCGGGCGACGGTGACATGCCGGACTCGCCGGACCTCGAGCCGCTGTTCAGCACCGTCTACGGCTCGGTCCCGGCCCCGACGTACGACGACGCCGCGCCGCTCCAGGCGCACGTGACCAACCTCGACGCCTCGCCGTACCTCGGTCGGCTCGCGCTCTGCCGGGTCCATCAGGGTGAGATCAGCAAGGGCCAGACGGTCACGTGGTGCCGGGCCGACGGCAGCATGGAGCGGGTCAAGGTCACCGAGCTGCTCATCACCGAGGCGCTCGAGCGGGTGCCCGCCGAGAAGGCCGGCCCCGGCGACATCATCGCCATCGCCGGCATCCCCGAGATCACTATCGGCGAGACGCTCGCCGACGCCGAGGACCCCCGGCCGCTGCCCGTCATCACGATCGACGAGCCGAGCATCTCGATGACCATCGGCATCAACACCTCGCCGCTGGCGGGCACGAGCGGCAAGAAGCTCACCGCTCGGCTGGTCAAGAGCCGGCTGGACGCCGAGCTGGTCGGCAACGTCTCGATCCGCGTGCTGCCCACCGAGCGGCCGGACACCTGGGAGGTGCAGGGCCGGGGCGAGCTGCAGCTGGCGATCCTCGTCGAGATCATGCGCCGCGAGGGCTTCGAGCTCACCGTCGGCAAGCCGCAGGTCGTGACCCGCATGGTCGACGGCAAGGTGCACGAGCCGGTCGAGCGGCTCACGATCGACGCCCCGTCCGACTACCAGGGGGTCATCATCCAGCTGCTCGCCCTGCGCAAGGGGCGGCTGGAGCAGATGGTCGACCACGGCACCGGCTGGATCCGGATGGAGTACGTCGTGCCGGCCCGTGGCCTGATCGGCTTCCGCACCGAGTTCCTCACCGAGACGCGCGGCACCGGTCTGCTGCACCACGTGCACGAGCGGTACGAGCCGTGGCACGGCGACATCCGCACCCGGCCGACCGGCTCCCTGGTTGCCGACCGCACCGGCCCGACGACCGGCTTCGCGCTGGCGAACCTCCAGGAGCGCGGCACGCTGTTCGTCGGCCCGGGTACCCAGGTCTTCGAGGGCATGATCGTGGGCGAGAACTCCCGGTCGGACGACATGGACGTCAACCCGACCAAGGAGAAGAAGCTCACCAACATGCGGCAGTCGTCGGGCGACATCCTCGTGCCGCTCATCCCGCACAAGGTGCTGTCGCTGGAGCAGGCCCTGGAGTTCTGCCGCGAGGACGAGTGCGTCGAGGTCACGCCGGGGTTCGTCCGGCTGCGCAAGGTGCTCCTGGACGCCTCGGAGCGGGCCCGGGCGACCGCCCGCCGCAAGCGGGAGTGAGGCGGCGGCGGCCCCCCGACCGGGGCCGCCGAGCCCCGTGACCAGGCCCGATGCCCCAGGTATGACGGCTTGTCTCAGGGCGGTCACGATTGTGCAACAGAGGCTTCCGTCCATAGGTGTTCGGGTGGACATGTCCTAGAGTCCTGCTCCGGACGGCCACCCGCCGCGCGACAGCGCACTGTGTCCTGGGTGCCCGGACCGGACCGCGTCACCGGGGGATCGAATGTCGATCGAGGAGAGGTAGCGCCAGTTCTATGTCGCTCGCATCCGACCACGCGGTCGAGACCCCGACCGGCCCCAGCGTCGAGTCCACCGAGATCGCCGGGCGCTCGCTCAGCCAGATCGCCTGGGGCCGGCTGCGACGCGACAAGGTGGCGATGGTGAGCCTCTTCGTGGTGGTGGCGGTCATCCTGGTCGCGGTGTTCGCGCCGCTGGTCACCAAGCTGGTCGGTGTCGACCCGCTGAGCTTCAACCAGAAGGCCGTCTCGGACGCCGGCGGCCTGCCGCTGGGCAAGTGGGGCGGCATCTCCCGGCAGCACCCGCTCGGGGTCGAGCCGCTGACCGGCCGCGACATCTTCGCCCGGCTGCTCTACGGCGCTCGCATCTCGCTGCTCATCGCGCTGTCCTCGACCGTGCTCACCATGGTGATCGGCGTCGTGGTCGGGATCATCGCCGGCTACTCGAAGGGCTGGCTCGACACCGCGCTGGGCCGGCTGATGGACCTCATCCTCGCCTTCCCGCTCCTCCTCATCCTGCTGGCCATGTCGCCGGTGCTGACGCAGCGCCTCGAGGCCACGTTCAACATGCCGGGAAACGTGGCCCGCGTGAGCTACATCGTCTTGGTGCTCAGCGTCTTCGGCTGGCCCTACCTCGCCCGCATCGTGCGCGGCCAGGTGCTGAGCCTGCGTGAGCGCGAGTTCGTCGAGTCCGCGGTCTCGATGGGCGCCGGCACCCCGCGGATCCTCTTCAAGGAGATCCTGCCCAACCTCTGGGCGCCGATCCTGGTCTACGCCTCGATCGTCATCCCGACCTACATCGCGGCCGAGGCCACGCTGAGCTTCCTCGGCGTGGGCCTGCTGCCGCCGACCCCGTCCTGGGGCGCGATGCTCTCGGACTCGGTCTCGTTCTTCTACACGGTGCCCTCGTTCCTGTTCATCCCCGGCACCGCGCTGTTCATCGTCGTCCTGGCGTTCAACCTGCTGGGCGACTCGATACGCGACGCGCTGGACCCGCGGGCGGGTCGAGCCTGACCGACTGAGCAACTCACAGCTTCCCCGGTACCGCCGGGGAGAAGCGGCGCCGGCACGTGGAGGGTCGGTGGCGCCCACGGACCGGGACCAGGAGTTCCGGCCCAGACCAGAAGGAGACACATGGGCAAGGCCAGCATCGGCCTGCGCGCTGTTGTCCTCGCGAGCGCGGCGGCGATGGCACTCGCCGCCTGCGGCGGGAGCAGCGGCGGCAGCAGCAGCAATCCGGGTGACAGCGGCGGCGCTAACGGTAAGCCCACCAAGGGCGGCACCCTCACGTTCCTCACGCTGCAGGACCAGATCCAGCACCTCGACCCGCAGCGCAACTACACCGGTGAGGACCTGGCCTTCACCAGCGGCTACCTCAACCGGACGCTGAACGTCTTCAAGCTCAGCACCGACTCGGTTACCGGCAACGAGCTGCAGCCGGACCTCGCCACCGACACGGGCACTCCGAACGACGACGCGACCTCGTGGTCGTGGACGCTCAAGGACGGCCTGAAGTGGGAGGACGGGTCGGACCTGACCTGCGAGGACCTCAAGTACGGCGTGTCCCGCACCTTCGCGACCGACATCATCACCGACGGTCCGAGCTACGCGATCTCGATGCTCGACATCCCGAGCGACAAGGACGGCAACTCGGTCTACAAGGGCCCGTACGTGACGAAGGGCAACGACACCGCTGCCTTCGACAAGGCAGTCGTCTGCGACGGCAACAAGATCACATTCAACCTGAACAAGCCGGTCGGTGACTTCGCGTTCACCGTCACCCTGTCCGCGTTCGCGCCGGTCCCCAAGGCCGCCGACACCGGTGAGAAGTACGACGACAAGCCGGTCTCGAACGGCCCGTACAAGATCCAGGAGTACAACAAGGGCTCGCAGCTCGTCCTGGTCCGCAACGAGAACTGGGACCCGGCCACCGACGACTACCGCCCGGCGTACCCGGACAAGATCGTCTACAAGTTCGGCCTCGAGGCGTCGGTCATCGACCAGCGCATGATCGCCGACTCTGGCGACGACCAGCAGACGATCACCGCCGACGTGATCGAGCCGGCGTCGCTCGCGACCGTGTTCGGCTCGGACCGGTTCAAGGACCGTCGCGTGAACGAGCTCGACCCGTACGTCCGCTACTACGCGGTCAACGTGGCCAAGCTGCCGAACCTCGACCAGCGCAAGGCGATCGCGGCCGCTCTCGACCGGTCCCAGCTGCGCATCATCGCCGGCGGCGAGTTCGCCGGTGACCTGGCCGACGGTGTCATCAAGCCGAACCTGCCGGCCGACTACGAGCCCTCGGGCATGTGGGACAGCCTGCTCGGCCAGAAGATCCCGGACAACGGTGACCCGGAGTACGCCAAGACGCTGATCCAGCAGTCCGGTGAGCCGATGAAGACCGTCCAGTTCGACTACCCGCAGACGCCGACCAACGACAAGGCCGCGGCCGCCGTCGTGGCGTCACTGGGCAAGGCCGGCATCAAGGTCAAGCCGAACCCGATCGAGGCGGGCCAGTTCTACGGCATCGTCTTCGACCCGGACAAGGCCGGCGACCTGATCGCTGCCGGCTGGGGTCCGGACTGGCCCAACGCGTCGACCGTCATCCCCGAGCTCTTCACCCCCAGCGGTGGCTTCGACCTCTCGCAGGCCGACGACAAGTCCTTCAACCAGAAGTCTCTCGCGGCCAAGGGCATCACCGACCGTGAGGCACAGGGCACGGCCTGGAAGGAGCTCAACAAGGAGGCCATGGCGCAGGTGTGGGCCATCCCGACCCGCTTCGGGCGCGAGGAGCGGCTGTCTGGCTCCAAGGTGAAGGCCGGCTCGGGCAAGGACGGCCAGGTGTACATCTGGTCGCCCTACGGCTCCTGGTCGTACGCCGACCTCTACGTCGAGAAGTGAGTCCAGTCGACACAGAGCACCACCAGCACCACCAGCACCACCTGAGGTGAGTTCGGACTGAGCCGGGGGGCGGGTCTCCGCCCCCCGGCTCAGCCGAGCCATCGGCCCAGCTCGCGCCGGCGACCGTCACATGGTTCGCTGTCGCGGACAGCAAGTCCAGCAGCACAGCAAGCCGATCCTGGGACCCCATCGATGCCCACCGGCGTCGTAGTCTCGTCACGACCCGCGTCGACCGCGTCTCGCGGCCGGCCTGATGCCCTGGAGGTCCGACGGTGGGTGCCTACATAGTCCGTCGGCTGGTCGCGATGGTGCTGATGCTCATCGCCCTCAGCATGATTGTGTTCCTCATCTTCAACGCGCTCCCCGCCGACCCCGCGCGCCTCACCTGCGGCAAGTCCTGCAGCCCGCAGATCATCGAGGCCAACCGGCACCGGCTCGGCCTGGACAAGCCGCTGGTCAACCAGTACAGCGAGTTCGTCACGGGCATCTTCGTCGGGCGCACCTACGGCTCGGGCACCGCGACCTTCGACTGCCACGTGCCCTGCCTGGGCTACTCGTTCCGCCGCGGCGAGCAGGTCACCGACCTGCTGTGGAACCGGTTCCCGGTGACCGGGCAGCTCGCCCTCGGTGGCTTCATCCTGTGGATCGTCGCCGGGGTCAGCTCCGGCATCGTGGCCGCGCTGAGACGCGGGAAGTGGCAGGACCGCGCCATCATGGGCTTCTCGCTGATCGGCTACTCGTTCCCGTCGTTCTTCATCGGCCTGCTGCTGGTCTTCTTCATCCAGATCAAGTGGGCACTGATCGGCTTCGACGGCTACGTGCCGCTCTACGAGGATCCCGTCGGCTGGTTCAAGGGCTTCATCCTGCCGTGGACCTCGCTGGCACTCATCTCGGCGGCGTTCTACGCCCGCCTCACGCGCAACCAGATGCTCGAGACCCTGGGCGAGGACTACATCCGCACCGCACGGTCCAAGGGCCTGCGTGAGCGGACGGTCATCGGCAAGCACGCCCTGCGCGCGGGCCTCACCCCGATCGTGACCGCCGCCGGCCTCGATCTGGCGACCCTGCTGGGTGGCGCCGTCATCACCGAGCGCATCTTCAACCTCAACGGCATCGGCAACCTGGCGATCGGCTCGGTCCTCGACTCCGACCTGCCGGTGATCACCGGCACAGTGTTGCTGGCCGCGACATTCGTCATCGTCGCGAACCTGGTCGTCGACATCCTGTACGCCGTCATCGACCCCCGGGTGAGGCTCACGTGAGCGAGGCATTTCTCGACGTCCGCGACCTCCGGGTCCAGTTCCCCACCGAGGACGGCGTCGTCAGCGCCGTCGACGGTGTCGACTTCTCGGTCGAGAAGGGCAAGACGCTGGCGATCGTCGGCGAGTCAGGATCAGGCAAGTCGGTCACCGCCCAGGCGATCATGGGCCTGATCAACCGCAAGTCGGCCAAGATGACCGGCGAGGTCTACCTCGACGGCGAAGAGCTGGTCGGCGCCCGCCCGGAGCAGGTCCGCTCGCTGCGTGGCAAGCGGATGGCGATGATCTTCCAGGACCCGCTGTCGTCGCTGCACCCCTTCTACACGATCGGGAAGCAGCTGGCCGAGGCCGTCCTGGTGCACCAGAAGGTGTCCAAGCAGGAGGCCCTTGGCCAGGCGCGCGACATGCTGGCCCGGGTCGGCATCCCCAACCCGGAGCGCCGGATCAAGGACTACCCCCACAACCTCTCGGGCGGCATGCGCCAGCGCGTCATGATCGCGATGGCGCTGCTGAACAGCCCGGAGATGCTCATCGCCGACGAGCCGACCACCGCGCTCGACGTCACGGTGCAGGCGCAGATCATCGAGCTGCTCAACGACCTGCAGTCCGAGTTCGGCACGGCCATCGTGCTCATCACCCACGACCTCGGTGTGGTGGCGGACATGGCCGACGACGTCGTGGTGATGTACGGCGGCCGGGTCGTGGAGCGCGGCGCGGTCGAGGACATCTACTACCGGCCGGAGATGCCCTACACCTGGGGCCTGCTCGGCTCGGTGCCGCGGATGGACACCGACCGTGGTGAGCGGCTCGAGCCGATCCCCGGCCAGCCGCCGTCGCTGATCAGGCTGCCCACGGGCTGCGTCTTCCGGCCCCGGTGCCCCTACCACGAGCTGGTCCCCGGCAACCGGTGCGACACCGACCGGCCTGCTCTCGACGCGGTCACGCCCGAGCACTCGGTGCGCTGTCACCTCGAGCCCGCCCAGCGCCGCGAGATCGCCTCCGAGCGGCTCGCCGCCCGAGGCGGCGACGTCCTCGGCGGGGGTGCCGGCGGCGACGGTCTCGGTGCGACGCGGACGGCGACCGCGACCATGGCGGCGCCGGTGCAGACCGAGCAGGCGACAACGACCACGCCCCCGACCCCGGTCCCAGCGGACCAGCCGACGCAGGAGGACCAGCAGTGACCGTCGTCGACGAGACCGGCGCAAGCGCGGTCCTCCGCCGCGACGACGCGCTGCTGCGCGTCGACCGGGTGCAGAAGTACTTCCCGATCAACGGCGGCGGGATCCTCAAGCGCAACGTCGGCGACGTCAAGGCCGTCGAGAGCATCAGCTTCGACATCGTGCCCGGCGAGACCCTCGGCATCGTCGGCGAGTCCGGCTGCGGCAAGTCGACCGCCGGTCGCACGATCATGAAGCTGCTCGACCCGACCGACGGGAAGATCGAGTTCGAGGGTCGTGACATCACGAACCTCACCCGCAAGGAGATGGTTCCGCTGCGTCGCGAGATGCAGATGATCTTCCAGGACCCGTACTCCTCGCTGAACCCCCGGCACACGGTCGGCGCGATCATCTCGGCGCCGTTCAAGGTGCAGGGTGTCAAGCCGGCCCGCGGCGTGCAGGCCGAGGTGCAGGACCTGATGGCCCGCGTCGGCCTCAACCCCGAGCACTACAACCGCTACCCGAACGAGTTCTCCGGCGGTCAGCGTCAGCGCATCGGCATCGCCCGGGCGATCGCCCTGCGGCCCAAGCTGATCGTCTGCGACGAGCCGGTGTCGGCCCTCGACGTGTCGATCCAGGCCCAGGTCGTCAACCTGCTCGAGGACCTGCAGGACGAGTTCCGGCTCGCCTACGTCTTCATCGCGCACGACCTGTCGGTCGTCCGGCACATCTCCGACCGGATCGCGGTCATGTACCTCGGCCGGATCATGGAGATCGCCGACGCGGAGCAGATCTACGAGGGCCCGCTGCACCCCTACACGCACGCGCTCACCTCGGCCGTGCCGCTGCCGGACCCCAACGCCGAGCGCAAGCGCGAGCGGATCCTGCTCAAGGGCGACCTGCCGAGCCCGATCAACCCGCCCTCCGGCTGCGTGTTCCGGACCCGGTGCCCGAAGGCGCAGACGAAGTGCGCCGAGGAGATCCCGCTGCTGCGTGAGCTCGCACCCGGCCACTTCGGTGCCTGCCACTTCCCCGAGGAGAAGACCGCCCTCATCAGAGGCTGAGTCAGCTCGCTCCACACCGACCCCCGCGGCCCTGATGCCTCGAGTGGCGCGATCCTGCGCCTGGCAATCGATTGCAAAGAGCAACATTGCGCCACTCAACGCATGATCACGACGGCGCGGGGGCGGCTACCGCGGGACGACGCCGAGGTGGCGCTGCAGCCACTCGACCTGGAGCACCAGCTTGTTCTCCTCCACGACGTCCTGCGGCGTCATGTGGGTGACGCCGGAGAGCGGCAGCACCTCGTGCGGGCAGCCGGCGGCAACCAGGGCTGCGGACAGTCGCAGGGTGTGCGCCACCACGACGTTGTCGTCGGCCAGACCGTGGATCAGCAGCAGCGGCCGGGTGAGCTTCGGGGCGTCGTCGAGCAGGGAGTTGCGGCGGTAGACATCCGGCGCCTGTGCGGGGTGGCCGAGGTAGCGCTCGGTGTAGAAGGTGTCGTACAGCGACCAGTCGGTGACCGGGGCGCCGGCGACGGCGGCATGGAAGACGTCCGGTCGCCGCAGCACGGCCAGTGCGGCCAGGTAGCCGCCGAACGACCACCCCCGGATGCCGACGCGGGAGAGGTCCAGATCGGGCACCAGCTCGGCCACGCCGTGCAGGCCCGCCACCTGGTCGTCGAGGGTGGCGTCGAAGGCGTCGCGCACGGCGCGGTCCCAGGCAGGTCCGCGGCCCCCGGTGCCGCGGCCGTCGACCTTGACCACGGCGAACCCTCGGTCGGCGATCCACTGCTCCTCGCGCCACCGCTCCGGCATGTCCAGGACCTCGCGGTGGTGCGGGCCGCCGTACGGATCCATGAGCACCGGCAGCGGCGTGCCCGGAGTGTGGTCGCGGGGCAGGACGACGCCCACGGCCAGCCGGTCGGTGCCCACCCGGGAGAACGTCGGGCGCCCGACCACCGGCGGCGTCGCGGCGTACGACGTGACGACCCGCCGCGCGGCCGGCGAGGTCACCACCACGACGGGCAGCGGCCGGGTGGTCGACCGCTCGACCACCACGAGGGTCCCGCTCGCCTGCAGTCCGGTGCGGTAGCCGCCCGGGTCCGTGACGCGCTCGGCGCCGACCCGTGGGGTCCAGCGCCACAGCTGCCGCTGGACCGGGTCGTCGGTGGCCTCGAACAGGACGCCGTCGCCGTCCGCCGACAGCACCGCCTCGACCTGCAGGCCGACCGGGGTCACCGGCGTGCCGGCCACGACCAGCCGTCGGGTGTCGTCGAGGTCGGCGGTGACCACCAGGCTCCCGTCGGGCAGCAGGGCCGGCACGCCGTCGACCGCGTCGAGCCATACGTCGTCCGACTGCTCCAGCAGCACCGTCGTCGCCCCGGTCACCGGGTCCACGGCGAGCACGCGGCCCTGCCGCTGGTCGCGCGACATGACCTGCACGACAGCGCCGCCGAGCGACCAGGACGCGCGTACGAGGTAGGGGAAGGCGGCCCGGTCCCACGACACGTCGACCCGGCCGCCTGCGACGCCAAGGACGTGCAGCGTCACCTCTGCGTCGTCGCTTCCGGCCACCGGGTAGCGCAGCTCGGTGGCCGGGCGCTCGGGGTGCGCCGGGTCGGCGACGTACCAGGTGGGCACCTGCCCGTTGTCGACGCGGGCGGCCAGCACCGCGGTGCCGTCGGGCGACCACCAGTAGCCGCGTGACCGGTTCATCTCCTCGGCCGCCACGAACTCCGCGACGCCCCAGGTGACGTGCTCCTTCTCGGCCGTGGCCAGCACGCGCGGCTGCGAGCCGTCGACCGGCGCCACGTGCAGCGCCCCCTCGGCGGCGTAGGCCACCCAGGTGCCGGTCGGGTCCGGTCGGGGGTCGATGACGGCGCCGGCGGCGGCCAGCTCGCGGACGCCGTCGCCACCGACCAGATCGGCGACCCAAAGGCGGCTGCTCAGGGCGAACGCCGCCACCGTCGTGTCGCGGTCGGTCGCGTACCCGACGATGCCACCGGCACCCTCGCGGCTGCGCTCCCGGCGCGAACGCTCCGCTTCCGAGAGCCGCTCCTCGCCGCCGGCCAGCAGGGTGTCGGGGTCCGCGACCAGCGTCTCGTGCCCGGTGGCCACGTCCATCGACCACAGCGAGCCGACCGGATCGGTGTCGTGGCCGGACCGGACGAGCAGCAGCCGGCTGCCCGTCGGGTCGAGGTGCAGGCTGCGCGGGGCGCCCCGGGTGAAGCGCTGGGTCCTGGCGTTCTCGCGCGGGAAGGAGCCGGATCCGGAGGCGTCGGACAGGGTCGCGTCGGGCATCCGGCCAACCTACCGAGGCGCCGGGAAGGCAGCCGGCCGCAGGTAGGGTCGCCGCCATGACGACGACTCCCGACGGCCCGCTGGCCGAGGAGCCCGAGGCCAGACCCAGCTCGCCCGAGGACGCGGTGCTGCAGGAGGCCGAGTCGGTGCTCGAGCAGCTCGACCCTGCAGCCGAGGCGAGCATGGACGTCCTCGACTCGCCCCGGCGGCTGCTCCTGGTGCACGCCCACCCCGATGACGAGACCATCGGCAACGGCGTGACCATGGCGCGGTACGCCGCCGAGGGCGCGCACGTCACCCTGGTCACCTGCACCCTCGGCGAGGAGGGAGAGGTGCTGGTCCCCGGGCTCGCACACCTCGCCGCCGACCAGGAAGACCAGCTGGGCCGGCACCGGGTCGGAGAGCTGGCCACCGCCATGGAGGCGCTCGGCGTCCGCGACCACCGGTTCCTCGGCGGCCCCGGCCGGTTCCGCGACTCGGGGATGATGGGGCTGCCGACCAACGACCGGCCGGACACGTTCTGGCAGGCCGACCTCGACGAGGCCGCCGGGCTGCTGGTGGAGGTCATCCGCGAGGTCCGCCCGCAGGTCGTCGTCACCTACGACGAGAACGGCGGCTACGGTCACCCCGACCACATCCAGGCGCACCGCACCGCGATGCGCGGTGTCGAGCTCGCCGCCGACCCGGCGCACGGGGCGCGCGAGCCGTGGCAGGTGTCGAAGGTCTACTGGAACGCGATGCCCGAGTCGGTCATGCGCGACGGGGTCCTGAAGCTGCGCGAGGCGGGCGACACGTCCTTCGACGACTGGGACCTCGACGACCTGCCGAGCTTCATCGTCCCCGACTCGGCCATCACGGCGGTCGTCGAGGGGATGGACCACGTCGAGGCCAAGCTGGCCGCGATGCGGGCGCATGCCACCCAGATCACCGTCGACGGGCCGTTCTTCGCGCTGTCCAACAACCTCGGCAACCAGGTGTGGGGCCTCGAGCACTACCGGCTGGTGCAGGGGACGCCCGGCACGGAGCGTGACGCCGACGGCCGCGAGACCGACCTCTTCGCCGGGATCGGCTGACCGGCACGCCGCGACCGTTCACGGTGCGTCACCGACGGTGCGGGTGAGTGGGCCGAACGGGTGACCCGTATCTCGCATCCGGGTGAACCCGGGCACCGGGGCGTTCCGTACGCCCGGTGCCGGGCGAGACTTCCCGCAGATGCTCGTCCGCCTGACCAGGTGATCGCACGACGGCCCCCGGGGCTGATGCTCCGTCCGGGTGATGCCTCTCCTGCTCCGCGCTGACGGGACGGGGTCGTCACGAGGAGCTGGAGGGGACATGCTGCGGACGCCGCGGTTGCTGGGGAAGAGGTCATCGCAGGACGAGGCCGGGACCGCGGCGCACCGGCCGACCCCGGTGGGCGGGTTGGTCGACCTGGAGGCCACCGCCGACGGCGGTGACGTGGGCCGGTCGCGCGAGGAGCTGCGCCGTACCCGGCTGCTGCGGCTGGTCCTGTGGGGCGGCCCGGTCGTCGCCTACCTCTGGTACCGCATCGCCGCGGGCAACCCGGTCGACCTGCTTCAGTTCCCGCACGTCGACCCGCTGATCATCATGCCGGGACTCTTCTTCGGCGCGCTCATCCTGCTGCTGGCCGGGCAGTTCTTCTTCACCGGCCGGTCGCCGCACCAGATGATCCGCCCGGAGCAGATCGACGCGCGGCTGGCCGACGTCGTCGGCATCGACGTCGTCAAGGACGAGGTCGTCAAGTCGCTGCAGCTGTTCCTCGCCCACCGCAGCTTCGCCCGCGAGATGGGCGGCCGGCCGCGCCGCGGCCTGCTCTTCGAGGGCGGCCCGGGCACCGGCAAGACCTACACGGCGAAGGCGCTCGCGGCCGAGGCCGGCGTGCCGTTCCTGTTCGCGACCGCCACGTCCTTCCAGTCCGGCCTGCAGGGCGCGACCGCGCGCAAGGTGCGCAACTACTTCCGCACCCTGCGCAAGGCCGCCCGCAAGCACGGCGGCGCGGTCGGTTTCATCGACGAGTTCGACGCGATCGGTCACGCCCGCAGCGGCATGGCGTCCGGGATGACCCCGGCACCGTCCGTCGCGTCGCTGCCCATGAGCTGCGGCGGTCTCGAGGGGCTCCCGATGATGGTCTCGCAGTCGCTGTCGGCCGCGCCCGCTGCCACGACCTCGCCGTTCACCGGGGGTGGTGACCTCGGCGCCGGGGTCAACGAGCTGTTGGTCCAGATGCAGTCGTTCGAGGAGGCCACCGGCTCCGAGAAGCTGGTGGGAAAGCTCGTCGACGCGATCAACCTGCTGCTGCCGCCGCACCGCCAGCTCACCGGCCCGGCCGGCAAGCCCGCCAACATCCTGCTCATCGCCTCGACCAACCGCGCCGACCAGCTCGACCCGGCGCTGCTGCGCCCCGGCCGGTTCGACCGGCGACTCACCTTCGAGCTCCCCGCCAAGGTCAGCCGGCGGCAGCTCATCGACCACTTCCTCGCCCGCAAGGCGCACGACGAGGAGCTGGACACCGACGAGCGCCGTGACGCCCTCGCCGCCGTCACCCAGGGGTACAGCCCGGCCATGCTCGAGGGCCTGATGGACGAGGCGCTGATCCAGGCCGTCCGCGGCCGCCGTCCGCGGATGTCCTGGGCCGACGTCGAGCACGCCCGGCTCCAGGTCGACGTCGGGCTCGGGCAGCCGGTCGCCTACACGGCGCACGAGAGCCGGCTGATCGCGACCCACGAGGCCGGCCACGCGACCGTCGCGTGGCTCGTCGCCCCGGAGCGTCGGCTGGAGATCCTCACGATCATCAAGCGCAGCGGGTCGCTCGGCCTGCTCGCGCACGGTGACAAGGAGGACGTCTACACCCGCTCCCGCAAGGAGCTCACCGGCCTGATCCAGATCGCCATGGGCGGCCAGGTCGCCGAGGAGCTGTTCTTCGGCGACGTGTCCACGGGCCCGTCCGGCGACCTCATGCAGGCGACCGGCGTCGCCGCGCAGATGGTCGGCGCCGCCGGCATGACCGACACCCTGGTGTCGTACGCCGCCGTGCAGAACGGTGCCTTCAGCGAGACCAACCTGGTCGGCCGGGTGCTCGGCGACAGCGACGGCCGGCGCCGCGTCGAGGAGCTGCTGCAGCGCCAGAAGACGGTGGTGCGTGGCCTGCTCGACGCGAACCAGCACCTCGTCGCCGCCCTGCGGGACGCCCTGCTGGAGAAGCACGAGCTGATCGGCGGCGAGATCGCGGCGGTGCTGGAGAAGGCTGCCGCCGCCGGTCCCCGTCCTTTCTCGATCGGGGACCGGACGATCGACCTGCGCATCACGCAGCCCGAGGTCAGCCCGGAGGCCTGAGCCGGCCGGCGGCTGGATCCCCTCGCCGTAGGGTGCCGGGGTGCCCGCCGCCGTCCGAGTCCTGCTGCTCGTCCCGGCCGCGCTGGCCGGGGCCGCGGCCGGGCTGCTCGGCTCCTTCGGGCACGCGCTGGAACCCGTCGCTCTGCCGCTGGGGCTGCTGGTCGGCTGGGGGCTCAGCGTCGCGGTCTTCGTCACCTGCGGCCTGGTCGCCGGCCGGCCGGGTGCCGCGGCGGCGGTGGGGGGCTGGCTGGTCGTGGTCCTGCTGCTCAGCACCCAGCGGCCGGAGGGTGACCTCGTGGTCGCCGGGTCGGCAGTGGGCTACCTGTGGCTGCTCGGTGGCTTCGTGCTCGCGGTCGGCTGCCTCGTCCCGCGCTACGTCCGCGGGGGGCGACCTCCGGCCCGGCTGCCTTCAGCGGACGCCGAGGGCGGCCGATGACAGCGGTGTGGGCACCCCGACGACGCTGACGGCCGCGGCACCGCCGTTCGCCGACGTCGAGACGGTCGCCGGCCGCGCCGCCGGCGGCATCCTGCTCCGGCTGGGCTCGTCGCGCTACGCCGTCGACATGGCCGACGTGGCCGAGGTGGCGGCGGTCCCGGGCATCTCCCGGGTCCCCGGCTCGCCGCCGTGGCTGTCCGGTGTCGCCAACTGGCGCGGCCGGATGCTGCCCGTCCTGGACCTGCGCACCCTCCTGTCGACCCCTGTGGTGCCGTTGCCCAGCAGTGCCCGGCTCGTGGTGCTGTCCCGCGACGACGTGGTGCTCGGGCTCGTCGCCGAGGCCGTTCCGGGCGTGCTCGACGGCGCCCTGGACGACCTGGCCCCGGCGCCCCCCACCCTCGGGCCGGGCGCCGGCCTGCTGGTGGTGGGCCAGCTCAATGACCGGCACGGTCCGGTCGCCGTCCTCGACGCCGGTGCGGTGCTCGCGCTGCGCGACCGGGTCGACCGCCGCCGCCACGGCAGCTGAGCGTGCCGAGGGGGCCGAGACGTTCATCCGTCCGGCCTACAGAACGCGGCCGGCACGCCCGATGAAGCGGTGACGGCTCGGTGCCGCTCATCCGGCCCTGGAGGCATGGTGGACTTCTGGAAGAGGCTCAACGGCGCGTCGTCGGCCTCCCTCGCGGTGACCCTCGTCGGCGCCGCTGTCTCGGTCCTGCTCGACCACGCGGCGGGTGCGACGTACTCGCTGACGTCGGCCGGCCTGTGGGTCGGGGTCGGGCTGGTGAGCGCCGGCGGCCTGGCGGCGCTCACGCTGTTCGGTGAACGTCTCGTCGGTGAGCGGCTGCTGGTCGAGCGCTACCGGGCCGCGCTCATCGTCGCGAACATCATCTGGATCGCCGGGCTGGTCGCCAGCACCGGCGGGGTCGATCGCCCCTACTGGGCCCTCATGGCCGCGCCCCTGCTCATCGCCGCCGTCTCCATGTCACGTATCCGCAGCTTCCTCATCGGCTGCGTCGCCACCGGCGCCACCACCGTCGCCATCGTGGCCGCCGGGCCGATCACCACGAAGGAGGTGAGCTTCCTCGTCCTGGTGCTGCCGCTGGGGCCGGGCATCACGTGGTTCGTGGGCATGCTCTGCGGGGCGGTGTGGGACGAGCGCCGGGTTGCCGCCGAGGAACGTGACGAGCTCAGCCGTCGCGTCGACGAGCTGTCCGACGTCCTGGCCCGGGCCGCGGAGGGCGACCTCGCGGTGACCGTCCAGTCCGACTCGGCCGTGAACGACTCGGTCCGCGCGCTCACCGACTCCTTCAACAACACGCTGCTCAACCTGCGCGAGCTGGTCGACCAGATCCGCTCCGGCGGCGACCAGATCTCGTCCAGTGCCGGCGAGCTGCTCGCGACGGCCGAGGAGCACGCCGCGAGCGCGACCCAGCAGTCGTCCGCGGTCGCCGAGACCACCTCGACGATCGAGGAGCTGGCGGCCACCGCGGCGCAGATCGCCGACACCGCGGAGTCCGTCGCGCGCTACGCCGCCGAGACCCTCCGGCACGCCGAGGACGGCCGCACGGCCGTCGCCACGTCGGTGAACGCGATGGACGCCATCGCCGAGCGGGTGACGACCATCGCCACCCGGGCGCTGTCGCTGGGGGAGAAGGGTCAGGAGATCGGCCGGATCCTCACGGTCATCGACGACCTCGCCGACCAGACCAACCTGCTGGCCCTGAACGCCGCCATCGAGGCCGCCCGCGCCGGCGAGCACGGCCGCGGCTTCGCCGTCGTCGCGTCCGAGGTGCGCAAGCTCGCCGAGCGCTCCCAGGAGTCAGCGGGCCAGATCCAGGCGATCGTCACCCAGATCCAGGCCGAGACCAGCGCGACGATCCTCGCCAGCGAGGAGGGCGCCAAGGAGGTGCGCAGCGGCGCCTCGCTGGCCCGCGAGGTCGTCGACGCGCTCGAGCGGATCAGCGGGATGGTCGACGAGACCACCACCGCGGCCAAGGAGATCTCGATCGCCACCCAGCAGCAGCGGTCGGCGTCGGACCAGGTGGTGTCCGCGATGACGCAGGTCTCCGACGTCTCCCGGCAGTACGCCGTGGGCTCGAAGCAGTCCGCGGCGGCCGCCGCACAGCTCAACGTCCTGGCGGCCGAGCTCCGCTCCTCGATCGAGCAGTTCCGCGTCTCGTGACCCCCGCGGTCCGGTACTTGTCAGCCGCAGGACGTGGTATTCGGCGTCCTGCGGCTGACAACCGCGCGGGGGCGGTTCGCGATGTCGTGGGCTGACGACCCGGAGCTGGTCGCGACCTTCCGCGCCGAGGTCGAGGACCGGCTGGCGTCGCTGTGCGAGGGGCTGCTGAAGCTCGAGGCGCACCCGGCGCCGAGGCAGCTCGTGGCGGGCCTGTTCCGGGACGCGCACACCGTCAAGGGCTCGGCCCGGATGCTCGGCCTGGACGGCGTCGTCGATGTCGCGCACCGCGCCGAGGACCTGCTCGGCGCGCTCAAGGACGGCCGGCTGGCTGTGCGCAAGGACCTCGTGGACGTCCTGCTCGTCTCGGCCGAGAGCATCGGCCGGTCGCTGCCCGGCTCGCCCCGGCCGGTGTCGCCGGACGAGCTCGCCGCCGTGGTGGCTGCGCTGGACAGCGCGGTGGCCGGAGACGACCCGGTGGTCGTCCCGCGGCTGGCCGAGGAGGAGACGGCGGACGGCGACGACGCCGACCCCCGGGCCGGTCGCAGCGACTCGATCCGCGTGCCGACCAGGCGCGTGCACGACCTGCTCGACGTGGTGGGGGAGGCCGAGCTCGACGTCCGGCGGCTGGCCCGGCACGGACGCGAGGTGGCCGGCCTGGCGGTCGAGCACCAGCGGGCCACCCGTACCGTGCGTGAGCTGCTCTCCTCGACCACCGACAAGGCCCTGCTGGACGCGCTGCACGGCCTGGTCGCCGTCGGCGACCAGCTCGGAGCCGCCGGCCGCGACCTGCTCGGCCGGTCGGACGACGCGCAGGACCGGCTGGCCGGCGTCCGCGACGGCGCGATGGGCCTGGCGATGGTCCCGCTGCGCCGCGTCCTCGCCGGCTTCCCCCAGCTGGTGCGCGAGCTCTCGGCCGCCGGCGGCCCGGACGAGCCGGCCAAGGACGTCCACCTGGTGCTGCTGGGGCAGGACGTCGAGCTGGACAGCCGCGTGCTGGACGCCGTCGCCGACTCGCTGCGGCACCTCGTGATCAACGCCATCGACCATGGGTGCGAGGCGCCCGGCGACCGGGTGCAGGCCGGCAAGCCGACCCAGGCCACCGTCACGGTCTCCGCCCGGGCGGCCGGCTCCACCGTGGTCATCGAGGTCTCCGACGACGGCCGTGGTGTGGACGAAGACGCCTTGCGCGCCCTGGCCGTCGCCCGCGGCGTCCTGCCGGCGGACTCGGCAGCCTCCGGCCCCGCCCTGCTGCAGGTGCTCTTCTCGCCGGGCTTCTCCACCCGTGACGAGGTCACCCGCACCTCCGGCCGCGGGGTGGGCCTGGACGTCGTGAGAACCGTCGTCGGGGACCTCAGCGGCAGCATCGAGGTGCGCGCGGTGCCCGGCGCCGGCACGACCTTCACGATCAGCCTCCCCGTCACCCTCGGCGTCCTGCGCTGCCTCATCGCCCGGGTCGGCGACGAGCGCTACGCGCTGCCGGTCTCCGGCGTGCTGGAGACGCTCGGGCTGGCGACCGCCGAACGGCACGAGGTCGCCGGCGTCCCGGTGATCGCGCGCGACGGCCGCACCATGCCGCTGGTCGACCTCGGCGGTGTCCTGGCAGTCCCGGGCGGACGCAACCCGCGGGCCGCGCTCGTGGTCCAGCACGGCGGACCCGGCGACCTGCTCGCCTTTGCCGTCGACGAGCTGGAGGGCGAGCGCGAGGTCGTGGTCAAGGAGCTCGGCCCGTTCCTCGGCCGGCTGCCCACCGTCGCCGGCGCCACCATCGACGGTGACGGGAGCGTGGTGCTCGTGCTCGACGTGCGCGAGCTCGCGGTCCGTCAGCTCGCGACCGCAGGCACGACGGCGGCCCCGCCGGCGACCGCGACCTCGTCCCCACGCCGGACGGCGGGTGGTGCCGCCCTGCCCGGTGAGCGCTCGACCGGCAGCCGGCCCACCGTCCTCGTGGTGGAGGACTCGGTCGGCGTCCGCGAGCTGCAGCGGGTGATCCTCGAGAGTGCCGGGTACGAGGTCCGCACCGCGGTCGACGGGCTGGACGGTGCCGCGCACCTGCGCGCTGACCCCGTGGACCTCGTCCTGTCCGACGTGGAGATGCCGGGCATGGACGGCTTCACGCTCACCCGGACGCTGCGCGCCACCCGCGGCTGGGAGCACGTCCCCGTGGTGATCATGACCTCGCGCGGCGACGAGGCCGACCAGCGGGCCGGGCTCGACGCAGGTGCCAGCGCCTACCTGCTCAAGAGCGAGTTCGATCAGGCCGAACTCATCGATACGGTCCGTCGCCTGCTCGGGCGCTGACCGGCGTACCCCTCCACGACCCGAGATCCGAGGCCACCAGATGCCCACCGTGCTCATCGCCGACGACAGCCCCACGCTGCGCCGCATCGTGTCGACGGTGCTCGAGCGTGCCGGGCACACCGTGGTCATCGCCGAGGACGGCGTCGAGGCCGTCCAGGGGGCCTTCCGTGCCCAGCCCGACGCAGTGATCCTCGACGTCCAGATGCCGCGCCTGTCGGGGTACGTCGCGGCCCGCCTGATCAAGGACGACTGGCAGACCGCGGAGATCCCGGTCATCCTGCTCACCTCGCTGGACGCGGCCTCGGACCGCTACTGGGGCAAGCAGACCGGTGCCGACCGGTTCCTCACCAAGGACTTCGAGGCACCGGAGCTGGTCGAGGCCGTGGCCGAGGTCATCGCGCGCGCCGACGAGGCCCGTGGCGGCCGCCCGCCGCTGCGCCCGGACCCGGTGGAGCTCGGTGACGACGAGGTGATGGCGCGGGTGTCCGAGCTGCTGGACCGCAAGCTGTTCGAGGCGTCGGTCGCGGCCGAGGTCACCCAGATCGCGGCCGACGTGCACGGCTTCGAGGAGACGGTCGCCGCGGTGCTGGGCCTGCTCGGCCGGATCGTCGACTACGACCTGGCCGCCGTCTGCATGCTCGACGACCGGCTGACCTACCTCACCGTGGCCCGGGAGTCGTCGCAGCAGCAGTACAGCGAGTTCTTCGGCGCGATCGCCGACGCCGCCACCCAGGTGACCGGTGTCCCGGTGATGGTCCACGACCTGGTGCCGCGCGTCGCCGACCCGCAGGGCCTCCTCGGCCAGGACGACGAGGGCCGGATGGCGACGTTCCTGTCGATGCCGTTGCGGGCGGGTGGCCGGGTGGTCGGCTGCCTGGCGCTGTCGTCCGCGATCAAGAACGCGTTCGGCGAGGCGTCGCTCAACACGCTGCGGATCGTCGAGCAGCCGACGGCGGTCGTCATTAGCAACGCCCGGCTGGCCGGTTCCGCCCCGCAGGTGCCTGCCTGAGTCCGTCGCTCGCCCCGTACGGCCGGCTCCGCCGAGCGGGATGAAGCGCAGACGCCGCGGGTAGGGTCGGGCCGATGTCCGTGCCCGTTCCGTTCCCGCCGGACCGCGCCGACCCGATCGAGGTCGACCCGGCGTTGTTCCGGCGCGCCGTCGGGCAGTTCGCGACGGGCGTCACCGTCTGCACCACCCGGGTCGGCAACCTCGACCACGCCATGACCGCCAGCGCGTTCACGTCGGTGTCGCTGGAGCCGTTGCTCGTTTTGGTCTGTGTCGACAAGGAGGCCCGGTTCCGCGACGCCGTGGTCGAGGCCGGCACCTGGGCGGTGTCGATCCTCTCGGCCGACGGTCGCCGTGCCGCCGACTGGTTCGCGACCAAGGGCCGGCCGCTCGTCGGACAGCTGGACCGCTATCCGCACCACCGTGGACTCACCGGCGCGCCACTGCTCGACGGCGCCCTCGCCTGGGTCGAGTGCCGCACCGAGGCGCTCTACGACGGCGGGGACCACGACATCGTCCTCGGCGCCGTCCTCACGGTGGCCGAGGGCGACCGCGACGCCGATGCGCTGCTCTACCACCGCAGCCGCTACGGCCGGACCACCTGACGTCGGTGGTCGGACGATCCACCCGCGCGCTGGCCGGTCTCTCGCTCGCGAGCCGGGTCCTGGTCCTGGTGGGCGGCCTCGTCGGGCTCGTCGGCATCGCGTGGGTCGGCTTGTACGTCGCCGCCGGCTCGGGCATCTCGAAGGGCGCGACCGTGCTCGGCGTCCCGATCGGCGGGCAGTCCCGGGCGCAGGCCGCGGCCACCCTCGAGCGCGAGCTGGCCGACGAGGTCGCAGCACCGATCCCCGTCATTGCCGGCGGTCAGCACGCGCAGGTACGGCCGTCGAGGGCAGGGCTCTCGCTCGACGTCGACGCGACCGTCGCTGCGGCCCGGGCCCGCAGCTGGAACCCGCTCGACCTGCTCGACGCGATCCACGGCGGCAGCGCGGTGACGCCGGTGCCCGCGGTCGACCGATCGGCCCTGCGGGCAGCCGTCGACCGGCTCGCGGCCGGTGTCGACCGCCCCCGCACCGAGGGGTCCATCCGGCTCGGGGCGGCCGGCAAGGTCACGCCGGTGCAGCCGGTCGACGGGCTGCGGCTGAGCCGTGACCGGGCGGTGGACGCCCTGGCGGCCGCGTACCTGGGCGACTACCTCACCGGTGGCGGCCGGATGGCGCTCCCGACGGCGAAGGACGTCCCCGAGGTGTCGGCTGCCACACTGACCCGCGCCGCCGAGGAGGTGGCCGTACCGGCGACCTCCGGCGACCTCACGGTCACGGTGGAGGGTGCGCAGGCCGTGCTCACCCCGCGCGACATCGCGGCCGCGCTCACCTTCGACAGCGACGGGAAGGGCTCGCTGCAGCCGGTGCTCGACGGCGAGTCGCTGCACGCGGCGGTCGCCGACGACCTGGTCGACGTCGAGACGCCGGCAGTCGACGCGACCTTCCGGATCCGTGGTGGCACCCCGGTCGTCGTGCCGTCGCAGCAGGGCAGGGAAGTGCTGCCGGCGACCTTGGCCTCGGCGGTGCTTCCGGTCCTCACGCGATCAGGCCCGGCGCGAACCGTCACGCTGCCGCTCGAGCCCAGCGAGCCTTCGGTCACGACCGAGGTCGCGCAGGGCCTGGGGGTGGTCGAGCGGGTCGCCACCTACACGACGTACTATCCGTCGGACTTCCCGCCGCGGCTGCAGAACATCCACCGCGCCGCAGACCTCATGAACCGCACGCTGCTGCTGCCGGGGAAGGTCTTCAGCCTCAACAGGACGGTGGGGGAGCGCACCGAGGCCCGCGGCTTCGCGGCGGGCTTCATCATCAACAACGGCAAGCTCGAGGTCGACTTCGGCGGCGGCGTCTCGCAGCTCGCGACAACGACGTTCAACACGGCGTACTTCGCCGGGCTCGAGATCGTCGAGCACAACCCGCACAGCTTCTACATCAGCCGCTACCCCGAGGGTCGCGAGTCGACGATCGCATGGGGCTACAAGGACCTGCGGTTCCGCAACGACTCGCCCCACGGCGTGTTCGTCACGACGTCGTACACGAACAGCTCGATCACTGTGTCGATCTACGGCACGAAGCGGTACCGGATCGAGTCGGTCAAGGGACCGCGCTACGACCCGAGGCCGTTCGAGGTCGTCGCCGACCCGCGGCCGCCCGGCACGACGCCCGGGACCTGCGTGGCGACCTCCGGGGTCCCCGGGTTCCGGGTCGTCGTGACGCGGATCTTCTACCAGCACGGCGAGCGGCTGAAGACCGAGGAGTTCCGGACCAGGTACGAGCCGGAGAACGAGGTCCGCTGCGGCTCGTCCCGACCGAAGCCGACGCCGACACCCACGCCGTCGAAGTCCGGCTGACCCAGGACTGGTCAGGACACGACCGGCGATGTCGGGCTCAGGTGCCGACCCGCCACGGCGGCCCGGACCTGCTCGGACAGGTCGGTGAGCCGGGACAGCTCGACCTCGTCGAAGTCCTGCCGCCGGGTCGTCCGGTCCAGCCGCTCCAGCTGCCCGGTCACCGCAGCCCGGTGCCGCGGGAGCCGGGCGGTCCAGGCCACCTCCGCGAGCAGCGCGTACAACCGGGCGAGCACGTCCGGGTCGGCGGCGCCGTAGCGGCGCGGGGCCGAGACCGCCAGGTCCAGCAGGTCGGCGAAGTCCGGTCGGTAGCGGTAGACGCGCGGCCGCTGCTCGTCGTCCACCAGCACGTCCGGGCCGAGGGCCAGCGAGCTGTAGGTGCCCAGCAGTGCGGCGCTGTGGCCCAGCGCTCGGACGGCGGTGCGGGGGTCGTTGATGCCCGGCGAGAGGGCCTTGCTCGCCACGTCGGTGATCTGCTTGAGGCCGAACCCGACGTCCTGTGCCGCGGTCGGCTCGTGGCTGATCGTGAGGGCCTGCTCCAGTGCGGCAGCCAGCTCGTCCTCGCCCGGCGTGTCAGCGGGGGTGTCAGCTGCGTCCCACCGCCAGCCCACCGGTGTGCCCGCCACGATCGAGCTGCCCGGCGCGCGCTCGAGCAGCAGGACGCTGCCGGTGTCGACGGCAAGCCGGAGCAGCCGGGCGCCGTCGACGGAGACGAGGAAGCCCGAGGCCGCGGCCAGCAGCGGCACCGCTCCCGCCGGCGGGACGGGCAGGACCACCGCGGCGTCGGCGCCCTCCCGCGGATCGAGGAACCGCCCCGCCGCGTCCTCGGCCTGCGCGTGGACCCGCCGCAGCATCGTCTCGACCCGGATCTCGCCGGCCAGGTGCGACAGGAACAGCACCAGGCCCAGGACGCTGGCCAGGGCGAGCAGCAGTGCCAGGGTGACCGCCACCTGGGGCACGAACCCGGGGGTGCCCGACGCCTCGGTGCGGATGGTGCGCAGCACCGTGAGCGAGTAGACGAACGTCGCGACGAACAACGCGAGGGTGACATGCACGAACCGGTCCGAGCTGAAGGTGCGCAGCAGCCGGGGGGAGAACTGGCTGCTCGCGAGCTGCAGGGTGACCACGGTGAGGCTGAACGTTAGCGAGGTCAGGGTCACCAGTGAGCCCGAGATGGCGCTCAGCACCGACCGCGCGGCGTCCGGGCCGCCGGTGAACAGGTAGCCGGACAGCGCGTCCGGCAGGTGCTGGTCGAACCGCTCGTCCGCGTCGGGCAGGGCGACGCCGAGCACGACCGCCAGCACGAGACCGACGACGGGCAACGGCCAGATGACGCCACGGAAGGCCTCGGCGGCCGCCGTCAGCCGCTCGCGGACCGGTCTGTTCGGCATCGGCCCGCCCTCCCTCGTCGACGACACTGGGACTTCCCGCGCCGGCTCAGCCGAGCGGGTCCGTCTCCGGGGCACGGTAACCGTAGGGATGGTGCGTGACGTAGCCCAGTGCGTCGTAGAGCCGCAGCGCCGCGGCGTTGAGGGACCGCACCTGGAGGTACGACGACGACGCACCGCGCCGCTGCGCCCAGCCGAGCAGCGAGGCCATCACTGCCGACCCGATGCGCTGCCGCCGCGCGGTCGGTGCGACGTCGACCGACGTGACGCCGCACCAGGCGCCCTCGACGGAGATGCGGCCGATGCCGACCGGCTCGTCGCCGCGGTAGAGCGTCGCGAACCCGACCATCGGTGGACCGGTGAGGATGGCGAGGTGGCCGGCGGTGTCGGGGTCGAGGTCGTGCATGAGCGCGCACCAGTCGCTCCCCGGCACCGGCTCGACCACGGCGCGCAGGTCTGCTCGCGGCGCCATCTGTGCGAGGACGGCCGCCACCGGCGCCACCTGCACCACCGTGACGTGCTGCCGACGCCACCCGGCGTCCTCCAGCGCGGCGTTCGACGGCTCCACCAGCGGCAGCTGGACAAGCGGCGGCAGGCCGCGGTCGGCGTACCAGTACGAGGTGAGCGCGAGCGCCTCGTCGACCGGGACACCGGGGTCGCCGACCGCCAGGGTCGAGTTGGCCCGCCCGGTGATGCCGCCGTGGGCGCGGCGCACCCAGTCGCCGAGCAGCTCGTGCTCGCGGGCCGGCCAGCCGGCCCAGCAGATGCGCTGCATCTCGGCCGCGGAGAGGTGAGGGACCTCCCAGCCGCGTCGTGGCGTCGCCGCCGGGACCACCTTGGCGGCCGTCACGTCCGACGCCGCGAGGGCCACCACCGCACCGCGCGCGAGCACCTCGAGCCGGTCGGCGGTGACGTCGAGCAGGTGCCCGAGGACGTCGGTCCGGCCACCTTCGACCAGGCGCCGTACGGACACGCGGTGTCCCACGTCGTGGCTTGTGAGCATCTGCAGCACCCCTCCGGCAACTAGTCTGCGACCGGACGGCGATACTAGGCGGGCACCCGGTGAGCACCCAGCCCTGCCCGCAGGAGGGACCGCCCGCCGACTGCTACGACTCACGCCCGGGAGGGACCCGACTGTGACCTACGTCATCGCGCAGCCCTGCGTCGACCTCATCGACAAGGCCTGTATCGAGGAGTGCCCCGTCGACTGCATCTACGAGGGCAACCGGATGCTGTACATCCACCCGGACGAGTGTGTCGACTGCGGCGCGTGCGAGCCGGTCTGCCCGGTCGAGGCGATCTTCTACGAAGACGACACCCCGGAGCAGTGGAAGGATTACTACAAGGCCAACGTCGAGTTCTTCGACGACCTCGGGTCGCCCGGTGGCGCGGCAAAGATGGGGAAGATCGACAAGGATCACCCGCTCATCGCCGCCCTCCCGCCCCAGAACACCGACGCGGCGCACTGACCGGTCGCGTGCTCCCCGGCGCCGGTCCGGTCTCGGGCCGGCTCCCGGACTTCCCCTGGGACCTGCTGGCGCCCTACGCGCGGACGGCCGGAGCGCATCCCGACGGGGTGGTCGACCTGTCGGTCGGGACGCCGGTCGACCCGACCCCCGAGGTGGTGCGGGCTGCGCTCCGCGCCGCCGCCGACGCCCCCGGCTACCCGCAGACGCACGGCACCCCGGCGCTGCGGGAGGCCGTCGCCGACTGGTACCACCGTCGTCGCATCACCGGTGTCGACCCCGCCGCGGTCATGCCCACGGTCGGCTCCAAGGAGCTGGTGGCCTGGCTGCCGACCCTGCTCGGCCTCGGCCCGGGGGACGTGGTCGTGCACCCGGCGGTCGCCTACCCGACGTACGACGTGGGCGCCCGGCTGGCCGGTGCCACCCCGGTGGCCGCCGACGGCCTCACGTCGCTCGGCCCCCAGCGGGTCCGGCTGGTCTGGCTGAACAGCCCCGCCAACCCGACCGGCAAGGTCCTGCCCCTCGACCACCTGCGCAAGGTCGTCGACTGGGCCCGTGAGCGCGGCGCCGTCGTCGCGTCCGACGAGTGCTATGCCGAGCTCGGCTGGGGCGGGTGGCAGGACTCCGGGACGCCGTCGGTGCTCGATCCGAGGGTCTGCGGCGGCAGCCACGACAACCTGCTGTCGGTCTACTCGCTGTCGAAGCGGTCCAACCTCGCCGGCTACCGGGCAGCTTTCGTCGCGGGTGACCCGGCGCTCGTGCGCGAGCTCGTCGAGGTGCGACGGCACGCCGGCATGATCGTGCCTGCGCCGGTGCAGGCGGCCATGGTCGCTGCGCTCGGCGACGACACCCATGTCCGTGACCAGCACGCGCGGTACGCCGCCCGGCGGGCCGTGCTCCGCGCGGCGCTGGAGGGGGCGGGCTGGCGGGTCGACGGCTCGGACGCAGGGCTCTACCTCTGGGTCACCCGCGACGAGGACTGCTGGGAGTCCGTCGCGCACCTCGCCGGTCTCGGCATCCTGGCCGCCCCGGGCGCGTTCTACGGCCTGGCCGGCAGCCGGCACGTGCGGGTGGCGCTCACCGCCACCGACGAGCGGGTGGCTGCAGCCGCGCAGCGGCTCGGCGCGGCGCCCGCGGCCCCGTGACTGTCGGTTTTCGCCCTCCTGACTGCCCGCGGCTCCCTACGATCGACCTCGGACGGTGGCCGCCGGTCCGCTTGCTCCGCACGGGGAGACCGATGACGTCTCGCAGCACCCGCACCACCGTCCTCGCCCTGCTCGGCGCGGTCGCGCTCACGGTCGGCCTGGTGGCCGTTCCGGCCGGCCCTGCCTCGGCGGCCGGCACGTACGTCGTGGTCCTGTCCGCGACCACCCCGGTGGTCACGTACGGCCAGGACGCCCGGCTGCGCGCCGTGGTCACCGCGGGCGGTGTACCGGCCGCCGGGGTGGGTGTGAGCCTGGACCGCACCAGCCCGACCGTGGACTCCGTGGACTATGGCTACACGGACGCGGCCGGCGCCGTCTCCTTCACCGACTACCAGCCTTCGGGCGGGTCGACCTACGTCGCGACGGCCGAGTTCGAGGACAGCTCTGCGCCGGTCGCGGTCGCGGTGGCCTACGCCGTGGTGCCGCTCGAGCGGGACTCGTTCTTCGATCCCACGTTGCTGTCGCCGGTGGCCGTACCGCCCGGCGGACTGATCGTCCTGCGCGGCCGGGTCCAGCCCGTCGGGTCGACCACGCCGCTGACGGTGGAGCAGCGGTTCGGGTCCGGCGCCTGGCAGCAGGTCGGCACCGCGCCGGTGGCGGCTGACGGCACGTTCGCCCTCCCGCTCGGGAAGCGCACCCAGGTCGGCACGTACACCGTGCGCGCGACGCACCCCGCCGAGGGTGCGCTGGTGGCCGGTGCGGGCGAGGCGACCGCGAAGGTCACCGTCACCGGTACCGGGAAGCGCGCCGCCTGGCGGCCGATCGCGGGCACGAAACGGACGCCGGCTCGCTGGGGCACCTGCCGGATCGGCTACCAGGTGAACCCACGGCGGATGCCCACCGCCGGGCTCGCCGACCTCCGCGAGGCCATGCGTCGCGTCACCCTGGTCACCGGGATCCGGTTCCGCTACCTCGGGCGGACGTCGATCATCCCGCGGGCCGGTTACGGCGGACCCGGTCTCAACAGGATGGTCGTCGCCTGGGCCCCCCGGCGAAGAGCGACGGGCTGCTCTACGGTCCGATCGCCGGCGTGGGCGGCTCCTCGCGCAGCGGGTCGCGGCTGCTGTCCGGCTACGTGCTGATGAGCTCCGACTACGCCCGCAGCGCCGAGCCGGGGTTCGGCTCGGGGGCGCCGCACGGCCTGGTCCTCATGCACGAGCTCGGGCACGTCGTCGGCCTGGACCACTCCAGCGACGCGCAGCAGATCATGGCGCCGGGTTCGCCGCTGTCGGCATCGGTGTGGGGCGCCGCCGATCTCAACGGGCTGCGGCACGTCGGCGCCCGCTGCCGCTGACACATCAACCGTTGTACGGGCGGCCGCTCTCGACGGCGACGTGCACGTGGTCCCTGTGCCGCTGGACGGGGCTGCCGCGACGGGCGAAGCTCGCGCCCGGGTGCACGTAGTCGCGCCAGCCCGAGCCCGGTGCCCACGAGGTCCAGATCCGGTCGTCGTAGATGACCGAGAGCACGTGGTGGGCGGCCGCGTGGGCGAGCAGCCACTGGGCGAACACCCAGCCGCGCCGGCGCTGCTCGTCGTCGCCGACCGGGCGGAAGAACACGTCCACCGCGCGACCTTCGTAGTGCGCCGACCCGGCGACGTGGCCGCTGCTCACCCCGCCGCGGGCGAACCCGCCGGACACGATCGGCCCGAACACCGTGGTCCAGGCGGCCCGGAGCCGGCGGGCCCTGGGCACCAGGCCGATCGGTCCTGGCTCCTGCGGCTCGACGGCGGACCGTGGCCAGGAGCACACCAAGCGCGACTGCGGCCGCAGGCCGGCCAGCCCCGCCGCGACCTCGGTCGCAGCGGCGCGGTCGACCTGCGCCGAGACCGCGAGGGCCGCCGTGGTCAGTCGCCGCGCCACCTGCTCACCGCTGTTCCGGCTGGTCCGCCCCAGCTCGGCAGCACGGGTGGTGAGGGTCTGCGCCTCCGTACCGAGCAGCGACACGTTGCCGGAGCTGGTCGGGACCCAGCAGTCTGTGATGATCACGGGTGAGATGGCGGGGGCCGGCTGGGCGGACGGGGTACCCGTCGCCCCCTCGCGGGGTTCGGCGGCGGTCGGGCTGCAGCTGGCCAGGGCCGCGAGGAGCAGCCCGCCGACCCACGTGACCCGCCGACTGCGCCCCATCGGTGGAGCCTCACCCACGTACCGGCGGTCCGCCAGGTCGCGTGTCCGGATCGTTGTCTGCCCCTCGCGTCGCGGTACGGCGGCCGTCAGGCGCCGCGCGGCACGTCGACGTGCACGTGGTCCTCGTGCAGCAGCACCGGGTTGTCGGTGCTGCCGCCCGGATAGCGGTATGTCCGCCAGCCCCGCAGGGACCGGGCCGTGCTCCAGATCTCGCGGTCGAAGATCACGGTCGCCACGTGCAGCCGCTCGGCGTGGGCCACCAGCCAGAGGGCGGTCTGCCAGCCCTCGACCGTCGCCGCGGCGGTGATCGGGCGGTAGAAGACGTCGACCGCCCGGCCCTCGTAGTGCGCCGACCCTTCGACGTGCCCGTTGCTGACCCCGCCGGCCTCGAACCCGCCGAGCACCTGCTTGCCGAAGACCGCGCGCATCGCCAGTCGCACGGCATCGGCTCGCGGGGTGAGCCCGAGCTCCCCGGTGCGCTCGGCAGCGAGGTCCGGGCCGACGAGCGGGGCGACGCAGGTGAGGGCGGCTCCGCGCTGCCCGAGCAGTGCCCGTGCGACGCCGCGGGAGGCGGCGTCGGACTGTGCGACGGCCGGCAGCAGCCGGTAGACGGTGCGCGCAGCCTCCGGCGAGATCTCGGTCTCCGGCCCGGCCGCAAGCGCCCGGTCCACGGCGGCGGCAACGCCGTTCTCGGTCGCCCCGATCCGGGTTCCCACCCCCGCGACGGTGGTCGCGGTCATCGCCTCGGCGGTCGTCCAGGGAAGCCGGTCGCTGCCGGTGTCGAGCGTGCAGGGCGGCCCGTCGCCCAGCCCGAGCGCGGGTCCGAGCGGTGTCCGCGTGACCAGCAGCCAGCCACCGGCACCGAGCAGCAGCACGACGACCAGCGCCGTGACCGCGAGCCGGCCACGTCGGGTCAGCCGCACGGCAGGTCCCGTCGCACCGACCCATCATCGTGCGGCCGCACCCCTGCCGCCGCGGGCCACGCCGACACCGCGGCCGACGCTTCCACCTGCCGGGGGTCCCCTGCGGCGGTCAGTCGTTCGCGTGTAGGGCGGCGTTGAGCTCGACCCGCTTGCCTTCCCGGGGCCTGGCCTCGACGGCCCCGGTCTGGGAGTTGCGCAGGAAGAGCAGCCCGCTGGCGCCGAACAGCTCGCGCGCCTTGAGCACCTCGCCGTCGCGCTCGCCGCCGACGATGAGCACCTTGGTCCCGGCGGTGACGTAGAGACCGGCCTCGACGACGCAGTCGTCGCCGAGCGCGATGCCGACGCCCGCGTTGGCCCCGATCAGGCAGCGCTCGCCGATCGTCACGACGAGCTGGCCGCCCCCGGACAAGGTGCCGAGGATCGAGGCGCCGCCGCCGACGTCCGAGCCGTCGCCCACGGTGACGCCGGCAACGATCCGGCCCTCGACCATCGAGGTGCCGAGGGTGCCGGCGTTGAAGTTCACGAACCCCTCGTGCATGACGGTCGTGCCGCTCGCCAGGTGCGCCCCCAGGCGGACCCGGTCGGCGTCCGCGACGCGCACTCCTGACGGCACGACGTAGTCGACCATGCGGGGGAACTTGTCGACGCCGAGCACAGTCACCGGGCCGCGCGACAGGAGACGCAGCCGGGTCTGCTCGAAGTCGTCGACGGCGCACGGCCCGTGGTTGGTCCACACGACGTTGGTCAGCAGGCCGAAGATCCCGGTGAGGTCGGCGCCGTGCGGCCGCACCAGCCGGTGCGACAGCAGGTGCAGGCGGAGCCACCCGTCGAGGGTGCCGGCCGGCGGCGCGTCGAGGTCGGCCGTGACCTCGACGAGGTGGCGGCGGGTGCCGCGGTCGGCGTCGTCGCCGGTCAGCTTCTCCAGCGCCGCCCGGTCGACGGTGCTGCCCGAGGCGTGGCCGAGGACCGGACCGGGGAACCAGACGTCCAGCACGTCACCGCTCCGAGTGTGCGTCGTGGCCAGCCCGACGCCGTACGCCGTGCGGGGCGGGGACTCGCTGATGCCAGGCATGGACTCCAGCCTGCCAGAAGCCCGGGTAGCGTCCTCGCGCATGGCACTGGCACGGTGGAAGGACCTCTGCGTCGACGTCGCCGACCCCACGGTGGTAGCTGCGTTCTGGGCGCCGCTGCTCGGCCTGGAGACGCGCCCCCACACCCGCGCGGGAGTCACCCGGCTGGCCGGCGAGCCGACGGAGCGCACCACCTGGCTCAACCGGGTGCCGGAGCCCAAGAGGGTGAAGAACCGCGTGCACCTGGACCTGGTGATGGACACCGTGCAGCCGCTGGTCGCGGCCGGGGCCACCGTGCTGCACGCGCCCGCGCCCGGCTGGGACTGGCACGTGCTCGCCGACCCGGAGGGCAACGAGCTCTGTGTCTTCGCGCCGGCGCCGCGCGACTGGTCGAGCGGCCTGGACGTCGACGCGACCGACGCCGGCCGCCTCGCGGCGTGGTGGGCCGGTGTCCTGGACGCCCGGCTCTCGCCGGGGCCGGACGGGGTCCGGCGGTGGCTGCTGGCGGTCCCCGGGCTGCCGTTCGACGTGTGGAAGTTCGTGCCCGGCCCGGACGCCAAGGCCGTCAAGAACCGCTGGCACTGGGACGTGCTGTGCGACGACGTCGACGCTCTCGTCGCGCAGGGGGCGTCCCTGCTGCGCGGGCCGGACGAGGACATCGACTGGCACGTCCTCGCCGACCCCGAAGGCAACGAGTTCTGCGCCTTCCGGTCCCACTAGGGTCCGGGGCATGACGCGCCTGGACCTGTCCCTCGACGCCGCCGCGCTGACCGTCGTGCTCTGCGACATCGAGTCGGTGAGCGGCAACGAGCGCCGGCTGGCCGAGGCGGTCGAGCTGGTGCTGCGCGAGGTGCCGCACCTGTCGGTCCAGCGCGACGGCGACACGGTGGTGGCGCGCACGGACCTCGGGCGCCCGGAGCGGGTGGTGCTTGCGGGCCACCTCGACACCGTCCCGCTCGGCGACAACCTGCCGTGCCGGGTCGAGGGCGGCCGGATCCACGGCTGCGGCACCACCGACATGAAGAGCGGCGTGGCCGTGCAGCTGCGGCTCGCAGCCCAGCTCGCGGCGCCGAACCGCGACATCACCTACGTCTTCTACGACAACGAGGAGGTCGAGGCCGACAAGAACGGTCTCGGTCGGATCGCCCACAACCACCCCGACTGGCTGGCCGCCGACTTCGCGGTGTTGATGGAACCCACCAACGCCCTGGTCGAGGGCGGCTGCCAGGGCACGCTGCGCGCCGACGTCGTGCTCACCGGCCACCGTGCGCACTCCGCGCGGTCCTGGATGGGCGACAACGCCGTGCACAAGGCCGGGGAGGTGCTGCGCCGGCTTGCCGACCATCAGCCGGCGGAGGTCGACATCGACGGCCTGGTCTACCGCGAGGGCCTCAACGCGGTCGGCGTCACCGGGGGAGTGGCCGGCAACGTCATCCCGGACGAGTGCGTCGTGCAGGTCAACTACCGCTTCGCACCGTCGCGGTCCGAGGCCGAGGCGGCGGACGTCGTACGCCAGCTGCTCGACGGGTACGACGTGCGCGTCACCGACACCGCGCCCGGCGCGCTGCCGGGCCTGTCGCACCCGGCCGCGGCGGCGTTCGTCGAGATGGTCGGACGCGAGCCGCTGCCGAAGTTCGGCTGGACCGACGTCGCGCGGTTCTCTGCGCTCGGCGTCCCCGCAGTGAACTACGGGCCGGGCGACCCGATGGTCGCGCACCAGCGCGAGGAGTACTGCGACATCGCACCCATCCTCGAGTGCGAGCAGAAGCTGCTCGCCTGGTTGACCTTGTGACCGGTCACGGACTCGACGGCTGGTTGACGAACGCCTGGTCGAGCACGCCGTGGCTGTCGAGGGCGAGGAGCTGCGCGTTGTCCAGCTGGGGCTGGTTCGCCACCCTCAGGACCGCGACCCGCCAGAGCGAGCCGGCAGCCGTCACGGGTGTGACCTCCGCCAGGACCGTCTGCCCGCCTGATGCGTCGGTCCTGACCAGCCGCACCGTCACGACCTCCGGTGCCACGACGGCGGCGACGAGTGTCCCCGAGGGGTACCACCCGGCGAGCGCCGTTCCCCGGAAGCGCTCGACGCAGGGGTCGACGGAGTCGTCCGGCGCGAGCCGGATGGACATCTGCGCATCGTCGGTCCCCAGCGCGACATAGGCGTTGGGCAGGGTGTCCCCGTCCGGGACCAGCTCCGCTACCCGGTCTCCGGCGCAGGCCGAGTGTCGCGTCAGCCACGTCTTGCCGTAGCGAGCCGGCAGGTCGACCGCCTGGAGCACGGTGCCCTTGGCGTCCGAGTAGGCGACCAGGCGCTGCGGCGTCGGGCCGGTGTCCGGCACGGTGAGGGCGAAGGACCGCGTGCCCGCCCAGCCGGTCGGGTGCAGCGCGACGAGGGTTTCGTCGCCGTTGTCCATCCAGACCTGCACCTTCATGACCCGGTCGTCCACGGCCCCGTCGACGCCGTGGATGTCGCCACCGCCGGTCGTGCCGGAGAGCCAGTCGAAGGCGACTGCCGGGTCGTCGGCGCGGGCGTCGCGGGAGCTGCAGCCGCCCGCGCTGCCCGAGCCGGAGACGAAACGGTCACAGAGGCTCGGACCCTTGCCGTCGGTGTCGGTGAGCACCAGCTCGTGCCGGACCCGCTGACCGCCCAGGGTCAGCGTCTCGGCGACGACCGGCTCGCCGAGATAGTGCTCCGGTGCCCACGGGTCGCCTTCCGGCCCCGACGCCGGGCCACCCGCCGGGCTGCCGTCGTCGAGCAGCGCGGCGGCGCCGACCAGCCCGAGCAGCAGCGCCACCACGGCTGCCGCCGCGAGGACCCGCCGGCCGTGGTGTCCGTCGCGGGTCGCCAGCCGGGACTGGAGCTCGATCCAGGCGTCGTCCGGCACCGGCCGGGCCGGCACCGTGCCGCCCGCGGCGCGCAGCCGCCCCTCGAGATCGGCGTAGCGGGTGTCGGTGTCACTCATCGGCGGGCCTCCAGCTGGGCGGCGAGGGCGTCCAGCCCGCGCGACACGTGCGACTTGACGGTGCCCCGGCTGACGCCCATCACCTCGGCCATCTCGGCCTCGGTGAGGTCGAGCCAGTAGCGCAGCACCAGCGCCTCCCGGTGCCGGGGCGTCAGCCGCTGCACGGCGGCCACCAGCTCGTGGTGGCTCTCGCGGGTGACGGCGTCGTGCTCGGCGCTCGCCACGAGGTCCGGCACCCGGGGGTGCCGGCTGGTGTGCCGGCGGACGACCGCGAGGTGGCGCAGCCGCGACCGAGTGAGGTTGACGACGGTGGTCCGCAGGTACCCGACCGCCGCGTGCGGGTCGCGCAGCGTGCGGGTACGGCGGTGCAGGCGGACGAACGCCTCCTGGGCGACGTCCTCGGGGTCGTCGGCGCCGAGCATGGTCGCCAGCCGGGTCATGGCCGCGAAGTGGCCGAAGAAGAGGTCCCGGTAGTCGGCGGCAGCGTCCCCGCCGTCGCCGCGGTCGCGGCTCGGGTCACCCGGATCGTCCCCCACGCCGACATCCTGGTGGCCACCCGTCGTCGCTCGCACCCCGGCTCGCTGCACACCAGGAAGACGCGCGAGCCGCCCAGAGGTTGAGCCGGCCCGGCGACCGACTCAGCGCGCTCGCCCCCGCACGTGCACCCCGAATGTGCGCCGACACACCGACACGCCGGGCGTGTCGGTGTGTCGGCGCACAAAGGATCTTGCTTGGAGATGTGGCCCACCGGCCGGGGGCGGCGTCAGGCGGGGGCGGGAACCGAGATGCCGATGCCGCCGAGGGTGTCGGTGCCGAAGGTCTCGATCTCCTTCGGGAGGTCGAGCGGGACGAGCGAGGCGCGCCGGCCGAGGATCTCCGGCGTGAGCAGGTCGGCGGGCACCAGCCAGCTGACCTCGAGCTCGAGGCCGTCGGGGTCCCTGGCGTAGAGCGCCTTGGTGGTCGCGTGGTCGGTGGCGCCGACGAGCGCGCCACGGGCCTGCAGCCGCTCGGCGATCTCGGCCAGGTCCGCGAGGGTCTCGACCTCCCAGGCCAGGTGGTACAGCCCGACGGTGGTGCGACCGGCGCCGGACGCAGCCGCGGCGGAGCCGATCTCGAACAGGCCGAGGTCGTGGTCGTTCGTCGAGGCCGGGGCGCGGAGGAAAGCGGCCCCCTGCAGGCCGTCCATCCCGTCGATCGGCGCGAAACCCAGGACCTCGGAGTAGAACGCGACGCTGGCGCGCACGTCGCGCACGAACAGGACGGCGTGGTTCAGACGGCGGACGGGCACGGCGGGCTCCTGACGCTCGGGAGAGAACCCTTGTTGAACTCTCAATATGCTACAAGCAGACAAGGAAGTTGAGACCTCAAGTATTCCGCTAGGCTGGCGAGGTGACCGACAGCGCGAGCCCCGCCGCCCCAGCAGCCGAGGGCGGCGCTGCGACCCGCTGGCTGGACGCCGGGGAGCAGCGGGCCTGGCGCGCCTTCCTGCAGGCTGCGGCCCGCGTCGACGACGGGCTGGAGCGCCAGCTGCAGCGCGAGGCGGGCATGCCGCACGCCTACTACCAGGTGCTCGCGATGCTGTCCGAGGCTCCCGGCCGCACCCTGCGGATGAGCGAGCTGGCCGGTCTCACCACGTCGTCGGCGAGCCGGCTCTCGCACGCGGTGGCGCGGCTGGAGGAGAAGGGCTGGGTGCGCCGGGAGAAGCACCCGACCGACCGGCGCGGCGCCCTCGCTGTGCTCACCGACGACGGGTGGGCCGCCGTTGTCGCCGCCGCGCCCGGTCACGTGGCCGCCGTCCGGGCCGCGGTCTTCGACCGGTTGGACGCCGCGCAGGTCCGCCAGCTGCGCCAGATCAGCGAGCGGCTCGCCGACGGGCCCTGAGGCCGACGTCAGCGTGCTGCCCCGTCCGCCTGGATAGCCTGCCCGGCATGAGTCTGGAGTTCACCGAGCCGACCGGCGCGGGCGCCGAACCGGAGCCCGCGCACACGCCCGAGAAGCACAAGGGCCCCGTCACGCTGCGCCGGCGGCAGGTCGAGTCCGAGACCACCGACGCGCGGCTGCTCGACACCCGCGGCCCGACGGACTGGGTGCATGCGGATCCGTGGCGGGTGCTGCGGATCCAGTCCGAGTTCGTCGAGGGCTTCGGAGCGCTGGCCGAGCTCGGCCGCGCCGTCAGCGTCTTCGGGTCGGCGCGGGTGCACGAGGACGACCCGGAGTACGCGACCGGCAGGGCGGTCGGCCGGCTGCTCGTCGAGGCCGGCTACGCCGTCATCACCGGCGGCGGCCCTGGTGCGATGGAGGCCGCGAACCGCGGGGCCTGCGAGGCCGGCGGTGTGTCGGTCGGGCTCGGCATCGAGCTGCCCTTCGAGCAGGGCATGAACCAGTGGGTCGACATCGGTGTCGACTTCCGGTACTTCTTCGCGCGCAAGACGATGTTCGTGAAGTACGCGCAGGGGTTCATCGTGCTGCCGGGCGGGTTCGGCACGTTCGACGAGCTGTTCGAGGCGCTCGTCCTGGTGCAGACCAAGAAGGTCACGTCGTTCCCGGTGGTACTCCTCGGTCACGCGTACTGGGACGGGCTGGTCGACTGGCTGCGGTCCACCGTGCTGCCCGGCGGCAAGATCGGCGCTCGCGACCTCGACCTCTTCACGGTCACCGACGACCCGGCCGAGGCGGTCCGGATCGTGGCCCACGCCGACGGTATTCTGGACGATCCCGCGCCCCCCGACGGCGAGGCGGCCCGCAAGGGCGCCGAGTAGTGGCGGCGGTCTGCGTCTTCTGCTCGTCCAGCGGCCGCATCGACGCGTCGTACGTCGAGCTCGCGGCCGCCGTGGGCACCGAGCTGGCCCGGCGCGGCCACAGCCTCGTGAGCGGCGGCGGCAGCGTGTCGTGCATGGGCGCGGTGGCGCGGGCCGCCCGGGCCGGCGGGGCGCACACCCTCGGCGTGATCCCGCAGGTGCTGCTCGCGCTCGAGGTCGCTGACCACGCCGCCGACGACCTGCTCGTGACCGACGACATGCGGGCCCGCAAGGGGCTCATGGACGAGCGCTCCGACGCGTTCCTGACCCTGCCGGGCGGTCTCGGGACCCTCGAGGAGCTGATCGAGATCTGGGTGTCGCGCACGCTGGCGATGCACGGCAAGCCGGTGGTCGTCCTCGACCCCGACGGGCTCTACGACCCGTTGCGCGCCCAGGTCGACCAGCTCGCGGCGGCGCCGCAGCCGCTTCTGACCGCAGCTCCCGACGAGGTGCTCGAGGCCGAACCCTGACCTCCCCCGCCCTCCCGCTCCCTCCCCGACCCGCCGCGCCGGCGATCACGTAAACGTGATCGACTGACGGGGCGGGGCGGGGAGGGGAGGGGAGGGGCGGGTCAGGCCAGGGCGCGGCGCGAGACGGCCGGGCCGCGGGTGCCGCGGACGGCGCCGACCGTGTCGAGCACCCGCCGGGTCGCGGCCACCTGGTGCGCCCGGAACACGCGCGCCCCGTGCCACGCGCTGATCGCCGTCGCGGCGAGGGTCGCCTCCAGCCGGCCGTCCTTGTCGACGTCGAGCACCTCGCCGAGGAACTTCTTGTTCGACACCGCGACCAGCACCGGCCACCCGGTGGCGACCAGCTCGTCGAGCCGTCGGGTCACCTCGAGCGAGTGGTAGGTGTTCTTGCCGAAGTCGTGCGCCGCATCGACGAGGATCCCGTCCCGGCGTACGCCGGCAGCGACCGCCTTCTCCGCCAGTGCCGTCACGGTGCCGATGACGTCGGCCATCACGTCGTCGTACGCCACGCGGTGCGGGTCGGTCCGGGGAGCGAGGCCGCCCGCGTGGCTGCAGACCAGCCCGACTCCGTGCTCCGCGGCCACCACCGCCAGCCCCGGGTCGGAGCCCTGCCAGGCGTCGTTGAGCAGGTCGGCTCCCGCGTCGCACGCGGCCCGGCCGACGCCGGCCCGCCAGGTGTCGACCGAGATCGCCAGACGCGGGTGCCGGCGGCGCACCGCAGCGACGAACGGCGCGACCCGGCGTACCTCCTCGGCCTCGTCGACGTCGTCGCCGGGGCCGGCCTTGACCCCGCCCAGGTCCACCAGCGCGGCGCCGTGCTCGACGGCGGTGTCGACGGCGGTCATCGCGGCGGCGTCGTCGAGGTAGGCGCCCTGGTCGAAGAACGAGTCCGGGGTGCGGTTGACGACGGCCATGACGACCTGGTCGTTCGGCCCGACCTCGAGCGGTCCGAGGCGCAGCGACGAGGTGCCGGGTCCGTGGTCCACCCGCCCAGCGTGGCACGATCCTGCGTGTGTCCCTGGTGCTGCTGCTCGTCCTCCTCGTCGTCATCGCCGGCATCGCCGTCGTGGCGGCCGGTCGCGGCACCGGCCTGGGGCCGGCCGAGACGGAACGCTCACCGCGCGGCGCGCTGGCACCGGGCGAGATCGACCGCGGACAGGTCGACGGCCTGCGCTTCACCCTTGCGCTGCGCGGCTACCGGATGGACGAGGTCGACGCGGTCCTGGACCGGCTGCTCGGCGAGCTGGACCGGCGCGATGCCCGGATCGCCGAGCTCGAGGGGCCGACCGGCGCCGCTCCGGACGACGGCGACCGTCCCGACGCCGCCACCGGCAGCACCGGCAGCACCGGCAGCACCGGCAGCACCGGCAGCACCGGCAGCACCGGCAGCAACGGCAGCACCGATACCACCGACAGCACCGCAACCCGGGAAGGCTGACATGGCCGAGCTCGTCGTCACCCAGGAGGTCGCGGCGCCGGCCGAGCAGGTGTGGGACGTCCTTACCGACTGGGACGTGCACGACCGCTGGATGCTCTTCACCCACGCGGAGGGCGGCCGGGCCGAGGGCGAGACCATCTCGGCGTTCACCGGGGTCGGCCGGCTCGGCTTCCTCGACACGATGCTGATCACGGTCTGGGACCCGCCCCGCCGGGCCGTCGTCCGGCACACCGGCACCGTCGTCAAGGGATCGGGCGCGTTCGAGGTCGACCCGCTCACCCCGGGCACCTCCCGCGTGGTGTGGTCGGAGTGGGTTGAGCTGCCGCTGGGCCGGCTGGGCCGGCTGGGCTGGCCGCTGGTGCGCCCGCTGCTGCGTGCCGGGGTGCAGCTCTCGCTGCGCCGGCTGGCCCGCTACGTCGAGTCCGGCGCGTGACCGGTACGAACCCCGGCACCGTCCTCGGTGCGGACGGCCTGGCCCGCTGCCCCTGGGGCCTCGGCAGCCCCGACTACGTCGCCTATCACGACGGCGAGTGGGGCCGGCCGGTGCACGGCGAGGCCCGGCTGTTCGAGCGGGTCAGCCTCGAGGCGTTCCAGTCCGGCCTGTCGTGGATCACGATCCTGCGCAAGCGGGAGGCCTTCCGGGCCGCCTTCGCCGGCTTCGACCCGGCCGCGGTCACCGAGTTCGGCGACGACGACGTCGAGCGGCTGATGGCCGACACCGGCATCGTGCGCAACCGCGCGAAGGTGCTCGCCACCGTCGCCAACGCCCGCGCGACTGTGGCGCTCGACGGCGGCCTCGACGAGCTGCTCTGGTCGTTCGCGCCGGCCCCGGCCCGTCCCGCGCCGCGCAGCGTGGCCGACGTACCTGCCGTGACGCCGGAGTCGACCGCGATGGCCAAAGCCTTGAAGCGCAACGGTTTCCGCTTCGTCGGGCCGACCACGGCGTACGCCCTCATGCAGGCCACCGGCATGGTCGACGACCACCTCGCCGGCTGCGCCTTCCGCGGCGCAGGCGCCGCCTGACCGCCGTCGGCAGTCGTCCGTCGCTCAGACCGGCGCCCGCACACTGCGGAGGCCCCGACCGCGGCGCCCCCGGCCGGACGGCGGCGTGCAGACCACTGTCGGGCCGTGTTGATCACGGTCCCGTGATCAACACGGGGTCCCGGGGAGGCCGGATCAGCACCGGAAGCGGGCGGGCAGGTCGTAGGGAGCGGATCAGCGGTCGCGGAAGGCGGCCAGGCCGCCGCGGGCCTTGTCGCGGACGGAGTGCTGGAGCACCGGCGTCCAGCCGAGCAGCAGGCCGACGGGTCCGAGGGCCTGCCGCGACCAGCGCCAGAAGTCGAACTCGTCGCGCTGCGAGGCGACCAGGCCGGCCGCGTCGAAGCGGAACTCCGACCGCACGTCGTTGACCACCTTCCGGCCGGTCCGGGCGAACGTGTAGTGCGCGACCCAGTGCGCGCTGCCGTGGTCGCCCTCGGCGTCGTGCTCCTGGAGCTCGACCCGCAGGTCGCCCGACCGGGCGGTGAGCATCCGCCACATGTCGGCGGGCTCGCCGTCGGACAGTCCGACGAAGACCGGGTCGGTGAACAGGGCGCCCGGTGCGTAGCAGGCCGCCATCGCCTCGCCGTCGTGCCGGCCCATGGCGGCGTAGAGCCGCTCGATGGTCGCGAGCCCGGGCGCGGCAGCAGGCTCGGACGCCCCGTCGGCACCGGATGCGTCCGGCACCTCGGTCACCTGCCCTCGAAGGTGGGCTGCTGCTTGCCGAGGAAGGCGGTGACCGCGGCGCGGTGGTCCGAGGTCGAGCCGGTGAGCTCCATCATCTGCCGCTCCATGTCGAGGGACTCGTCGAGACCATGCCCGACGGAGTAGGCGAGCGACCGGCGGATCGCGCCGTAGGCCACCGTCGGACCGGCCGCCAGTCGCACCGCGAGCTCCCGGCCCCGGCCGGCGACCTGGTCGGCCGGGACCACCTCGGTCACCAGCCCGAGCTCGAGGGCCTGGCCGGCCGGGATCGTCGAGGGCATGAGCAGCAGCTCCTTGGCCTTGGCCATGCCGACCAGCCGCGGCAGCGTCCAGGACGAGCCGGAGTCGGCGGACAGGCCCACCGCGGAGAACGCCATGTTGAGCCCGGCATCGGCCGACATCACCCGGAAGTCGCACGCGAAGGCGAACGCCGCGCCGGCGCCGGCGGCCACCCCGTTGATCGCTGCGACGACCGGCTTGGGCATCGTCGCCAGCGTGGTGGCGATCGGCGTGTAGTGCTCGGGCACGGTCGACCAGACCGCGTCGAGGTCGCCCTGCAGGTTCGCGGCGTGCTCGGCGAGGTCCTGCCCGACGCAGAAGGCCCGTCCGGTGCCCGTGAGCAGCACGGCGCGTACCGCGTCGTCAGCCGCCGCGGCCCGCAGCGTGTCGCGCAGGGCGACCTTGAGCTCGGTGCTCAGTGCGTTCATGGCGTCGGGCCGGTTGAGGGTCACGGTGCCGACGCCGTCGGACAGGTCGTACCGGACGACGTCGTGGTGCGGGCTGTCGCTCACCGGGCTCCTCGGGTGTCGCTGGTCAGGTGGTGGCGGTCAGGCAGCGCTCGACGAAGCGGTTGGCCGCCGGGAGCAGCCGAGCGTTCTCGGTGTCGAAGAAGTCCGCCGCCTTGTCGCCGGACCAGTCTCCCGGCAGCAGCTCGCGCGGCAGACCCGGGTCGAGGAAGAGGAACTTCCGCCACTCGTGCACGAGCCGGGACCGCGCCGCGAACGCCTGCTCGTCGTCCGGCTCGGTGCCGGCCGCGGACACCAGCGTCTCGGCGTCCGCGAGCCAGCGCGAGTAGGAGCGGGCCAGCCCCTCGACGTCCCAGGCCCGGTGGACCAGCCCGACGGAGTCGCCGTCGTGCCGGGCCGAGAAGCGTTCGGCGCGCACGCCCTCGAGCTCGAGGAGGCCATCGACCTCGGGCGACCACCGCGGCCCCAGCCAGGTCGCGTCGTCGAGCTGCGCGTAGCCGAGGAAGGTGAGCCCGGCCCGGACCCGGTCGCGCCTGCTGCGCTCGCCCGGCAGGTCGGTGACCACGAGGTGCCAGAACCCGTCCCAGGCCCGGTCGGCGGTGCGGTAGATGCGGGCGGCCGAGTCGTCGAGCCGTCGCGCGGCCCGGGGTGTGAGGGCGTAGCCGGGCCCGTCCGGGAGCCGGACCGGCTCCAGCCACGCCTGCCGGACCATCCGCGAGACAGCGGTACGTACGGCGGGCGCGGCGACCCCGAGCGGGGCGAGGAGCCGCACCAGGGAAGCGACCTGGGCGCGGCCGCCTCGCTGACGCAGGTGGTCGCCGTAGAGGTCGAACAGCGCCGAGCGGGCGTTCACCTGGCGTGCCCTCCCTGGTCGGTGCGGACGGCCCCGTGGCGGTGCCGCGGGGTCTCCAGTTTGCCGCTCCGTTTCGCGCGCGGGCGGGTTCGCGGGATAATGCACCAACACACACTCCGTGTCGACGCTCGGCGTGCAGGCCCCGTGCCTGCTGCCGGCGTGCCGTACCGAAGGGAGCCAGCATGGCGGCCATGAAGCCGCGAACGGGCGACGGTCCGCTCGAGGTCACCAAGGAAGGTCGCGGCATCGTGATGCGCGTGCCGCTCGAGGGTGGCGGGCGACTCGTCGTCGAGCTCTCGGCCGACGAGGCCGGAGCTCTCGGGGATGCACTCAAGGCCGTCGTCGCCTGACGGCTCCCACCGCCTACGACCTCTGACACCAGCTGTCCCGGCCCCGGTCCGCCTCGCGCGGACCGGGGCCGGTCGCTGGTCCGGACCGGTCGCGGCTACGGCTACGGCTTCTTCACCGCGACGAGGAGGCCGTCGCCGGCCGCCAGCATCGCGCTCACCAGCGCCTCGTCCTCGCGCACCGCGCGCCCGAGGTCGCGGATCGTCGTGGTGTCCTCGTCGCGCTGGGTGGGGTCGGCCACCCGGTCGTGCCACAGCGCGTTGTCGAAGACCACCGTCCCGCCCGGCTTGAGCAGCCGCAGCGCCTGCTCGAGGTAGCCCGGGTACTCCTTCTTGTCGGCGTCGCAGAACACCAGGTCGTACGCCGCGTCGGTGAGACGCGGCAGGACGTCGAGCGCCCGCCCGGAGATGAGCCGGACCCGGTTGGAGGCCACGCCCTCCTCGGCGTAGGTCTCCCGGGCCGCCCGGTGGTGCTCGGGCTCCACGTCGATGGTGGTGAGCACACCGTCCGGTCGCATGCCGCGGAGCAGGTAGACCGATCCCACTCCGGCCCCCGTGCCGATCTCGACCACGGCCCTCGCCCCCGCGGCGGCCGCCAGGGCCGACAGGGCCGCGCCGGCGCCCGGCAGCACCGGCACGCAGCCGAGCTCCTCGCCCTTCCCGCGGGCGGTGGTGAGCACCTCGTCCTCGGGGACGAACTCCTCGGCGTAGGTCCAGCTGGAGTCGAGGTTCCCGGCGATGACGGCCTCCGGTGGGCAGTGCGGCGCGGGTGCGGTGGCGCCCGGACGCCCGTACGGCGGTAGGGCGCGGCGCGAGCCTAGTGCCCCCGCCGGAGCCGGGAACCCCGCGGTGGGTGCCGCGCGTTCTCCCCGGGAACACGCACCGAGCGGCGCCGGTTGGGCCAGAAGAGGAGATCGAGGCACCATGAGTGCTGCAGCTGCCGTGATGACCCGGGGAGGTGGGGTAGTGCCCGGCTTCGGCTCGCACCGCCCCGTGCCCGGGGCCGAGGCAGGTGATCCCGTCACGCACGGTGCCGAGGCGGGAGCGGAAGCCAGCCCGCTGGTGACGGCAGGCGCCACCGACTGGGTCCCGCCGACCTGGGACGAGGTCGTCCGGACCCACTCCGCCCGCGTCTACCGCCTCGCCTACCGTCTGACCGGCAACCCGCACGACGCCGAGGACCTCACCCAGGACGTGTTCGTCCGGGTCTTCCGGTCCCTGTCCAGCTACACGCCCGGCACGTTCGAGGGCTGGCTGCACCGCATCACCACGAACCTCTTCCTCGACCGGGTCCGCCGCAAGCAGCGGATCCGCTTCGACGGCCTGGCCGACGACGCCGCCGAGCGCCTGCCCGGGCGCGAGCCCGGCCCCGCGCAGGTCTACGACGACACCCATTTCGACGACGACGTGCAGCGCGCGCTGGACGCCCTGTCGCCCGACTTCCGGGCGGCCGTCGTCCTCTGCGACATCGAGGGACTGTCCTACGAGGAGATCGCCGCGACCCTCGGGATCAAGCTCGGTACAGTCCGCAGCCGCATCCACCGCGGCCGCTCGCAGCTCCGGGTCGCCCTGGAGCACCGTGCCCCCGGCCGCCGCGAGGCGTTCGAGCCGGGCGGCATCGATCCCCGCGGCGTCGACGCCCGCGACCCCGACGGGTCCCCGACGTGAGCCACCTCGGTCACCGCATCTCCGCGCTCGTCGACGGCGAGCTCGGCCACGCGGCGCGGGAGCGGGCGCTCGCCCACGTGGCGCACTGCGACGAGTGCCGCGCGACGCTGGAGGCCGAGCGTTCGGTCAAGGACCTGCTGGCCGCCTCGGTCGCCCCGCTGCCGTCCGGCGCCGTGCTGGCGTCGCTGCAGGCGCTCGCGCGGCCCGGCAACCCGGTCCCGCCGCGGGCCCGCAGCATGCCGCAGGGACCGGTGGTGCCCGTCCTGCCGCCCCCGGGTCGCGCCCCGCGGGGCTCCCGGGCCGACTCCCGCCGTCCCGTCGCCGGTGGCCCGGCCGGCCGCGGCACGGCCCGTCGCAGCACCCGCGCCCGCTACGCGGCCGTCGGGGCCCTCTCGGTGGCCGGGCTCGTGCTGGGCACGGCGTTCGCCGCCGGCGGCCCGCGCCAGTCGCCGTCGCCGGTCGTGCCGCCCGCGGCCGAGCTGACGGTCGAGCACGACGTCACCACCAGCGGCTTCTCCCTCGGCGACCCCGGGCTGGGCGTCGCGTCCGGCCTGGGCGACGCGTCCGGCGCGACCTTCCCGACCGTCACCCGGCGGTGAGACCGCTCCTCCCCCTGACCGGGGCGGCGGCAGTCCTGCTCGCCTCGGCCGCGGTCGTGGCGTTGGTGGTCTCGCCGCCCGGCAACCCGGGCCGGCCGGCCGACGACGTCTCGGACGGCACCGGCGCGCGGCCGGTCGTCGACGACCAGGCCCGCAGGCTGCTCGACCGCGCTGCTGCGGCGCCGGCGACCACGCCGTACCACGGTGTGCAGTTCGTCTCCGCGTGGACCTCGGCCGGCGCCACCAGCGAGGTCGTCGACGTCGTCCACGACCCCGCCGGGGGCACCACGGTCCGCAGCGACGGCACGGTGCGGGTCCCGGGACGCAGCGTGACGCTGCTCGCCGCCGGCGCGCCGTCGATCGCCGGTGGGGGAGCGGTCGGGCTGCTGGTCCGGCACTACTCCGTCGCCGTCGCCGGCACCGGCCGGGTCGCCGGTCGCCCCGTCGACGTGATCGCCGTCCGCCGACCGGGCTCGGCCGCCGCCGACCCCGACGCCGCGCGCTTCTGGCTGGACGGTGCGAGCGGACTGGTGCTGCGCCGCGAGGTCTACGACCGGCGCGGCCGCACCACCCGGGCGAGCGCCTTCGTCGAGGTCACGGTCGGTCAGGGCGCCGTCCCCGCCGGGGCGGCCAGGACGGCCTGGACGGCGACCCTGGACCGCAGCACCCTGGACCGGATGCGGCAGCACGGGTGGCACTGCCCGGCCGCCCTCCCGGGTCCGCTGACCCTGGTCGACGCACGGCGTGGTGGCGCCGGGCAGGACATCGTGCACCTCAGCTACAGCGACGGGATCGCGAGCGTCTCCGTCTTCGAGCAGCGCGGCCGGCTGGACGAGACCGGGCTGGCGGGCCACGCCCAGCGGGCCACCGGCGACCACGAGGTCTGGGTCCGTGGCGAGGTGCCGCGCCGGGTCGTGTGGTCCTCCGGCGGCACGGTCTACACCGTCGTCGCCGACGCGCCGGAGCGTACGGTGGACGCCGTGGTCGCGGCCCTGCCCCACCGCGGGTCTGGCGACGGCCCTCTCGGTCGTCTGGGCCGTGGGCTGGACCGGGTCGGCTCCTGGTTCAACCCCTTCGGCTGAGGGCACGGTCACCGGCAGAGCAGGACGATCAGGAGACCCACGCGCACATGGACGACGAGAAGCGACCCGGCGACGACACGGCCGACGACCCCGCCGCGGCCAGCCCGTGGTGGGCCGGGCCGGGCCGGGACGTCTGGGGTAGCCCGGTGCCCCCCGGCACCCCCGCCGACCGGCCGGGCGCGCCGACCCGCACGCTGCCGGACGAGTCGAGCCGCGACGACGAGGGCCGTGCGGACACCATCGCTGGCGGCCGGCACGGCGACGGTGCCGGGACGGAGTCCCCGGCCCCGAGCGCCTGGTCGGTCTGGGACGACCGCGACCGCGACGACACCGTCGTGCAGCCGCGGCACGGCTCGTACGACGTCTGGGCGCCGACCGACAGCATGGGCCGCGACCCGCGGCCGTCCGGCCCCCGCACCCCCGTCCTCGTCGCACTGGCAGCAGTCATCGCGCTGCTCGCCGGCGGGGTGGGCGGTGGCGTGGGCTACCTGCTCGCCGACCGCTCCGACGGCTCCCGCACGATCGACGGGGCCAGCCTCGGCTCGGCCCCCGCCAAGGACGTCCAGCGCCCGGCCGGCAGCATCCCCGGCATCGCCGCCAAGGTGCTGCCGAGCGTGGTGCAGATCAAGGTCCGGACCTCGCAGGGGCAGGCCACCGGCTCCGGTTTCGTCGTCGACGAGAACGGGATCGTCGTCACCAACAACCACGTCGTGGCCGACGCCCAGGGACCGGTCGAGCTCACCTTCAGCGACGGCACCACCACCAACGCCGAGGTCGTCGGCACGTCGGCCTCGTACGACCTGGCCGCGCTGCGGCTGGATGCCAAGAACCTCCCCGCGCTCCCGCTGGGCAACTCCGACAGCGTCGTCGTCGGTGACACGGTCATCGCGATCGGCTCACCGCTCGGCCTGTCCGGCACGGTCACCAGCGGCATCATCTCCGCGAAGAACCGGCCGGTGACCGCCGGGGCCGAGAACGGCTCCGGCGACAGCGCCTACATCAACGCGATCCAGACCGACGCGGCCATCAACCCCGGCAACTCGGGCGGCCCGCTCGTCGACATCGACGGCGAGGTGATCGGCGTCAACTCCGCGATCGCCACGGTCGGGGGCGGGACGTTCGGGCAGGAGGCCGGGAACATCGGGGTCGGCTTCGCCATCCCGATCAACCAGGTCCGGCGCACGGTCGAGCAGCTGCTCGACACGGGCAAGGCGCAGTTCCCCGTCATCGGGGCCAGCCTCGACGGGACCTACAACGGGCAGGGTGCCCGGATCGCCACCGGCTCCGCGAGCGGCAACCCGCCGCTCGTGCCGGGCGGACCGGCCGAGAAGGCCGGGGTCGAGGCCGGCGACGTCGTGGTCGCCATCGACGGGAAGGCGGTGGCCGACAGCGCAGAGCTCATCGTGGCCATCCGGTCCCGCCAGCCCGGCGACACCGTGACCCTCACCGTCCGCCGCAACGGCTCCGAGCAGGACGTCGACGTGACCCTGGACGCCAACGAGGGCTGAGCCGGGGTCGACCGGGCCATCTCGGCGCGGTCGCGTCCACGGGGTGAGAGGATCGAAGGGTGCCCTTCGACATCGGCCTGGGCGAGCTCATCGGCATCGCGATCGTCGCGTTGATCGTGCTGGGCCCGGAGAAGCTGCCGCGCTACGCCGCGGACGCCGCCAAGATGCTGCGCACCGTCCGGCGGATGGCCATCGACGCCCGCGCCGAGGTGACCAAGGAGCTCGGCCCGGAGCTGTCGTCCCTCGGCGACCTCAACCCCCGCAGCCTGGTGCGCAAGCACCTGCTCGAGCCGATGGACCTCGACGACCTCGACGACGTCGGCAGGTCGGGCACCAAGCCGGCCGTCGGCCGGGGCCCCGGTCGCCCGCCCGGCGCCACCGGCACCGACGGCCCGGCCGCCCCCCCGCGCTACGACGAGGACGTCACCTAGCCGCCGAACTCCGTGATCCACAGCGGATCTGCTGGACTTTTTCCAACAGATCCACTGTGGATCACGGAACGGCGAGGGCGGGGGCTAGCGGCCGGCGGGGGACAGGCCCAGCGAGCGGCCGGCCAGGCCGCGGGCGCGGTGGCCGAGGGAGCGGGCGACCTTCATCATCTCCTGGGCGGCAGGGGCGTCCGGGTCGGTGAGCACGAGCGGGCGGCCGGAGTCGCCGCCCTCGCGCAGGCGGGTGTCGAGGGGGATCTGGCCCAGCAGCGGGACCGGGGCACCGACCGCGCGCGTGAGGCCGTCGGCGACCGCCTGGCCGCCGCCGCTGCCGAACACGTCGATCCGCTCGTCGCAGTGCGGGCAGGGCAGCCACGACATGTTCTCGACGACGCCGGCGATCTGCTGGTGCGTCTGCAGGGCGATGGTGCCGGCCCGCTCGGCCACCTCGGCGGCCGCCTGCTGCGGCGTGGTCACGACCAGCAGCTCGGCCGGCGGCACCAGCTGGGCCACCGAGATCGCGATGTCGCCGGTGCCGGGCGGGAGGTCCATGAGCAGGACGTCGAGGTCGCCCCAGTACACGTCGGCGAGGAACTGCTGCAGCGCCCGGTGCAGCATCGGGCCGCGCCACACGACGGGCTGGTTGTTGGCGACGAACATCCCGATCGAGATGACCTTCACGTCGTTGGCGACCGGCGGCAGGATCATGTCCTCGACCTGGGTCGGACGGCCCTCGACGCCGAGCATGCGGGGCACCGAGTGGCCGTAGATGTCCGCATCGACGACGCCGACGGCCAGGCCGTCGCGGGCCATCGCGGCCGCGAGGTTGACCGTCACGGACGACTTGCCGACCCCGCCCTTGCCGGACGCGACGGCGTAGACCCTGGTGAGCGACCCGGGGCGGGCGAACGGGATCTCGCGCTCGGCCTGGCCGGAGTCCGAGCGCAGGCGGCCCTGGAGCTCCTGGCGCTGGGTGGCGGACATGACGTCGAGATCGACCGTGACCCCGGTGACGCCCTCGACCTGGGCGACCGCCGCGGTCACGTTCTTGGTGATCGTGTCCTTCATCGGGCAGCCCGCGACGGTGAGGAAGACGGCCACCACGACGTGCCCGGCCGGGTCGATGTCCACCGACTTCACCATGCCGAGCTCCGTGATGGGCTTGCGGATCTCGGGGTCGTCGACGGTCGCGAGGGCGGCCTGGACCGCGTCTGTGGTCGGGCTGGTCACGGAGGGGGCGGACATGGCTCCGATGCTACGTGCCGTGGGACGGCCCTCCCGCCCGCGGTCCGGGGCGCCGTACGATCGCGGCATGCCACGGTCGGGGGACCTGAGCGAGCCGCAGATGCTTGCGTGGCGCCGCTTCCTGCGTGCGCACGCGCTCGTCACCCGTCGCCTCGAGCACGACCTGCTCACCGAGCAGCGGCTGCCGCTGGCGTCCTACGACGTGCTGGTGCAGCTGGTGGAGGCACCGGAGCGCAGGCTGCGGATGTCCGGGCTCGCCGAGCGGGTGCTGCTCTCGCGCAGCGGCCTCACCCGCCTGGTCGATCGGCTCGAGCGTGAGGGACTGGTCCGGCGCGAGGCCTGCGACGAGGACGCCCGCGGGCTGTTCACGGTCCTGACCGACGCCGGTCTGGAGCGGCTGCGCGAGGCCAGCCCCGTGCACCTGCGGGGGGTCGCGGAGCACGCCATGGGCCGGCTCGACGACGCGGAGGCCGCTGCGCTGGCCGGGCTGCTCGCGAAGCTGGTCGACCAGGACGTCGAGACTCAGGTCGACCTGCGGCCCAGCGACGCCGGTGCCGGCAGCGCCGTCGGCGTCAGTCCCGCGGGCTGACCCGCAGCACCTCGTCGAAGGTCGTCTCGCCGGACAGGGCCTTGGCCACCGCGGCGTCCTTGATGGTCGCCATGCCGGCGGCGGCGTCCGCGATCGCGTGCTCGGTGGGCGTTCGCAGGAGCACCTGGCGCATGGCGGCGTCGACCTCGAGGACCTCGAAGACGCCGGTGCGCCCGCGGTAGCCGGTACGCCCGCACTCGACGCAGCCCGCGCCCCGGCGTGGCGACCCGTGCTTCAGCATCGCCCGTGACACCCCCAGGGCACGCAGCACCTCGGAGTCGGGTACGTCGACGACGAGGCACGCCGGGCACGGCCGGCGGACCAGCCGCTGGGCGACGACCGCCGTGAGGGCGGAGCCGGCGAGGTAGGGCTCGAGGCCCATGTCGACCAGGCGCGCGACGGACCCCACCGCGCTGGTCGTGTGCAGCGTGGTGAGGACCAGGTGCCCGGTGAGCGAGGCGCGCACCGCGAGCTCGGCGGTCTCCTGGTCGCGGACCTCGCCGACCAGCACGACGTCCGGGTCCTGGCGGAGAACGGCGCGCAGGCCCCGGCTGAAGGTGAGCCCACTGCGCTCGTGGACCTGCACCTGGGTGATCCCGGGGATCTGCACCTCGACCGGGTCCTCGAGGGTGACGATGTTCAGCTCCGGCGTGTGGATCTCCTGCAGCGCGGAGTACAGCGTGCTGGTCTTGCCGCTCCCCGTGGGGCCGGTGATGAGGACGAGCCCCTGGGGCGCGGTGAGCGCCCGGCGGAGCACCGCGAGCTGGTCGACGTCCAGACCCACCTCGTCCAGCGGCTGCAGCCGCTCGGCCCGGGCGAGCAGCCGGACCACGACCTTCTCGCCGTGCACCGAGGGCATCGTGCTGACCCGCGCGTCGATCCGGTGGCCGTCGACGGCGATCCTCGTGCGGCCGTCCTGCGGCAGGCGACGCTCGGCGATGTCCAGACCGGACACGATCTTCAGCCGGCTGACGACCGAGGCGTACGCGCTGCGCGGCACGTGCATGACCTCGCGCAGGACGCCGTCCACGCGGTAGCGGATCCGCAGCTCGTCGCGCTGCGGCTCGACGTGGATGTCGCTGGCGCCGGTCCTGACGGCATCGGCCAGGACGGTGGCCACGAGTCGCACGGTCGGCGCCGCGTGCGCGGTGGCGAGGGCGTCGTCGTCCTGGTGCCCGGGGTCGGCCTCCTCGAAGATCGTGCTCAGGTCGGAGGAGTCCTCGGACAGCGACCACACCCGGGTGAGGTGGTCGTGCACCTGCGACTCGGTCGCCACCGTGACCACCAGCTCGGTCGCGCCGGTGTGCAGGCGGACGTCGTCCAGCGCGACGACGTCGGTCGGGTCGGCGACCGCCAGGGTGAGGCGGGTGCCCTCCCGGGAGAGGACGACCATGCCGAGCCGCTGCGAGACGCTGCGGGGCAGCAGCCGGACGGTCTCCGGCGACACGGCCACCGTCGTGAGGTCGACGACCTGCAGGTTGAGCTGCTCGCCGACCGCGACGGCGATCTGCCGGTCGGTGGCGATCCCCAGCTCGACCAGCACGTGCCCGAGGCGGCGCCGGGCACCGCTCACCGCGCGCTGGGCGTCCAGGGCGGTTCCCAGCTCGGCCTGGGTGATCACTCCGGCGTCGACCAGGACGTCGCCGAGCCGTCGCCTGGCCGTGCCGAACCAGGCGGCGTCGAGGGTGTCGTCGCCGGGGTCGACGCCGTCGAGTCCGGGCTCGTCGTCAGGGCCGAGGAGCTGCTGGGTCACCCGGAGAAGATCGGGTGTTCAGGCCCCGGACTTCAGCCCTGGGAGGGTGCGGTTCCGGCTGGTGGATCGCTCTCGGGCCCCTCGTCCCGCACGCGGTCCTCGATGTCCTCGAGCAGCTGGCGGAGCTCGGAGCGCAGGAAGTCGCGGGTCGCGACGTCGCCGACGGCCATCCGGAGGGCTGCCAGCTCGCGGGTGAGGTAGTCGGTGTCGGCGATGCCACGCTCGGCCCGGCCGCGGTCCTGCTCGTACTGCACCCGGTCGCGGTCGGCCTGCCGGTTCTGCGCGAGCAGGATCAGCGGGGCGGCGTAGGACGCCTGGAGCGAGAGCATCAGGGTCAGGGCGATGAACGGGTAGGTGTCGAACTGGAGCTTCCACGCCAGCGCGTTCCAGGCCAGCCAGAACACCACGAACACGGTCATGTAGACCAGGAACCGCCCGGTCCCGATGAACCGGGCGATCCGCTCGGACAGCCGCCCGAAGGCCTCCGGGTCGTACGTCGGGGTGGGCACGATCGCCCGGCGGACCTCGCGTGGCTGGTCCAGGCGGGTGCTGCGCCGGGGCTCACGCGCCATGACGCACCCCGTCCGGCCCGCTCAGCCCGGCCCGGGCGGCCCGGTCGACGGCCCGGTCCTGGGCGTGGTCGCGGTGCCGCCAGTCGTCCGGCAGCAGGTGGTCGAGGACGTCGTCGACGGTCACCGCGCCCAGCAGGTGGTCGTCCTCGTCGACGACCGGAGCGGCGACCATGTTGTAGGTCGCCAGGTGGTGGGTGATCGCGGCGAGCGGCACCTCGGGGCGCAGCGGCTCGATGGAGGTGTCGACGACACCGCTGACCAGGGAGGACGGCGGCTCGCGCAGCAGCCGCTGGATGTGCGCGATGCCGATGAACCGGCCGGTGGGCGTTTCCATCGGCGGGCGGCAGACGTAGACCTGCGCGGCCAGGGCGGGGGACAGCTCCGGCTGCCGCACCCGGGCCAGCGCGTCGGCGACGGTGGCGTCCGGCGGCAGGATCACCGGCTCGGTCGTCATCATGCCGCCGGCGGTGTCGTCGGAGTACGCGAGCAGGCGGCGCAGCGGGGCAGCCTCGTCCGGCTCCATCAGCTCGAGGAGCTTCTCGGCGTCGGCCTGGGACAGCTCGGACAGCAGGTCGGCTGCGTCGTCGGGCTGCATGGCCTCGAGGACGTCGGCTGCCCGCTCCTCCTCCAGCTCGCCGAGGATCTCGACCTGGTCCTCCTCCGGCAGCTCCTCGAGGACGTCGGCGAGCTTCTCGTCGTCCAGCGCGGACGCGACCTCGAGCCGGCGCTTCGACGAGAGCCCGAGCAGGACCGACGCCAGGTCGGCGGCGTTGAGCTTCTCGAAGGTGGCCAGCAGGTTGGCGGCGCCCTGACCGGTCTCCTCGACCTGCAGGCCACCGGCGTCGCGCCACTCCAGGGTGAGGGTCTCGCCGCGGCGCCGCAGCCCCTTGCCGGGGCGGCGGACGAAGAGGCGGGTGACCTCCCAGTCGCGGGTGCGTTGCTGCTCCATGCCGACGTCGACGACGACGGCGCCGGAGCCGTCTTCGAGCAGGGTGACGGTGCGGTCGAGCAGCTCCCCGAGGACCAGCGTCTCGGTGGGGCGCTGCTGGAAGCGGCGCATGTTGACCAGGCCGGTGGTGATGACCTGGCCGGCGTCGAACGAGGTCACCCGGGTCATCGGGACGAAGATCCGCCGACGGCCGGGCACCTCGACCACCAGGCCCAGGACGCGGGGCTCCTCACGGCCGATCCGCAGCGAGACGACGACGTCGCGCACCCGCCCGACCTGGTCGCCCGCGGGGTCGAACAGCGGGGTACCGGCCAGGCGCGCGATGAAGACCCTCGTCGGCGCGCCGCTCACGAGCGGTCAGGCTACCGGCGCGCGGCGCCCGGCAGGCGGTGCCGGGGCCGTGCCACCGGAAGATCCTTTGTGCCCGGACACACCGCGCGGCCGGCGTGTCCGGTGCGGCGGCGCACATCCTGCGGGCCGCACCGGGCTCCGCCGGCGTCAGCGGGGCTGACGACGGCGGGCGCGGCGACCGAGGACGAACGGCAGCGGTCCGCGGGTGGTGGCCGTCGACGGCACCGGCTCGGCGGCGTGCGAGCGGTGCGACACGTGCCCGGGGCCTTCGACCAGGCGGTCGGCCGGGTCCAGCCGCAGCACCCGCGACTCCCGGGCCCAGCGGGCCGGCTGCGCCTCGCCGTCCGGGGCGTTGAGGCGCTTGCCGTGCAGCTCGGCGACGACACGGGTCCACGCCTCGCCCTCGGGCTCGAGGTCGGACACCCTGGCCCGGAAGGTGACGACCCGCCCCCCGGTGTCCTTGCTGCGCGCGGTCACGTCGACCTCGGCGCCGTCGGGCACGTCGGTCAGTCGCTGCTCCAGGCCGCCGGTGACGACGTGCACCGCGCCGTCCAGCCAGGCGTGCCAGACGGCCTGCGCGTGCGCAGCCCCGAATGGCCGGACCCACACCAGGGAGGACTTCTTGCAGACCTCCTCGACCAGGGCCTGGGCCAGCACGGCGTCCCGGTCGGCGATCACGAGGTGAGCGTGCCACACGGCCGGCCCGGACGGGTGCCGCATGATGCTCCGGTGAGCGGGCCGCGGGGAGAGTCGTCGAGCGCACGGCCGGCGGACCGGCCCGCGGTGATGGGACGACCACCCGGCGCCGACCTCGCGCTGATGGCGGTGGGCATCCTCGCGGTCTCGACCTCCGGACCGCTGATGGCGGCCGCTGCGGCGCCGGCCCTCGCGGTCGCGCTCTGGCGCAACGTGCTCGCGGTCGGCGCGATCTGGCCGTTCGCAGCGGCGACCCGTCGACGCGAGCTGGCGCAGCTGACCCGGCGGGAGTGGCGCTGGGCGCTCGCTGCGGGTGTGCTGCTGGCCGCGCACTTCGCGACCTGGGTGCCCAGCCTGCGCCTCACGTCGGTGGCGTCGGCCACCGCCATCGTCGCCACCCAGCCGGTCTGGGTGGCGGTGATCGCGCGGGCGATGGGCCACCACGTCCCACGGCGGACCTGGCTGGGCATCGCCCTGTCCCTCGTGGCGGTGGTCGTGCTGACCGGGGTCGACTTCTCGCTGGAGCCTAAGGCGCTCGCCGGCGACCTGCTCGCCCTGCTCGGCGGTGTCTTCGCGGCGTTCTACACCGTGGCCGGCGCGGAGGTGCGCCGCACCGTGAGCACCACGTCGTACACGGCGGTCTGCTACTCGACGGCGGCGGTCGTGCTGCTGGCGGGCTGCCTCGTCGGGGGCGTGCAGCTGTGGGGGTACGACGGCACCACCTGGCTGCAGCTGCTCGCGCTCACCGTGGGTGCGCAGCTGCTGGGGCACTCGGTGTTCAACGTGGTGCTGAGGTCGACGAGCGCCACCGTGGTGTCGCTGGCGCTGCTGCTCGAGGTCCCGGGCGCTGCGGTCATCGCCGCGGTGTCACTGCACCAGACCCCGCCGCTCGCGGCGCTGCCGGCCGCGGCGCTGCTCCTGCTGGGGCTGGGCATCGTCATCTTCTCCGGCGGCGACGAGGTGGAGGCCTCGGTCCCGGTGGAGTGACCCGTCGGTAACCTGCTCGCCGTGACGCAGCCGAGCAGCGCGAACCCGTCCAGCCCGCCCACCGTCAGGCCCCGCCGGTCCTGCCTCGCCGTCCCGGGGTCCAACCCGAAGATGCTGGGCAAGGCGCAGGGCCTGCCGGTCGACCAGGTCTTCCTCGACCTCGAGGACTCGGTGTCGCCGCTGGCGAAGGTCGACGCGCGGAGCAACATCGTGTCCGCGCTGAACGAGGGCGACTGGTCCGGCAAGACGCGGGTCGTTCGGGTCAACGACTGGACGACGCAGTGGACCTATGGCGACGTCATCGCCGTGGTCGAGGGTGCCGGGGCCAACCTCGACGCGGTGATGCTGCCCAAGGTGCAGACCGCGGCGCAGGTGAACGCCCTGGACATGGTGCTCACCCAGATCGAGAAGTCGCTCGGCCTCGACGTCGGCCGGATCGGCATCGAGGCGCAGATCGAGAACGCCCAAGGCCTCGTCGAGGTTGACGCCATCGCGGCGGCGTCGCCGCGGACGCAGACCATCATCTTCGGGCCGGCCGACTTCATGGCGTCCATCAACATGAAGTCGCTGGTGGTGGGGGAGCAGCCGCCGGGCTACGACGTCGGCGATGCGTACCACTACATCCTCATGCGGATCCTGATGGCCGCCCGCACGCACGACCTGCAGGCCATCGACGGGCCGTACCTGCAGATCAAGGACGTCGAGGGCTTCCGTCGGGTCGCGGGCCGGTCGGCGGCGCTCGGCTTCGACGGCAAGTGGGTGCTGCACCCGGGGCAGATCGACGCGGCGAACGAGGTCTACTCGCCGGCCCAGGACGACTACGACCACGCCGAGCTGATCCTCGACGCCTACGAGTGGCACACGTCCGAGGCCGGCGGCATGCGCGGCGCGGTCATGCTCGGCGACGAGATGATCGACGAGGCGTCCCGCAAGATGGCCCTGGTCGTCGCCGGCAAGGGCCGGGCGGCGGGCATGAGCCGGACGTCGTCCTTCCAGCCACCCGAGCGCTGACCGTGGCGACGTCATGGCGCGCGCCCGAGGACGTGCGCCTCGACGGGCGGGTGGCGCTGGTCACCGGTGCCGGGTCCGGCGACGGCATCGGGTTCGCCTGTGCACGCGCCCTCGCGTCCCGTGGCGCCACCGTGCACGTCACATCCACCACCGAGCGGATCCACGAGCGCGCGGCCGAGCTGGGCGAGGGGTCGCACGGTGTCGTCGCCGACCTCACCCGCGAGGACGACGTCGCCGCACTGCTCGCGGCCGTCGGCGCCGTCGACGTCCTGGTCAACAACGCCGGCATGCTCAGCGTCGGCTCTCCGGACGTGCAGGCTCCGATGACTGCCCTGTCGCTGGCGGACTGGCGGGCCGACCTGGCGCGCAACCTGGACACGGCGTTCCTCGTGACCCGGGCGTTCCTGCCCGCGATGCTGGCCGCAGGCTTCGGCCGGGTCGTCAACGTCGCGTCCACCACCGGCCCGGTGAGTGCGATGCCCGACCAGTCGTCGTACGCCGCCGCGAAGGCCGGGATGCTCGGGCTGACGCGGGCGGTGGCCGTCGAGGCGGCGGCGTCCGGCGTGACGTGCAACGCGGTGGCGCCGGGCTGGATAGCGACGGGATCGCAGACCGCGGCGGAGGCGGAGCACGGGCTGCGCGCACCGGTGGGCCGGTCCGGCACCCCCGACGAGGTCGCCGCCGCGGTGGCGTTCCTCGCCTCGCCGGGGTCGTCGTACGTCACCGGCCAGCTGCTCGTGGTCGACGGCGGCAACGCGATCGTCGAGGCGCGCTGAGCGACCTCAGCGCCGAGCTCGGTTGCCCGACCTCAGGAGAGCGGGGATCCTCAGCGGATGTCCTCACTGCCGGGCACCTTCGCCGAGAACGTCCTCGACCAGCCGCTGCGTGCGCAGCTGGACGTGTTCCTCGACGAGCACCGGGCGGCGATGCTCGCCGCTCTCGACGGGCTCACCGAGGAGCAGGCCCGGCGGTCCCTCGTACCGTCGGCGACCACCCTGCTGGGCCTGGTGAAGCACACCACGTTCGTGGAGAAGGTGTGGTTCGACGAGGCCATCACCTGCCGGCCTCGTGCCGAGATCGGGATCCCAGCCTCGCCGGACGAGTCCTTCGTGCTCGACGACCAGGACACGATCGCCTCGGTGCGGGCGGCGTACGCCGAGGCGTGCGAGTCCTCGAGGCGGGCCACCGTCGGGCTGGGCCTCGACGACGTCGTGCGCGGCAACCGGCGCGGCCCGCTGCCCCTGCGATGGGTCTACCTGCACATGCTGCGCGCTGGCCCAGCACTGCGGACACGCCGACATCCTCCGCGAGCAGCTCCTCCGGTGATCCACGCCGGACCGTTGCGGAAACGCCAGATGGATCCGGTGTGGATCACCATCTGCGGCACACTGCGGTCATGACGGGGGCGACGGCGCCGGTCCGACTGCCGCGGCAGCACGGCGCGGTCTCGGTGCGCGCGGGTGGCGTGGACGAGGACCTCGACGCGCTGCACGTGGGTGACCCGCTGTGGTGGGGAAAGGACTTCGTCGTCGACCGGGTGCGGTCGATGCCCCCGGACACCCCGCACCTCATGCTGGTGGGTGAGCTCGACGGCCGCCCGGTGGCCGACGCCTTCATCATCGCCAAGGGCGGGGCCCAGCGCGGGATGGCGATGACGGGGATCTACGTGCTGCCCGAGGCGCGGCGGCATGGTGTCGGCGGCGCACTCGCTGACGTGCTCACCGAGATGGCCGTCCTGCACCGGCTGCCCGGGATCGCCGACTCCGTGCACGAGCTGGATGCGCCCAGCCTGGTGGCCAGCGCGCGGCTGGGCTACGAGGTGCTGGGCCACCACCGCGAGTCGGTGCTCGACCTGCGGGGGCTGCCGGACGACGCCGTCCGCGCCGCGGTGGGGCGCGCCGAGGCGGCGGGCTACCAGCTGCGACTGCTGCCCGAGCGCGCGGGGGAAGGCGAGTGGCGGCAGGTGTACGAGCTCGCCCTGGTGGCCTGGAAGGATGCCCCCGACGCCGAGGGCAGCACCGACGAGATCCCCTACTCGGTGTTCCGCGCGTTCTTCCCGGAGCCCTCGTACGTGCTGCTGGCGTGGCGCGGCGGCGTACCGGTCGGTCTCACCACGGTGATGGACCGTGCCAAGGACGCGGCGCTGAACACGTTCTTCACCGGCGTCGTTCCGGAGGCCCGCGGCGCCGGCCTCGCGACAGCGCTCAAGGCGCGGCACGCCGAGCTGATGCGGGCCGCGGGGCACGAGCGCATCTACACCCAGAACATGGACCAGAACGCACCGATCCTGGCTGCCAACGACAGACTGGGCTTCAGCGTCGTGCCGGGCTACTACGGCGTCGGACGCCCCGCCGGTGGTGCGCCCCCGGCATGACCCCGGCGACGACCGGCCTGCACGGACACGGGATACTGGCCAGTAACATACGCACCTGCGCACCGCCCGCGAAGGAGTCGCGCCATGGGTCGCCTCGCCCAGACCGAAGGTCTCACCGACGTCCAGCAGGAGATCGTGAAGACGGTCCGCGGCTTCGTCGACAAGGAGATCCTCCCGCACGTCGCCCAGCTCGAGCGCGACGACGCGTACCCGACGGACATCGTCGAGGGCATGAAGGACATGGGGTTGTTCGGCCTCATGATCCCCGAGGAGCACGGCGGCCTGGGCGAGTCGCTGCTGACCTACGCCCTGGTGGTGGAGGAGATCGCCCGCGGCTGGATGAGCGTCAGCGGCATCATCAACACCCACTTCATCGTCGCCTACCTGCTGCAGCAGCACGGAACCGACGAGCAGAAGCAGGCGCTGCTGCCCCGGATGGCCACCGGCGAGGTGCGCGGCTCCTTCTCGATGTCCGAGCCGGCGCTGGGCTCCGACGTCAGCGCCATCACCACCAAGGCGGTGCGCGACGGCGACGACTACCTGCTCACCGGCCAGAAGATGTGGATCACCAACGGCGGGACGTCGAACCTGTTGGCCGTCCTCGTCAAGACCGACGCCGAGGCCGCCGACGACGCGAAGCCGCACCAGCGGATGACGACGTTCCTGGTCGAGAAGGAGCCTGGCTTCGGCGAGGTCGCGCCGGGGCTCACCATCCCCGGGAAGATCGAGAAGATGGGCTACAAGGGCGTCGACTCGACCGAGGCCGTCTTCGACGGGCTGCGTGTTCCGGCGACGCGGGTGCTCGGCGGCGGGACCGGCAAGGGCTTCTACCAGATGATGGACGGCGTCGAGGTAGGCCGCGTCAACGTGGCCGCACGCGGCTGCGGGGTCGCGCAGCGCGCGTTCGAGCTCGGCGTCCGCTACGCCCAGCAGCGTGAGACGTTCGGCAAGCCGATCGCCCAGCACCAGGCCGTGCAGTTCCGGCTGGCGGAGATGGCGACCAAGGTCGAGGCCGCGCACGCGATGATGGTGATGGCCGCCCGCAAGAAGGACTCCGGCGAGCGCAACGACATCGAGGCCGGCATGGCCAAGTACCTCGCGAGCGAGTACTGCAAGGAGGTCGTCGAAGACTCCTTCCGCATCCACGGCGGGTACGGCTACTCCAAGGAGTACGAGATCGAGCGCCTCTACCGCGAGGCGCCGATGCTGCTCATCGGCGAGGGCACCAGCGACATCCAGAAGATGATCATCGGGCGTCGGCTCCTCGAGGAGTACAAGTTGCGCGGCTGACGCCGTCGCTCACCCGAACGGGGAGACGAGGCCGTACTTCTCCATCAGCTCCGGGACCCACGTCGGGTCGACGAACAAGCCGTACTCGGCCGCGAGCGGAGCCAGGGTCTCGGGGGCGGCGCCGCCGCTGTCAACGAGGTCGGCAAGCTCCTCGAAGAAGTGCTCGAAGCCGGCCGGCGTGATGACCTCGATCATCCTGGCGTCGACGTCGCCGGCGTTCCACATCGTGTGCAGCTCGCCGCGCGGCTTCACGATGTACCCACCCGCTTCGAGCACGACCACGTCCGGGCCGGAGCGGAAGCCGATCCGGCCCGCTGTGACGATCGAGAACTCGTCCTCGCGCGTGTGGATGTGCGGCGGCACGAGGGCCCCTACCGGGAACGGGTGCTCGACCACCGCGACCTGGCCGCCGGTCTGCTCGCCGGAGATGCGGAAGCCCACGCCGATCGAGCCGATCGAACGGTCCGGCCCGTGCGGGCCGGGGAGCACGGTCAGCGGCAGGGACCGGCCCAGGGCGGTGGCGCCCAGCAGGCTCGTGACGGGCGTGGTGGTAGCAGGCATGCTGCGACCTTCCTCGACGGCGACGCATTTCGATGAACGGAGACGTTCACTGGAATAAGGTGTACTCCTCACCCGAGGGAGGGTCAAGGTTGACTGAACAGGTCCGTTCATCGAAATCGCGGTCCTACCGGATGCAGGCGCGCCTGGAGAGCGTGGAGCAGACCCGCCGCCGGATCACCGAGGCCACGATGAACCTGCACGAGACGGTCGGCCCGGCCGCCACGACGGTGGCGGCGATCGCCGAGGAGGCGGGGGTGACCAGGCTGACCGTGTACCGGCACTTCCCCGACGAGGACGCGCTGTTCGCCGCCTGCTCCGCGCACTGGCGGGAGTTGCACCCGCGACCAGATGTGGACGAGTGGCGCGCCGTCGCCGACCCCGGGCAGCGGCTTCGACTGGCGCTGTCCGAGACCTACGACTGGAGCGCCTCGGCGGCGCCGATGATGACGAAGATCAATCGGGACCTGCCGTCCCTGCCGCCGTTCGTCGGCGAGTTTCTGTCCCGCGACGAGGTGCTCAGGGTGTCGGTGCTCGCCAGGGGATTCGGGTGCCGCGGACGGGCCGCTGTCCGGTTGCGGGGAGTGCTGGCCCACGCCCTGCGCGTCGAGACGTGGGAGTCGCTGTGCATTGCCGGCGGGCTGCACCGCGACGAGGCCGTCGAGCTCATGACCGCGGCGGTGCTTGCCGCCGTACCCGCGCGCACGGCATGAGCGCCCCCACCGACGACCTGGTCCGCCGCACCCGGGACCAGGCGGACGCCTGCGCAGACTTGGGCTCGCCGCTCTACCACCACCTGCTGCACCGGGTGGCCGACGACGTCGTCGCCGGCGGACCTGCGCTCGAGGTCCTGCGCGGGCACGAGGACGACCCCGGTCCGCACGCCGTGGCGCTGCGGCTGATGGGTGGCGTCCACCGCCTCGTGCTGGAACGGCGGGCGCCCGCGCTCGCGCTGACCTTTCCCTCGGTGGGCGGCACCGGCGACGCGGATGCTGCGTGGACGGCGCTGCGCGAGGTCCTCGAGGAGCATCGCGATGAGCTGCGCGAGGCGCTTCGACAGGCACCGCAGACCAACGAGGTCGGGCGCGCGGCGGGCCTCGTCGGCGGCCTGATGCACGTCGTCGCCGAGCGCCCCGCAGCGGTGCGGCTGCTGGAGATCGGCGCCAGTGCAGGCCTGAACCTGCGCGCCGACCGCTTCCGGATCGACCTGGCCGGCGGTCGATCGGTGGGGCCGGCCTCGTCCCCGGTGGTTCTCGCCGACGTGTGGCGCGGGTCCGTCCCGCCGGTGGATGTCGGGCTGATGGTCGTCGAGCGGGCCGGTTGCGACAGCGCGCCGGTCGACGTCGGCAGCACGGGGGGACGGCTGGTGCTCACGTCGTACGTGTGGCCGGACCAGGTGGACCGGCTGGCGCGGCTGCGCGGAGCGTTCGAGGTGGCGGCCGCGGTGCCGGCACGGCTCGACCGGGCCGGGGCGGCGGACTGGCTGGACCAGGTCGACCTCCGCGACGGCACGACCACCGTGCTGTGGCACTCGATCATGTGGCAGTACCTCGACCGAGCCGAGCGGGACCGGGCCGCCGCCCGGATCGAGCAGCTGGGCGACACCGCGACGGCGGACGCGGGCTTCGCGCACCTGGCCCTCGAGCCACTGCGGCGCACTCCCGACAGCGTGTACGAGGTGCTCCTGACGCTCAGAGTCTGGCCGGGCGCGGAGGAACGCACCCTGGGCGTCTCGCGCGGCCACGGGATCCCCACTACCTGGGAGTGAGCCCGGCGTCGAGGGGCCGGCGCCGCACGTACGAGAATGGGCGCATGCCTGCTCCCTCAGCACACGACCAGTACTCCGACATCCCGCGCGGCCAGGTCGTCGGCAGCTACGACACCTACGTCGAGGCGCAGCGAGCCGTCGACTTCCTCTCCGACGAGCAGTTCCCGGTGCAGCACGTGTCGATCGTCGGTTCCGACCTCAAGATGGTCGAGAACGTCCTAGGCCGGCTGACCCGCGGCCGCGCCGCGACGGCCGGCGCGGCGACCGGCCTGTGGTTCGGCCTCTTCGTCGGCGTCCTGCTCTCGGTCTTCGCCGACAGCGGCACCAACACGTTCGGCCTGATCGTGTCGGCCCTGCTGTACGGCGCGGTGATGGGTGCCGTCTTCGGCTTCGTCGGCCACGCGCTGTCCGGCGGCCGGCGCGACTTCACGTCCAAGAACAAGATCGTTGCCAGCTCGTACGACATCCACTGCACGTGGTCGGAAGCAGACAAGGCCCGCGAGGTGCTGGCCCGGATGATGTCCGGGTCCTGACTCGCGGCCGTCGCTCTGCGCCACCGGGTGTGACGATCTGCGACGGGCCTGACCCCCGTCCGGTTAGCCCGACATCACCCGTTCGGACGTATGTGGGTGAAAACAGGCGTCATGGTCTGGATGCACCATTCGCACGGGGTAGGTTCGCCCTCATCCGGCACTCCGCGAGGCACTCGCGGACCGGGGAGGGGTGGCCGGACTTGGTGCCGCTCGCCGAACATCCACACGGGCGGAGAAACCATGCTCAACCGCATCACTCGAGGCCGGCGCGTCCCGGCGATCGCCGGGGCCATCCTGGTCGTGGCCGTCATCGGCGGCGGCACCGCGACCGCCGCGAGCCTCATCACGAGCAAGGACGTCAAGGACAACACGCTACGCAGCCGCGACGTGCACGACGGCTCGCTGAAGGTCAAGGACCTCACAGCCAAGGCTGTTTCGACGCTGCAGAAGGGTGGCCCGAAGGGTGCCACTGGTGCCACCGGCGCCACCGGTCCGCAGGGCGCCAAGGGCGACAAGGGCGATGCTTCGGTCGCTCAGTACGGCCTCGCGACCGTCAACGTGTCTCGAGGCGGCGCCCCCGCGTCGGTGTGGGCGACGTACTCGACCGTGCTCGGCTCGCCGGTCGGGGATACGACCGGCGGTACCTTCCGCTTCACGTGCTCGACCGCCAAGGCTCCCTGCACGGTGTCCGTCAAGGCTGCTGGGCTCGGCACCGGCACCCTCAAGGTCTACCCGCGCGTGCTGATCTCGCGCCAGAGCATCGACACTGTTAGTCCCTCGATGTACTGCGAGTATGGCGACGGTTCCACCGGCGTCGACTTCGCGACGATCGCCAAGCAGGGGTCCACGTCTACCCCGACCTACACGGCCATGAAGATCAACATTGGCGGCTCCGCTGACTGTGGTGGACCTGAAACCACGTTCGGCGACGTGGACCAGATCACGGTTCCAGCTGGCTACTACGACGTGCAGAGCACGTTCGCATTCGTGTCCTAGTCGGCAACTGCTCGATGGCCCCGCTGCTGGTGCAGCGGGGCCATCGGCGTCATTGCGCCGGACCTCGTTGGCGGCGCGAACGACATGTCCGGCAGGATGCCGGGCAGTCCGTCGTACCGCTCAGGAGGCACCAGCCATGCAGTTCGGCCGCTACTACGAGGAGTTCGAGGTCGGGGCGACCTACAAGCATTGGCCCGGCAAGACGGTCACCGAGTACGACGACCACCTGTTCTGCCTGCTCACCATGAACCACCACCCGTTGCACCTCGATGCGCACTACGCCGAGCAGACCACCGACTTCGGCAAGAACGTCGTGGTGGGCAACTACATCTACTCGCTGCTGCTCGGCATGTCTGTGCCGGACGTCAGCGGCAAGGCCATCGCCAACCTCGAGGTCGAGTCGCTCAAGCACGTGAAACCGACCTTCCACGGCGACACCATCTACGGCGAGACCACAGTGCTGGACAAGACCGAGTCGAGGTCCAAGGACGACCGCGGCGTGGTCCACGTCGAGACCCGCGGCTACAACCAGGACGGCGTGGTCGTGTGCGTGTTCCGCCGCAAGGTCATGGTGCCGAAGCGGTCGTACGGCGAGGCGCGCGGCGGCGAGCAGCCCGGCCGTCCCGAGCCGCAGGAGTCCTGACCCTCAGGCGGCGGTGCTCTCGCGGTGGGCCGCCCAGTAGGAGCGCAGTGCCCGGACCTTGTCCTGGAAGTCGTCGTCCCTGCTGATCGGGCCGGTGAAGGGCGCCGACAGCGTCGTGGTGCGGTGCAGATCGCGACCGTGGTGGACGACCACGACCTTGCGGCCGACCTGGGTGCGGACCTCGATCTCGCGGACCTCGGCCCACGGGATCGTCATCGGCGGCAGGGCGTGCACGACCAGGCCGCGGCGGGTCGCCGAGGTGCCGACCCACCACATCGCACCCGCCACCAGGAGGAGTGCGGCACCGGCCAGCGCGGTGCGCGGACCGCCGCCGAAGCGGCCGTCGAGCAGCAGGTAGTCGCCCCAGACCAGCACCTGGTAGCCGAGCACGGTGAGCACGAACGCCCGTCGCTGGCGCCACGTCAGCCGCAGCCGGACCGGACGCAGCTGGGGTCGTGCGGACATGCCTGCACCGTAGGTCGCCACACCTGTCCTTCGGGGCGGAAGCGGCAACTCTTGACCGCGCGCGCCGGATCCAGGGCAACCTGGCGACCAGGACGGCGGCCGTCCGCCTCCCGCAAGGGGCGGTCGCTATCGACCGTGCTGACCAGCTGAGGAGGTGCGGTGGACGACGACCTGATCGGCGAGGACCGCCCGCCCTCGCGGCGGCCGGTGGCGGTGGCGCTGGCGCTGGCGGTCGTCGCCGGTGGCTTCGGGCTGACCCAGCGCCTGACCGCCGCCGACCCGATCCCTCCGCGGCCGCCCCCGGTCGAGTCCGGCGCCGCGACACCGTCCCGGCCCCTGACGGCGCCCTCCGCCCCGGCTGCGGCCGCCGCTCCCGCCCCCGGGTCCGGCCCGGCGCCGTGGGCTGGTCTCGCGCGCCACCGCGACGCCGGGGTCGACTTCGCGCTGCACCGGCTGGTCCGGGCCGACGGGCGGTCCTACCGACTCGGCCGGGGCGACCAGGCACTGGACATGCACGACGCCGCCGCCGGGCCGGTCCTGCTGGTGCAGTCCCGCGGCAGCACCCTGCTCGAGCAGCTGCGGCGCGACGGCAGCCGGTTCGTGCTCGAGACCTTCCAGGGCGACTTCCGCCTGCCGCAGGGGATCGCTGTCGACCCGGCCGGCGAACGAGTGGCCTACGCCGTGACGACCGGCACGTCACGCGGGCCCTTCGGCCTCGTGGTGCAGGACCTGCGGACCGGCGCCGTGCTCGCGTCGAGGACCACTCGCCGGCCCTACGGCGTCCGCGACTGGCTGCCGTCGGGGGTGGTCCTCACCGTCGCCGCTGAGTCGGGTGGCCTTCCGTTCCGGTGGCGGCCCGGCTCCGGCGCCCCCGACCAGGTCACCCCGGCCCCCGGTGACGGGAAGCGGCTGTTCCTCCTCGCCGGCGCTCCGCGCCGCGAGGAGTGGCTGGTGACCGGCCCCCGGTGCACCGGCCTGGTTCGAGCCCTCGGCAGACGCCCCGCGCGGTGGTACTGCCAGGTTCCGCTGGCCGAGCCGGCAGCCTGGTCGCCGTCGGGCCAGCTGGTCGTGGCCCGGGGGGACCGGCCGGTGCTCCGCGTGCTCGACCTGCGCAGCGGCCGGACGTCGCGGCTGGGGATCCCGCCACGGGTGTTCGTCTCGCAGGTGACCTGGCGGAGCGCCGACACCGTCCTGGTCTCGTTGCGCACGCTGTCCGGCGGCCGGGGAGCTGTCCTGAGCTGCCGTCTCGAGCAGCCGTGCCGGCGCCTCGAGCTCGGCGCGCCCGGGCCGGCCGCCGACCTGGTCCTCTCGCTCTGAGGGCGGCTGCTCAGCGGGGCAGCATCCCCCACTCCTGCAGGGTGTCCCAGAGCTGGTCGACGAGGTCGAGCGCGGCCAGCTCGGTACGGCTCGCGAACCGGACCTCGTCGGCGTCGTCGCCGGCGACCGGGGTGGTGGGGACCGCGACCGAGCAGGCGTAGTCGCGGATGTCGTAGACGTCGCCGCCCGGTCCGTCGCGCAGCACGGTCCCGACCCGCATGCCGACTGTGACGTGCAGGCCGGTCTCCTCGAGCACCTCGCGCTCGACGGCGACGGCATCGGTCTCTCCCGGCTCGACCCGTCCGCCGGGGACCGACCACAGGCCACGGCCCGGGTCACGGCCCCGCCGGACGACCAGCAGGCGGCCGGCGTCGTCGTGCACGAGTGCACCCACACAGGGGACCCGTCGTTTCGCGCCGCCGCGCTCCGGGAACACGCCTGGGAGCCTAGGCAACCCGGCCCGGGCGAAGGAGGGGTCCCATGCTCGCCGTCCTCATCGTCCTCGCGGTCGTCCTGGTGGTCGTCATGGCCGTCGGCCTCACGGGCGGTGGCCCGTCCCGCGTGATCCGTCGTACCAGGGTGGTCGAGCGCCGCCCGTCGGCCCGCCGCGTCGTCGTCGAGGAGCCGGTCGCGGACCGGGTCGTCGAGGAGCGCGTCGTCGACGAGCCGACCGTCACGCGCCGCGTCGTCGAGTAGCCGGCGGCAGTCGCCGGGGGGTTGACGCACCGTCGCCCACGGCGGGACCGTCTGTGCCATGAGGGGCCGATGAGGGCGCAGCCGAGCTGCCCCCGTTGCGGGGCCGACCTGCACGCCCCCGGGCTCTGGGCCAGCGCCTGGTCCTGCCAGGAGCACGGCGCCGTGCCCCCCGTGCAGCCCGTGGTGCAGCCGACCCCCCAGATCCTGCACGCCGCCGCCCGGGGGTCCGGGGTCCCGGTGTGGCTGCCCTGGCCACTGCCCCGCGGCTGGCTCGTCACTGGGGTGGTGACGGCCGGTGACGAGCGGACGGGTGCCCGCGCCACCGCTGTCGCCTGCTCGGGACCGGCCCCGATGGGTGGCGTCGCCGAGCTGGTGGTCGTGGCCGAGGAGATGGGCGTCGGTCTCGGTGCGCGGTTCGCGGGTCTCGACGGGCCGGACGCCGGCGTCATCCCCGACCGCGCGGTCGACGCCAAGATCCACGCAGCCGGCATCCCTACCGCCATGTGGGTCATGGAGCCGGGCGAGGGTGCCGGGGACCGCGCGGTCTACGTCGGGGAGGCGCTGGGGCACTGGGTGTGGGCGGTCCTCTGGCCGGGCACGGCTGCGTTCCTGCTCATCGACGATTTCGTCCTCACCGACCTGCGCGACGCCGGCCACGGGCTCGACGTGCCCTGCGGCGCGCTGTCGCCACGGCTCTCGGCCTGACCGGCAGGGCGAGCACTCCCTGGTCGAGAGCGAGAGGTGAGACACCCCCTAGCCTTGCCCGGTGCGCGTCGACCTCCACACCCACAGCACCGCCTCCGACGGCACCGAGTCGCCGGCGGACCTGGTGCGCGCTGCCTCCGTGGCCGGGCTGGACGTCGTGGCGCTCACCGACCACGACACGGTGCGCGGGTGGGACGAGGCGCTCGGCGCACTGCCTGCCGGGCTGCGCCTCGTCCGCGGCACCGAGATCTCGTCGGCGTACGACGGCGTGAGCCTGCACCTGCTCGGCTACGGCATCGACCCGGCGTACGCGCCGCTGGCCGAGGAGATGGGCAATGCGCTGGACGACCGGGTCCCGCGCGCCCGTGCGATCATCGGCCGGCTCGAGGCGGCCGACTACCCCGTGTCGTGGGAGGCGTTGATGGCCAACGTCCCGGACGGCGCCACGGTGGGGCGGCCGCACATCGCCGACACCCTGGTCGCGCAGGGCGTGGTGCGCGACCGCACGGAAGCCTTCGACTCGCTGCTGCACGACGGCAGCGAGTTCTTCGTCGGGCACTACTACGTCGACGCCGTCGCCGCCGTCCGGCTGGTGCGCGAGGCAGGCGGTGTCCCGGTCTTCGCCCACCCCGCCGCCGAGAAGCGCGGCGTGACGGTTGGTGACGACGCGATCCACGCGATGGCCGCCGCCGGGCTGGCCGGCCTCGAGGTCGACCACCGCGACAACGCGCCCGGGGCCCGCGAGCGGCTGCGCGGCCTCGCCGCCGAGCTCGGCCTGCTGGTCACCGGGTCCAGCGACTACCACGGCACCGGCAAGGAGAACCGGCTCGGTGAGAACACCACCGAACCGGCCGTCCTGGAGGCACTGCTCGACCAGGTGACCAGCGGGGTCACGGCATGACGGTGGCGGCATGAGCGGCGCCGACCTCAAGTTCCTCGTCGAGGTCTTCGTCACGCTCTTCGTGATCATGGACCCGCCCGGCACCGTGCCGTTGTTCCTCAGCCTCACCAGCGGGCGCAGCCACGCGATGCGCAAGCGGCTGGCCGGTCAGGCGGTGATCGTCGCCTTCTTCGTCATCACGGTGTTCGCGTTGTTCGGCCAGCAGATCCTCGACTACCTCGGCATCACGCTGTCCTCGATGCAGGTCGCCGGCGGACTGCTGCTGCTCCTGGTCGCGCTCGAGCTGCTGACCGGCAAGGGCGACGAACCGACCGAGACCCAGAACGTCAACGTGGCGCTGGTGCCGCTCGGGACACCGCTGCTGGCGGGACCGGGTGCGATCGTCGCCACCATCGTCTTCGTCAAGCGGGTCGACGACCTCGGCTCGGCCCTCGCCGTGGCTCTCGGCATCGTCGCGGTGCACGTGGTGCTGTGGCTGTTCATGCGGTTCTCGGTGGTCATCATCCGCGTCATCAAGGACAGCGGCGTCACCCTCGTCACCCGCATCGCCGGCCTGCTGCTGTCCGCGATCGCGGTGCAGCTGGTGGCCGACGGCATCAGGGCGATGGTGAAGAACGCCTGACCGTCACCTGCAGCCCGAGTTGATCACGGTCCCGTGATCAACTCGGCTCAACCGTGGCGTGCAGGCCGCGGTCGGGCCAGGAACGCCGCGGTAGGCCGGGCGTGAGCTCGGCGGGTCAGCGGGGCGTGGACCTCACACCGACGCCCAGAACGCCAGCAGGGCAGCGACGGTCGACTCCGGCGCGTCGGCGGCGGGGGAGTGGCCGATGCCGGGCAGGGCCGCGACGCGCGCGCCCAGCCGCTGCGCCGTCGCGGCCTGGAGCACCGGCGGCCACACGTCGTCGCGGTCCCCGAACAGCACGAGCACGGGCAGGCCGAGGGCGGCGAGCTCGTCCGTGCTGTCGACGGCGGTCAAGAGCTGCTCGGCCATCCGGAGCATCGACGCGGGGTGGTTGCTGACGAACCGCCGGTGCATCCACTCCTCGACCTCGGGCGTGGGCGCGAGCAGCTCGGTCTGCCTCTCCAGCTGCCGCTTCGCCACCCAGATCGTCTCCAGGTCCATCACCGGCACGGCCTGCACGAGCAGGGCCACGCCCGCGTCAGCGGGCGCCGGGATCGAGGCCGGGCCGGAGCCCATCAAGGTCAGCGAGGTGATCGCCTCGGGCCCCGCGAGTGCCGCGGCACGGGCGACCAGCCCGCCGAAGGAGTGCCCCACCAGGTGGGCCGGCCCGTCCAGCGTGCCGAGCACGGCGAGCACGTCCTCGGCCAGCATCTTCACGTCGTACGACGTGGGCTCGTCGTCGCCGACGGACTCGAACTGGCCGCGCTGGTCGAGGGCGACCACAGGGTGGCCGGCGGCGGCGATCGGGGCCAGCACGGCGATGAAGTCCTCCTTCGACCCGGTGTAGCCCGGGACGAGCAGGACCGGCGGTCTCGTCATCGAGCTGCCGCCCCCGGGGCGGGCTTCCGCCACCAGCGCGGCGAGAGGTCCGCGGGGTGTAGGCACCGAGGTGGCGCGCACGCCGTCGGGCAGGGCGAGGAACGGCGGTCTGCTCATCAGCCGGAACGCTACCCAACTGCCCGTGACACGCGCCCGTCCGGGACAGGCACAATGGCGCCCGTGAGCCGGACCGTCGCCGTCGCCAACCAGAAGGGCGGCGTGGCCAAGACCACCACCGTGGCCTCGCTGGGCTCCGCGCTCGCCGAGCAGGGCCGCAAGGTGCTCCTCGTCGACCTCGACGCCCAGTCCTGCCTGACCTTCTCCCTCGGCCTCGACCCGGACGCCGTCGAGCTGTCCGTCCACGACGTGCTGCTCGGCCGCGTCGGCGCATCGATGGCGATCCAGCCGACCGAGGACGGGGTCGACCTGCTGCCGGCCACGATCGAGCTGGCCGGCACCGAGGCGCAGCTGATGAGCCGGCCCGGTCGCGAGTTCGTCCTGCGCACCGCGCTCGAGGAGGTGTCGCCGGCCTACGACGTGATCCTGCTCGACTGCTCGCCCTCGCTCGGCGTCCTGACCCTCAACGCCCTCACGGCCGCCGACGAGCTGATCATCCCGCTGCAGTGCGAGATGCTCAGCCACCGCGGGGTCGGGCAGCTGCTCGACACCGTCGCCGACGTACAACGGATCCTCAACCCCGGCCTGAAGGTCCTCGGGGTGCTGCCGACGATGTTCGACGGCCGCACCAACCACGCGCGGGCGGTGCTCGCCGACGTCTCCGACCGGTACGGTCTGGCCGTGCTCGAGCCGCCGATCCCCAGGTCCGTGCGGTTCGCCGAGGCACCGGCCGCCGGGCGGTCGGTGCTCGGGACGGCGCGGCGCACCCGTGGCGCCGAGGCCTACCGCGAGCTGGCTGCAGGGCTGTTCGGGTGAGCACGCCCGAGGGGTTCGACCGGCTGCGCAGGCGCGGCAGCGGTGCCGGCACGTCGACGGGTCCGGCCGGTGCGGCATCGGCCAGGCCGGACCCGCAGGGCCGCAGCGCGCTCTACAGCGTCTCCGAGCAGCCGCCGGCCCCCGGTGCGGTGACGGTCACCTGCTCCGACTGCGAGCAGACGACGACGGTGAGCCCGCGGCGGCTGGCGACGCTGGCGCTGCCGTCGGTGCACCTGCCGCTGCTCCGGCGCGACCACCCGTCGTGGATGCGCTGCCCGGCGTGCGGCAAGCGCACCTGGGTGAAGGTCGTCATCACCCTCTGAGCCCGCACCGGCGGCCCGGACGGTGGGTCACTCGTCGCTACGGGTGCGGTCGCCGACGTACGCGAGGACGTCGGGCTCCGAGGTCAAGAGCCGGCCGGCCTGCTCCCCGGCGTCGCAGGTGAGCAGTGCGACGTCGAGGAAGCCCGGGTGGCCGGGCCCGCGCGCGAGGACCCGCCAGGCCGCACCACCGATCTCCCAGCGGCGCAGGGCTTCGAGGTCCTCGCTCACGCGGCTCAGTCCTCGGCGGCCGAGCCGGTGCTCCCGCCCTCGGCGGCCGTGGCACCGCCGGACCCCCGCCCCCCGCGGCTGCGCCGGCGGCGCCGCTTGGCGGGGTCGCCCGAGCCCTCGCCGGACTCGGCGGCGGCGGGGCCGGTGACGCCGTCGGAACCCTCGGCCGGCTGACCGGCCCGGGTCCGGCTGCGGCTGCGTCGCCGCGCGGCCGGGCGATCGGTGGTCTCGTCGGAGCCGTGCTCCCGCGGCTCACGGGGCTCACGGGGCTCCCGCGCCTCGCGGGGGGCGGAGGAACCGCGACCACCGGCACCACCGCGGCCACCGGTGCCACCCGTGGGGCGGTCGCCGCCGCGCCCGCCGGTACGCGCCCGCGCGCCACCCGCGCGGCCGGTCTCGCCGAGGTCCTCGACGGCCTCCGCGTCGAGGCCGGCCCGGGTGCGCTGAGCGCGCGGCAGCGTGCCCGTGACGTGCTTCGGGATGTCGAGCTCGTCGTAGAAGTGGTCGGAGCTGGAGTAGGTCTCCTCCGGCTCGCCGAAGCCCAGGTCCAGCGCCTTGTCGATGAGGCCCCACCGGGGCATGTCGTCCCAGTCGACGAAGGTGATTGCGATGCCCTTCGCCCCGGCCCGCGCGGTCCGGCCGATGCGGTGCAGGTAGGTCTTCTCGTCCTCGGGGCACTGGTAGTTCACGACGTGGGTGATGTCCTGCACGTCGATGCCTCGTGCCGCCACGTCGGTGGCGACGAGGACGTCGACCTTGCCGTTGCGGAACGCCCGGAGCGCCTGCTCGCGGGCGCCCTGGCCGAGGTCGCCGTGAACGGCGCCGGAGGCGAAGCCGCGGGCCGCCAGCTCGTCGGCGACCTTGGCCGCGGTGCGCTTGGTGCGGCAGAACACCAGGGTCAGACCTCGACCCTCGGACTGCAGGATGCGCGCGAGCATCTCGACCTTGTCCATGGCGTGCGCGCGGAAGACGTGCTGCTCGACCGCCTTGACGGTCTGGCCGTCGTCGTCGGGGTCGACGGCACGGATGTGCGTGGGGTGGTGCATGTATGCGCGCGCCAATGTGATGATCGCGCCCGGCATGGTGGCCGAGAACAACATCGTCTGCCGGCCGGCCGGCACCTGCCGCACGATCTTCTCCACGTCGGGCAGGAAGCCGAGGTCGAGCATCTCGTCGGCCTCGTCGAGCACCAGGGTGCGGACGTGGCCGAGGTCGAGGTGACCCTGCTGGGCGAGGTCGATGAGCCGGCCCGGTGTGCCGACGACCACCTCGATCCCCTTCTTCAGCCGCTCGACCTGCGGCTCGTACGCACGGCCGCCGTAGATCGACAGGATGCGGATCTCGCGGCGGGCGGCCGCCTTCTCGAGGTCCTCGGTGACCTGCACGCACAGCTCGCGGGTGGGCACGACGACCAGCGCCTGCGGCTTGCCGCGCTCGACCACCACGGGCGCGTCGGCGTCCTGCTCCTCGTCCTGTGCGACGACCCGCTGGAGCAGCGGGATGCCGAAGCCGAGGGTCTTGCCGGTGCCGGTCTTGGCCTGACCGATGATGTCGTGGCCGTGCAGCGCGACCGGCAGCGTGAGCGCCTGGATGGGGAACGGGTGCGTGATGCCGACAGCTTCGAGCGCCTCGACCGTGGCCGGGATGACGCCGAGCTCGGCGAATGACTGGGTGTTCAGGACGGAGCCCTTCTGGGACGGTCCCGCGCGGACGTGGTGTCGGCTGGCCGCACGCCGTCAGCTGGTGACGGCGGGCCGCTCGGCGGGACGTTCGGTCGGAGCCGATCGGTTCATCGGGCGACCGGGCATCCGTGATATTGCGGCCACCCTACCCCTCGGTACGCTCACGGCCGTGAGCGCGCCCGAGGACAAACCGACCGAGAGCCCGACTGCGTCCGCCTCGTCGGGGACGCCCGACCCGCTCGCCGACGAGGAGTACCGGCTGGCCGTGGTCGACCTGCTCGGGGCCCTGGCCTACGGCGAGCTGACCGCGTTCGAGCGGCTCGCGGACGACGCGTCGTTCGCGCCGACCCTCGTCGACAAGGCCGCGCTCGCCGCGATGGCCGTCGCGGAGTACGGCCACTTCGTCCTCCTCCGCGACCGGCTGGTGGACCTCGGGGTGGCTCCCGAGGACGCGATGCAGCCGTTCATGCCGGCCCTCGAGGCCTTCCACGAGCGGACCGCGCCGGGCGACTGGCTCGAGGGGCTGGTCAAGGCCTACGTCGGCGACGGCATCGCCGAGGACTTCTACCGCGAGATCTCGGCGTACCTCGACGACTCGACCCGCGACCTGGTGCTCAAGGTCCTCGAGGACACCGGACACTCGACCTTCGCGGTCGACCGGGTCCGGGCCGCCATCGAGGCCGAGCCGCGGCTGGCCGGTCGGCTGGCCCTGTGGGGACGCCGACTGGTGGGCGAGGCGCTGAGCCAGGCCCAGCGGGTGGCGGCCGAGCGCGACGCGCTGGCGGCGCTGCTGGTCGGCGGCATGGCGCACCGGGGGGCCGACCTCGCCGAGGTCGGCCGGATGTTCGCGCGGCTCACCGAGAACCACACCGAGCGGATGGCGACGCTCGGCCTGTCGTCGTAACCGAGCGGCGACCCGGCGGCTGGGCTGGGCCTAGACGGCGCCGAAGCCGACGCGACGCGACTCGGGCGCGCCGATCTCGACGAAGGCCAGCTTGTCGGCCGGGACCAGCACCTGGCGGCCGCGCTCGTCGGTGAGGGCGAGGACGGCGGACTTCCCGGCCACGGCTGCCTGGACGGCCTCCAGCACGGCCTCGGCGGTCTCCGCGCTCTCCACCACGAGCTCGCGGGGCGCGTGCTGCACGCCGATCCTGACCTCCACGGGGACCTCCGGGATCCGTCGTCTGCGTGCCATGTCGGAAGGAGCCTAGTGCGACACCGCGCCGGTCAGCGGCCGGGGCGCTCGTGTTCGCCGTCGGCGTCATCGGCGCGGGCGGCCGGATCCGCCCGGCCCATCGGGACAGCGTCAGTGCGGCTCGCCGGTGCGGGGGAAGCCGCCGATGCCGCGCCAGCTCAGGCTGGCCAGCAGCCGGGCCGCCGCGTCGCGCGGGATGGTGCCTTCCGCCGCGAGCCAGAAGCGCGCGGCGACCTGGGCCATGCCCACGAGGCCGACGGCGAGCAGCAACGACTGCTCCTTCGGCAGGCCGGCGTCGTCACGGATCACCTCCCCGATCGCTTCGGCGCAGGCCAGGGTGACGCCCTCGACCCGCTCGCGCACCTCCGGCTGGTTGACGAGGTCGGACTCGAAGACCAGCCGGAAGGCGCCGCCCTCCTCGTCGACGAAGCGGAAGTACGCCTCGATCGAGTCCGCGACCCGCTGCTTGTTGTCGGTGGTGGCGTCGAGTGCGGCGCGAACCGCGGCGACGACGGTCTCGGTGTGCTGGTCCAGCAGCGCCAGGTAGAGGTCCAGCTTGCCCGGGAAGTGCTGGTAGAGCACCGGCTTGCTCACGCCCGCCGCGTCGGCGATGTCGTCCATCGCGGCCGCGTGGTACCCCTGGGCGACGAAGACCTCCTGCGCCGCCCCGAGCAGCTGTTCCCGCCGCGCCGACCGGGGGAGGCGGGCACCGCGGGTGCGCGCATCCGGGGCAGCCGGCACGTCAGCTCCTTCGTCGGCGGGGTCTGGCGGGCCCCACCCTAGGCCGGGAGCGGTGCGGTCAGCGGTATTCGTCGTCCTCGACGCCCACGGCTCGGGACAGCTCGGCCACGTCGGCGGGGTCTGCCTCGGCGGTGCCGTGGTCGGCCGGGTCGGTGTCCTCGTCCCGATCGACGGCGTCGGCCCGCTGCTCCACGGTGTCGGCCTCGGGCACCTTGATGTCGTCCGGGCCGAGGGGTTCGTCGCGCTCGGTCACACCCTGACCCTGCGCCGGTCACGCTGTGCCACGCCGGCCACGCCGTCGGCACTGTTGGGTGTGTACGGCGCCGCGCACTGGGACACTGGTGTTCCGACCCCGATCCGTCACCTGCGAGGCATTCGTTGACCGTGAGCGACCACCGCGACCTCGTCGCGGCGCTGCTCGGGGTGCCCGGCGTCGCCGCCGCGGCCGTCGAGCCGCACCGGGGCGGACCGGGCACCCTGCGGCTGCAGCTGGCGCACGGGGCCGACGAGGTCGACGTGGCGGGCGCGGTCAACCGGCTGCTGCGCAGCCAGTTCGGGCTGGCGGTCGACGCCGACCGCGTGCGTGTGCTCGAGCAGCCCCCGGCGGCCGACACCGGCGGCTCGGAGCGCGGCCGCCAGGGCGTCGCGGACGAGCTCACCGACCTCCGCGAGGCGGTCCCCGACGACGCGTCCTCGATCGACGGCTGGCAGCCGGGCGCAGAGCAGGTGATCGTGACCACGGAGCCGGAACCCGCATCGGATGCCGTCGGCCCGTTCCCGGCCGCGGCCGCCGGACGCCTGGTCATCGAGCGCGTGCAGCTCGTGTCGGCCCACCTCGGCGTCACCGTGTCGGTCACGCTACGGACCGGAGAGCGCTCGGAGGTGGGTGAGGCCGAGGGTGCCGCGACCAGCGGCGCGCTGCACCGGTCGGTCGCCGAGGCGACGCTGCGCGCGGTGGAGGCCATGGTCGACGACCGGGTGCGCTTCGCGGTCGAGCACGTCGAGATCGCCAGCACCGGTGAGGAGCGGACCGCTCTGGCCGTGCTGTCGCTGGTGACCGACCGCGGTACCCAGCGCCTCTCGGGTGCGTCGGTGGTGCGCGACGACGCGCGCCAGGCGGTCATCCGGGCGGTCCTCGCGGCCGTGAACCGCCGGGTCGGCCCGATGCTCGGCGAGGTGGCGGGCTGAGCCCCGCGGACCCGGTCCCGCACTGGCCCGGCCACCAGGTCGCGCTGCCGTCCGGCAACCTGCACGTCCGTACCGCCGCGGCCACCGCCGGTGGCGCGGAGCGAGCTGTGCTGGTGCACGGGCTCGGGGGCGCGGCGACCAACTGGACCGACGTCATGGCACTGCTGCGCGACCGCATCGAGGCGGAGGCCCCGGACCTTCCTGGCTTCGGCTGGTCGCCGCCGCCGGCCGACGACGACTACTCCCTGCGCGGCCACGTACGGGCCATCACCGAGCTGATCGAGTCCGGCGGCGACGAGCCGGTGCACCTCCTGGGCAACTCCCTCGGCGGCACGGTCGCGACCGTCCTCGCCGCGACCCGGCCCGACCTGGTGCGCACCCTCACCCTCGTCTCACCGGCGATGCCGGTGCTGAGGCCCCGGCTCACCAACGTCCACCTGCCGGCGCTCGCCGTGCCGTGGGCCGGCCAGCGGCTCGCCCGCCGGCTGGGCCGCTACCCCGTCGAGCAGCGGGTGCGCGCCACCCTCGCGCTCTGTTGGGCCGACCCCTCCCGGGTGCCCGAGCGCCGGCTGGCGGAGGCCACCGAGGAGGCGGATCGGCGGGCCCGGCTCGAGCACGACGGCGACGCGATGATCCGCTCGCTGCGCAGCCTGATGTCGGCGTACCTCCGGCCGGACCGCTGGCCGCTGTGGCGGCTGGCCGGCCGGGTGCAGGCGCCCACGCTGCTCGTGTACGGGCTCAAGGACCGGCTGGTCGACCCCCGGACGGCTGCCCGGGCGGCCCGCACCTACCCCGGCGCGCGGCTCGTGCTGCTGCCCGACAGTGGTCATGTCTCGCAGATGGAGCACCCTGGCGTCGTCGCCCGTGAGGTGCGCCGGCTGCTCGGCTGACCCGCGTCGGTCGGTGCGGTCGAGGCGCGGACGCCTCGTCGAGGCTGGTCATTCCGGCCTCCCGGCGCCATCGGCTGAGCGCGACCGGCCGGTCAGGCGGAGGGAGCGGCGAACCAGACGGTGCGCTTCTCCCACACGCCGGGACCGAGGCGCCGCCCGGAGCAGACGACGATGGCCAGCTGGGGCGGGCCGTCCGTGGCGTAGTAGCGCGCCAGGCCGGCCGAGGCGAGCACCTCGATCCGCTCGGTCACCCGGTAGCAGAGCGAGTGCTGGGCGCCCGAGACGACGATCCGGTCGCCCCGGTGCAGTCCGGCGAGCAGCCGGTTGCCCAGCGCCGTGCCGTCGGGCCAGGTGTGCGCGTTCAGCAGGACGTTGCCGGCCGGGTCGCCGGGGCTGATGCCCTGGTCCCGGTCCCAGGCGAACACCGCCTTCCCGACGCTGGTCAGCGGGGGAGCGCCCGGCACGCCGTCCGCCTCGCGCGGCGGCGTCACCACCGACACCTCGCGGGCGACCCCGCGCACGGTGATCGTGCGCGGACGGAGCGGGTGCGACGGCTGCTCGCAGACCTCGGCTGCCGGCGTCGGCGTGGTGGACGGCGTCGGGGTCGGGGTCTCGACCGGTACCGGCGAGGCCGCTGCTGCCCGGGGAACGCCGGGGAGCGGCCGCACGTCGACGGGCCGCAGCAGCCAGCCGATCCCGGCCGCCGAGGCCAGGAGCGCGACCACGACGGCGGCGAGAAGGGCCCGCGAGCTCGCGGACGGACGCACTGCCATGCCACGACCCTAAGCAGGTCCGCAGCGTTCCGCCCTCCGGTCGGCCGCTGCGCCCGTCGGTGGTCGGTCCAGGAAGCCGCCGGGCAGCGGGGCAGCAGCCGGGGTACCTCCGCGGGCAGGCGCCGCCGCTGGTCGGCGACGGGCTCGAGGACCGGCTGGTCGCCCCGCCGCGACCCCCGCTCTCACCGACAGTGAGAGGGGTTGACCCCGCGGTAGTCGCCGCGCTCCCATGGAGCGCAGACGACGTCAGGAGCATCGCGTGGACGATCTCGACCTCCGATGGTGTCTGGACCGTTCGGCCGCCGGCGACTCGGCGGCCTGGCAGCTGATCGCGACGCGGTTCACCCCGCTGCTCTGGGCGGTGGCCCGCTCGCACCGGCTCGGGCAGTCCGACGCGGCCGACGCGGTGCAGAGCACTTGGCTGCGCCTGGTCGAGAACCTGGGCCGGATCCGCGACCCGGACCGGCTCGGCGCCTGGCTCGCCACCACCTGCCGCCGGGAGTGCCTGGCAGTGATCCGCCGCGCGGCCCGGGAGCGGCCCGTCGATCAGCAGCAGGTCATCGATCTCACTGACAGCTCCGCGCCTGCTGTCGACGCCACCCTGCTCCTACGGCAGCGTGACGCGACGCTGTGGTCGGTCTTCGAGAGCCTCAACGAGCCGTGCCGCCGGCTGCTCCGCGTGCTGATGGCCGACCCGCCCCCGTCGTACGAGGAGGTCGGCGCCGCCCTCGCGATGCCGGTGGGCAGCATCGGGCCCACCCGCGGGCGCTGCCTGCGCCGGCTGCACGACCTGGTGCTTGCTGCCGGTATCAGTCGCGGCGACCTGGCCTCTGTCGAGAAGCGACCTACGGAGGGCACACCATCATTCCGGGGGGCTCGACCAGAGGACGGACGCCATGGACGGACCTGACCGCGCGCTCACCGACGGCCAGCTCGACGGGCTGCTGCTGCGCTACCGCGAGCTCGTCGCGCAGCGCGACCCCGTCCCCGGACCGGTGCTCGACGGGGCCGTGCTCGCGTTCGGGTGGCGCGACCCCGATGCCGAGCTCGCGGAGCTGGTCGCCGATTCGCTCGTGCCGGAGCGGCTCGCCGCTGTCCGCGGCGGCAACGGGATCCGGCTGCTCACCTTCGACGCCTCCGGCGTGGTCATCGAGCTGCAGGTGTCTCGACCTCGGGACGACATGGCGGGGCACCTCCGCTCCCCGGCCCTGCCCCAGCGTCAGCTGGAGGGTCATGTCGCCGGAGCCGGCGCCGGCTTCACGGCGAGCCTCCAGCACCGTGGCGGGGATCTCGCGGTCGAGCCCGACGAGCACGGCCGGTTCCAGCTGGACGCGCTGCCCGCAGGCCCGCTGCGGCTGCGGCTGCACACCGCCGGCCGGGCGATCACCACCACCTGGCTCGACCTCTGACCCGACGCCGTCCGGACGCGGCCCACCCGCACGGGACGAGAGCCGACCACGCACACCGCAGAGCCGGCGCGATGCGGAGCCGGACGTAGTCGTCGACGGGGCGGTGCCCGGCTACGGCCGGGTGCTGTCCGGCACCTGGGCGTGGCCCGGTCACTCCAGGAACCCCCGTAGCAGCGCGGCGGTGCCCTCCAGGTGAGCGGCCATCGCGCTCCGGGCCGCCTGCGGCCGGCGGCGCAGCACGGCGGTCACGATCCGGGCGTGCTGGGTTCGCGAGTGGGCGATGTTGGGCGGGAGCAGCGGGATGGCGTCGAGCAGGTCGTTGAGGCGCATCCGGTTGTCCGACACGGCCGCCGTCAGCGACGGCGAGCCGGCCAGTGCCACGATGGCCAGGTGCAGGCGGCTGTCGGCCGGGCGGTAGTCAGCGACCGACACCGAGCGCTCCAGCTCCAGGGCGTCCTCCAGCTCCCGCACCAGCTCCGGTGGGTGCGTCGCTGACGCAGCCAGCTCGGCCGCGCCCGGCTCGAGCACCTCGCGCATCAGCAGGGCGTCGGTCATCTCGCGGCCCATGTCCGCGACGATGTCGCGCACGCTGCGCTGGTCCCGGCGCCACTCGCCGGCCGGCAGCACGAACGTCCCTCCGCTGCGACCGCGGCGGGACTCGACGTACCCGGCCTCGGCGAGCGACCGGATCGCCTCACGCAGGGTCGGCCGGCTGACGCCGAGCCGGGTGGCCAGCTCCCGCTCGGCGGGCAGCCGGTCACCCGCCACGACCTGGCCGAGCCGGACGGCCTGCAGCAGTCGTTCCACCGTCTCCTCGAAGGCGTTGCCACCGCGGATCCGGCGGAATGCCGGCCGGTTCGGCCCGGAGCGGGCGTCGATGCCTCAGCCCGTCGTGCTCGGCGGCTTCGTGGTGTCGCCGGGTGCGGTGCCGAGGTCGGCGACGTGGGTGGTGCCGTAGCCCTCGGACTCGAGGTTGACGCCGTGCGTGCCACCGGTCATGGCGAACTCCTCCTCCGGCGACAGGATCAGCTTGTGCCGGCCGACGACGGCGAAGTAGACGATCGCCAGTGCGAACCAGATCGCGACCCCGACCACCCCGGGCCGGTAGTCGGCGTTGAAGAACAGCGAGATGAGGGACACGGCGGCGATCAGACCGGCGACGCCGGCGCCGACCACACCGAGCGGGCTGCGGTAGGGCCGCTCGATGTCGGGCTTGTTCCGACGGAGCAGGATGAAGGAGATCATCTGCATGACGTAGGAGATGACGGCTCCGAACACGGCCATGGTGAGCAGCGCGGCTCCGACGCTGTCCGACCCGGAGTACTGCAGTATCAGCGCAAGGATGTAGCCCACAGCGGCGCCCGTCAGGAGTGCCACGTGCGGGGTCTGGCGGGTGCCGTGCGTGACGGACAGGGCGTGCGGGAAGTAGCCCGCGCGGGACAACGAGTAGATGTTCCGCCCGTACGCGAAGATGATCGTGTGGAAGCTGGCGACGAGGCCGGTGACCGCGACCAGGGCGAGCAGCGAGGCGGCTGTACCGGTGCCGAAGATCGTCTTGAGACCGTCGAACAGTGGTTCGGCCGAGGTGCTGAGATCGCCGGACCCGGGCGCGATGCCGGCGCTGAGGAACAGCGTGAGGAAAGCGGCGATGATGAGGGTGAAGAGGCCGTAGATGGTGCCGCGCGGGATGTCGCGACGTGGGTCGTGCGACTCCTCCGCGGCCAGCGGCAGCTCCTCGATCGCCAGGTAGAACCAGATGGCGAACGGGATCGCGTAGAAGACGCCCTTGGCACCGTGGGGGAACCAGCCGCCGACGGAGTCGATCGCCTGGGCCTGGAAGTCGAGCTTGGTGAGCGCGCCGGTCCAGAAGACGAGCAGGATTGCCAGTGCCGCCAGGCAGATGAAGACCGAGAAGCGGAACGACGCCTCGACACCGAAGACGTTCAGACCGACGAAGATGCCGTAGAAGACCGCCCACCACAGGGGCAGCGGCATCGTGAAGCCGAACAGGTCGTCGGCGATGGAGTTCATGTAGCCGCCGATGCCCACGACGATGACGGCGGGCGTGACGATGTACTCGATGCTCTCGGCTACGCCGGTGACGAAGCCGCCCCAGGGCCCCATCGCGGTGCGCCCGAACGAGTAGGCGCCGCCGGTGTGCGGCAGGGCCGGTGACATCTCGGCGATCGAGTAGCACATGCCGAGATACATGATCGTGATGACCACGGTGGCCACCAGCAGGCCACCGAAGCCGAACTCGAGCCCGAAGTTCCACCCGAAGAAGTCCCCGGAGATGACTGCTGCCACCCCGAGGGCCCACAGCGACCACACCCCGGCGTGCCGGCGGAGAGTCCGCTTGGCGAAGTAGTCCTGGTCGGCTTCCCGGTACGTGACGGATGAGCGGCGCTCGGCCATGCGGGTCCCTTCGTCGGCCCCCGGACACGGTGACGTGGTCGGGACGGTAGACCCGTGGTAGAGAATGGGTCAAGGATTTCCCATTGGCGCTAGGGTGCCGGTCGGACGTGGCCGACGAGGAGGTCGCTGTGGCGGGTGCGGGTCGTGGGCTCTCGGTGGACCAGCTGCGCGAGGATGTCGCCGCGGGTGCGGTCGACACGGTGCTGGTCGCGTTCACCGACATGCAGGGGCGCCTCCAGGGCAAGCGGCTGCATGCCCAGTACTTCCTCGACGACGTGCTCGAGCACGGCACCGAGGGCTGCAACTACCTGCTGGCCGTCGACGTCGACATGAACACCGTGGACGGCTACGCGATGTCGTCCTGGGAGCGCGGTTACGGCGACTTCATGTTCGTGCCGGACGTCTCGACGCTGTGCCGGGTGCCCTGGCACGAGGGCACCGTGCTGCTGCTGGCCGACCTGCGGTGGGAGGACGGCTCGGACGTCGTGGCCTCGCCGCGCCAGGTGCTCAAGCGGCAGACCGCGCGGCTGGCCGAGCGTGGGCTGGTCGCGCTGGCCGGCACCGAGCTGGAGTTCATGGTCTTCCGGGACACCTTCGAGGACGCGTGGCGGTCCGCCTACCGGGACCTGTCGCCGGCGAACCTCTACAACGTCGACTACTCGATCGTCGGGACGTCGCGGGTCGAGCCGCTACTGCGCCGGATCCGCAACGAGATGACCGCGGCCGGGATGACTGTCGAGTCGGCCAAGGGCGAGTGCAACCTCGGTCAGCACGAGATCGCCTTCCGGTTCGACGAGGTGGTACGCACCTGCGACAACCACGTCCTCTACAAGACGGGTGCCAAGGAGATCGCCGCACAGGAGGGCATGTCCCTCACGTTCATGGCGAAGTTCGACCAGCGCGAGGGCAACTCGTGCCACATCCACCTGTCGTTCCGCGGCGCCGACGGTTCCCTCGTGCTCTCCGACGAGACCGAGTCCGGCGACCACGGCATGTCCACCCTGTGCAAGCAGTACACCGCCGGCCAGCTGGCCACCCTGCGCGAGCTGACGCTCTTCCTGGCCCCGAACATCAACTCCTACAAGCGCTACGTCGAGGGTTCGTTCGCGCCGACGGCTGTGCGCTGGGGCTGGGACAACCGGACGTGCGCGCTGCGGATGGTCGGGCACGGTCCGTCGCTGCGACTGGAGAACCGGGTGCCCGGTGGCGACGTCAACCCCTATCTGGCGTCGGCGGCGCTGATCGCCGGCGGTCTGTACGGCATCGAGAACGAGCTCGAGCTCGAGGAGCCGTTCGGTGGCAACGCCTACACCTCCGACTCGGCGCGCGTACCGGCGACCATGCACGAAGCGCTCGAGCTGTGGGAAGGCAGCGCGATCGCCCGGGAGGCGTTCGGGCAGGACGTCGTCGACCACTACGCCAACATGGCCCGCGTCGAACTGGCGGCGTACGACTCCACGGTGACCGACTGGGAGCGGTTCCGGTCCTTCGAGCGGATGTGACGAGACGCCGATGACCGCCGACACCGAGACCCACGACGTCGTCAACCCGGCCACCGAGCAGGTGATCGGCACTGTCGCGTCGACCACCGCCGCCGAGACCGATGCCGCGATCGCCAAGGCCCGCCGCGCCTTCGCCACCTGGCGGCAGGTCAGCCCCGGCGACCGCGGCCGGTTGCTGCGCCGGTTCGCCGACGCGGTCGACGGCGACATCGCGGGACTGGCCGGGCTGGAGGTCGCCAACGCCGGCCACACCCTGACCAACGCCCGGTGGGAGGCCGGGAACGTCCGCGACGTCCTGACCTACTACGCGGCGGCGCCCGAGCGGCTGCTCGGCGCGCAGATCCCGGTCGCCGGCGGCGTCGACGTCACGTTCAAGGAGCCGCTGGGCGTCGTGGGGGTGATCGTCCCCTGGAACTTCCCGATGCCGATCGCTGCCTGGGGCTTCGCGCCGGCCCTGGCCGCCGGCAACACCGTGGTGCTGAAGCCCGCCGAGGTGACGCCGCTGACGGCGCTGCGGCTGGCCGAGCTGGCACTGGACGCCGGGCTCCCGCCGGACGTGCTGCAGGTCCTGCCGGGCAAGGGGTCGGTCGTCGGCCAGCGGTTCGTGGACCACCCGGACGTCGCGAAGGTGGTGTTTACCGGGTCGACCGAGGTCGGCAAGGCCGTGATGGCGGGCTGCGCCGCCCACGTCAAGCCGGTCACCCTCGAGCTGGGCGGCAAGAGCGCCAACATCGTCTTTGCCGACGCCGACCTGGAACGGGCGGCCGCGACGGCGCCGTACGCCGTGTTCGACAACGCGGGTCAGGACTGTTGCGCGCGGTCCCGGATCCTGGTGCAACGCTCGGCCATGGACCGGTTCATGGAGCTGCTCGAGCCGGCGGTGCAGTCGCTACGGGTGGAGGACCCCACCCTCGCGACGGCGGAGATGGGGCCGCTCATCACCGCCGAGCACCGCGAGCGGGTCGCGTCCTTCGTCCCGCCGGACGCCGCGGTCGCGTTCCGGGGCCACCTGCCCGACGGGCCGGGGTACTGGTACCCGCCGACGGTGCTGGCGCCCGTGGATCCCTCCGCGCGGGTCGCGCAGGAAGAGGTCTTCGGCCCGGTCGTCGCCGTCATCCCGTTCGACGACGAGGCCGACGCCGTGCGGATCGCCAACGACTCGCCGTACGGACTGGCCGGGTCGATCTGGACCGAGAACCTCGGTCGAGCACTGCGCGTCGCGCGTGCGGTCGAGACCGGCGCGCTGAGCGTCAACTCGCACTCGTCGGTGCGCTACTGGACACCGTTCGGCGGCTTCAAGCAGTCCGGCCTGGGCCGCGAGCTCGGACCGGATGCGCTGGACGCGTTCACCGAGGTCAAGAACGTCTTCCTCAGCACGGAGGAATGAGTGGCAGAGCGACTGCAGGGCCGGACCGCCGTCGTCACCGGCGCAGGGAGTGGCATCGGGCTCGCGACCGTCCGACGACTCGCGGCCGAGGGCGCATCGGTGGTGTGCGTCGACCTCGACGTGGACAGCGGCGGCGCGGCGGCCGACGAGGTCGGCGGCCTGTTCCTGGCGGCCGACGTGGCCGACGAGGAGCAGGTCGCCGCTATCTACGCCGAGGCGTACCGGACCTACGGCGCCGTCGACATCGCGTTCCACAACGCGGGCATCAGCCCGCCCGAGGACGACTCGATCCTGGACACGGGGCTGGACGTCTGGCAGCGGGTGCAGACGGTGAACCTCACCTCGGTGTACCTCGGCTGCAAGCACGTCATCCCGTACATGCAGCGGCAGGGCCGGGGCTCGATCATCAACACGGCCTCGTTCGTGGCGGTCATGGGAGCCGCCACCTCGCAGGTCGCCTACACGGCCTCCAAGGGCGGCGTCCTCGCGATGACCCGGGAGCTCGGGGTGCAGTTCGCCCGTGAGGGCATCCGGGTGAACGCGCTGTGCCCGGGGCCGGTGAACACCCCGCTCCTGCAGGAGCTGTTTGCCAAGGACCCTGAGCGCGCCGCCCGCCGCCTGGTGCACGTCCCGATGGGCCGGTTCGCCGAGCCCGACGAGATCGCCGCCGCCGTCGCCTTCCTTGCCAGCGACGACTCCTCGTTCATGACCGCCTCCACGTTCCTCGTCGACGGCGGCATCTCCTCCGCCTACGTCACGCCGCTGTAGGTGGCGGCGGAGAGCACCGACGAAGCCGGCAGGTCTGCCGCCCGGCCACGCCGATTCCGCCGTCGTCGGTGCACCTGCTTGCCGTACTGGCGGCGACGAGGCTCAGGTCGTGCCGGGGGCGGCCGTCGCCGTGGGCTCTCACGGCTCGGCCTGTGCCGCCAGCCGTAGCCAGCCTCCGAGGTCCGGCCCGTCGAGCTCGGCGACGGCGACCTCGTACCTCGCGATCGCCCGGGACCAGACGTCGGGGCCGGTGTGACCGGCTTCTTGCTGGATCGAGGCCCAGAGCGTCCAGACGAACCGCGCCGTCAGGCCCAGGAGCCTGGCCCGCGCGAGCTGCCGTCGCGACGGCCGGCCGAGGTAGGCCGTCACCAGGTGCTCGAGGTGGCCCTCCGGGAGGTCGGCCTCCTGCCAGAGGTTCCCCAGGTCGAACATCGCGTCGTTGTTGGCGCTGAACTCGTGGTCGACGAGCCACAGCCGGCTGCCGTCGTCGACGATGTTCGCGGCAACCAGGTCGTTGTGACAGGGCACCGTCGGGCCGGCTCCCACGGCGACCACCCGGAGGACGTCGGCCACGCGCGGCAGCAGCTCGAGGTACCGCGGCGGGAGCCGAAGACCGTGCTGCCGGACGGTCCGAAGGTAGCGGTCCTGCACGGCGGCGAGGTCCAGGTCGCCCTCGAACCGCGGCCCGGAGTGCAGCAGCCGGGCGACGGCGGCCACGCGGGTGAGCATCGCCTGGTCCGCCAGGTCGTGGGGAGTCAGTGCTCGGCCGTCCACCCACTGCACGACCAGCGCGCGGTCCTCGGGCAGGTACGCGACCACGGCGGGGGCGGCGCCGCTCTCCGCCGCGCGCACCGAGTTCACGTGCTCGGCCGCCCGGTCGATCGCCAGCAGGTCGTTGCCCACGGTGGACAGCCGGACCACGACCGTCCGGTCGGGTGTCGTGACCTTGAAGGTGTCGTTGGTCAGCCCGCCGCGCAGGGCGACCACCTCGCGCGGGCCAGGCCTGAGGGCCGGTACGTGTGCGAGGGCGGCCTCCAGCCGCTCTGTTGCGGAGCCGTCCGCCGGGGGCATCGCATCGGCCGGGTCGCTCATGCCGGACCGGTGTCGAGCCCGTCCCAGGTCCATCGCGGCAGCGTCATCCCGGCCGGCACCACCGAACCCTCTGGCGACCACGCGAGCACGTCCTCGACGGCCCAGGTCATGTACGCCCGCAGTGCGGCCCGCAGCTCCGGGTCGTCGGGCAGTGCCGCGTCGTCGGCGGCTGCGACGAAGCACTCCACGAACCGCCGGCCGGGCTCGGACATGTCACCGTTGCCGGCGTGCAGCTGCAGGACCGTCGACTGGTCGCCGTACTCCTGCGTGTACGCGGGCGGGCCACCGAGCACCTCGCCCCAGTAGACCGCGAGCCTTCTCAGGTGGTCGGGCTGCCCGTCCGGGTGCGAGAACGGGTGGTTGAGGTACGGGTCGGCGAGGCACCGTGCGTGGTGCGCGGTCGCCAGCGCCAGCATCGCCGGCTCGCCGCCGGCCGTCTCGTACAGCGTCGGTCGCACGTCGTCCACCCTGGCACGGCGTCAGGGCTTGCGGAACCAGAGCAGGTAGTCGCCCGCGAGGCCGGGCGGGTGCTCGTCCCAGCACAGGAAGGTCTCGCCCTGGAACCTCAGATGCTCGCCGACGACCCGGCCGACGTCCCACGCGAGCGGCGTCACGACGTCCCCGGTCGCCGAGCGGGTCACCACGTTGGCCACGTTGACGACGACGTGGCCGCCGGGGCGCAGCAGCCCGGCGACCTGGCCGAAGACGCCGCCCAGCTCGCGCAGGTACGTCGGGTAGTCACCGTCGTCCGTCGCGTACCCGGTCAGCGGGTTCTCGGGGTGCGCCACCGACGTCATGTACGGCGGGGACGTCAGCACGAGGTCGACCGGCCGGTCCAGCTCGCCGGCCAGCACGTGGCCGAGCCGCCGCGAGTCGCCGTGCACGACCCGGGCGCCCGCGCCGGCGCGGGACCGGACCAGCTCGACGTGGTCGGCGAGCACCTCGACCCCGACCGCGACCCGGCCGAGCCGGTCGGCCACCGCGAGGGTGGTGCCGTATCCCGCGAACGGGTCGAGGACGACGTCGCCGGGCCGAGTGGTCTGCTCCACCACCGAGGTCGCGAGCGACTCGGTGAAGTGCACGTCGTCGACCTCGCCGGCCGGCCGCTCGGCGCGCAGCTCCGCGGCCCGCAGCAGGAGGTAGGGCTTCACCCCACCGCCTGGGACAGCTCGACCAGGTGCCCGTCCGGGTCGCGGAGGAAGCAGCGGATCTCGACGCCGTGGTCGACCGGCGGGGTGAGGAAGGATGCGCCGCGGGCCAGCAGGGCCGCATAGGACGCCCGGCAGTCGGCCACCCGCAGGGTCATCGCATGGCTGACCCTGGTGATGTCGGGCGGCGCGGCGAACGTGACGTCGGGTTTGTCGGCGGTGGGACCGCCGCCGGTCACCAGCAGCAGCCAGCTGCCGGCGAGCCGGAGGACGACGCTGGTGCCGCCGTACTCGCGGTAGAGCTCGGCGCCCAGCACGTCGACCCAGAAGTCCCGGGACCGGGCGGCGTCGCTGACGACCAGGATGTGGGTGACCGCCAGGTCGGCGTCGAACGGGCTCTCGTTCACGGCGTGCCCTCCTCAGTCGTGGCGGGCGAGCCAGTCGGCGACCAGCCCGTGGTAGGTGTCGGGCTGCTCCCACATCGGCAGGTGCGAGCAGCCGGGCAGCACGGTCTGCTCCACCTGGTTGCCGGCCGCCCGGATCCGCTCGACCAGCGGCACCTGCAGGCTCGGGGTCGCCTCGTCGTGCTCGCCGCTCACGACGTAGGTCGGGACACCGATGCCGTCGAGCCGGTCGGTCGACGACCAGTCCTTGATCGAGCCGATCACGTGGAACTCCGACGGGCCGTTCATCGTGTGGTAGACGGTCGGGTCCTCGTCGATCTTGGCGAGGGCGTCGACGACGCCCTGCGGCCACGGGTCGAGCCGGCAGAGGTGCCGCGCGTAGAAGACCTGGCAGGCGTCGGCGTACTCCGGGTCGTCGGTGGTGCCGGCCTCCTCATGGCGGCGCAGCGTGTCGTCGACACCGGGCGGCAGGTCTCGGCGAAGCCTGTTCGCCTCGGACACGAAGTCCGGGAAGGACGCGGCGGTGTTCGACAGCACGAGCGACCGCAACCCTGCGGGTGTCGTGAGGGCGTGCTCCTGGGCCAGGAAACCGCCCCAGGACTGGCCGAGCACGTGGTAGCGGTCGCCGATCACCAGGTGGTCGACGAGGTTCGCCAGCTCGCGGACGAACAGGTCGACGGTCCAGAAGTCGGCGCCGCGGTCGCGGTGGTGGGTCGAGCGACCGTTGCCGAGCTGGTCGTAGAGCACCACCGCGCGACCGCCGTGCTGCCGGCCGGCGAGGTCCGCCAGCGGTGTGAGGTAGTCGTGGGTGCCGCCGGGACCGCCGTGCAGCACCACCAGTGGCGCCGGCCCGTCGGCGTCGACCGGCAGGTCGCCGTGCACCCGGTACCAGGTCCGGTCGCCCTCGAAGTCGGCGTGGCCCTCGGTCGTCGCTGCTGTGGTCGCCATGCGCCCGACCCTAGAGGCGTCCCGGTCGTGCGCCCGGACCCACGTCGCCGCTCGGTTCCTTCGTGCGAGCGCCCGGTGGGACGGCAGGGCGGTGCGCGGCGCGGTGTCCCCGGGTCAGGAGCCGGCGGCCGCGGCGACGAGGGCCTCGAACAGCCGGAGGTCCTCGCTGGCCTCGGGGTGCCACAGCACGCCGAGCGCGAAGCGCTTGCCCGGGTCCTCGACCACCTCGGGGGTGTCGTCGTCCGCCCAGCCGGTCACGTCGAGGTCACCCGCCGAGGCCAGACCCTGGTGGTGGTACGACGGCACGCTGACGTGCGGGCCGAGCAGCCGGTGCGCGAGCGAGCCGGGGTGCAGCCGCACGTCGTGCAGGCCGTAGGTGCCGGGCGCCGGCCTGTGCCGCTCGTGGCCGACGGCATCGGGAAGGTGCTGCACCAGCGAGCCACCACGCACCACCGACAGCACTTGCATGCCGCGGCAGATGCCGAGCAGCGGGATGTCGCGGTCCAGCGCGGCCCTCATCAGCGGCACCTCGGCGGCGTCGCGCTCGGGGCGAAGTCCGGTGGTCTCGGGGTGCGGTGCCTCGCCGTAAAGGCCGGGGTCGAGGTCGGCACCGCCGGCGAAGACCACCGCGTCGAGCCGCTCCAGGACCTCGGCGTCGCTGGCGGCGCCGGGGGGCAGCACCACCGCGGTGCCGCCCGCCGCCTCGAACATCGCGACGTAGCTGAACGGCAGGACCGACGCCGGGACGTCCCAGACGCCCCAGCGCGCCTGCTCGACGTAGGACGTGATGCCGACCACCGGGCGCATGTCCCACATGCTGGCAGGCGGGGAATGGTGGCGGGCTCGGACGGGGTTGACTGGTGGTCTGCAGACGAGCCACCCCGGGAGGACCTGAACCGTGCCAGCCGAGACGCTGCCTGCCCTCGTCGAGCCCGCTGACGAGCTCACGATCGACGAGGTGCGCCGCTACTCCCGCCACCTGATCATTCCCGACGTCGGCATGACCGGCCAGAAGCGACTGAAGAACGCCAGGGTGCTCGTCGTCGGTGCCGGCGGCCTCGGCTCGCCCGCCCTGCTCTACCTCGCCGCGGCCGGCGTGGGCACCCTCGGCATCGTGGACTTCGACGTCGTCGACGAGTCGAACCTCCAGCGTCAGATCATCCACGGGCAGTCCGACATCGGGAAGTCCAAGGCCCTGTCGGCCAAGGAGTCGATCGAGGAGGCCAACCCGTTCGTCGAGGTGGTGCTGCACGCGGAGCGGCTCGACTCGACCAACGTCTTCGACGTGTTCCGGCCCTACGACCTCATCGTCGACGGCACGGACAACTTCGCCACCCGCTACCTCGTCAACGACGCGGCGGTGCTGCTCGGGAAGCCCTACGTCTGGGGCTCGATCTACCGCTTCGACGGTCAGGCCTCGGTCTTCTGGGCTGAGCACGGGCCCTGCTACCGCTGCCTCTACCCGGAGCCTCCGCCGCCCGGCATGGTGCCGTCGTGCGCCGAGGGCGGCGTGCTCGGCGTGCTGTGCGCCTCGATCGGCTCGATCCAGGTCAACGAGGCGATCAAGCTGATCGCCGGCATCGGCGACCCGCTGGTCGGCCGGCTGATGGTCTACGACGCCCTCGAGATGAGCTACCGCACGGTGAAGGTCCGCAAGGACCCCGAGTGCGTGGTCTGCGGGAAGAACCCGGAGATCACCCGTGAGACCGGTCTGATCGACTACGAGGCGTTCTGCGGAACCATCAGCGAGGAGGCCGCCGAGGCCGCCAAGGGCTCGACCATCTCGGTGCGCGACCTCAAGGCGATGATGGACGCCGGCAAGGACTTCTACCTCGTCGACGTCCGTGAGCCGAACGAGTTCGAGATCGTGTCGATCCCCGGCGCGACACTGATCCCCAAGGACCGCATCCTCAGCGGCGAGGCCCTCTCCGAGCTGCCGCAGGACAAGCCGGTGGTGCTGCACTGCAAGAGCGGTGCCCGCTCGGCGGAGGCGCTGGCGGTCCTGAAGGGCGCGGGCTTCTCCGACGCGGTGCACGTCGGTGGCGGGGTCGTGGCCTGGGCCAACCAGATCGACCCCAGCCTGCCCACGTACTGATGGCAGCCGGCCCGCTCGAGCAGCAGGACGACGACGACGTCGTCGCCCGGGACAACCCGGCGGCGCACCGGTTCGAGATCTGGCTGGGCGACGACCTCGCCGGCTTCCTCGCCTACCGCGAGCTCGGCGCCGGCGCGTACGCCCTCGACCACACCGAGGTCGGCCCGCCGTTCGCGCACCGCGGGCTGGCCGGCCGGCTGGTCGAGGCCGCGCTCGACGAGATCCGGTCGCGTGGCGGGTCGGTGCTGCCGTACTGCCCGTTCGTGCGGTCGTGGCTCGCCGAGAACCCGGCGTACCTCGGCCTGGTGCCGGCCGACCATCGCGAGCGTTTCGGCCCCGGCTGACGCGACGGTCGGCCTTGCGGCAGCCGGCCGGCCGCACCTCCGAGGACGCCGGCGAGCATCATCGGAGGATGAAGACCTCGACCGTCCGGCTCCTGGACGGAACGACGTTGCCGTACGTCGAGTCGGGCAGCCCGTCCGGCGTGCCGGTCGTGCTGCTGCACGCGGTCGGCGAGTCCTGGCGGTCCTGGAGCCGGTTGCTCACCTGCCTCCCGGCCGACCTGCGTGCTCTTGCTCTGACGCAGCGCGGGCACGGCGACGCGGACAAGCCGGCGCAGGGCTACCGGCTCGGCGAGGCCGCCGCCGACGTGGTCGGTGTCCTGGACGCTGTCGGCATCGACCGCGCCGTGATCGCGGGCACGTCCAGCGGCGGCCTGGTCGCGCAGCAGGTCGCGGTCGACCGGCCCGACCGGGTGTCCGCCCTGCTTCTCGTCGGGTCACCGCGCAGCCTGCGGGGAGCCCCGGCGCCGGCGTGGGTCCGCGGCGCCGACGCCCTGACCGACCCCGTCCCGCGGTCGTTCGCCCGCGCGTCGGTCGAGTCGTTCGCGATGGGGCGCAGCCTGCCGCCGGACTTCGTCCAGCAGATGGTGGAGGACGCAGCCCGGGTGCCTGCGGGGGTCTGGCGGGCCGTCGTGGCGGAGCTGTTCGACGCCGAGCCCCCGAGCGGGACGGGGAGGGTCGCGGCGCCGACCGTCGTGCTCTGGGGCGATCGGGACGAGGTGCTCTCGCGGGCGGACGAGGAGAGGATGGTGGCTGCCATCCCCGGGGCGGAGCTGCGCGTGTACGGGGGCACCGGCCACCTCGTGCTGTGGGAGCAGCCGGAGCGGGTGGCAGCGGATCTCGTCGAGCTGGTCCGCGGGCTGAGCGGGTGAGCGGGTGACCCGCCGCGGCCCGGACGACGGGTCACCGGTGGCCGCCGACCTGCCGTACGACGAGCGGGTGCTCGAGGTGGTGTCCCTCATCCCGCCGGGACGGGTCATGACCTACGGCGACGTGGCGGAGTACCTCGCAGCCGGCGGCCCGCGCCAGGTCGGCCGGGCGATGTCGCGCAGCGCCGGGGACGTGCCGTGGTGGCGGGTCCTGCACGCCGACGGGTCGCCCCCGCCGGGCAAGGAGGCCGAGTGCCTGGCCCACCTCCGCGCCGAGGGGACCCCGCTGCGTCCCGACGGCACCCGGGTCGACCTGCGCCGGGCCCGCTGGGACGGCACCTGACCCTCACCCCCACCCCCTCGAGCCCGGCCACGGGGGGCGGCCCGGACGGGGCGCTACGCCCAGCCGCGGGCGCGGAGGTACGACTGCGGGTCGGCGGGCCGGCCGAGGAACGCCTCGACCAGGTCGTCGCCGTCGCGTGAGCCGCCCGGCTCCAGCACCGACGTGCGAAACGCCCGGCCGACCTCGGGGTCGAGGATCCCTTCCCGCTCGAACCGTCCGACCATGTCGTCGCCGATCACCTCGGCCCACAGGTAGCCGTAGTAGCCGGCGTCGTAGCCGCCGAAGAGGTGGCCGAAGGACCCGAGGAAGAAGGTGTCGTCGAGGTACGGCAGCTGCAGGACGGCCTCCGCGGTGCGGGTGGCCTCGTCGAGGTCGACATCCTCGGTCGCCTCGTGCAGGGCGAGGTCGAGCCGACTCAGGGAAAGGCCGCGGGCGGTGCGGCCGAGCGCTCCGGCGAACCGGGCGTGGGTGAGCCGCTCGACGACGTCGGGGTCCAGCGGCGCGCCGGTGCTCCAGTGCCGCGCGATGCCGGTGATCACCGACGGTTCCCACGCCCACCGCTCCATCAGCTGGCTCGGTGCCTCGACGAAGTCGCCCTCCGTCGTGGTCCCGGCGAACGCGGAGTAGCGGCCCGTGGTGACGTTCTGGTGGATGACGTGGCCCAGCTCGTGGAACAGCGTCTCCATCTCGTCGTGGCGCAGCAGGGCCGGCCGCCCGTCGCGCGGCGGCGAGAAGTTCGTGACCAACGCGGTGAGCCCGGGGCTCCGGCTGCCGTCCGGCGCGCGTCGCGGCCGCACCAGGTCGAACGCCGCGGCGTGGCTGAACTTCCCCTCGCGCGGGAACAGGTCCAGGTACACCCGGCCGAGCAGGGTCCCGTCCGCGTCCCGGACCTCGCGCAGCGTGACGTCCTCGTGCCACGAGGTGGCGGCGTCCTCGATCGGCGCCTCGGGGAACGTCAGTCCCAGCAGGCGCCCGATCAGCTCGAACATCGTCGCCAGCACCGCGTCGACGGGGAAGTACTCCGCCAGCACCGCCGGGTCCATCCCGAAACGGCGCTCCGACCGGATCCGGCGCGTGTAGTCGAGGTCCCACTGCTCGAGGCGTACGTCGGTGGGCGCACCGTCCTCGATGAGCAGGTCGCGAAGCTCGGTGTTCTCCGCGGCGACCGGGCCGTCCAGCGCGGCGGTGAGCTGGTCGAGCAGCCCTCGGGCCCGTTCGGGGCTGCCGGCCATCCGCACCTCGGTGGCGTAGTGCGCCCACGACGGGTAGCCGAGCAGGGCGGCCAGCTCGCGGCGTACGGCAAGACCCTCCGCCACCAGCGGCCGGTTGGCCGCGGCACCGCGGTCGCGCGACCGGCGGAGCAGCCGCTCCCGCAGGTCCCGGCGCCGGCCCTGGGCGAGGAACGGCCGCAGCTCCGGGTAGTCGAGCGACACGGCATACGTGCCCGGTGCCGACCCGGCGCGCAGGCCGTCGACGAAGGTGTCCGGCAGGCCGTCGAGCTCCTCCCGGGTCAGCTCGAGCCCCTCGGTGTCGTCGGCGATGTTGACGTCGAACACCGCCTCGACGGCCGACAGCCGGTCGTGCAGCTCGCGCGCCCGGGCGCGGTCGGCCGCGGGCAGCGCGTGCCCGCTGCGGCGCAGGTCCCGCGTCCAGCGCGCCACCCGCCACGCGTCCTCCGGGTCGCCCGGCGCCGCCTCCGCGTCGCGGCCGAGGACGACGGCCGCGACGTCGTCGCGCAGCGGCAGGCCCGCGCGCCATGCGGACAGCTCGGCATACGCCTTCTGCCCGGCGTCTCGCACCGCCGCGTCCGGGTGCACCCAGCCGACGAACGCCGCCCGCCCCACCAGGTCCTCGGCCGTGCCGCAGATGTCGTCGAGCATCCTCACGACCTCGAGCAGGGAGCCCGGCGGCGACGCGGTCAGGGAGCCGACCCGGCCGTCGAGGTCGGCGAGGCCGTCGGCGAGGTCGCGGTCGACCCCCGTGGCGGTCACGGTCCGGTAGTCGTGCAGCACCTGTGCTCCCCTCGTCCGCGGTGTATCGACGCCCGACACTACGACCGCGCGGCGCGGACCGGGCGCCCGGTGCGGAGCCGCAGCGGCGGGGTACGGTCGCCCGCATGGCTCCGACCCCCGCTGCTCCCGCGACGACGTACGCCGTGGAGCGCACCAAGCTCCGCAACGGACTACGCGTCGTCCTGGCCCCCGACCGCTCGGCCCCGGTCGTGGCGGTGGCCGTGTACTACGACGTCGGCATCAGGTCGGAGCCGGCGGGACGTACCGGCTTTGCGCACCTCTTCGAGCACCTGATGTTCCAGGGGTCGGCGTCGCTGCAGAAGATGGACCACGTCAAGTACGTGCAGTCCTCCGGTGGCACCCTCAACGGCTCGACCCGGCTCGACTACACGAACTACTTCGAGGCGCTGCCGTCGAACGCGCTCGAGCGGGCGCTGTTCCTCGAGGCCGACCGGATGCGTTCACCCGCGGTCACCGAGGAGAACCTCGCCAACCAGCTCGCGGTGGTCAAGGAGGAGATCCGTGTCAACGTCATGAACCAGCCGTACGGCGGGTTCCCGTGGCTGACGCTGCCTCCGGTGCTGTTCGAGACGTTCCCCAACGCCCACAACGGCTACGGCGGCTTCGAGGATCTCGAGGGCGCGACCGTCGACGACGCCCGTGACTTCTTCGACACCTACTACGCGCCAGGCAACGCGGTGCTCTGCCTCGGCGGCGACTTCGACCCCGACAAGGCGCTGGAGATGGTGCGCACGCACTTCGGCGACGTGCCGCGCCGGACCGTGCCCGAGCGACCCGACTTCGACGAGCCCGCCCCCACGTCCGAGCGGCGCGAGGAGCAGGTCGACGCTCAAGCTCCGGCACCCGCGGTCGCGCTCGGCTGGCGGGTGCCCGACCCCGGCGACCTCGACGCCTACCTCCCGTACGTCGTGCTCACGTCCGTGCTGGCAACCGGCGACGCGTCGCGGCTGCGGCGCCGGCTCGTGCAGCACGACCGGCTCGCCACCGACGTCGGCGCGCACGTGTCGTTCATGGAGGACGCGTTCGACGTGCGCAACCCCACCGCCCTCCTCATCGAGGCGCACCACTCCGACGAGGTGACGACCGACGCAGTGGTCAACGCCGTCGACGAGGAGCTCGACCGGGTCGCCACCGACGGGGTCCCGTTCGACGAGCTCGAGCGGGTGCAGGCCCGGCTCTCGTCGGCCCTGCTGCAGGGCTCCGACCACGTGATGTCCAGGACGCTCGCCATGGCGTCGTACGAGCAGCAGCGCGGACGCGCCGAGCTCGTGGGGGAGATGCCGGCACTGCTCGGCGCGGTCACCGGCGAGCAGGTCGCGGCGGCTGCCGCGTCGCTCCGGCCAAGCGCCCGCGCCCGCCTCGACCTCGTCGCCGGTGGTGCGAAGTGAGCCGGCGCAAGTCGTTCACGCCGCGACCGGTCCCCGCGCTCGCGCGGCCTCGCAAGGCCAAGCTGCCCACGGTCGCGGAACGAGTGCTGCCGTCCGGCCTCCGCGTCGTCGCGGTCCGCCGGCCCAGCGTGCCGGTGGTGCAGGTCCGGCTGCGCGTGCCCTCGGCCGTCCGCAAGGGCGCCGACCTCGCGAAGGCAGCGATGCTGGAGCGCACGATGCTCCTCGGGACCGCCGAGCGGTCACAGGGCGAGCTCGCCGAGGCGCTCCAGCGCATCGGTGGCTCCCTGCGGGTCAGCGGCGACGCCGACCGGCTGGTGGTCGCCGGCGAGTCGCTGCGCACCGGTCTCAAGGACCTCCTCGCGCTGCTCGCCGAAGTCGTCACGTCGGCCCGCTATCCCGCCCAGCAGGTCGAGGGAGAGTCGCACCGGCTCGCCGACCATCTCCGCCGGGCCATGTCGCAGCCGGGTGTCATCGCGGACGAGGCGTGGCTGCACCAGATGTACGGCGACCACGTCTACGGCAGCGAGTACCCCAGCGCCGACGCCGTGCTGGGTGTGTCTGCCTCGTCGTTGCGCGCCGCGCACACGCGGCGGATGCGGCCGACCGGGAGCCTGCTGGTTCTCGTCGGCGACCTCACTCCGGCGCGTGCGCTGGACCAGGTCGCCGCCGCGCTGGGCGGCTGGGACGGCGAGGGCGTACCGACGAGGGTGCCGAGGGTGCCCGCCCCCGTGCCAGGTCCGCTGCGGCTCGTGGACCGGCCCGGAGCGGTCCAGTCGAACCTGCGCATCGGCGGCGACGCGGTCGCCCGCACCGACCCGTCCTACGCCGCGGCCGAGCTGGCCAACGCGCTGTTCGGCGGCTACTTCTCGTCGCGACTCACGATGAACATCCGTGAGGACAAGGGCTACACGTACAGCCCTCGCAGCTCGCTCCGGCACGGCGGTGCCGCCTCGTGCTTCCTGACCGCCGCCGACGTGGCCACCGAGGTCACTGCGCCGGCGATGGTGGAGGTCGGCTACGAGCTGGGCCGGATGGTCAGCCTGCCGCCGAGCGCCGAGGAGGTCGCAGCGACGGCGCAGTACCTGGTCGGCACCCTCGCGCTGTCGACGGCGACGCAGGCGGGCCTGGCCGGCACCCTCGCGGTGCTGCTGGCCGACGGGCTCGACGTCACCTGGCTGCGCGACCACCCCGAGGCGCTGCTCGCGGTCACACCGGCCGACGTGCACGAGGTCTCCCAGCGGCTGCTCTCGCCGTCGCGTCTCGTGGCCACCGTCGTCGGTGACGCCGACCAGGTCGAGGGCCCGCTGTCTGCGTTGTACGACGTGGTCCGCGGCTGACCGGGGTCAGCCCATCACGCGGTGGTGCAGGTGCACGACGCCGCCGGTGAACCGGTGCTCGTCGACCAGCTCGAGGTCGAGCCGCACGCCGTCGGGCAATGCGCGGGTGCCCCCGCCGACCAGCACCGGCACCAGGAGCAGGTGGCAGTCCTGCACCAGGCCGGCGCGGAACGCGGCGGCCGCGAGCCCCGGGCCGCCCACCGACACGTCGCGGTCGGCGCCGTCGACGAGGGCGCGGACTGCCGCCGGGTCGAACGACCGCTCCAGGCGGGTGCGCACGGTGCTCACCGCGTCGAGGGTGGTCGAGTAGACGACCTTGTCCGCCGACTGCCAGACCCGTCCGAAGTCCTGCACCACCGGCTCGTCGCCGATCTGGTCCGGGTGCTCCCAGGCCGACATCACCTCGTACATGCGGCGCCCGTAGAGGTAGGTGCCGACCTCGCGCTGGAGGTCGTTGACGAAGGCGTGCACCTCCTCGTCCGGGGCGGCCCAGTCGAAGGTGCCGCTCTCGTCGGCGACGAAGCCGTCGAGCGACGCGATCGCCGAGTAGACCAGCCGTGCTGTTCCTGACATGGCGCTCCTCAGGGCGTCGGTTGCCTCCGTCCATCCTGGCGTGCTGGCCCCTTCCCCAGGATCAGGAGGGCGACGCACAGACACCCTGGCGCGAGCGGTGCGGCGGTTGCACCACCATGCGACCGGGATGTGTCCAGGGGCCGTGGTGGGATGGCCGACGTGACCAACCAGCCGCGACAGCGCGCCGGGCGCGCCGCCCCGCTGCCGCCGTACCGGCTGGTGCGGGCGGCTGCCCGGCCGATCGCAGCACCGGTGCTCGACCCTGCTCAGCAGGAGGTCGTCGACCACCGTGACGGGCCGCTGCTGGTGCTCGCCGGGCCCGGCACCGGCAAGACCACGACCCTGGTCGAGGCAGTGGTGGCCCGGATCGACGCCGGAGCCGACCCCGAGCAGGTCCTGGTGCTCACCTTCGGCCGGCGGGCGGCGGCCGAGCTGCGGTCGCGCATCACGGCACGACTCGGCCGCGCCACCAAGGAGCCGCTCGCCCGCACGTTCCACTCCTACGCCTTCGGCGTGCTGCGGCGCGAGGCGGCAGCGCGCGGCGACACCGCGCCGCGGCTGCTCTCCGGCCCCGAGCAGGACCTCGTGGTCCGCGACCTGCTCGCCGGCGACCTCGAGGGCGGCGCGACCGGCTGGCCGGAGCGCCTGCGGCCCGCGCTCGCCACGCGTGGCTTCGCCCAGGAGCTGCGCGACCTGCTGATGCGGGCCTACGAGCGGGGCGTGGGGCCGGCCGAGCTCGAGCGGCTGGGTCGTGAGCAGGGGCGCGACGACTGGCAGGCTGCCGCCGTCTTCATGCGGCAGTACGCCGGCGTCACGGCGCTGCGCGACGCCGCCAGCTACGACCCGGCCGAGCTGATCCGCGCTGTGGTCGGCCTCTGGATCGCCGAGCCGGCGCTGCTCTCGGCCGAGCGGGCCGCCCGGCCACTCGTCCTCGTCGACGAGCTGCAGGACACCGACCCCGCGCAGGTCGAGCTGCTCCGGCTGCTCTCCGGCGAGGGGCGCGACCTGGTCGCCGTCGGCGACCCCGACCAGTCGATCTACGGCTTCCGCGGCGCCGACGTGGCCGGCATCCGCAGCTTCCGCGACACCTTCCGCACCCGGTCCGGCGAGTCGGCACCGCTGGTCTGGCTCGGCACCAGCCGGCGCTCCGGCGCGGAGCTGCTGGCCGCCGGCCGCCGGGTCGCCCGCGGGCTCGGCGGACCGCGGCACCACCGCGACCTGCTGCCGGTGCCCGAGGCCCCTCCCGGCGAGCTCGCCGTCTCGCTGCTGCGGTCGGAGACCCAGGAGGCCGCCCACGTCGCCGCGCGGCTGCGCCACGCCCACCTCGTCGACGGCGTCCCGTGGTCCCGGATGGCCGTGGTCGTCCGCTCCACCGTGCACGCGATGCCGGTGCTGCGGCGCGCGATGGTCGCGGCCGGCGTCCCGGTGGCCGTGTCCGGCGACGAGGTGCCGCTGCAGCAGGAGCCCGCGGTCCGGCCGCTGCTGCTGCTGCTCCGGTGCGCCACCCGGCCCGAGACCCTCGACGAGGAGGCGGCCGTCGAGCTGCTCACCTCGCCGGTCGGCGGTGCCGACGTGATGGCGCTGCGCCGGCTGCGGCAGGCGCTACGGCGTGACGAGCTGGCCGCGGGTGGTGGCCGCCCGTCCGGGCCGCTCCTCGTCGAGGCGCTCGAGGAGCCCGCCGTCCTCACCACGCTCGAGCGGTCAGCAAGCCGTCCCGCGACCGCCGTCGCTGGGCTGCTCCGCGCGGCGCGCGACGCCGTCGCGGCACCGGGGGCCACCGCGGAGGACGTCCTGTGGGAGCTCTGGGACCGCTCCGGCCTCGCCACCCGCTGGGATCGGTCCAGCCGCGAGGGCGGCCCTGCAGGTGAGGCGGCCGACCGCGACCTCGACGCCGTGGTCGCCCTGTTCGACACCGCGGCCCGGTTCTGCGACCGCCTGCCGGGCGCGGGTCCCGAGGGCTTCGTCGACCACCTCGCGGGGCAGCAGATCCCCGGTGACGAGCCGTCGGTACGGCCGGTGGCCGAACACGCCGTCCAGGTGCTCACCGCGCACGCGAGCAAGGGCCTCGAGTGGGACGTCGTGTGCGTGGCCGGGGTGCAGGAGGGCAGCTGGCCGGACCTGCGGATGCGCGGCTCCTTCCTCGGCTCCGAGCGGCTGGTCGACCTGCTCCGACCCGGCGCCGAGCGCACCGCACCAGCGGTCGCCAACGCCGCCACCCTCGGCCGGCTGCTCGTGGAGGAGCGCCGGCTGTTCTACGTCGCGGTGACCCGGGCCCGGCGCTCGCTGCTGGTGACCGCGGTCAGCAGCGAGCGCGAGGGGCTGAGCCCGTCCCGGTTCCTCGACGAGATCGACCCGCCCACCGGGCACGACCCGCGCCCGCTCGCGGTGGTCCGGCGCGCCATGTCGCTCACCAGTCTGGTGGCCGACCTCCGGCAGACGGTCGCCGACGAGTCGACACCCGCCGACCTGCGGACGGCCGCCGCGCACCGGCTGGCGACCCTGGCCGCCGCCCGCGCCCGCGGCGCCGACCCGTCCGCGTGGTGGGGGCTGGCACCGCTCTCGGACGAGCGCCCGGTCCGCGCCGACGGCGAGCCGGTGGCGGTCAGCCCGTCGAAGGTCGAGTCGTTCCGACGCTGCGAGCTGCGGTGGTTCCTCGAGCACGTCGGCGGTGGCGACCCGGCCGGGGCGGCACAGACCGTCGGCACCCTCGTGCACGCCGTGGCAGAGGCAGCGACCACGCCGGAGCAGAGCACCGAGCCGGCACTGCAGGCCCGGCTCCGGTCGCTGCTGCCGTCTGTCGACCTCGGGGCCGGCTGGGTCGCCCGCAAGGAGCGCGAGAAGGCCGAGGGCATGGTCCGGCGGCTGGCGCGGTGGCTGGCCGACAACGGCCGCGAGGTCGTCGCCACCGAGCTGGAGTTCGCCGCCGAGGTCGGCCGCGCCCGGCTCGGTGGCCGGGTCGACCGCATCGAGCGCGACGACCTCGGCCGCGCCGTCGTCGTCGACCTCAAGACAGGCACCTCGAAGGTGCCGCCGGAGGAGCTCCCCAGCCACGGCCAGCTCGCCACCTACCAGCTCGCCGTCGAGGCCGGCGCGTTCGACGGCCTGTCGGCCAGTGGCGGGGCGGAGCTGGTGCAGGTGGGCAAGGCCGGCGGCGCGAAGTACGCCGTGCAGGCCCAGGAGCCGCTGGTCGACGGCGACGACCCGGGCTGGGCCCGCCGGCTGGTTCTCGAGGTCGCCGACGGCATGGCCGGATCCGCGTTCTCCGCCGTCGAGAACCGCTACTGCGGCTACTGCCCGGTGCGCACCAGCTGCCCGGTCCAGGAGGACGGCCGGACGGTGACCACGTGAGCCCCGGGCGCCGCACCCGTGGCAGGCCGGTCGCCGGCCAGGTCGAGATGTTCGACGACGCCGGCGCCCCCCCGGCGGTGCGCGGCACGCTGCTCAGCCCCGCCGAGCTGTCCCGCCGGCTGGGCGAGGCCTTCCCGCCCACGCCCGAGCAGACCGGGGCCGTCACCGCGCCGCTGCGCCCGCACGTCGTGGTCGCCGGTGCCGGCTCCGGCAAGACCCAGACCATGGGACTGCGGGTCGTCTGGCTGGTGGCCAACGGGCTGGTCGAGCCGCACCGGGTGCTCGGGCTCACGTTCACGCGGAAGGCGGCGTCCGAGCTGGGGGAGCGGGTGCGCCGGATGCTCGCTCGGCTGCGGTTCGCCCACGAGTCCGAGCCGTTCCTCGACGACGACGTCGCCGCGTCGCTGCGCACCGGTGAGCCCACCGTCACGACCTACCACTCCTACGCCGCCGCGCTGGTCGGCGAGCACGCCCTGCGCATCGGTCTCGAGCCGAGCAGCCGGCTGGTCGGCGAGGCCGTGAGCTGGCAGTACGCCGCCCAGGTCGTCGAGTCCTACGACGGTGCGATGGACGACGTCGACCGCGCGCCGACGACCGTCGTGGGCGACGTGCTCGCGCTGGCCGGCGAGCTCGCCGAGCACCTGCGCGACCCCGACGAGGTCGTGGCCCTCACGTCGCGCGTCCGCGACCACCTGCTGGGCCTGCCCCGCGCCCAGGGGCAGAAGGCCGCCGGTCAGTACGCCGACGTCACCAAGATGCTGGCCCTGCTCGACGCGCGGCTCGCGCTGCTGCCGCTCGTGCGCGACTACACCGCCGCCAAGCGACGCCGCGGCGCGATGGACTACGGCGACCAGGTCGCGGTCGCCGCCTGCATCGCGCGCGACCATCCCGAGGTCGGCGAGATCGAGCGCGGCCGCTATGCCGCCGTACTGCTCGACGAGTACCAGGACACCGGTGAGGCGCAGCGGGTGCTGCTCACCTCGCTGTTCGGCACCGGCCACCCGGTCACCGCGGTCGGCGACCCCCGGCAGTCCATCTACGGCTGGCGTGGGGCCAGCGCTGGCAACCTCGAGCGGTTCCTCGACGACTTCGCCGGCGCCGAGGGCGCCGACGGTGGTGGCGGCGAGGGGCCGGCCGGTGCCGAGGAGCGCGGCGGGTCCAGCCGGCTCACGGTGAGCTTCCGCAACGGCGAGGGCGTCCTCGGCGCCGCCAACCTCGTGGCCGACGGCATCCCGCTCCGCGAGGCCGGCGCCGACCGCCACCTGCGGCCCGGTCCCGGCCGCGAGGGGCGCGGCCGGCTGGTCACCGCGCTGCACGAGACCGTCGCCGACGAGGCCACCTGGATCGCCGACGAGGTGGCTGCTCTCGGCGACCCGGCCCGCGGCGACGACCGGCTCGACTGGGGGAAGGTCGCCGTGCTGGCCCGCAAGCGCTCGCACTTCCCGCGGCTCGAGGCGGCGCTGCGCGAGCGCGGCGTCCCCTGCGAGGTGGTCGGCCTCGGCGGCCTGCTGCTCGAGCCCGAGGTGGTCGACGTCGTGAGCACCCTGCGGGTGCTGGCCGACCCCACGGCCGGGGCCGCGCTGCTCCGGCTGCTCACCGGGCCCCGGTGGCGGCTGGGCCCACGCGACCTCGACGCGCTCGGCCGGCAGGCCCGCAGGCTCTCGGTCGGTGGCCTCCGGCCGGCCGCCGCCGACGGCGCTACCGGCCCGGCGGCGGACCGTGATGGGCCGGCCGACCGCAGCGACCCCGAGTACGACGCCGTCGACGAGCGCAGCCTCGTCGACGCGGTCGACCAGCCGGGTGACCAGGGTGCCTACTCCGCCGAGGGGCATCGGCGGCTCGTGGCCCTGCGCGACGAGCTGCGCCGGCTGCGCCGCTTCACCGCCTCCGCCTTGCCGGACCTCGTCATGTCGGTGGTCCGCGCGCTCGACCTCGACGTCGAGCTCGCGGCCCGGCCCGGTGTCCGCGCGGGCGACGCACTGCTCGACGTCGACCGGCTGGTCGAGGTCGCCGAGGAGTTCGCCACGTCCGGCGAGGACCCCGGCCTGCTGGCGTTCCTCGCCTATCTCGACGCCGCCCAGGAGCAGGAGCGCGGTCTCGAGATCGAGATCGCCGAGCCCGACGCGTCCCGCGTGCAGCTGATGACCGTGCACGCCGCCAAGGGCCTCGAGTGGGACGTCGTCGCAGTGGCGGGGATGGCCCGGTCGGTGTTCCCGGTCGACGGGCAGCCGGTCGCCGACTGGACCAAGCAGGTCGCCACCCTGCCGTTCCCGCTGCGCGGCGACCGGTCCGAGCTGCCGGTGCTGCGCTGGGAGGACGCCGGCGACCAGGTGGCCGCCCGCGACCTGCTCACCGACTTCCGCGAGACCTGCAAGGCGCGGGGTGCGCTCGAGGAGCGTCGGCTCGCCTACGTCGCCGTCACCCGGGCCCGCGACCTGCTGCTCTGCTCCGGCTACTGGTGGGACACCAACACCAAGCCGCGTGGGCCCTCCGAGCTGCTCGGTCAGCTGCGCGACCTGTGCGCCGCCGGGGGCGGCGAGGTCGCGGTCTGGGCCGAGCCGCCCGAGGCCGACGGCCCCAACCCGATGGCGGCCGTTCCGGCAACGCTGCGCTGGCCCGGTGACCCGCTGGGCCGGCGACGCGCCGCGCTGGAGGCCGGGGCCGCCCTGGTCCGCGCGGCCGGCGGCTCCGCCCCGGCCGTCGACGACAGCCACCGCGAGCGAGTCGACGACTGGGACGCCGAGCTCGAGCTGCTGCTCGCCGAGCTCGACCGCCAGCGGCAGCGGTCCGGCGCCGACGCGCCCGTCCAGCTGCCGTCCCGGCTCACGGTGTCCCAGCTGGTCGTGCTGCGCCGCGACCCCGGCGAGCTGGCCCGGTCGCTGCGACGGCCGCTGCCCCGCAAGCCGGCGCCGCTGGCCCGCCGGGGCACCCGGTTCCACCTCTGGCTGGAGGCGCGGTGGGGGCAGCAGCGGCTGCTCGACGTCGACGAGCTGCCGGGTGCGGCCGACGACACGGCCCTCACGGGGCAGGCCGACGACGACCTGCTCGCGCTGCAGGCGGCGTTCGAGGCCAGCGAGTGGGCCGCGCGCACCCCGGCCGAGGTCGAGCTGCCCTTCGACATGGTCGTCGACGGTCTGCTGCTGCGCGGTCGCTGTGACGCCGTGTTCACCGACGCGCCCGACGGCCTGGTCGACGTCGTCGACTGGAAGACCGGCCCGCCGCGCACCGGCGCGGAGGGCACCGCGGCCGCCGTCCAGCTCGCTGTGTACCGGCTGGCCTGGCACCGCCTGACCGGCACGCCGCTCGACCGCATCCGCGCCGCCTTCCACCACGTCGCGGCGGGCGTCACGGTCCGGCCCGCCGACCTGCTCGACGGGGAGCAGCTCACCGCACTGATCCGCTCGGTCCCACGGGTCCGCGAGGGCTAGCGTGCCGGGCATGGGACGTCTGGTCCGCAGGGCGATAGCGCTGTACCTGCTGGCGGCGGTGGTCGGGAAGCTGCTCGAGGCGTCCGGCGTCACCCGCTGCGGGTGCTCGACGGGCTGCTGGTGCCGGCGCCCGGGCCGTTCCGCGTTCCGGTGGGTCCTTCCCTACGGACACGGGTAGCCCAGCGGCACCGCCGGCTGCGGTCAACCGGCCAGGGCCGGCTCGGTGGCCGGGTCGTCGACCAGCGGCGCGGCCGCGGGCCGGCGGACCCGGCGCCAGGCGGCCGGGACGACGGCCTGCAGGGCGAGCGCCACGGCGAGGATCCCCATGGCGGCGATGCCATCGAGCCAGTAGTGGTTGGCCGTGGCGACGACGACGAATGACGTCGCCAGGAAGTGTGCGACCCCGACCCACCCCCACCGCCATGGGCTGGCACGCCAGGACCACCACGCGACGATCGCCGCCCAGCCGACGTGCACCGACGGGAACGCGGACAGCTGGTCGGCGACCTCGACGGTCGTGGGGCCGTAGACCGACTGGCCGTACCGCGCCGCGGTGTCGACGAACCCACCGCCCGGCAACAGCCGTGGCGGCGCGACCTTGACGAGGTGCAGGAGGAAGCAGCTCGCGGTGACCAGCACCACCGACATCCGGACCGACGGGTAGAGCGAGCGGTGCCGCCAGAAGATCCAGCCGAGAAAGATGATCAGCCCGTTGAAGTGGCCGTAGACGTAGAAGCCGTTGCAGAGCTGGGTGAGCAACGAGTGCGGCAGGACGAGGTCCTGGGTGCCGTGCTCGGTGGCGATGTGCAGGGTCCGCTCGATCTCCAGGATCCGCTCGCCGCGTCCCACCGCGCCGGCGGCGGAGTGGTGCGCGAGGGTTCCGGCGAGCTGCCAGAACGAGAACAGGGCGAGCACGATGCCGCTCTCGCGGACCGCGGCGACCGCGGCGCGGCCGCGACGACCGGTGGGCCGGAGCAGGGCCAGCAGGGCGCCGGCGACGAGCAGGGCCAGGGCGCCGAGCAGCGCGATCTTCCAGCCGAGCATCAGGTGAGGCACCCGTACACCCTGGCATCCCGGACCCCGCCCTGCCGGGAGTTCGCCGGCCCTGGAGTCACGGGTCGGCCCGCGCGTCGCTGCCGCCCGGCGGTCGTGGGCCGTCACAGTGGGCGGGTGCGACGTCGCTGGTGGCCCCTCGCCGTGGTCGCGGTCCCGCTCGCGGCGACCGCGCTGGTGGCCGCCTCCCCGTCGGGCGTCGGTCCACCGTCAGCAGGGTCCACGACCGCGCGAGCCACCCCCGCGGTGACGGCATCTCCGACGACGACGACCCCGACATCGACACCCACCGCGACGGCCGCGCCGACACCGACTGGGACGCCCGCCGCGACCCGCGCCGAGCTGCCGGGCGGCGGTCGGGTCCTCTTCCCGGGCCGGCTGCTCGTCGCCCTGTACGGCCACCCCGGCGCGCGGTCGCTCGGGGTGCTGGGGGAGCAGGGCGTGGCCGCCGCCGTCGAGCGGGCCCGCGCAGTGGCCAAGCCGTACCGCCGGCTCACCGACGACCCCGTCGTCCCCGCGTTCGAGATCATCGCCACGGTGGCGCAGCGGTCCAAGGGCAGCGACGGCGACTACTCGGGGGAGTCGTCGGTGCGGTCGCTCCGCCCCTGGGTCAAGGCGGCCGGCCGGGCCGGGATGCTCGTCGTGCTGGACCTCCAGCCCGGCCGCGCCGACCTGCTGGACCAGGCGATGCGCTACCGGGCCCTGCTCCGGCTGCCGCACGTCGGGCTCGCGGTCGACCCGGAGTGGAAGCTGCAGCGGGGGCAGCGACCGCTCGAGCAGATCGGCAGCATCGACGCGACCGAGATCAACCGCACCACCGCCTGGCTGGCCGCGCTGGTGCGCAGCGAGGGTCTGCCGCAGAAGCTGTTCGTCGTCCACCAGTTCCGGCTTTCGATGATCGGCCGCGAGCGGCTGCTCCGGGTCGACCGGCCCGAGCTCGCGGTGCTGCTGCACATGGACGGCCAGGGGGGCTCGCCGCAGAAGGAGGCCACCTGGGACGCCGTCCGGCACGCACGCCCCGCGGGCACCCGGCTGGGCTGGAAGAACTTCTACGACGAGGACCACCCGACGTACCGGCCGGCGGCGACCATGCGCCGGCACCCACGGCCGGTGATGGTCTCCTACCAGTGAGCTCTACGGCTTGCTGGCCAGCACGTCCATCGGGTTGATCTGCGGGGGCTCGCTGAACAGCTCGTCGGCCCTGGCCATCAGCGCCTCCGCGACCTTGCCGTCCAGGTGCGCCTGCCGGCCGTCGTCGTCGTCGAAGGTGTCGAAGATACCGAAGTGTGACTCGTCGAGGCGCAAGGCGTACCAGGTGCGCGTTGCGGGCTCCGCCTCGACGAGCGGGAGCGCCCCGGTGAGGAACTCCTCGACCTCGGACTCCTTGCCGGGCTTGGCGGTCAGCGGGACCCATAGGGACTTGCCGGTCATGGGACGTCCTCTCGTGGTGTGCGGCGCAGGGTCGCCCTGCCCCTTCCCGGCAGCCGGGCGCTCACCCCCGAGTGGGGGCAGCCGGATCCGCGAGGTCGACCGCCAGGGCGCAGTGGTCGCTCACCGGCAGCTGCAGAGCCCTCGCGGCCGACACCTCGGTCGGCCGGTCCGACAGCACGTGGTCGAGCTGCACCCGCGGCCGCCACGACGGGTAGGTCGCGACCCTGGCCAGCTGCGACCAGCCGGTGAGCCGCCGCGGGAGCGACCCCGGCAGGTTGAAGTCCCCGACGAGCAGCCGCGGCCCGGGGAACGACGCCGCCCAGCAGGACACCGCCCGCAGCTGCCGGACGTTCCAGCCGGGCACGAACGAGAGGTGCGCGGTGACGACCGTGAACGGCCCGCTCGGGCCCGCCACGACCGCGGCGAGGGCGACCCGTGGCTCGTCCGGCACCCGTGTCAGGCCGCGTGTGCCGGGCACCAGCAGCGGCAGGCCGAACGGCGCCGGGCCGAAGCGGCGCACCCGCCAGGACAGCACCGGCAGCCGCGACACCAGTGCCAGCCCGTACGACGGTCCCTCGACGTCGGCGCCGTCGTCCGCCGATGACGGGGTCCAGGCAGCACCGGGCGTGCCCTCCACCGCAGGGACGAAGCGCCACCACCGTGCGCCGAGCGCCTCCGCGACGCAAGCCGTCTGGTCGGTGCCACCGGACCGCTCCTGCAGCCGGTCGACCTCCTGCAGCCCGACGACATCGGCGTCGAGGGCCTCGGCCGCGGCCCTGAGGTTGTCGGCGCTCACCGTGCCGTCGGCCACGCCGCGACCGCTGAGGAGGTTGAAGGTGGCGATCCGCACCGGCTGACCCTACGCGCCGACCGGCCGGTCAAGGGCGCGCGGACGGCGTCGTAGGGTGCCGCAGGTGAGCGCCACCGAGACAGACCCTGCCGCCAGCCGGGATGTGATCGCCGCCGTCCGCGCGGCGGTCGCCGAGGGTGCGGACGAGATGCTGGCAGGTCTCGTGGAGTGGTTGCGGATCCCCTCGATCTCCGGCGACACCGCGCACCACGGCGATGTCCGCCGCTCGGCCGAGCACCTGGCCGACGCCTTGCGCCGCACCGGCTTTCCCGTCGTCGAGGTGTGGGAGACGGCCGGCCTGCCGGCGGTGTTCGCCGAGTGGCCCAGCGACGACCCGGGCGCGCCGACCGTTCTGGTCTACGGGCACCACGACGTGCAGCCGGTGACGCCGCTGGAGCTCTGGGAGCACCCGCCGTTCGAGCCCACCGTGGTGGGGGAGCGGCTGCACGCCCGGGGCGCGGCCGACGACAAGGGCCAGGTGTGGTTCCACACCCTCGGCGTCACCGCGCACCTCGCGGCGACCGGCCGCTCCACCCCCGCGGTCAACCTCAAGATGATCGTCGAGGGCGAGGAGGAGTCCGGCTCCCCGCACTTCGCCGCCCTGCTCGCCGAGCAGCAGGCGCGGGTCGCCGCCGACGTCGTCGTGGTGAGCGACACGGGCATGTGGTCCCGTGAGGCGCCGACCGTGTGCGTCGGCATGCGCGGCATGACTGACGGCCAGGTCGACTTCCGCGGCCCGACGGGCGACGTGCACTCCGGGTCGTTCGGCGGCGCGATCCGCAACCCGCTCACCGAGATGGCCCGGGTGCTCGCGGCGCTGCACGACGACGACGGGCACGTCACCGTCGACGGGTTCTACGACGGCGTCGTCGACCTCACCGACGACGAGCGCGCGCTGATCGCGAGGCTGCCGTTCGACGAGAAGGCGTGGCTGGCCAACGCCCGCAGCGAGTCGGCGTACGGCGAGAAGGGCTTCAGCACGCTCGAGCGGGTATGGGCCCGCCCGACCGCCGAGGTCAACGGCATCTGGGGCGGCTACACCGGCGAGGGCCACAAGACGATCGTCGCCAGCGAGGGCCACGCGAAGGTGTCCTTCCGGCTGGTCGCCGGGCAGGACCCGGGGGACGTCCAGCGGAAGTTCGAGGCGTGGCTCGCGACCGTCGTGCCGGCCGGCATCGCCTGGTCGATGCGCTGGTACGGCCCGGGGGTGCGGCCCTGCCTCACCCCGCTCGACCACCCCGCGCTCGAGGCGGTGACCCGCGCGATGTCGGCGGCGTTCGGCACCGAGGTGCTCTACACGCGCGAGGGTGGCTCCGGCCCGGAGGCCGACCTGCAGGACGCCACCGGGGCGCCGGTGGTCTTCCTCGGCGTCAGCCTGCCGGACGACGGCTGGCACGCACCGAACGAGAAGGTCGAGATCCCGCTGCTGAGCAAGGGCGCCGAGGCAGCTGCACTCCTGTGGGACGAGCTCGCCCGGTCGCTGCCGCGGTGACCGGCGGATCCCACGGGCCGGCTTCCGACCCGGTGCACCACGACCTGCCCGGGCTGGCCCTCAGCCGCGCCGTCGTCGACCGGGACGCGCTGCGCCGGACCGACGCGGCCTGGCTCGCGGCGGCCTGGTCCGACCCGGCGAGCCGGGTCGTCCGGGTCCGCGACGGTCGGGTCGCGATGCAGCCGGACGGGCTGCGGCTTGACCTCGACGGCCGTCCCGACGTGCCGGCCGACCGTCGGGTGCTGCTCGGCACGCACGACGGGGTCGCCTACCTCGCGGCGATCGAGGAGGGCCTCGACACCGGTGACGAGCACGCGCCGTCGTACCTCGGGCTGCGCGAGGTCGGTGCCGAGCTCGACGACCTCGAGGCCGGGCTGGTCGTGCACACGGTGTCGCTCGCGAACTGGCACGCGACGCACCGGTTCTGCCCGCGCTGCGGGTCGCCGACCACGGCCGAGAACGCCGGTCACACCCGGCGCTGCCCGGTCGACGGCAGCGAGCACTACCCGCGCACCGACCCCGCCGTCATCATGCTCGTCCTCGACGACGACGACCGGCTGCTCCTCGGCCGGCAGACCACCTGGCCCGAGGGGCGCTACTCGACGCTGGCCGGCTTCGTCGAGCCCGGTGAGTCACTGGAGGCCGCGGTCCGGCGAGAGGTGCTCGAGGAGGTCGGCATCGAGGTCGACGCCGTCGGCTACCTCGGCAGCCAGCCCTGGCCGTTCCCGTCCAGCCTGATGCTCGGCTTCACAGCGCACGCATGCGGCACCGACGTGACGATGCACGACGGTGAGATCGCCGACGTTCGCTGGTACACCCGCGCGGAGCTGGCCGCCGACGTGGCCAGCGGCCGGCTGCACGCGTCGCCGTCGATCTCCATCTCACGGCGCCTCATCGAGCACTGGTACGGCGGTCCGCTGACCGAGAACGCCGGGGGCTGACATGGGGTGGCTGGACGCGCTCGGCTGGGCCGGGTCGGCGCTGCTGATCTACTCCCTGGTGCAGGCGCGGGTGCTGCGGTTCCGGGTCCTCAACCTCACGGCGTCCGTCGTCCTCGTCGCCTTCAATGCGCTGCTCGGCATCTGGCCGATGGTCGCCATGAACGCCGTCCTCGCCGGCATCAACGTGTGGTTCATCCGCAAGCTGGCGTCCGAGCGGCACGACGAGGCGGCCTACGAGGTGCTCGAGGTCGGGCTGGACGACGCCTACCTCCGGCACGTCCTCGCGGTGCACGGCGACGACGTGCGGAAGTTCTTCCCGGCCTTCGAGGGCCTCGCCGTCCTCGACCCGGCCGCGCGCCGCTCGGCGTTCCTCGTCGTGCACGGGGACGAGACGGTCGGGGTGGTCGTCGCGCGGCGGGCCGACGAGGACGTCGCGCAGGTCGAGCTCGACTACGTCACGCCGCGGTTCCGCGACTTCGCCCCCGGCGAGTTCGTCTACCGCCGCAGTGGGCTGTTCCGCGACCGCGGCTACCGCCGGGTGCTCACCCCGCCCGGCATGGTGGCGCCGTACTACGCCGACCTCGGGTTCCGACCCGACGGCGACCACTACGTCCTCGACCTCTGACCGGCCGCTGTCGGTGGCCGCCGCGCTGTTGGTCGCTCGGGTGCGACGTTCGGCGGCAACACGCCGTCGGGCGGTACGACGTGTTGTCACGCACGTTGCCAACGATCACCCGAGGGCGGACGTGGGACGGCGGTGGTCAGGCGGTGACGAGGGGACGGAGGGCCTCGGCGAGCGGCTCGAGGTCGGCCGGGTCGTGCGGGTTCGGGACGTTGACCACGAGCAGCCCGACGCCCACCTCCGCGTACTCGCTGCCGAGCTGGGCCACCTGTGCCGCCCAGTCCTTCGTCGAGCCCTCCTTGAGGACTCGGGCGTTGACCGAGCACAGGATCTCGGCCGGGTCGCGGCCGATCTCGGCGCACCGCTCGACAAGCACCTCGTGGTGGCCCTGCCACTCCGCCGGCGACCCGGTGATGGCGTTCCACTGCTGCGCGTGGCGCGCCACCGCGCGCAGTGTCCGCGTCGGCCCGCTCCCGCCGATGGTGATCGGCGGCATCGGTCGCTGCACCGGCTTCGGCTCGCAACGGGCGTCGGTGAGCTGCACGTACCGCCCGTCGTAGGTCACGGTCTCCTGGGTGAGCAGGCCGACGATGACGTCGAGGCCCTCGTCGAAGCGGTCGAAGCGCTCCTTGAGCGGCGGCAGCGGGATGCCGTACGCCGTCGTCTCCTCCTCGTTCCAGGCGGCGCCGAGCCCGAGCTCGAGCCGACCGTCGGAGATGTGGTCGACCGTCGCGGCCATGTTCGCCAGCACCACGGGGTGGCGGTAGATCATTCCGGTGACCTGGCAGCCGATCCGAATCCGCCGGGTGGCCTGGGCCATGGCGGCGATCATCGTCCAGCCCTCGAAGTTGGCTCCGGTGTGGTCACCGGTCAACGGGTAGAAGTGGTCCCAGTTCCACGCCGACTCGAAGAGGTCGATGTCGTCGGCTTCCCGCCACACGTCGAGCATGGCCTGCCAGGTCGTGTGCTCGGGCATGGTCTTGATGGCGAAGCGCATGATCGTCACCGTACGTCGGGCTGTGCTCAGCTGCGCGGCGCGGACTCCCAGAGACCCATGACGTTGCCCTCGGTGTCGCGGAAGTAGCCGCTCCAGCCCATGTCGCCGACGACCGTCCTGCCCTCGACGACGCTGCCGCCGAGCCGCTCGATCTCCGCGAGCGCGGCGTCCAGGTCGTCCACCTCGATCGTGACGACGGGCGTGGTGTGCCCGGCGCTGCGCGCGAGCATGCCGCCGTTGACGAAGCCGGGTTCCTGCGGCCCGCCGCCCATCGGCGTCGTGGGCCCGGTCGTGACCATCACGTAGGACATCTCGGGGAGCGGCTGCAGCTGCCAGCCGAACGCCTCGGAGTAGAAGTCGGACGCGCGCTGCTGGTCCTCGAACGGGACCTCGAAGTGAACCACCCGGCCGGTCATGGCCCCCCAGGCTGGTCGTCGCGGGGCGTCAGGTCAACGGCCCCGGACGCCTCACGCGGCGAGCTTGGCCTTGACGTCCTTGATGCTCGGGTTGGTCAGCGCGGAGCCGTCGGCGAAGACCAGGGTGGGCACGGTCTGCTTCCCGCCGTTCACGCTCATCACCAGGTCGGCGGCGAACGGGTCGTCCTCGATGTCGACGACCTGGAAGGAGATCCCCTCGCGGTCCATCTGGTCCTTCAGCCGGCGGCAGTAGCCGCACCAGACGGTGCTGTACATCGTGACGCTCGACGACACGGGGCGGGACCTCTCGACGGGGACGGGACGAGCACGGGCTTTCTGCCCACTGACACCCTGGTCAACGCCCACCGGCGGCCCCCTCCTTCCCGGCGCGCCCCTGTGACGTCCCGCACACGCCTGGGTGCGCCTGTGCACCGGCGGTCCGCGGTGTTCCGGGCCGCTGCGAGGATGACCGGGTGCCGGCCCCCACCTCCGACGAGCTGCTCGCGGCGCTCGACCCCGAGCAGCGCGAGGTGGCGAGCACGCTCGACGGGCCGCTCTGCGTGCTCGCGGGCGCCGGCACCGGCAAGACCCGTGCGATCACCCACCGCATCGCCCACGGTGTCGCCGCCGGCGTCTACGTCCCGCAGCGGGTGCTGGCCGTCACCTTCACGGCCCGGGCCGCCGGCGAGATGCGCACCCGGTTGCGCGACCTCGGTGCCGGCGGCGTCCAGGCGCGCACGTTCCACGCCGCCGCGCTGCGCCAGCTGCGCTACTTCTGGCCGCGGCACGTCGGAGGCGAGCTGCCCGACCTCGTGTCGCACAAGGCCGGCCTGGTCGCCGAGGCTGCGGGCCGGCTCCGGCTGCCCACCGACCGGGCCACCGTGCGCGACCTCAGCGGCGAGGTCGAGTGGGTCAAGGTCACCATGACCGACCGCGACGACTACCCCGCGGCGGCGGCCAAGGCCGGGCGCGCCGGGCCGGCCGGGCTCGACCCGGCAACCGTCGTCCGGCTGCTGTCGGCCTACGAGGCGGTCAAGCGCGACCGGCACGTCATCGACTTCGAGGACGTCCTGCTCTACACCGTCGGGCTGATCGCCGAGCACCGCCAGGTGGCCGACGCGGTCCGCTCGCAGTACCAGCACCTCGTGGTCGACGAGTACCAGGACGTCAGCCCGCTGCAGCAGGCGCTGCTCGACCAGTGGCTCGGCGACAGCGAGCAGGTCTGCGTCGTCGGCGACCCCAACCAGACCATCTACACCTTCGCGGGCGCCTCGCCGGAGTTCCTCCTCGGGTTCCGTCGACGCCACCCGAGCGCCCGCGAGGTGCGGCTGGTGCGCGACTACCGCTCGACACCACAGGTGGTCGCTCTTGCCAACCGGGTCGTCACCGGCAGTCCCGCCGGTCGCCGCACTGCGCTCGAGCTGGTGGCGCAGCGCGAGCCCGGGCCGGAGCCCGACCTGCGCGAGCTGCCCGACGAGCCGGCCGAGGCGCGCCACGTCGCCGCCCGTATCGCCGAGCTGATCGCGGGCGGCACCCCGGCGAGCGAGGCCGCCGTCCTGTTCCGCACCAACGGCCAGAGCGAGAGCTACGAGCAGGCGCTGGCCGACGCCGGCATCCCCTACGTCCTGCACGGCGGCCAGCGGTTCTTCGAGCGCGCCGAGGTCCGCGAGGCGCGACTGCTGCTGCGCGGTGCGGCCCGCTCGGCCGATGCTGACGACCTGTCGGACACCGTGCGCGCCGTGCTGAGCGGCGGGGGCTGGGCGGCCGAGCCACCGGCAGGCGGTGGCGCCGTCCGCGAGCGGTGGGAGTCCCTCGCCGCACTGGCACGGCTCGCCGACGACCTCGCCACGGCCCGCCCCGGTGCCACCCTGCGCGACTTCGTCGCCGAGCTCGACGAGCGGGCCGACGCGCAGCACGCGCCCACGGTCGACGGCGTCACTCTCGCGTCGCTGCACGCGGCAAAGGGCCTCGAGTGGGACGCCGTCTTCGTCGTCGGCGTCAACGAGGGCATGCTCCCCATCACCTACGCCGAGAGCCCCGAGCAGGTCGACGAGGAGCGCCGGCTCTTCTACGTGGCCATCACCCGGGCGCGGCGCGACCTGTCCGTCACGTGGGCGCTGTCGCGCTCGCCCGGCGGCCGGGCCGGGCGCCGCCCGTCGCGGTTCCTCGACGGCATGGTCAGCCGCTCGGCGCAGCCGCCGGCCGCCCGCGGGCGCAAGGGCCGCAAGGGCCCGGCCTCCTGCCGGGTCTGCGGCAAGGCGCTCACCGACGCCCTGGCGCGCAAGCTCGGCCGCTGCGTCGACTGCCCGTCGTCCTACGACGAGGAGATGTTCGAGCGGCTGCGCAGCTGGCGGGCCGACCAGGCCAAGGCCGCCAGCGTCCCGGCCTACGTCGTGTTCACCGACGCCACGCTCACGGCGCTGGCCGAGGTCAGGCCCGCCTCGGAGCGCGAGCTGCTCGCCGTCTCCGGGATCGGCCGCTCCAAGCTGGAGAAGTACGGCGCCGACGTCCTCGCCATCGTCGCCGGCGAGCCGCCGCCCGGGGTCTCCGCCGGAGTCGGGACGAAGCAGGACGGGCTGGACCTCTGAGGCGGCATTCCGGTGCCGCCAGGTCACAGATCGGTAAGGACTCGCGACAGCAGTCAAAAAAATGATTGCACCTGACGGAGGGCTTCCCTAGTCTTCCTGCATCGGTCATGCAGACCGGCCACGCCCGGAAGGGCCCGGACCAGAAGTGGAGGTGGGCATCGTGGAGAACATCAAGACGTCGAACGCGTGCTCGCCGTTCGCGCTGTCCGGTGCCCCCGTCGGCACCCGCTCCGCGGCTGCTCCGAGCACGTGGACGGCGTTCGGCCACGAGGGCGGTGCGCGTGTTCTCGCGCCCGTCGTCCCGCCGGCCCAGGGGACCACTCTGTCCGTCGCCATGCGCGACCGGATCGACGTCCGCACCACCCACCTGGCCGCCGCTGCGAAGGCCACCGCACTGCTCCCGATCAGCGTCGTCGTCGACTTCGACGGTGACGCGGGGATCCGCACCTGGAGCCCACCGGTCTAGGACTCACCTCCTCACCGGCGCCTCCAAGGCCGCGGAACCCGATACCCGGGATCCGCGGCCTTTTCGTTTGTCCGCCCGTCCGACCGGCCCCTACCGGGGCCCTGGAACCGAGAGACCCACCTGATGGCTCTCCAGACCGATCACGAGAAGCCGGTGCTCAGCCGACCGCTGACCACCCCAGACCGTACGGAGGTGACACCCATGCAGCTCGCCGCACTCGAGCCCGACCAGCGCACCAGCGTCGTCGACAACCTGACGGCACTCACCGCACTCCCGGGCCTCGCCGACCTCACCCAGCGTGTGGTCGACGAACAGCTGCCCTGCCGGGTCAACGACCCGGAGCTGTTCTTCGCCGACTCGCCCGCGGACGTCGAGCACGCCAAGACGCTCTGCCTCGACTGCCCTGCCCGCCTTGCCTGCTTGTCCGGCGCCCTCGAGCGTCGCGAGCCGTGGGGCGTCTGGGGTGGCGAGTGGTTCGTCCACGGCGTCGTCGTCGCTCGCAAGAGGCCGCGCGGCCGTCCCCGCAAGTCCGAGGTCGCCGCGTGAGGGCCCGACAGATCCGTCAGAGCGTCCGCGCTCTCGACGTCGAGCCCACCGAGCCGACCCGCACCGTCCACCAGACACACGTCCTGAACAGGAGCACCGAGATGCAACTCATGCACGAGGACCTGGCGCGTGCCCATGCGGCACAGCGTCTCGAGGAGGCGGTCCGCCGTGAGCGGGCCCACCGGCTCGTCGCCGCCCACCGGGCGCACCGACGGGCCGAGCAGGCCGCGCTGCGCGCCCGCCGCCTCCTCGCCTCCGCTGTCATCGGCTGAGCCGTCCTCAGGGCTCACCGAGAACGACTGGCAGCACATCGGAGGCACCGCCCCACCTCGGGGCACCACCAGGAAGGGCCCGACCACCGCACCGTGGTCGGGCCCTTCCGGCGTACCGGAGGAGTCGAGGGGCAGGATGGCGTCGTGCCCGAACGCTCCACCGTCGAGGTCGACGGCCGACGCCTGTCGCTGTCCAACCTCGACAAGGTGCTCTACCCGGACGGCTTCACCAAGGGCGAGGTCGTCGACTACTACGCGCGCATCGCACCGGTCCTGCTGCCGTACGTCGCTGACCGTCCGATGTCCTTCCAGCGGTTCCCCGACGGCACCGACAGGAAGGGCTTCTTCGCCAAGAACGCCCCGCAGGGAACGCCGGACTGGGTCCGTACCGTCAACCTGCCGGCTCCTGGCAGCACCAAGGTCGACCGGGAGACGCTCGACTACGTCGTCGTGGGTGACCTCCCGACGCTGGTGTGGGCGGCGAACCTCGCCGCGTTGGAGCTGCACGTGCCGCAGTGGCGGGTCGGACCGCGCGGCGGCGCACACGACCCCGACCGGCTGGTGCTCGACCTCGACCCGGGCGAGCCCGCGACCGCTGTCGAGTGCGCCGAGGTCGCCCTGCTGCTGCGCGACATCCTGGTCGCCGACGGGCTCGACCCGGTGGTGAAGTCGTCCGGCTCCAAGGGGATCCAGGTGTACGCGTCGGTCGAGCCGGCCAGCGACCGTCGTACGTCGGACTACGCGCACGACCTCGCGCGACGACTGGAGTCGTCGCACCCGAAGCTGGTCGTCTCGCAGATGCGCAAGGAGCTGCGTCGCGGCCAGGTGTTCGTGGACTGGAGCCAGAACAACGCGGCGAAGACCACGGTCGCGCCGTACGCGCTGCGGGCCCGGCCGGAGCCCTGGGTGTCGACGCCCCTCAGCTGGGACGAGGTCGCGGCCGTGCGGCGCCCCGAGGACGTCCGGTACCGCGCCGAGCAGGTGCTCGAACGGGTCGACGAGGTCGGGGATCTCTTCGGGCCGCTGCTGACGGCCGGGACAGCCCTGCCCTGAGGCTGTGGACAAGTCGGCGGCCGCGCCGCCGTTCTTCCTAGGCTGGCCGCAGCCCGGCCGGCGGGGTACGGGCTTCAGTCGCGGGGCCGGGTGGTGCGGGTGCGGGTCGAGGTCGACAGCGGCGGGGTGCTGCTCGCGTCCACGCACCTGGCCGACCGCAGCTCCCTGGTCCTGGGCCAGGTCGCCCACTGCGGGCGACTGCCCGCCGGGCTGCACGACCCGTCCCTGGTCGCCGCCGTGGGTGCTCTCGCCGACGTCGCGGCCGACGTGCTGGACCCGGTCGCCCGCGACCTGGAGCTGCTGGCCACCAAGGTGCGCTCCGGCGCCGTCCTCTACGACCGGGTCGAGCAGCGCCTCCGCGACGGGATGACCTGGCCGTGAGCCCGTCCGCCGCGGCCGGCCCGGCGGCCGTCGCCGCGCTGCCGTACCCGCCGGACCGGCCCGGCCCGCTGCGAGCGGCGGCGGCGCGGTGCGCTCGGTTGGCGGCTCTCTCCGGCCGGGTGGCCGACGACCTGGCTCACGACGGCCGGCTGCTGGACGGCTGCTGGGACGGGACCGCCTCGCAGGGCTGCGCCGCGGAGCTGCGGGCCGCGACCCGGGTCGTCCGGTCGCTGGGCGACCCGCTCCAGCGCTCCGGCCGGCTCCTCGCCGACCACGCCGACGTCGTCCGCGACGCCGGGTACCAGGTCGACGCGCTGAGGCAGGACTACGACGACGTGCTCACCGCCCACAGCGCCCGGGTGGACCGCCTGCTGCACGACACCGGGCTCACCGGCCCGCTGCGGCGCATCGAGCTGCAGGCCGCGCAGGACTCCCACCAGGCCCGGCTCGCGGCGCTGCACCGGCGGCACGAGGCGGTGCTCGAGCAGGTCGCCGGGCACGCGCGGCTGACCGGTCGGCAGGTCCGGTCCGCCGCCGCGTCGGTGGTCCCGGGCCGACGGTCCGACGGCCGCCCGGTCGGCGACCACGAGGCGCGGCTCGCCGGGCTGCTGCCGCTGCTCGCCGCGATGCGCTCGGCCGCCGGTGTGCGGGGGTCGCCGCCACCGCACGGGTCGCCGCCCCGTGTCGTGCAGACCTGGTGGTCGGCGCTCACGCCCGACGAGCAGGAGCGGATGGTCCGACTCCACCCGTCGGAGCTCGGCCGTCTCGACGGGCTCCCCGGCGCGGTCCGGTCGCAGGCCAACGAGCAGCAGCTCGCCGCCGACCTTGCCGCGCTGCGCGCCAGGAGCGCCCTCACCGACGACGAGCGGCGGTGGCTGCGCAACTGCGAGCTGGTGCAGCAGCAGCTCGGCCGGGTCCGCTCCGACGAGGACCCGTTCTCCCTCGCGCAGCTCACCGCGCAGCTGCTGGTCTTCGACCCCGGGGCGTTCGGCTACGAGGGCCGCGCGGCGGTCGTCGTCGGTGACCTGGACACGGCCGACAACGTCGCCTTCCTCGTGCCCGGGCTCAACTCCACGATCGACAGCGCGATGTCGTCGTTGACGAGCAGCGCCCTTCGCGTCACCCAGGATGCCCGCCGGTTGTCGCCGTACGAGACGACGGCGACGGTGGCCTGGATGGGCTACGACGCGCCGGGTCTGGGCAACGTCGGTAGCGACGGCGCCGCCTTCGACGGTGGCGAGCTGCTCCTCGGCGACCTCCTCGCCGTCCAGGCGTCCCGGGTGGTGCAGCCGCACCTCACGGTGGTCGGTCACTCCTACGGCAGCACGACCACCGGCACGATGCTGCGCGACCACGAGACCGGCACCGACGACGTGGTCCTCGTCGGCAGCCCGGGTCCCGACGTCGAGGACGCCGCCGAGCTGCGGGTCCCCGCCGGGCACGTATTCGTCGGGGCGAGCAGCCGCGACCCGGTGAGCTACCTCGACCGGTTCGGCGACGACCCGTCGCACGAGTCCTTCGGCGCGACCCGGTTCGAGGCCGAGGACCCCACGCGCAACACGTGGCGGCTCGACCTCGACGACCACTCGAAGTACTTCAACGAGGGCACCGAGTCGCTGTCCAACATCGTGCACGTCGTCACCGGCGACTACGACGGCGTGGTGCGCGCGCCGTACCGTCATGAGACGTGGCTGCTTCCCGATGGCATCAACAGCGACCCGGAGACCGACCGTGACCCCACCAGTCGATGACTCACCCACTGACGTGGAGCAGCAGACCGCGGGCGAGCGGCGCGGCCCCGCGGCCCGCGACCCGATGGCGGAGGCGCGCCGTCGGCTGCCCGCCGAGGTCGACGTGGTCGAGCTGGTGAGCGACCCGCCGGCCGGGCCGGGTGACGGCTCCCGGCTGCCACGCATCGCCGGCGGGCTGCTCGCCGGCGCGGTGGCACTCGGCGGCTGCGGCTCGCCGGCCGACAGCCGCGCCGCCGCCGACTCCAAGGGCCGCGTCCTCGCGGTGTCGCGCGACCTGCTGGGCCGGCTGTCCGGCACCGGCACGTTCACACGGCCCCCGCGCGGCGGGTGGTCCGGCTGTGACGACCTCGGCGGCCACGTCGCCTACCGGGTGTCCGGTCGCGTCGACGCCCCCGACGGCCTGCCGGAGGGGTTCCTCGAGGCCGTGCGCCGCCCGTTCGTCGACGGCGGAGTCGAGCTCACCGACGTCTCGACGACCGCCGACCCGGTCGTCCTGCAGGGTGACCGCGACGACGTCCGGGTCCAGCTCACCGGCTACGCCGCCCGGCCGGTGGTGCTGCTCTCGCTCACCGGTCCGTGCCTCGATGTCGGCGACGCCGACGACGAGCTCGTCGGCGAGGCGCCGGTGCGACTCGTCCTCAGCTGACCGGTCTTCCCCGGACGCCCCGCGTGAGGGAGGCTGCTGCCGTGGCGGACGAGCACGAGACCGGTGGTCCGGTGACCTGCGCGGGTTGCGGGACGACGGCCGAGTGGCTGCCGCTGGGCTGGAGCGCGTCGGTCGAGCGCGGCCGGACCCTGCACCACTGCGAGCGGTGCAGCCGCGAGCACGTCCGCTCGATGGAGGCCAAGCTCGACCCCGAGCACTGGTGACCGCGCCCGGCTGAGCCGCCACCGCCGAGCACACGATCATGCGGGGGAGCGGTGCCGACCTCGGGTGGAGCGGTCCGCACCGGCGAGCCGAGTGGCTCAGCCGGTCTTCTTGCGGCGGCGGGTGGGCGTCGGCGGGGAGAAGCCGGGCAGCCAGCTGCCCAGCTCGGCCCGCCAGTGCGCCTCGGCCTCGAGCTGGCACAGCACGCCGATGGCACCGGCGGTGACCCGGTGGATGAGCAGGTAGTCCGGCGGCAGGTTGAGCCGCAACCCGGTGCTGTACGCGGGCGAGCGGGGATCGCCCACCCGAACCGCCTGGCTGCGCAGCCAGGCCCGGCTGAACCGGAAGGTCTCCTCGCGCGCCGGATCGAGGATCGGCGCGAGGTAGCTCAGCAGCCGCGCGGCGTCGAGGTCGACACCCGGTCGCACGAAGCCCTCCGCGCGCAGGCCGTCGAACACGCCCTCGGCGTCGCCCGCGACGGCCTGCCGGAGCAGCGGCCCGATCGGGGTGGGCAGCCCGCCGGGCAGCCGGTTCACTGCGCCGTAGTCGAGGACGACCAGGCGGCCGTCGTCGTGCAGGCGGAAGTTGCCGGGGTGCGGGTCGGCGTGCAGCAGGCCGGCGCGGGCCGGCCCCGAGAACAGGAACCGGGCGAGCAGCAGGCCGGCGCGGTCCCGCTGCTCCTGGGTGCCGGTCGAGATGATCCGCGAGAGCGGGGTGCCGTCGACCCACTCGCTGACCAGGACCTGCCTGGTGGCGGCCACGACGTGCGGGACGAGCACATCGGGGTCGCCCTCGTACGCCGCCGCGAACGCCTCCTGGCTCTCGGCCTCCAGCTCGTAGTCGAGCTCCTCGGCCACCCGGGCCTTGAGCTCCGCGACCAGCGGCTTGACCTCGAGACCGGGTACCAGCACCCCGACCAGCCGGCTCAGGCGGCCGATCTGGGTGAGGTCGGAGAGCAGCGCGTCGCCCGCGCCGGGGTACTGCACCTTGACCGCGACCTCGCGGCCGTCGACCCAGGTGGCGCGGTGCACCTGGCCGATCGAGGCGGCTGCCGCGGGGACGTCGTCGAAGGCCTGGAACTGTGCCCGCCAGCCGTCGCCCAGCTCGCGCGCCATCACCCGGTGCACCGTGCGGGCGGGCAGCGGCGGCGCAGCCTCCTGCAGCTTGGTGAGGGTCTCGCGGTAGGGGCCGGCCAGGTTCTCGGGCAGGGCGGCCTCGAACACCGACATCGCCTGGCCGAACTTCATGGCGCCGCCCTTGAGCTCGCCGAGCACCTTGAACAGCTGCTCGGCGGTGCGGGCCTGGACCTCGGCGGCCACCAGCTCGGCGGGACGTCCGCCCAGCCGCTTCCCGAGGCCGAGAGTGGCGCGACCGGCGTAGCCGAGGGGCAGCCCGGCGAGCCGGACCGTGCGCGCCGCGGCCCGGCGGGGAAGGTCGTCCACGTCGTCATCCTCCCCCCCGCCCGGGGCGGGACGTCGGCGCCCCCTCGCCGGAGTCCGGCGCGGCGGCCGCCTCAGTCCGGCGCTGCGGTCGGTTCGAGGCCCCACGAGCAGCCGCAGGCCGGGTGCACCGGCCAGGAGCGGCGACGGACCCGCCCGTCACGCTGGGCGATCTCCAGCGTGCCGTCGACGGCGGACGGCGCGGGATCGCCGTCCAGGTACGCCAGCACCTGCAGGGCGGCGTGCGCCGCGACCGCGGTCGCCAGCACGGTGTCGCAGGCCACCAGCCGGTGCCGGGTGGCGCCGGCCAGCTGGGCGGCGATGCTGGGCCACGCGGGGTCCCGGTCGGCCCGGTGCAGGTCGTGGCAGCGCTGGCAGGACGACCGGCCGGGCAGCACGAGCGGGCCGACCAGCCCGGTCGTCTCGCGCACCCGGGCCACCAGGTGCGGCACGCCCGCGCGGAGCAGGCGCTCGGCGGTGGCCGGGTCGGCACGCGGCCCGGCGGCGAGCACGACGAGGTCGGCCGTGACCCGGCCGGCAGGCATGGTGCTGCGCACGGACGGCGCGACCCGCCGGGCGGCCCGGACGGCCGCGTCCTGGCGGCGCGACCCGACGTCCTCCGGAGCGGCGCCGGCCGGGGCGACGTCGCCCGGGCGGGTGGTGGCGGCGTCGTCGACGACGACTGCCCCCACGCCCGCGGCCGCGAGCAGCGTCGTGACCGATGCGCCGACGCGGTCGGCGCCGAGGACCTGGACCACGCCGCGACGGCGCCGCGCGAGCAGCCCGAGCGCGCCGTCGGACACCGGGTGCAGCAGGGCTGCCGCTGCCAGGTCCGGGGCCAGCCGGTCGCGCTCGTCGCGGGAGAGGCCGGTGAGGGCACGCGGGTCGGTGGCGGCGTCCTCGAGCGCGCCGGCCCGGTCGAGCAGGGTGAGCAGCTCGTGGAGCCGGGCGGCGTCGACGCCGAGGAGGGCGGCCGAGCTGGCCACCCCGGACAGGTCACGGCTGCCGTCGAGGCTCTCCAGCACCCGGGCGGCGCCAGGGTCGAGACCGCCGATCACCACGGCGTGCGCCGGGTCGACGCCGAGCTGGATCGTGGTCCCGTCCCGCCACACCCGACGTAGCCCGGCCTTCAGCTGGGGTCGGTGCGGCGCCATGTCCGGAGCGTGGCACGGCGGGCCGTCCCTGCCCGCCGCACTGTCCACAGCCTCCGGTCAACCGTCCCGGCCCCCCACCCCCGCCCCGCCCCGCCCAGCCCAGCCCAGCCCAGCCCAGCCCAGCCCAGCCCAACCCAGTCTCCGCCCGCAGTCGATCACGTTTACGTGATCCACCGATGCCTTGCACGGGCCGCAACCCGTGCAAGGCGAGAGTCGACCACGTAACCGTGATCGACTGGCTCGGCTCGGCTCGGCTCGGCTCGGCTGGCGGGGCGGGGCGGGGCGGGGCGGGGCGGGTGGGGGTAGGGGTGGGTCAGGCGACGCCGCAGACGTCGAGGACGACCAGCGCGAGGGTGCGCGCCGTGGTGTGGACGTCGGCGAGCGGCACCCGCTCGTCGGGCGCGTGGGCGAGCACCGCGTCACCCGGCCCGTAGTGCAGCGTCGGGATCCCCGCGCCGGCGAGCAACCGGAGGTCGGAGCCGTACGGCGCGCCGCCGCGCTCCGGCGTACCGGCACCGGTGACCGTGGCGTGCGCGGTGGCCACCCGATCGGCCAGGTCGGACCCGGCGGCGAGCCGGCCCGAGGCGAACTGGCCGCCCCACCACTCGACCGTGACCGGGTGCTCGCGCAGCCACGGGTCCGCGTCACTGACCTCCGCCACCGCCAGCTCGAGCGCGGCCCGTGCCTGCTCGACCGGCTCGTCGAGTGCGACACCCAGCCGGCCCTCGGCGAGGAGCAGGTCGGGGACGCTGGAGGCCCAGTCGCCGGCCTGCACCCTGCCGATCGACAGCGGGTACGCCAGCGACCAGCGGGCCATCAGGGGGTCGACGGCGGCGTTGCGGGCGGCTTCCAGCCGCTGCAGGCCGGCCAGCAGGGGGACCAGCTTCTCGACCGCGCTGACGCCCTCGGTGCGGCGCGACGCGTGGGTCGCGAGGCCCGGCACCCGCAGCCGGAACGTCAGGGCGCCGGCGTTGGCGGTGACGAGCTGCAGGTCCGTGGGCTCCGGGACGACACAGGCGTCCGCGGTCCAGCCGCGGTGCAGGGTGGCGAAGGTGCCGAGCCCGCCGTCCTCCTCGCCGGGCACGCAGGCGAGCAGCAGGTCGCCGCGCAGCGGTACGCCGGCCCGCCGGATCGCCGCGACGGCGGCGAGCGCCGCGACCAGCCCGGCCTTCATGTCGCAGGCGCCGCGGCCGTGCAGGTCGCCGTCGACCACCCGCCCGGAGAACGGGTCGGGCGTGCTCCACGCCGTCCGGTCGCCGACCGGCACCACGTCGACGTGTCCGTTCAGCAGCAGGCTCGGGCCGTCGCCGGTGCCGGCCAGCCGGCCGACCAGCCCCCAGGCCTCGTCGCGGTCCACCTCGACACCGGGGAAACCGGGCGCGGCCTGCAGCTCGGCCAGCGGCAGCCGCCAGTGGTCGACCTCGAGGCCGAGCGCGGTCAGCTCGGCGGCCAGGAGGGCCTGGATCTCGTGCTCCGGGTCGGTGCCGCCCACGCTGGGCACCCGCACCAGGTCGGCCAGCCGGGACTCGGCGGCCGCTGCTCCGGCGTCCACCTCGGCGAGCACCCGCGCGGCCCAGTCGGTCACCCGCAGGAGACTAGGGCCTGCCGCCGGTAGCCGGAGCGCGGTCAGCCGGCCCCGGAACGCCGACGGGGCGGCCACCAGATGGTGACCGCCCCGTCAGGGCTCGACGCGGGTGCGCCGGGCGGAGTCGTGCTGCCGCTCGCTCAGGCCTTGCCGAGGATGCGGTTGAGCTTGGTGCCGCACACGGGGCAGATGCCCTGGGCCATGCGGCGGCCCGACTCGCTGACCTTGATCTCGCCGGTGAAGTCGCGCTTCTCCTTGCACTTCACGCAGTACGCGTCTCCGGTGTAGCTCTCAGCCACGGGGTCCTCCTCGTCGGTGGGTTCGGTGTCCGGCTGGAGTGCCGCTGACCGGACCTGCGGGCCACCCTAGAGCAGCAGTGCCAGAGAGCGTGGGAGGCGGGGGTCTGAGCGTGCGGCGAGCGTGCATAGGCTCACCCCATGACCGACCCCGCCAGCGAGGCTCCGACCGTCCCCTCGGAGCCCTTGCAGGGCTTCTCGCCGTACGGCGGCGAGCTGGCCGATCTGGCGGATCTCACGGTCGCCCGGGGGGCGGGCGGCGTGGTCCTGGTGACCCTGGACCTGCCCGGCCGCCGGAACATGATGTCGGCGCCGATGACGGGCTCCTGGGCGCGGGCGATGGCCGTCCTGCGTGATGACCCGGAGGTCCGGGCCGTCGTCGTGACCGGGGCCGGCACGGCGTTCTGCGCCGGCGGCGACCTGTCCTGGATCGGCGCCGAGCCCGATGCCTCCGTCGACGTGCTGCGCACCCGGATGGTCGCGTTCTACCGGGCGTGGCTGACGGTGCAGGACCTCGAGGTGCCCACCATCGCGGCCGTGAACGGCGCCGCGATCGGCGCCGGGCTGGCGGTCGCACTGGCCTGCGACCTGCGCTACGCCGCCGACGACGCCCGGCTGGGCATGCCGTTCACCTCGCTCGGCATGCATCCCGGGATGGCCTCGACGTACCTGTTGCCAGAGGTCGCGGGGATCGCGGTAGCCCGCGAGCTGCTGCTCACCGGGCGGATGCTGGACGGCGCGGAGGCCGCCGCATGCGGGCTGGTGACCCGGGCCGTCCCTGCCGCCGACGTGCTCGCCACCGCGCTGTCTGCCGCCACTGCGGCGGCGGCGGCCGCGCCGGTCGCCACCCGGCTCACGAAGCGGGCCCTGCTTCGCGGCGGGCACGCGTCGTTCGAGGCGGCCCTGGAGTGGGAGGCGCTGGCCCAGCCGGTGACGCTGGCCACCGAGGACCTGCAGGAGGGTCTGCGCGCGGTGCGCGAGAAGCGGGCGCCGCGGTTCACCGGCTGCTGAGCGGCCCTCCCGGGGTGGTCCCGGTCGGGTCCCGGGGCGACGCAGGGTCGGCCGTCCCGGGACCCGGCCGGGGTCCCGCGGCGGCGGGGAGACCGCGGGGTCCGGCGGCACCGCGTCGGGGGGGGGTGACGCGGAACCGGGGGTCGTCACGAAGCCCCCGGTCCTTCCGGCCCGGCCGTCCGCCTTCCCCTTGCGGACGTCCCGGCCGGTCGCGCCGGGGGCTTCGTCGAGGAGGACCGTAGGAGCCCGGGGCGGGAGCCGTCAACGGTGCCCGCCACCGGCCTGTGGACGGCCTGTGGACGGACCGGTCAACCCCTGGGGAGAGTTCCGGCGCGGCTGTGGAGCGACCCGTTCATGACCTGTGGACAACCCTGGGGATGATCATGCGAAACGCCCCTGACCTGCAGTGATGTAGTCCACCGCCTGTGGACGGAAAATACTCGCTAGCGTGGTCGGCATGGCAGCGCGGGGTCTCGGTGGTCGGGACGCGGCGGAGTCCCCGCTGGTCGAGGTGCGCCGGTCGGCGCGGCGCCGCCGCACCGTCTCCGCCTACCGCGACGGCGACCGCACGGTGGTGCTCATCCCGGCCCGCATGAGCCGCGCCGAGGAGCGGCGCTGGGTCGAGGTCATGCTGGAGCGGCTGGCCGCCCAGGACGCCAAGCTGCGACCGAGCGACGCCGACCTGCTCTCCCGGGCGACCGGGCTGTCCCGGCGCTGGCTCGGCGGTGAGGCCCGCCCGCGCAGCGTCCGATGGGCGACGAACCAGGGCGCCCGGTGGGGGTCGTGCACGCCCGTCGACGGCAGCATCCGGCTCTCCCACCGGCTGCAGGGCATGCCGTCCTGGGTGGTCGACTACGTGCTCGTGCACGAGCTCGTGCACCTGCTCGTGCCGGGGCACGGCCCGGACTTCTGGGCCCACGTCGACCGCTACCCCCGTACCGAGCGGGCCCGCGGCTATCTCGAGGGCGTCTCGGCCACGGCGCAGCTCGGCCTCTCCGACAGCGGCACCGACGAGGCGACGGGCACCGCCGACGCCCCGGCTGGCGAGGCCGCCGAGGCCGTCGCGCCGGAGCCCGGCGAGCTGCCGGCGCCGCGGCCACCGCGGAAGAAGCGGGCGTCGGCCGAGCCGGCCGGCGACCGGCTCTTCGACTAGGGCTCGGCGCGCAGCACCGCCTGCGCGGCCCGCACCAACCGGCCCAGGTCGTCGACCGCCCCGGCCGGCAGCCCGTCCGCGGGGAACCACGCGACATCGTCGGACTCGTCGCTGACGACCGGCTCGGCGCCCGGTGGCGCCACCACGGCGTACCGCACGTCCAGGTGCTCGCGGCAGCTGCCGAAGGCCGACGACAGTGCGTGCCGGTCGAGGTCCACCGGGCCGCCGCCCACCAGGCGGAGGCCCGGGATCCCGGACTCCTCGGTGGCCTCGCGCAGCGCTGCGTCGGCCAGTGTCGCGTCGGCCGGCTCGCAGTGACCGCCGAGCTGCCCCCAGAAACCACCCTTGCGGTGCAGCGTGAGCAGGACGTGCCGGCCGGTGCTGTCGAGGACCATCGCGCTGGCGGTCAGGTGCGCCGGCGGCCCGCCCTTCCAGACCGCGTCGTCGTGCGCCTCCAGGTGCCCGACGTACGCCGCCCGCAGCTGCCCCTGGCCGGCGTCGGGGGGCTGCCAGCCGCGCAGGGTCGCGAGCGCGTCGTCGTGCAGGCTCACCCGGCCGAGCCGGGAACCGGCGGCTCGGGCGGCGCCTCGGTGTCGTCGAGGCCGGAGAGGTCCAGCGGCGCCGACCCTCCCGCGGCGAAGCCGGTCGGGTCGCCGAGGTCGTCGGCAGTCGGCAGGAGGTCGGGGTGGGCCCAGACGGCCTCGCGACCCTCCTGCCCGCGGGCCGCGAGCACCGCGCGCCACAGGTCCGCGGCGTCGCGCAGCCGGCGTGGGCGCAGCTCGAGCCCCACCAGCGACGCGAAGGTCTGCTCGGCCGGGCCACCGCTGGCGCGTCGGCGACGGACCGTCTCGCGCAGCGCGCCGGCCGCCGGCAGCCGGGCACCGGCGGCGGCGTCGACGACCTCGTCGACCCAGCCCTCCACCAGCGCGAGAGCGGTCTCGAGCCGGGCCAGAGCAGCCTTCTGCTCCGGGGTGTCCTCGGGCTCGAACATGCCGCCCGTGAGGGCCTGCTGCAGCGACTCGGGGTCGGTCGGGTCGATGTTGCCCATCGCCTCCTCCAGGCGCGAGGTGTCGACGCTGATGCCGCGCGCGTACGCCGCCACCGCGTCGAGCAGGTGCGCGCGCAGCCACGGCACGTGGGCGAACAGCCGGTGGTGGGCGGACTCGCGCAGCGCGAGGTAGAGCCGGACCTGGTCAGCGGGCACCTCGAGGCCGTCGCCGAACGCCGTGATGTTGGCCGGCAGCAACGCGGCCGTGCCGGCGGGCGCCAGCGGCAGGCCGACGTCGGTCGACCCGACCACCTCGCCGGCGAGCTCGCCCACCGCCTGCCCGACCTGGGTGCCGAACATCGCGCCGCCGATGCTCGTCATCATCTGCTGCAGCGGGCCGGTCATCGCCGCCAGCTGCTCGGGTGCGGCGCCGAGCTGGGACATCGGACCGCCCTCGCCGGAGAGCATGCTGCCCATCGCATCGACGGCCTTCGCCGCGATCGGGTCGACCAGGGCGCGCCACTGCGGGAGAGTCGCCTCGACCCACTCGGCGCGGCTCCACGCCTTGACCTGGCTGCCGGCGGCGGGGAAGCCGCACACCTCGTCGAGCCACAGCTCGGCCAAGCGCATGGCCTCGTAGACCTGCTCGCGCTCGGCCGTGGCCACCGAGCGGTCCCCGGCGGTGCTCACCGACTGGCGGGCCACGTCATGGGCGAGGTCCCAGTTGACCGGCCCGCCCTGGTAGGACAGCAGCGCACCGAGCTGGGTGAACGCCGAGCCCAGGTCGCCACCCGCGCCGCCGAGCATGGCCGCGAGCGGGTCCAGCGGACCGGGCTGGCCGCCTGGCTGCGGGTCGTCGGGACCGCCCTCGTCGTCGGACGGCGGGTTGAACCCGAAGGGGAAGTTGCTCACGTCTCGCTCCACGTCGTCGCGCACGGGCGACCAGTTGGCTTAGATGGACGCACCATGACTGCCGCGCCTCCCACCGTAGCCATCCGGTACGGATCCTCGAACCTGCCAACACCGGCGGGACGACGATGAGTTCCCCCGCCGGTTCCGGGCCGTCGGGAGTTCGCTCTCGGCGCAGCAGCCGACGGCTGCCCGTGATCGCGGTCACCGGGGCCGCGTCCGGCCTCGGCGCCGCGGTGGCGGCCCGGCTGGTCGCCCACGACGGCGTCGGCAAGGTGCTCGGTCTCGACGACCACCGCGGTCCGACCGAGGGCGTGACCTGGCGGGTTCTCGACGTGCGCGACCCGTCCCTGGCGACCCGGCTGGACAAGGTCGACACGGTGGTCCACCTCGCGGTCGACACCTCCCTCGACGGCGACCGCGCCGAGCAGTCCGCGCTCAACGTGCGCGGCACGCAGGCGGTGCTCACCGCGGCCGCGGCGACCGGCGTCCGGCGCGTCGTTCTGCTCACGTCGGCGATGGTCTACGGCGCGCTGCCGGACAACGAGGTGCCGCTCGCCGAGGACGCCCCGCTGCGCGCCGTGCCCGACGGGGGGCTGCTCTCCGACTGGCTCGAGGTCGAGCGGCTCGCGGCGCAGGCGCCCCGCAGCCACCCCGGCCTGCAGGTCACGGTGGTGCGGCCGGCGACCCTGGTGGGCCCGGACGTCGACAGCGTGCTGACCCGCCACTTCGAGGCGCCCCGGCTCCTTGTCGTGCGTGACTCGTCGCCCGGGTGGCAGTTCTGTCACGTCGACGACCTCGCGTCGGCCCTGGAGCTCGCGGCCATCGGAGCCGTGACCGGTGTCGTCACTGTCGGGTGCGAGGGCTGGCTGGACCAGGACGAGGTCGAGCTCGTCTCGGGCATGCGCCGCATCGAGCTGCCGTCCTCGCTCGCCTTCGGCACCGCCGAGCGGCTGCACCGGCTCGGCGTGCTGCCCGCCCCCGCGAGCGACCTGCAGTACGTCGTGCACCCGTGGGTCGTCCCGTCGACCCGGCTGCTCGAGGCCGGCTGGCGGCCGGCGTACGACAACCCGACCGCGCTGGGGCTCCTGCTCGAGCAGGTCCGCGGACACCACGCCCTGATCGCGCGGCGAGTCGGCCGGCGGGACGCCACGATCGGCGCCGCCGGTGCGGCGGTTGCCGTGGTCGGCACTGCGGCCCTGGTGCGTGCGGCCCGGCGGAAGCGGCGCGGATGACGGCGGACGGTGTCGTGCGGCTGGTCGACGTGCGCGAGGAGGCGCTCTCGGTCGACGAAGTGCTGGGCGTCGTGGCCGACCCGTCGTGCGGCGGCACCGCGTTGTTCGTCGGGACGGTGCGCGCGGAGGACGGCGGCCGTGGCGTGACCGGTCTCGGCTACAGCGCGCACCCGAGCGTGGTCGCTGAGCTGCGCGTCGTCGCCGAGCAGGTTGCCGCGGCGCACCCCGAGGTGCGGGCGCTGGCTGCGGTGCACCGGGTCGGCGACCTTGCCGTCGGTGACCTCGCGGTGGTCGTCGGCGTCTCGTGCCCGCACCGGGGCGACGCGTTGGTCGCCTGCCGGTCGCTCATCGACGAGCTCAAGTCGCGCGTGCCGATCTGGAAGCACCAGGTCTTCACCGACGGCGGCGACGAGTGGGTCGGCCTCCCCTGACCGAACGCGTCAGATCCGGGCGGGCGTCGACGTAACCTACGGTTGTGTCCCCTCTCGCGTGGCTGGCGATCCCGTTGGTCGCCCTCGTGCTCGGCGTCCTCTGGGCGCTGTGGGCCAGCCGCACCCGGCCGCGCGCCGACACCCACGAGACCCTCGCCGAGCACGACCGGTTCAAGGCGGCGTTCGACCCGGAGCGGTCCGACCGCCGCCGCCGACGCGACTGACAGGTTGCTCTCGTAGTCTGCCCGCCATGTCCCGCCGCGTGGTCGTGCTCGCCGTCGCCGGTCTCCTCACGGTGCTCCTGGCCGCCGCGTCGGCGCTGCTTCCGGTGCCGTACGTCGCACTGAAACCCGGCCCCACCACCAACACGCTGGGCAAGGTAGGCAGCACCGAGCTGATCCGGATCGAGGGTCGGCAGACCTACCAGGACAAGGGACACCTCGACCTGGTCACCGTCTCGGTGCAGGGCGGCCCGCGCCAGAAGATGGACCTCATCACCGCGATCGCGGGCTGGCTCGACGACACCGTCGCGGTGGTGCCGGAGACGACGGTCTACCCCAAGGGCGAGACGGCCAAGCAGGCCGAGCAGGAGAGCAACGCCGAGATGACCCAGTCGCAGCAGAGCGCCACCACCGCGGCGCTGCGGCAGCTCGGCATCCCCGTCACGAGCAACGTCCGGGTCACGACGCTGTCGCCGAAGTCGCCGGCCGCCGGCCTCCTGCGCGCCGGAGACGTCGTCGTCTCCGTCGACGGCACCGCGGTCGACGGGGGAGCGGCGCTGCGCGACGCCATCACCTCGGTGCAGGCCGGGGACACGGTCCGCCTCGTCGTACGGCGGGCCGGGAAGCGCGTGGCCGCGGACGTCGTCACCGCGGCGGCGACCGACGACGGTCGTCCGATCATCGGCGTCTCGACCCGCGACAAGGTGACCTACCCGTTCACCGTCGAGATCTCGCTCCGGGACGTCGGCGGCCCCAGCGCCGGCCTGATGTTCGCGCTGGGAATCGTCGACAAGCTCACGCCCGGCTCGCTCACCGGCGGGAAGTACATCGCCGGCACCGGAACGATCGACGACCAGGGCCAGGTCGGCGAGATCGGCGGCATCACGCAGAAGATGGTCGGCGCGCGTCGCAACGGGGCCACCGTGTTCCTGTCACCGATGGCGAACTGCGCCCAGGCCAGGTCCACCAAGCCGGACGGGCTGCGGCTGGTCAAGGTCGACACCCTGACCGACGCGGTGACGGCCCTGGACGACCTGCGGTCCGGCCGCGCGGCTGACCTGCCCCGCTGCTGACACCTGCGTGCGCGGCGGGAGGTCGAGCGCCTCAGTCGGCGAGCGTCTCGGCGAGGGCGTCCGCGAGCCCGGGCACGAGGTTGCGGCCCGTGAGGACCGAGGTCTCCTCGTCGTGGGCGCGCATCCGCAGGGCCGCCGACCGCGACCCGTCGCGCAGGACGGCCACCACCAGGCGCACTTCCTGCCGCTCCGGGTGCTCGGCGAGCCACTGCAGGGCTGCACCCTCGTCCTGGGGCATGGCCGTCTCGACCGCGGGCGGCACCATCAGCCGCTCGACGGCGAGGGCCGTGCCCAGCACCTCCGGGGGCCAGGCGATGCCGGCCAGGAGCTCGTCCAGGCTCGCGTGACCGGGAAGGTCGCCCTGGTCGACGGGCGTGAGGTCGCCCGGGGCGCCCTCGACGAGCCCGAGGTCGGCGGCCAGCTGCGGCTCCCGGCGAAGCAGGTCGGCGGTCTCCACCAGGGCGAACAGGTGCGGCGGCTGGTCCCAGCCCGCAGCGGCCGCGTGCCGCTCCAGGTCGAGCGTGAGGGCGTCGAGCCGCTGGTTGTCGGCGGGGGCGTCGGTCATGCCCTGATCCTCCCGTGCGCGGCGCTACGGGCGGGAACTACCCCCCGAGTCGGTAAGTTGAGCCACACGTCGGGCGAGACCTCCGTCTCGTCCGCACCGACCGATGGTCCAGGGTCCGCCGTACGCACCTGGCTCGACGAACGGACGTAGCGCGTGAGCTTCGACATGCCGGCCCCGGCCGGTGGCCCGCCCCGACGACCCGTCGCGGTGCCGCGGCGGCGCGGGCGAGCCCTGCTGCCCACCCTGATCATCCTGGGCGTCCTGCTCATCGGGTTCAGCATCTTCACCGGCTTCTACACCGACCTGCTGTGGTTCCGGTCGGTCGGCTACACCTCGGTGTTCACCCGCACCCTGGGGGCGCGTTCGCTGCTCTTCCTCATGTTCGGGCTGCTGTTCGCGGCCGCGGTGACGGTCAACTTCGTGGTCGCGTTCCGCTCGCGGCCGGCGTACCAGCCGATGATCCCGGGTCAGCAGGAGCTGGACCGCTACCGGATGGCCATCGACCCCTACCGCCGGGTCGTCGTCGGTGTCGTCGTCACGCTGCTCGGCCTGATCGCCGGGTCCTCGGCCGCGGGTCAGTGGCGCACCTACATGCAGTGGCGCAACGCGGTGCCGTTCGGCGAGAAGGACGTGCAGTTCGGCAAGGACATCTCCTACTTCGCGTTCGACCTGCCGTGGTACCGCTTCGTCCTCGGGTTCGCCTTCGCCACCGTCGTCGTCAGCCTCGTCGCGGCGGCCGTCACCCATTACCTCTACGGCGGCCTCCGGCTGCAGGCCTTCCTCGGGGAGCGGGCCACCCCGGCCGCGCGCGTGCACCTGTCGGTGCTGCTCGGCGTCTTCGTCCTGCTCAAGGCGGTCGCCTACTGGCTGGACCGCTACGGCCTGGCTGTGGGTGAGCACCAGATCAACCGGACCGACTTCACCGGCCTCACCTACACCGATGTCAACGCGGTCCTGCAGGGGCGCACCATCCTCGCGATCATCTCGCTGATCTGTGCGGTGCTGTTCTTCGCGAACATCGTGCGCCGCACCTGGATCCTCCCGGGCATCGGTGTCGGCCTCCTGCTGCTGTCGGCGCTGCTGATCGGCGGTATCTACCCCGCACTCGTGCAGCGCTTCACGGTGGCACCGTCGCAGGCCGAGAAGGAAGCCAAGTACATCTCGCGCAACATCGCCGCGACCCGTGACGCCTACGGCATCGACAAGAGCAAGGTCCAGATCACCAAGGGATACGCCGCTGCGCTCACGCCCGACACCGCGTTGCTCGCCAACGATGCCGACGTCCTGGCCGACGTCCGGCTGCTCGACCCCCTGCTCCTCAGCCCCACGTACAAGAACCTCCAGCAGATCAAGGCGTACTACGACTTTCCGGAGACCCTCGGCGTCGACCGTTACACCGTCGGCGGCGAGACCCGCGACGTCGTCATGGCGGTCCGCGAGGTGAGCCTCGACGGGCTCCCGCGCCAACAGCGGAACTGGATCAACGACCACACGCAGTACACGCACGGCTTCGGCTTCGTGGCCGCTCCGAGCAACGAGACCAGTGGTGGCCGGCCCTCCTTCGTCTCCTCCGACATCCCTCCGGTCGGCGACCTCCGCACGGGGTTCGAACCGCGGATCTACTTCGGCCAGGAGTCGCCGACCTACAGCATCGTCGGCGCTCCGAAGGGGACCCCGCCGCGCGAGCTCGACTACCCCGACGACTCCGCGTCCTCCGGCCAACGCAACACGACGTACAACGGCGAGGGTGGCGTCCCGATCGGGTCGTCCTGGCACAAGCTGCTCTTCGCGATGAAGTACCAGGAGGCCAACATCCTCCTGTCCGGCCGGGTCAACGCGGACTCGAAGATCCTTTACGACCGGGAGCCCAAGCAGCGCGTCGAGAAGGTCGCGCCCTGGCTGACGCTCGACGGCGACCCCTACCCGGCGATCGTCGACGACAAGATCGTGTGGATCGTCGACGGCTACACCACCAGCAACGGCTACCCCTACTCCACGCGCAGCACGCTCGAGGACGTCACGGCTGACTCGCGCACGCTGGCGGGCAACCAGCTGATCACGCCGGTGGAGCGGGTGAACTACATCCGCAACTCGGTGAAAGCCACGGTCGACGCCTACAGCGGCAAGGTCACGCTCTACCAGTGGGACGAGGACGACCCGGTCCTCAAGACGTGGATGCGGGCCTTCCCGGGAACGGTCCAGGCCAAGGACCAGATCAGCCCGGACCTCATGTCGCACCTTCGCTACCCCGAGGACCTGTTCAAGGTGCAGCGGACGCTGCTCGCCAACTACCACGTCGGGTCGCCGCAGACCTTCTACAGCGGTTCGGACTTCTGGCGGGTGCCGAACGACCCCACCAACAGCGGCGACCCGGGCAAGGCGCAGCCTCCGTACTACGTCACGCTGCAGATGCCCGGTCAGGCCGAGCCGTCCTTCTCCCTCACGTCGACCTACGTGCCGACCGGCGACCGCAACAACCTGTCCGCCTTCGTCGCGGTCAACGCCGACCCCGGGCCCGACTACGGGACCTTCCGGGTGCTGCAGCTCAAACGGTCGCTGCAGATCAACGGTCCCTCCCAGGTGCAGAACCAGCTCGAGTCCGACGACGTCATCGCCGAGCAGATCAACATCCTCAAGCGTGGTACCACGGTGAAGTACGGAAACCTGCTCACCTTCCCGGTCGCCGGTGGCCTGCTCTACGTCGAGCCGGTCTACGTGCAGGCCGAGGCGGCGACCTCGTTCCCGCTGCTGCGGAAGGTGCTGGTGTCCTTCGGTAACAACGTGGCCTTCGAGGACACCATCGACGCGGCCCTGAACAAGATCTTCGCCGATCAGGGCGGCAACCCCAGTGGCGGGACGGGTGGCACCACCACCCCGCCGCCGGACACCGGCACCGGGGGCACGGGTGGCACCGGGACGACCGACAGCCCGGCGCTCACGAAGGCCCTCGCCGACGCGCAGGCCGCCATCACGGCGGCCGAGACAGCGCTCAAGGCCGGCGACTTCACGGCGTACGGGCAGGCCCAACGGGACCTGCAGGACGCCATCTCGCGGGCCGTCGCAGCCCAAAGCAGCGGCACCGGAGCGCCGGCCGCCAGCCCCTCAGGCTCGCCGTCACCGTCACCCTCCGGCACGGGGAAGGCGGCCAACTCCAGCCCGTCGCCCTCGCCGTCCGGCTGAAGGCTCCCCTTCACGATTTGCGGGCCCCCGACCGCTGCCGTAGAGTCGACGCTGCGACGCGGGGTGGAGCAGCTCGGTAGCTCGCTGGGCTCATAACCCAGAGGTCGCAGGTTCAAATCCTGCCCCCGCTACCAAGAAGATGCAGGTCAGAGGCTCGGTCCGGACAATTCGGACCGAGCCTCTTTCGTTGATGTGGGCAAAATGTGGGCAGACGACGACAGCGGACGAGCGTGGACGGCAGGGGATATGAGCGGATTGACTCGCCCCAGGGTCGAGCCGCAAGCGCTGGATGGAGACCCGGATGCGCCCCTCGGAGACCTTGATCTCGAACACGACGACGACTGCTAGTACGAAGCCGACATCCTCGACCAGTAGCGCGACCGGCACGTCGCGTGGCGGGCGGTGGTGAGCTACTCGACGGTGGCTCAGGCCATCGGGTTCATCGTGCGACGCAGGCCGACCGGTGCAGGTCACTACCCGAGCATCAGGATGATGAGGCCGACGACGCACAGGCTCGACGTGATCAGTCCAACGGTGAGCATTATCCGGCCTGGCCACTCGTGACGCGGGATCACTGACGACACCTGGCCGGCTGGGTCGCTGCTCGTTCCACCGCGCGTGTGCCTCGTAGCTGCACATGCACCGGAAGCCCCAGTTGAGGTAGGTGCCGCGGGTGCCATGCGCTAGGCCGTCGCGGACACAGGCGAGTTTGGATCGCCGGCGGGTGCGGAGCTCGCGGTTGTCCTCGTTCCACACGGTCCGGCAGGCGTCGCAACGGCAGCCCTTCTCCTCTGCGTACTTCCCGCCATGCTTCACCCGATCAGGATGTCAGGACGAACTTTGGCCATGGGATGTGATCATCCGGCGACGGCGCACTGCCGGGACGCTGTCAGTCGGAGTCGGCAGGGCATGTTCTCCCAGGTGCCGGCTAGTTGTGACCCGCCAGGTTGGTGACGCGGTCGGCTGGTGAGAGCCCGCCGAGTGAGGTGTGGTGGCTCCTGGCGGATGTGCTTGCCGTGCGGTCACCTGGCTCGCACACTGGCGTTCAGCTGCGGCGGCACAACGGGGGTGGGGGCGATGTGGTCGCGAACGAGGAGTTCTTCCAGCGCCAGCAGGCAGCTGCCGTGCTCAAGCACGGCATCCTGCGCCGGTACCCGCGCGTGATCGCGACGATGGCCGGCAGCAGGGCTGGGCGCGTCCTGTACTTCGACGGGTACGCCGGGTCGCCGCTCTTGGAAGCGGCCAGATGCGGCGGGTCTACCGAATGCCAGCCGACAACGGTGATCACATGGTCGTCGTGGCCTTGGCCGACCTTCGACCTGCCCGACATGGGTTTCCCCACGGCACTACTCAGGAGGCTCGTGCGAGCTGCTGACGAGGCACGAGGCAAATCCATCTGCTCAGCAGAGGAGAGAGGCCGCCCTTGTCCGCGACGGAACGATGCGCTGCCAACGT